>CAMYKU010000001.1 GCA_947259105.1 uncultured Alphaproteobacteria bacterium
GAATCTGATCGACCACGACACGCTCTAGCGCACTATCCGTTAAGTTGGCACCGGCCCGCACCCCCACCCGGCCACCCAACGGTATCGTACACTGTGGGTAGCCGGGTGGGGGTGCGGGCCGGTGCGAGCTTAACGGATAAAGCGCTATCGTATGCACGCGCTTGACGATCTAACCAATTGGCAGTACGCTTGAACTCTGTAATCCGAGAGGGAGTAGAGCCAATGCACAAGGTTTTTGCGGTTCTCATTGCCATTGCCGGGATTGTCGGATTCGCCACCGTCGCGCAGGCGGCGTGCGGGCATGATCTGGACGTCGTGGATACCGGCGGCACAACCGTCGCGACCGATACCACGACCACACCGATCGTGCCGGACCAGAGCGGCGGCTGAGAACTGGTAATAAAGTTCATTACACGGCCGGGCCGCTCGATCGAGCGGCCCGGTTTTTTTGCCTGAAACGTTTGTCGCACTTGCAGTTCGGGTGATTTGGCGCTACATCGGCGCCGGATTCGAAATCGGGGATTGAACAGATGGGTTTCAAGGTTGCAGTCGTCGGCGCGACGGGGAATGTCGGACGCGAATTGCTCCAGATCCTGGCGGAACGCGAGTTCCCCGCGGACGAGGTCGTGGCGCTGGCGAGTTCGCGTTCGGTGGGTGTCGACGTATCATTCGGCGAGGACAATGTGCTGAAGGTGCAGGATCTCGCCACCTACGACTTCAAGGGCGTGGATATCGTGCTGTCCTCGCCCGGCGCCAAGGTCTCGGCCGAACACAGCCCGCGTGCGGCAAAGGCCGGCGCGGTCGTGATCGACAACACCTCGCATTTCCGCATGGATCCGGACGTGCCGCTGGTGGTGCCGGAGGTCAATCCCGAAGCCATCGCCGGTTTCACCAGGAAGGGCATCATCGCCAATCCCAACTGCTCGACGATCCAGATGGTGGTGGCGCTCAAGCCGTTGCACGATCTCGCGACGATCCGGCGCATCGTCGTCGCCACCTACCAGTCGGTTTCGGGCGCCGGCAAGGAGGCCATGGATGAGCTGTTCAACCAGACCCGGGGCATCTATGTCAACGAGCCGGTGGCGAAGGAGCGCTTCACCAAGCAGATCGCCTTCAACGTCATTCCCCATATCGACGTCTTCATGGACGACGGCTCGACCCGGGAGGAATGGAAGATGGTCGCCGAGACCAAGAAGATCCTCGACCCCGGGATCAAGGTGACGGCGACCTGTGTTCGCGTGCCGGTGTTCATCGGCCATGCCGAGGCGGTGAACCTGGAGTTCGCGAAGCCGATCACGGCGGGGCAGGCGCGCGCCGCACTGAAGAAGGCGCCCGGCATCACGGTGATCGACCACCGGAAAGACGAGGGTTACGTCACGCCGCAGGAATGTGCCGGCGAGGACCCGGTCTATGTCAGCCGCATCCGCGAGGATCCGACGGTCGAGAATGGCCTGAACATCTGGGTGGTCGCCGACAATCTGCGCAAGGGCGCGGCGCTGAACACCGTGCAGATCGCCGAGGTGCTGGCCGACCGCTACCTGAAGCAGAAGGCCGCCTGACGACACCCGGCGCCTATACCTCCCGGCGGACCTCGATGATGCTCGGGTCGTCGGGATCGGGGCGCGATGAGAAGCCGAGGTCCCGGGCCATGTTCAGCATGTTCTCGTTTTCCCGCAGCACCTCGCCGTAGATCGTCGCGATGCCCCGCTCGGCGGCGAAGTTCAGGAGCCGGTTCATCAGCGCATAGCCCAGCCCCCGGCCCTTCCAGTCGGTGCGCACGATGATCGCGTATTCGGCCGTGTGCACGTCCGGATCCGCCATCAGCCGGGCGACGCCGGTGATCGCCTCAGGTTCCTCCGGGTCGAACGAGATGAACGCCATCTCGCGGTCGTAGTCGATCTGGGTGAGGCGCGCCGCCAGTTGCTCCGGCAGCCGGCGGATCGGCTGGAAGAAGCGCAGGCGCAGGTCCTCGGGCGAAGCCCGCGACACCATCTCCTGCAGCGCCGGCGCGTCTTCGGGGCGGATCGGGCGGACCATGATCTCGCTGCCGTCGCGCAGGTATACGCCGCCTTCCAGCTCCTTGGGGTAGGGCCGGATCGCCAGCCGGGCCTGGGCCGGGCCCTCGGCGCGGGCGACGCGGATGCGCGCGTCCAGGGCCAGCACGCCTCTGGCGTCGGCCAGCAGCGGGTTGATGTCGAGTTCGATGATCTCGGCGAAATCGGCGGCGAGCTGGGCTACTTGCATCAGCGTCAGCTCGATCGCGGCCAGATCGGCCGGCGGCTGTTCGCGATAGCCGCGCAGCAGGCGGTAGATGCGTGTGCGTTCGATCAGCGAGCGGGCCAGAAGCGTGTTCAGCGGCGGCAGCGCCATCGCCGTGTCGCCGATCTCCTCGACCGCGATGCCGCCCTGGCCGAACAGGACGACGGGGCCGAACTGGGCATCCTCGCTGATTCCGACAATCAGTTCGTGCGAGCCGGGCCGGCGCACCATCTGCTCGACGATCACCCCGTCGATGGCGGCCTCCGGCGCCGCCTCGCGCGCCCGGTCGAGGATCGCCTGGGCCGCCGCGCCCACCGCGTCGGGCGTGTTGAGGTCGAGCATCACGCCGCCGACGTCGCTCTTGTGGATGATGTCGGGCGAGACGATCTTGACCACGAACGGACCGGTTATCCCGCCCGCGGCCGCGGTCGCGGCATCGGCGTCCTGCGCCGTGGCGAATTCGCCGACCGGCACGCCGTAGGCCTTCAGCACCGCCTTCGCCACCGGCTCGGTCAGCCAGTTGCGCCCGGCATCGAGCGCCGCGTCAAGCAGGGCGCGGACCGCCGCGGTGTCCGGCTCGAACTCCTGCGGCACCGACGGCGGCACCTGCATCAGCAGTTTCTGGTTCAGATCGTAGCGCACCATGTGCATGAAGGCGCGCACCGCCTCATCGGGCGTATTGTAGCTGGGAATGCCGCGGTCGAAAAACGTCTTGCGCGCCGGCGACGACGAGCTGGTGCCGAGCCAGCAGGTCAGCACCGGCGGGTGATTGTTCGTCAGCTGCTCGGCCACCACCTGCGCCGCCGCCGTGCTGTCGGCCACCGCGGTCGGCGTGTTCAGCACCAGCACCGCATCGGCGCCGGGATCGGCCAGCAGCAGCCGCAGCGATTCGGCATACCGCGCTGGCGGCGCGTCGCCGATGATGTCCACCGGATTGCCGCGACTCCAGGTTTTCGGCAACAGCGCGTCGAGCTGCGCGATGGTGTCGGGCGACAACTCGGCGAGCTGGCCGCCCTCGTCGATCAGCGCGTCGGTCGCCATCACGCCCATGCCGCCGCCATTGGTCAGGATCGCCATGCGCGAGCCGCGGAACCGGGGGGCGCGGGACAGCGTCTCGACCGCATCGAACAGCTCGGACATGTCGATCACGCGCAGCATGCCGGCGCGCCGGAACGCGGCATCGTATACGGCGTCCGAGCCGGCCAGCGCGCCGGTGTGCGAACTTGCCGCCTGGGCGCCCTCGGGCCGCCGGCCGCCCTTGACCACGACCACCGGCTTCATGCGGGCGGCGGCGCGGGCTGCCGACATGAACTCGCGCGCGTCCTTGATCGCCTCGATATAGAGCAGGATCGCCCGCACCTCCGGCGCCCGCCCGAGATAATCGAGCATGTCGCCGAAATCGACGTCGAGCATGTCGCCGAGCGCGACCATGTGCGAGAAGCCGATGTCACGCGTCGAGGCCCAGTCGAGGACCGAGGCCAGCACGGCGCCGGACTGGGCGACGAAGGCGAGATCGCCGCGCAGCGGCGCCTTATGGGCAAAGCCGGCATTGAGGCCGACCCCGGGCACCATGAGGCCGAGGACGTTGGGGCCGAGAATGCGCATGTCGCCGGCGGCCCGGCGCAGCGCCTCGGCACGCTCTGCGCCGGCGCGGTCGCCGCCCTCGCCGAACCCGGCGGTGATCACAACCGCGGCCTTGCAGCCCTTGTCGCGAAGCTCGGCGATCACCCCGGGCACCACATCGGGCGGCGTGCAGATCACGGCGAGGTCAGGTACGACCGGCAGCGCCGCGACGTTGGGCCAGGCCAGGGCGCCGCCGATCGCACGGTGCTTCGGGTTGACCGGCATGATCGGCCCGTCGAAGCCGCCGCTCATCAGATTGCGCGCCAGCACCCAGCCGATCGAGCCGGGCGTCTTGCTGGCCCCGACGAGGGCGATGGCCGACGGGTTGAACAGCGATTCCAGACTGCGAATGGTCATCGGCCGGCGTCCTTGAGGGCCTGGCGAAAGGCGTCGGTGGCTTCGCTTACGTAGGTGGCGAAGACGACCCGCTCTATGCCGCCGCGGTCACGGTCCAGTTCGGCGGCGACGGTCGCAACTGCGATCCGCGCCGCGCGCTCCAGCGGAAACCGGTAGACCCCGGTCGAAATCGCGGGAAACGCGATGCTGCGCGCGCCGGCCTCGCGCGCCAGCGCCAGACTGTTCCGGTAGCAGTTTTCAAGCAGCCCGTCCTCACCGCGGTCGCCGCCGTTCCAGACGGGACCGACGGCGTGGATTACATGCTTGGCGGGCAGCTTATAGCCCTTGGTGATGCGGGCCTCGCCGGTCGGGCAGCGGCCGATCATGCTGCATTCCTCCTTCAGACCCGGCCCTGCGGCGCGATGGATGGCCCCGTCCACCCCGCCACCGCCCTGCAGCCATGTATTGGCCGCATTGACGATGGCGTCGACATCCAGCCCGGTGATGTCGCCCTCGACAACTTCGATATCGTCGCGCATTTTCACGGTCTCCCAGACATCAGCGTGGCTGTAGACGGGTATATAGCGGACCTTGCTGCACCGCACAATAACCAGCGGCAAAAGGCCCCATTTGCCCAATTCCAAATGCTGCGGTGGCTCAGTCCCGGGTGTTGCCTTGAACCGGCGCCAGACGCCCGGCGAAGAGCACGAGCAACAGTACCGGCAGGCCGAGAATCGCGGTGCCGATGAAGAAGGTTGGATAACCCACGGCATCCACCGCGACGCCGGAATACCCGGCGATCAGCTTCGGCAGCAACAGCATCAACGAAGTGAACAGCGCGTATTGCGTGGCGGTAAAGCGGGCGCTGGTCAGGCTGGACAGGTAAGCGACGAAGGCCGCCGCCGCCATCCCGCCACTGAGATTGTCCGCGGCGATGATGAGCATCAGCATCCACAAGACCTTGCCGGTCACCGCAAGCAGCGCAAACAGCACGTTCGTTGCGGCCGCCAGCACTGCGCCGACGAACAACATGCGGATGATACCGTAACGCATGATCAGCAGTCCGCCGGCAAAGCCGCCGAAGATCGTCATCACCAACCCGAACCCGCCGGAAATTAGACCGATCTCCTGCTTTTCGAACCCGAGATCGACATAGAAAACGCCGGCCATCACTCCCATCACCACGTCGGCGATGCGATAGGTCGCGACCAGCGCCAGAACCAGCAGCGCGGCGCGCCCGAACCGGCCGAAGAAATCGGCGAACGGCGCCACATAGGTCTCGCGCGCCATTTCGCGCGGGACGACACCCGCCCGCACCAGCACGACGCCGGTCAGAACCGCCGCGCCGATGGCCGAGAGCAGCCTCGCGGCTTCTATGAGGAAGCCGGTCATCAGCCCCACGTTCTGCTCTCCGTACAGTACCGCCTTGAGGCCGACGAAAACCGTTAGCGACCCTCCCAGGAACGAGAAGATCAGCGCGAAAACAACCGCGGCCGCCACGAACGTTCCCAGGAACCGTGCATATTCGGCGACCGACCATTCAGTGTGTTTGGCCGCCGCGCTGCTGCGTTCCGGTTCGCTGATCACCAGGGTCGTCACCACGCCGACCAGCATCACCCCGGCCATGATCAGCCAGGTCGTGAACCAGGGCTCGTACTGATAGCTATCTTTGTCAGGGTCCAGAAATCCGGCAATTCCCAGCGCGCCGGCGCTGGCAGTGATCATTCCCAGCCGGTAGCCCGCGATATAGGTCGCCGACATCAGCCCTTGCATTTCGCGCGGCGCCGCCTCGATGCGATAGGCGTCGATAACGATGTCCTGGGTGGCCGAGGAAAAGGCCAACATCACCGCAAAGACCGCAGCCATCGTCAGATCGGTAGCAGGGTCGTTGAAGGCCTTTAGAATCAGCGCCGCGATGATGCCGGCCTGCGCCAGCAGCATCCAGGACCGACGCCGGCCGAGCCACCCCTCCAGCAACGGCAGTGGCAGCCGGTCCACCACGGGCGCCCACACCACCTTGAAGCCATAGGCCAGGGCGGCCCAGCTCAAGAATCCGATGGTCGCCCGTTCCACGCCGGCCTCGCGCAGCCAGATCGACAGTGTGCTGAATACCAGCAGGAGGGGAACGCCCGCCGAGAAGCCAAGAAACAGCATGGCAATAACGCGCGGCGAGAGGAACGCCCGGAGGGATTCGCCCCAGCTTTTCATGCCGCCGCCTCCGGAAAGGGCGACCCGGGCCGTTCAGCGAAATAGGGCAGCCGCGCGCGAATCATGGTGGCGAGCATAGCAGCGCCGTTCGCGGGTTGCGGTTTTTTTGTCGAGCGCTTCGCGGGTGCCCTGGACCCGGCCTCAGCCCGCTTCGGCTTCCCGCCGGCGCTGGTCGCGCTTGCGCTCGTGGGGGTCGAGGAGCGCCTTGCGCAGGCGGACGTTGTTCGGCGTCACCTCGACGCGCTCGTCGTCGGCGATGTAGGCGATGGCGTCCTCCAGCCCCAACCGGGTCGCCGGCGTCAGGCGCACGGCCTCGTCCTTGCCGGAGGCGCGCATATTGGTGAGCTGCTTGCCCTTGAGCGCATTGACTTCGAGGTCTCTGCCCTTGGCGTGCTCGCCGATGATCATGCCCTCGTAGACCTCGGCGCCGGGCTCGATGAACAGCCGGCCGCGCTCCTCCAGGTTCCACAGCGCATAGGCCACCGCCTTGCCTTGCCCGTTGGCGATCATCGAGCCTTCGCGGCGGCCCGGAATCGGCCCCTTGTAGGGCGCATAACCGTGGAACAGCCGGGTCATCACGCCGGTACCGCGGGTATCGGTCAGGAACTCGCCGTGATAGCCGATCAGGCCGCGCGAGGGCACGTGGAAGGTCACCCGCGTCTTGCCGCCGCCCGACGGGCGCATGTCCGTCATTTCGCCGCGCCGCATGCCGATCTTCTCGACCACGACGCCGGCGAACTCCTCGTCGACATCGACCACGGCCTCCTCGATCGGCTCCAGTCGCTGGCCGGTCTCCGGATCGGTCCGGTAGATCACGCGCGGCCGGCTGACCGACAGCTCGAAACCCTCGCGCCGCATGGTTTCGATCAGGACGCCGATCTGCAGCTCGCCGCGGCCGGCGACCTCGTAGGCGTCCTTTTCCGCCGTCTCGCTGATGCGGATGGCGACGTTCCCCTCGGCCTCGCGAGACAGCCGGTCGCCGATCATGCGGCCGGTCACCTTGTCGCCGTCGCGCCCCGACAGGGGCGAATCGTTGACCGCGAAGGTCACCGCCATGGTCGGTGGGCTGACCTCGCGCGCGGGCAGGGGCTCGGTCACGCCGGTCGCGGCCAGCGTATCGGCGACGGTGGCCTTTTCCAGCCCGGCGACCGCGACGATATCGCCGGCTAACGCTTCATCGACCGGCTCGCGCTTCAGCCCGCGGAAGGCCAGCAGCTTGGTCAGCCGGCCGCTTTCCAGCACCGTACCGTCGCGCGACAGGGCGCGTACCGGCATGTTGAGCTTCGCGCGGCCCGAATGGATGCGGCCGGTCAGCACGCGGCCGAGATAGGGATCGGATTCCAGGGTCGTCGCCAGCATGCGGAACGGCCCGTCGGCGTCGCCTTCCGGTGCCGCCACATGCGCGACGATCAGATCGAACAGCGGCCGCATCGACTCGCGCGGATCGCCCAGCTCACGCGTTGCCCAGCCTTCCTTGGCCGAGGCGAATACGACCGGGAAGTCGAGCTGTTCCTCGCTGGCGTCGAGCGCCACGAACAGGTCGAACACCGCGTCCACCACATGGTCCGGCCGCGCGTCCGGCTTGTCCACCTTGTTGACCACGACGATGGGGCGCAACCCCAGGGCCAGCGCCTTGGTCAGCACGAACTTGGTCTGCGCCATCGGGCCCTCGGCCGCATCGACCAGCAGCAGCGCGCCGTCGACCATCGAGAGGATGCGCTCGACCTCGCCGCCGAAATCGGCATGACCCGGCGTATCGACGATGTTGAGCCGCACGTCGCCCCAGGTCACGGCGGTGCATTTGGCGAGGATCGTGATGCCGCGCTCGCGCTCCAGGTCGCCGGAATCCATGGCGCGTTCTTCCATCGCCTGATGCGCCTTGACGGCACCGGACTGGCGCAGCATCTGGTCGACCAGCGTGGTCTTGCCATGGTCCACATGGGCGATAATGGCGAGGTTCCTGAGTGTCATCCGTTCCGCTCACAGAAAAAAGCTTCCGGCCCGTCCACCGGGACGGGCCGCGCCGGGTATATAGGGACTGCCGGGCCCCGGGGCCAGTTGAATCTTTGCGCGCGCCCGGACGTCAGTCTTCGGGCTGCTTCGGCAGTTCCCCGATCTTCTCGGCCACCAGCTCCGCCAGGTTCGCCTCCGGGCGGGCGCCGTTGTGCGAGATGATCTCGGCCGAGCAGATCGCTGCGATGCGGCCGCACAGGCCGAGATCGAAGCCCTGTGTAAAGCCGTACAGGAAGCCGGCGGCATAGAGATCTCCGGCCCCGGTGGTATCGACGACCTGGGCGACGGGCTCAGCGTCGATCACGTGCACCTCTCCGTCATGGACGATCACCGAGCCCTTTTCGCTGCGTGTAAGGCAGGCGATTTCGACATGACCGAGATTGTGCAGCGCCTGCAGCGCGTCGTCGAAACGCTCGACCTGGTACAGCGAGAGGATTTCATCCTCGTTGGCGAACAGGATGTCGACATGTTTGGCGACGAGATCGCGAAAGGCGTCGCGGTGCCGGTCGACGCAGAACGGGTCGGACAGGGTGATCGAGACCTTGTGTCCCGAATCATGGGCGAATTCGGCGGCACGAACGAAGGCGCGCTGGGCATCGGGCCGGTCGAACAGATAGCCTTCCATATAGGTCACCTTGCTGGACTGGATGACCTCGCCATTGAGATCCGAGACGCCCAGCAGGCTGGCCGCGCCGAGATCGGTGCACATGGTACGGTGCGCATCGGCCGTCACCAGCACCAGGCAGCGCCCGGTCGGCGGTCCGTCGGTGGCGGGTTCGTTCGAGAACTGCACGCCGATGGCGTCGAGATCGTGCCGGAACACGCGGCCGAAATAGTCGTCCTTGACGCGGCCGATATAGGCGCCCGCGCCGCCCAGCATGGCGAAGCCGGCCATGGTATTGCCGCAGGACCCGCCGGACACCTCGACCGCGGGCGGCAGCTTGCCGTACAGGAAATCCGCGCGCTGCGAGTCGACCAGCGTCATCGTACCCTTGGCCAGCTGCTGCTCGGTGATGAAACCGTCGTCGACATGGACCACCACGTCCACCAGCGCATTTCCGATTCCCACCACGTCGAATGTGGTCATGCTTTTCCCTCTTGCTGCGCGCGTGACTATAATTCGCCGCGACGCCCTGGCAAACGGTAAAGACTTGCTCATCCGGGCCGGCATGCGATACACCCGTCGACCATGATGAGGTATTTCACGATGGCGGTGGGGCAGCTCACCGACCCGCGGATGCGCGGCGTTCTGTGGATGGGCATCCTGGGCGCGCTGGCAGTCTTCGTCCTGCTCTGGGCCGCGGTGTGGTGGCTTATGCTGGCGATCGACCCGTCCACGGTCTGGGGCCTGTCGACGCTGATCGAGTGGTCCGGCGACTATTTCGACTGGGTGGCGGGCGCCGCTATCGTGGGCGCCATGCTGGTCGCCACCTTCCTGATGTTCCCTGCGGTCGTCACCATTGTCGTCGGGATCTTCCTGGACAGGGTCGCGGATGCGGTCGAGGCCCGGTACTATCCGGACCTGGGACCGCCGCGCAGCCAGCCATTGGCGGAAACCCTGCTGTCGACGGTCAGATTCGCGGTGGTCGTCGTTCTGCTCAACATCCTGATCCTGCCGCTCTACCTGGTCCTGTTGCTGCTGCCGCCGGCGAATCTGGTTCTGTACTACCTGCTGAACGGCTATCTGGTGGGCCGGGAGTTTTTCGAGCTCGCCGCTTTCCGCCGCCTGGCGCCGGCCGAGGCGACGCGCCTGCGCCGCGCCTTCCGGTCGCGGGTGCTGATGGCCGGGGTCATCCTGACCTTCCTGATGACGATCCCGGTCGTGAACTTGCTGATGCCGGTGCTGGGCGCGGCGTTCATGGTGCATGTTGCGCACGATCTGATGCGCCGGCAGGCCATCGTGCCGGCCACCATCGGGCCCATTCAGGGATAGATTCACAGCTCTGCCTTGATTCCGTCATGATTTATGGCGAATATTCCTCAAATTGATGGCGTAGCGCGTATCGTTTCAGTTACAAACCGATTCGGCATGGGGCCTCCGGCAAACGTCTGCCGCGGTCGCCTGCCGCCCGGTCCCCGAAGGAGAGACTGCCATGGGCACGGTCAAGGAGATCACGCAACCAAATCAGCCACGCCCTGCAGCGTCGGCCCGGCCCGGAGCGGGCCTGCCGCGCAAGACGGGACCGCTTTCGGTTCAGAGCGACTCGAAGCGACTCACGGTCGGTCGGGAGATCAGCCTGTCGGGCGAGATAGACTCATGCGAAATGCTGGTTGTCGAAGGTGCGGTGAAGGCGACTCTTGACGGCTGCAAGACGCTGGAAATAGCGCGGTCCGGCAAATTCAACGGCACGGCCCACGTGGCGGTGGCGGATATCGCCGGCACGTTCGACGGCACCCTCATGGTCACCGACCGGTTGATCCTTCGCGCCACGGGGCGCATCGTCGGGACGATTCGCTATGGCGAGATCGAGATCGAGCGTGGCGGCCGGATCGAGGGAACCTCGGAGCATATGTCCGGCCGCGATAGCAGCAATGACGGCGGCACCGAGCGACACCCCCTGCAGCGCTGAGCCTGCCGCGACGCGGCGACCCGGGCTTGCGGTCATGCTGGCCGCGGCCCTGAGTCTTGCCGCGTGCGCCGAGGCGGGCGGTCCGCAGAGTGACGCGGAGGAGCAGGCGGCGGTGCTGGCGCCCTATAGCGGGATGGCCGTGGTGCCGCCATCGGCCGACCCCGATCAGTTGCTCGGACTCAGCGGCGACGATATTGCCGCGAAGCTCGGCAAGCCGACGCTGATCCGGCGCGACGGTGATGCCGAGGTGTGGCAGTACCGGCGGGTGCGCTGCGTCCTCGACCTGTTCCTGTACGGCAGCCGCAAGCAGGTCGAGCACGTCGACCTGCGCGACCGCGGCGACGCCACCGACGAGGCGGTGCAGGCATGCTTCCAGCAGATGCTGGAGACTCCCCCGGATTCGACCTGAATTGTCGCGCGATCACAGCGCCTTCGCCTTGTAGCCGCAGAGGTCGTTGACCACGCAGGAAGGGCAATCCGGCTTGCGCGCCTTGCACACATAGCGCCCGTGCAGGATGAGCCAGTGGTGGGCGTGCAGCTTGTACTTCTGCGGCACCGCCTTCTCCAGCTTCTGTTCGACCGCCAGCGGCGTCTTGCCGGGGGCGAGGCCGGTGCGGTTGCCGACCCGGAAGATATGGGTGTCGACGGCGATGGTCGGCTCGGCGAAGGCAATGTTGAGGACGACATTGGCGGTCTTGCGGCCAACTCCGGGCAGCGTCTCCAGCGCCGCGCGGTCCCGCGGGACGGCGCCGCCATGCGCGTCGATCAGCATCCGGCTGAGCGCGATCACGTTCTTCGCCTTGGTGTTGAACAGCCCGATGGTCCGGATGTAGTCGCGCAGCCTGGCTTCGCCCAGCGCCACCATCTTCTGCGGCGTGTCCGCCACCTTGAACAGCGGGCCGGTCGCCTTGTTCACCCCGACGTCGGTCGCCTGCGCCGACAGCACCACGGCGACCAGCAGCGTATACGGGTTGATGTATTCCAGCTCGCCGCGCGGGTCGGGATTGCGTTCCTCGAGCCGCCGGAAGAATTCCTCGATATCCGCCTTCTTCATGGCCGCGAGATTAGCCGCAGGCCGGTGCATCGCCAAGGCCCGTGACCCTTGTCCGCGCGAAACAACCCCATGCACCGGCGTTTTCTGCGGGTTTCAGGCCCCCGTCGCACGGCCATCGGAGAGGACTCTGGACAGCGGGCACTGGGCGGAATAGCCTCGATCCATGGCGGGTAGAGAGGATCGGGACCGCGCGTCCCGGGAGAGCGGCGGCCGCGTGTTTTTCGACGCGGTGCTGCATCCCCATCGCAGCCTGACACGGCGCGGATTCGCCGTGGTCATGGCGATCGCCGCGGCCGGGCTGTTCGCGGTGGGGCTGCTGTTCCTGCTGCTGGGGGCCTGGCCGGTGATCGGATTCTGCGGCTTGGAAGTGCTGCTTCTGTATATCGCGTTACGCGTCAGTTTCCGCGATGCCCGGGCCTCGGAGCGGATCCGGCTCAGCGATTCCGGGCTGGAGATCAGCCGCCTGACGCCGGACGGCGCGGTGGCGGGGACCTGGCGCTTCCCGCCGAACTGGCTGCGCGTGACCATGGAGGAACCACCGCGGCACGACAGCAAGCTGATACTGTCGAGCCACGGGCGGAACCTCGTCATCGGCCGCTTCCTTACCCCCGACGAGCGCGCCGAACTGGCGGCTGCGTTGCGCGCGGCGCTGGACCGCTGGCGCTGCAAACCGAACCCCTGCGCCGCGGCCTGAGAGCCCGGACCGGAGTATGTTGTTGTTTTCACGGGCCAGGCTCTGATCCGCCGTGCCGACCCAACCGTCCCGGCCGGGCGCCGTCGAGATCGCCCTCCTGCTCTCGCTCGCCACGATCTGGAGCTCGTCCTTCGCCTTCATCAAGGTCGCGGTCGAGACGGTGCCGCCGCTCTCGGTGGCGGCCGGGCGCCTCCTGCTGGCCGCGGTGCTGATCGTCGCCGTGACCCGGCTGCGCGGCCTGAAATTCCCGCGCGAGAAAGGCCTGTGGCCGAAATTCTTCGCCATCGGCCTGTTCGGCAACGCGCTGCCCTTCTTCCTGATCAGCTGGGGCGAGGTGACGATCGACAGCGGGCTGGCGGCGATCCTGATGGCGGCGATGCCGCTGGCGACGCTGGTGCTGGCGCATTTCTTCACCAGCGACGAGCGCATGAACCCGGCGCGCGTGCTTGGCGTGTTCCTTGGCTTCGGCGGGGTCCTGGTGCTGATCGGCCCGGCCGCGCTGGCCGGGCTCGGCGACGAGGCGATCCGCCAGACCGCCGTGGCCGGCGGCGCCGTCTGCTACGCCATCGCCACGGTCACGGCGCGGCGGCTGCCGAGGATGCCGCTGTTCGTCAGCAGCGCCGGTGCGCTGATCGCCTCGGTCGTGCTGTCGCTGCCGCTGGCGTTGCTGATCGACCGGCCCTGGGCGCTGTCGCCCTCGCCGGAATCGCTCGGCGCGGTGGTGGTGCTCGGGCTGTTCCCGACGGCGCTCGCCATGCTGATGTATTTCGCCCTCTTGCAGCGCACCGGCGCCACCTTCATCGCGCTCAACAACTACCTGATCCCCAGCCTCGGCGTGATCTGGGGCATCCTGTTCCTCGGCGAAGCGCTGTCGCCGCGCGCCATCCTCGCCCTCGCCATCATCCTCGCCGGCATCGCGGTGACCCGCATCGGCATGCGGCAGGGCGCGCCGAAGGCGTAGTTTGATTAACCACAGAGACACAGAGACACAGAGAGGGCGGTGAATCCGAAATCCCCTCTGTGTCTCTGTGTCTCTGTGGTTATCTAATCAATTCAAACAGGTCGGCGGATTTCAGGTCTCGAGTCCCAGCACATCGCGCATCGAGTACAGCCCCGGCTTGCGCCCCTTCGTCCACAGCGCGGCGCGCACCGCGCCGGCGGCGAAGAGCTGGCGGCTGGAGGCCCTGTGGGTGAGCTCGATGCGCTCGCCGGCGCCGGCGAAGACCACCGTGTGGTCGCCGACCACGTCGCCGCCGCGCAGCGTCGCGAAGCCGATCTCGCCGCGCGGCCGGGCCCCGGTGTGGCCCTCCCGCGCCAGCCGCGCCGCGGTGTCGAGGTCGACATTGCGGCCGGACGCCGCCGCCCGGCCGAGCCCCAGCGCCGTGCCGGACGGCGCATCGACCTTGTGGCGGTGATGCATCTCGAGGATCTCGATGTCATAGGATTCGTCCAGCGTGCGGGCGACCTGCTCGACCAGCGCCATCAGCAGGGTCACGCCGGCGCTCATGTTCGGGGCGACGACGACCGGCACGTGGCGCGCGGCGCCGCGCAGCGCCTCCCTGTGGCTGTCGGTGAGGCCCGTGGTGCCGATCACCATGGCGGCGCCGGCCTGGGCCGCGAGCTCCGCATGCATCACCGTCGCATCGGGCGCGGTGAAGTCGATCACCGCGTCGACGTGGGCAATCATCGCCGCCGCATCGTCGCCGACCGTAACGCCAACCTCGCCGATCCCGGCCAGCATCCCGGCATCCTGGCCGATCGCCTCGCTGCCCGGCCGTTCGGTCGCGCCGGCCAGCGCGCAGTCCACGCTCTCACCGGCCTGGCGCACCAGCATCCGGCCCATGCGCCCGGCGGCGCCGACGACGCCGATTTTCATCTTTCTGGCCATGGCAGCATGCTCCCCGCCCGGTGATCTCCGGCGCTGTTAAAGCATATTCGCGGCGGCGAGGCGAGGGGGCGCGGATGGGCGGGCGCTGCTGTTCCGGCCGCGATCGGTGATGCAGGTGGTCGTGCAGTGCGGCGACGCGGTCGGCGCCTGCACCCAGGCGATCGAGCGCGCCGTGCGAAACATCCGGTTCCGGCGCAAGGCGCAGGACGACATCGTCGTGGGCACGGGCGCATCGCCGCCCGAAGACAGGCGGGACGACACATAGGGCGTTTCAAGATTGTCTGGATCCGAACTTGCGGCAGTTGTGCGACCTCATACTTCGAGACGCCCCTGCGGGGCTCCTCAGCATGAGGCTCAAACGTTTATGCCCTCATGCTGAGGAGGGCCGAAGGCCCGTCTCGAAGTATGAGGTCGCGAGGCGCCGGTGCCGATCAAACTTGAAAAGCTCCAGTCGTGCGGGCCGGCCTACTCGGTCAGGTCGTCCCAGAATTCCTTCACCTTGGCGAAGAAGCCATGATGTTCGGGCTGGTGCTTGGAATGGCCGCCGCCGGCCTTGTCGAACTCCTCGAGCAGCTCCCTCTGGCGCTTCGTCAGCTTGACCGGGGTTTCCACCTGCGCCTCGATATACATGTCGCCGCGGCTCTTCGAGCGCAGCACCGCCATGCCCTTGTTGCGCAGGCGCAGGCGGTGGCCGGTCTGCGCACCGGCGGGGATGTTGACCTTGGCCCGGCCGCCTTCGATGGTCGGCACCTCGATGGCGCCGCCGAGCGTGGCCACCGTCATCGGCAGCGGCACCCGGCAATACAGGTCGGCCCCCTCGCGCCGGAACAGCGGATGCGGCGCCACCGACAGGAAGATATAGAGGTCGCCCGGCGGGCCGCCGCGCAGCCCGGCCTCGCCCTCGCCGGGGACGCGGATCCGGTTGCCGTCCTCGACGCCCGGCGGGATCTTCACGGCCAGGGTCTTTTCCTTGCGCTCGCGCCCGGTGCCGCGGCAGGTCGCGCAGGGATGGTCGATCACCCGGCCCTGGCCCTGGCAGCTCGGGCAGGTACGCTCGATGGTGAAGAAGCCCTGCTGCGCACGCACCCGGCCGGCGCCCTGGCAGGTCGGGCAGGACACCGGCTGCGCCCCGCCTTCCGCGCCGGAGCCGCTGCAGGCGGTGCAGGCGACCGAGGTCGGCAGGTGGACTTCCGGCTCCCGCCCGCGGAACGCATCCTCCAGCGAGATTTCCATGTTGTAGCGCAGGTCGGCGCCGCGCGTCGCCGTATTGCCGCGCCGCGCACCGGTAAAGTCGCCGAACATCTCGTCGAAGATGTCGGCGAAGCCGGAGGCGAAATCGAAACCGCCGCGGCCGGCGCCGGGCCCGGCGCCGCCATTCTCGAACGCGGCGTGCCCATAACGGTCGTAGGCCGCGCGTTTCTGATCGTCCTTGAGGATTTCGTAGGCTTCGTTGACTTCCTTGAAGCGCGCTTCGGCGGCCTTGTCGTCGGGATTGCGGTCCGGGTGGCACTCCATCGCAATCTTGCGGTAGGCCGATTTCAGGCTCGCCGCGTCGGCGTCCCGCGATACGCCCAGGAGATCGTAATAGTCCGCCTTCTCCATCCCAAACCCCTGGAGCGGGTCGCGACTGATCGCGCTCACGATCAATCGCGTGAATCCGCTCGACATCAATAAACTAGAGCCGATTCACCGGCTTGGCGGATCGCCGAAGGCGATTCCACGCAACCCGGATCGGGTCTAGTACCCGCCAAAACCGGCACGGCCCCGGCGGCCTGGGGCCACCGGGGATCTGCCGGAACTCGATCGTGCGCCGTGCCGCGGCACGGCGGGGCCGCTACGCCGACTTCTCGTCCTTCTCGGCGTCGTCGACCTCCTCGAAATCGGCGTCCACGACGTCCTCGCGCTCACCCGTCTCGGCCTCACCGTCGCCGGAAGCGCTGGTTTCGGCCTCCTGGGCCGCCTTGTACATCGCCTCGCCCAGCTTCATCGAGGCCTCGGCCAGGGCCTGCGTCTTGGCCTCGATCTCGCCGACATCCTCGCCTTCCATCGCCGTCTTCAACTCGGCGATGGCTTTCTCGATGGCCTCCTTGTCGGCCGGCAGGACCTTGTCGCCGTGCTCGGCAAGGCTCTTTTCGGTCGAGTGGATCAGGCTGTCCGCCTTGTTTCGGGCCTCCACCGCCTCCTTGCGCTTCTTGTCCTCCTCGGCATGGGCCTCGGCGTCCTTGACCATCTTCTCGATGTCGGTGTCCGAGAGGCCGCCGGAGGCCTGGATGCGGATCTGCTGCTCCTTGCCGGTCGCCTTGTCCTTGGCCGAGACATTGACGATGCCGTTGGCGTCGATGTCGAAGGTGACATCGATCTGCGGCATGCCGCGCGCCGCCGGCGGGATGCCGACCAGGTCGAACTGGCCGAGCAGCTTGTTATCGGACGCCATCTCGCGCTCGCCCTGGAAGACGCGGATGGTCACCGCGGTCTGGCTGTCCTCGGCGGTCGAGAAGGTCTGGCTCTTCTTGGTCGGGATGGTGGTGTTGCGGTCGATCAGCCGGGTGAACACGCCGCCCAGCGTCTCGATGCCCAGCGACAGGGGCGTGACATCCAGCAGCAGCACGTCCTTGACGTCGCCGCGCAGCACACCGCCCTGGATCGCCGCGCCGATCGCCACGACCTCGTCCGGATTGACGCCGCGATGCGGCTCGCGGCCGAAGAGCGATTTGACCGTCTCGAAGATCTTGGGCATCCGGGTCATGCCGCCGACCAGGATCACCTCGTCGATCTCGCTCGCCTTGAGCCCGGCGTCCTTGAGGGCCGCCTTGCACGGACCGACGGTCTTCTGCACCAGATCGTCGACCAGGGCTTCCAGTTTGGCGCGGGTCAGCTTGATGTTGAGATGTTTCGGGCCCGACTGGTCGGCCGTGATGTACGGCAGGTTGACCTCGGTCTGCTGCGAGCTGGACAGCTCGATCTTGGCCTTTTCAGCGGCCTCTTTCAGGCGCTGCAGGGCCAGCTTGTCGCTGCGCAGATCGACGGTCTGCTCCTTCTTGAACTCGTCGGCCAGGTAATCGATGATCCGCTGGTCGAAGTCCTCGCCGCCGAGGAAGGTGTCGCCGTTGGTGGACTTCACCTCGAACACGCCGTCGCCGATCTCGAGAACCGAGACGTCGAACGTGCCGCCGCCGAGGTCGTACACCGCAACGATGCCCGAACCCTTTTTCTCGAGCCCGTAGGCGAGGGCCGCAGCCGTCGGCTCGTTGATGATGCGCAGCACCTCCAGCCCGGCGATCTTGCCGGCGTCCTTGGTGGCCTGGCGCTGGGAATCGTTGAAATAGGCGGGAACTGTGATCACCGCCTGGGTGACCGTCTCGCCGAGATAACGCTCGGCGGTTTCCTTCATCTTCTGCAGGATAAAGGCGCTGACCTGACTGGGGCTGTACTTCTTGCCGTGGGCCTCGACCCAGGCGTCGCCGTTCTCGCCGCCGATGATCTTGTACGGCACCAGACCCTTGTCCTTCTCGACTTCCTTGTCGCCGTAGCGGCGGCCGATCAGCCGCTTGATCGCGAACAGGGTGTTTTCCGGGTTGGTGACCGCCTGGCGCTTGGCCGACTGGCCGACGAGGCGCTCGCCTTCTTCGCTGAAGGCGACCATCGAAGGCGTCGTGCGGCCGCCTTCTTCATTTTCGATAACACGGGCATTGGAGCCGTCCATGACCGCGACACAGGAGTTCGTGGTCCCAAGGTCGATGCCGATAACCTTGCTCATCTTCTCGTTTCCTTTTCAGCGGGCGCCGGAGACCCGATCCGTCGGCGCCGTCCGGTACCCCCGTGGGGTTTGAAAAAACAGAACTTTCTAATGCGCGCCCCGTACCGGAGCGCCTCAGAGGGCTATATAGGAAAGGGTTCGAGGGCGTACAACCTTCGGCATGGCAATTTCGCTTATGCGTGCCGCGCGGGCTGCGCGGCGGGGCAAACCGGGCTATTTTGCGGGCACATGATCGTTTCGGCAAGCTACCGCACCGACATCCCCGCGTTCTACGGCGACTGGTTCATGAACCGGATCGCCGCCGGCGATGCGCGGGTCGCCAGCCCGTATGGCGGGCGGCCCTACCGCGTGTCGTTGCGGCAAGGCGCGGTCGACGGGTTCGTGTTGTGGACCCGCAATATCGGGCCGCTGGCCGGCCGCCTGCCGGAGGTCGCGGCGATCGCGCCCTTCGCGGTGCAGTTCACGGTGACCGGTTATCCGCGCGCGCTCGAGCCCGGCGTCATCGATACGGAGGCCGCGATCGCCCAGATCCGCGATCTGGCCCGGGTCTGGGGCAGGCGCGCGGTGGTCTGGCGGTACGATCCCGTCGTCGATACCGGCCTCACCGGCCCGGCATGGCATCGCGGCAATTTCGCCGCCCTGGCCGCGGCGCTGGACGGCGCGGTCGACGAGGTCGTGGTGTCGTTCGCGCAGATCTACGCCAAGACACGGCGCAACCTCGACGCCGCCGCGCGGCGGCACGGATTTTCCTGGCGCGATCCCGAAGCCGGGGAAAAGCGGGCCCTGATCGGCGGCCTGGCCGCGATCGCGGCGGCGCACGGCATGCGGCTGACGGTCTGCACCCAGCCGGAGTATGTCGTCGAGGGCGCGGAACCGGCACGCTGCATCGACGCGGCCCGGCTGTCGGATATCGCCGGCCGGACGATAACGGCGCGGGTCAGGGGCAACCGCCCGGGCTGCCTGTGCCACGAGTCGCGCGACATCGGGGCCTACGATTCGTGCCCGCAGGGCTGCGCCTACTGCTATGCGGTATCGAGCCGCGCCGCGGCGAAGCGGTTCCTGGCGGCGCATGACGCCGGGGCGGACAGTCTTGACAGGATATCGGGCTAGACGAGGAACCCTTCGCTGCCGCGCCAGTTATGGTGACAGCTGCGGCAGTGGCGCCGCCGGCTCTGGACCAATAGCGGCACGAACAAGGGCCACACTGTGAGCAGCAATAAAACCCAGGACGCCGGCCGGAAAATATTGTCCGAGCCGCAGGCCGGGCAATGCTCGTCCTCGGGAACATCGATCTTTTCAGACAGATCGGAAAGCAAGCGACTTGCGGCGTCGAAATCATTCTCCGGCACCATCAGCCGGATGCCGCCGAGCGCCAACAAAGAGAACCAGTTCATGTGGCAGAGGCGATCATCGAACAGAAACGCGGGAATGCCGTGATGCGTGAGGAAGGCCCGGGCACCGACGGCACCCGCTTCATCGTAATGCGTCGAAACGGTCACGAGCATGGGTGCGTCGCCCAGACTATACGCCGGTTGCCGACATAGTTTGGCCAATCCAGCGGCTCGGGTGCCGGTTCGAGCACTCGCACGGCCACTTCGAGGCAATCCTCCGGAACCATCAGCCTGAAACCCGCGAACGC
Organism: uncultured Alphaproteobacteria bacterium; assembly: GCA_947259105.1. GTDB lineage: Bacteria > Pseudomonadota > Alphaproteobacteria > UBA8366 > JADFVY01. The sequence goes on from CAMYKU010000001.1 coordinate 20,042, forward strand.
GGCGCCCGGGACCCAGTTTCCGCCCAGATTCTCATCGAACAGAAAAACGGGAATATCATGCGCCTCTAACGCCGACTTCGCGATCTGCGCTTCGGCGAAATCGTTGAATGTCTTGAGCTGAACTAGCCCCGCCATCAAAGCCGCCTATTCAGGTTTTTCCGCGCCGGCCGCAGCGCTGTCATCGGCCGGTTTCTCGGCCTTCGGTCCGCCCTTGGAGACGCCGACCATGGCGGGGCGCAGCAGGCGGTCGCGCAGGCGGTAGCCGGGCTGCATGAGCTGGACGACGGTCCCGGCGGGCTTTTCCGGATCCTCGAGCTCGAACATGGCCTGGTGGAAGTTGTGGTCGAAGGGCTCGCCGACCGGCTCCAGCTTCTCGATGGCCTGGCGGGCGAACGCGTCGAGGAAATCCTTTTCGATCAGCTCGACCCCGGTGATCAGGTCCTTCGCCCAGTCGGCGCCGTCACGGCGCGCGTCCTCCGGCAGCGCCTCGAGCGCGCGGCGCAGATTGTCGGCCACGCTGAGCAGTTCGCGGGCGAGGCCCACGGCGCCGTATTTCGCCGCTTCCTGGCGGTCGCGGTCGGCCCGGCGGCGGGTGTTCTCGGCCTCGGCCAACGCGCGCAGGAGTTGATCCTTGAGCGCCGCGGTTTCCGCCCCGAGCTCGGCGATGCGGTCCTCCGGCGCCGGGCCGGCGCCGTCACCGGTGGCGAACTCGGTGGTCTGGTTGGCGTCGGCCAGGGCCTCTTCCGCGGCCTCGGCCTCGGCTTGCGCGCGCGCCACCGCTTCGGCTTCACGCTCGGCCTCCGTCTTGTCGGCAGCCTTCTTCTTCTCGGTCATGGGGGTCCTTCTCGTTTCAGCGGATTGCTAACCGATCACAGAGCTGATCAGCTTGGCGGTGTAGTCGACCATCGGGATGATCCGGCCGTAGTTCATGCGGGTCGGCCCGATCACGCCGATCGCGCCGACCAGCTTTTCCTCCCGGTTGGTATAGGGGGCGATGATCATCGATGCGCCGGCCAGCGTAAACAGCTCGTTCTCGGCGCCGATGAAGATCTGCACGCCCTCGGCGATGTCGGCCGCGTCGAGCAGCCTGATCAGCGCCTCCTTGGTTTCCAGCGCCTCGAACAGGGCCCGGATCTGCTCCAGGTCGGCGAGGCCGCCGACGTCGTCCAGCAGGTTCGCCTGGCCGCGCACGATGAGGACGCCGGACCCGGAATCCTCGGACCAGGTCGCAAGGCCCGCCTCGACGACCTTGCGGGTCAACTCGTCGATCCGGCTGCGCTGGCTCGTGATCTCCGCAAGGATCTCCGCGCGCGCTTCGTGCAGCGTCCGGCCGACCAGCTTGGCGGCCATGAAGTTGCTGGCCTCGACCAGGCTGGACGCGGGCATGCCGAGCGGCAGGTCGATCACCCGGTTCTCGACGCCGCCGTTCTCGTCGACCATCACCACGAGGGCCCGGCCCGGACCCAGATTGACGAACTCGATATGCTTGAGCCGCAGGTTGTGCTTCGGCGCCATCACCAGACCGGCGCAGTGCGACAGGCCGGAGAGCAGGGCGGTCGCCTCCTCCAGCACCTGCGGCACGCTGCGGCCGGCGACCTTGCACTGGCTGTCGATGTTGCCGCGTTCGTCCTTGGTCAGCGCCCCGACCTGCAGGATGCCGTCGACGAACAGGCGCAGGCCCTGCTCGGTCGGCAGGCGGCCGGCCGAGGTGTGCGGCGCGAACAGCAGTCCGAACTCTTCCAGGTCCGCCATGACGTTGCGGATCGTCGCCGGCGACAGCGCCATGCCGAGGCGGCGCGACAGCGTGCGCGAGCCGACCGGCTCGCCGGTCTCGACATAGGCTTCGACGACGTGCCGCAGGATCTCGCGGGACCGCTCGTTGAGTTCGGTTATCATGATGCCGCGAATGTAGTGAGCGCCCCGGCGAGCGTCAATGCGTGACGGAAGCTGGACGCGGCCCGCCGCAGCGGCTAGAACGTTATCCGTCAAGTTCGCGCCGGCCCGCTCCCCCACCCGGCCACCCAACGGCATCGTACACTGTGGGTGGCCGGGTGGGGGAGCGGGCCGGAGCCGATTCCAAGTAAGTGGATATCCGCAGCCCGTTACGCCGATGCAACCCCTGGAGACCGCCCGATGCGCCCCTCGAACCGCGCCCCCGACCAACTGCGTGCCGTCAGCCTCGAGCCCGGCGTCGCGAAACACGCGGAAGGCTCGTGCCTTGCCCGTTTCGGCGACACGCACGTGCTGTGCACCGCGAGCGTCATCGAGCGCGTGCCGCCGTTCCTGCGCAATTCGGGAAAGGGCTGGGTGACGGCCGAATACGGCATGCTGCCGCGCGCGACGGGATCGCGCACCGACCGCGAGGCGGCGCGCGGCAAGCAGACCGGACGCACCCAGGAGATCCAGCGGCTGATCGGACGGTCGTTGCGGGCGGTCACCCGGCTCGACGCGTTCGGCGAGCGGCAGATCACCGTCGACTGCGACGTGATCCAGGCCGACGGCGGCACCCGCACGGCGGCGATCACCGGCGCCTGGGTCGCACTGCATCAGGCTTTCGCGCACATGCAGCGGATCGGGGCGGTCAAGGCGATCCCGCTCAGCGACCAAGTGGCGGCGGTATCCTGCGGCCTGTGGCGGTCGACGCCGGTGCTGGATCTCGACTACGCCGAGGATTCGACGGCGGAGGCGGACGCGAATTTCGTGTTCACCGGGTCCGGCGGCATCGTCGAGGTGCAGGGCACCGCCGAAGCCGAACCGTTCACGCGCGAGCAGTTCGACGCGATGATCGAACTCGCGCGCAAGGGCATCGCGGAACTGACCGCGATCCAGCGCAGCGCCTTGGAGCTGTAGAGCCCGTTTCGTCGTTGCGCCGGCGTCCGGATCACGGCCGGCGCGAACCCCGGTCGCATATCGCAATAGGCCGGTGTCTTCACGCCGGCAGGCGGTGCACGACGGCCTCGGACAGGCGGCGCTCGATGGCGTCCCAGATTTGCGCCGCCACCGAGACATTGTCGAACCGGTCGATCTCCTGGATGCCGGTCGGCGACGTCACGTTGATTTCGGTCAGCCAGTCGCCGATCACGTCGATGCCGACGAACAGCAGGCCCCTATCCACCAGGGTCGGCCCGATCGCTTCGCAGATCTCCTTTTCGCGGCTGGTCAGGGTCGCCCGCACCGGCTTGCCGCCCGCATGCATGTTCGAGCGCGCCTCGCCCGGCGCCGGAATGCGGTTGATCGCGCCGGCGGGCACGCCGTCGACCAGGATGATCCGCTTGTCGCCCTTGCGGACCTCCGGCAGGTAGCGCTGTATGATCGCGGGTTCGCGATAGAGCTCGGTAAACAGTTCCAGCAGCGCGTTGAGGTTCTCGTCCTCCGGCGCAATGTGAAACACCCCCGCGCCGCCGTTGCCGAACAGCGGCTTGACGATGATGTCCCGGTATTCGCGCCGGAAGGCCAGAACTTCGTCCCTGTTGCTGGTGATCAGGGTCGGCGGCATCAGCTCGCCGAACTGGGTGCCGAAGAGTTTCTCGGGCGCGTTGCGCACCGACACCGGATCGTTGACCACCAGCGTTTCCGGATGGATGTGCTCAAGCAGATGTGTCGCCGTGATATACGCCATGTCGAACGGCGGGTCCTGGCGCATGAGCACCACGTCCATGGTCGCAAGATCGACCCGTTCCGGCCCGTTCAGCGTGAAGTGATTGCCCTTTTCGCGGCGCACCTCGAGCGCGCTGGAATGCGCGTAGACCCGCCCGTCGTCGAAGGTCAGCGCGTGCGGCAGGTAATAGAATATGGCGTGACCGCGCCGTTGCGCCTCAAGCGCAAGGGCGAAGGTGCTGTCGGCATCGATGTCGATCGACTCGATGGCGTCCATCTGGATGGCAACGGCCAGGCTCATTTCGGTGTCTCCGCAAATTCGGTTGTCGGGGCCGGTCTTGCCCGGGAAATCAGCCGGACTGCCCACGCAGTTTCTGCAACAGAAGGGCTGCATCGTGCCGCGGCCCGTCCAGCGTCTCGCGAGAGATATATTCCTCAAGCGCGGCGACGGCATTGTCAATGCGTCCGAGCTGTGCATCGAGCAGCGCCTTTTCGCGCCACAGCGTCTTGTCGTCGGGCGCGATCCACAGCATCCGCTCCAGCGTGTGCGCCGCGGCCTGCTTGTCGCCGCTGCGCGACTGGCGCAGCCGTATATTGTTCTGGAGCCGGACGAGGACCTCCCGGTCCGGGACGGCAATATAGTGCTCGGGCCGCAGCTCGGCCTCTTCGTCCCCCTGCGCTTTCAGGAGCGCCCGCAAGCCGCTTGCCGTCTGCGGCGCACACCTCTCGTACGGATCGAGGATGGCGCGCTGGCCGAGATGGTCCATCCGCAACAGGAAGTGGCCCGGAAAATTGAGCCCCGCGATTTCCCATCCCTGCGCGCGTGCGGCATGGATGCACAGAATTCCAAGCGCCACGGGCAGACCGCGGCGGCGGTCGATCACCCGCATCAGATTGGCGTTCTGCAGGTCGTCGTAAGTCCGCCGGTCGCCCTGGTATCCGTATGCGGTGAATACGACCTCCCGTACCGCCGCGATCCGTGTATCAAGCGAATCGGCGGCGGCGGCGGACTTGCGCAGGTCGTCGGCCAGCAGGGCGAGGTGGTCCCGGTAGCGGGCCAACGGCACGCCCGGCCGGTCAAGCCCGGCGAGCACCAGCGCCACACCGGCTATATCGATATGGTCGGCAGGGTTCCTGCCGACCCTGCGCAATACGGTTTCGGCCTCGTCGCCTGAACCCAACAGTCACCCTCCCTCGCCAGGGGAACTGACCCGCACATAGGGCACGACCCGCCGGACATAGTCAATCCGCCGTGCGTAACCGACGACCCGGTCGAGCTCCTTCTGGTTTTGCGCAATGCCCATCAGGTACACCGTCTTGTTCACGGTATCGATGGTGTAGTTGATGCTCTGTATCTCGCCGTCGAACAGGATGGCGGTGCGCAGCTTCGTGGTGATCCACGAATCCCGCGCGGCGTCCGACAGGGTGCTGGTGTTGTTCACCTCGATCTCGTTGATCACTTCGGCGACACCGTCGACCTGCCACGCGATCCGCGCCGCGTCGATCCGGTTCTGGGGATTCGGCACGATCCCGGTCAGCAGCACTTTCCCTTCGACGACCTCGATATCGACCCGCTGGTAAACCTTCAGGTCGAAATCGACCAGCTTCGCGTTGATGTTGGCCTGGATGCCGCTGTCGGAAATTGCGGTCTTCACCGGCCGGTCCTGCGCGGCCACCGTCATGCCCACGGCGGCCCCGCCGACGACCAGCGCGCCACACCCGCCCAGCGGCAGCGCCGCCGCCAGCAACAGCATGGCGGCGCTTCGAGCGGGGGCTCGGTCACGGCGTTTCAACGGCATCGAATACCTCTCATATTGCCTACCAGGAAACCTTGCCTGGGGAATTTAGCCATTGCGGGTCGGCGCGCCAAGCATCAACCACATGTTGCGGCCAGCGCCAGGGTGTCACCAGCATGACATCGAAGCGGACCTGCATCGCGGCGAGGTCCGGCCGGCCCGCCACGACCCAGCCCGCGGCGCGTATGAGCCGCTCCCGCTGCCGCGGCGTCACCGCCTCCGCCGCCGCGGCGGAGTCCGGCCGCGCCTTGACCTCGATGATCGCCAGCACCGCACCGCGCCGGGCGACGATGTCGATTTCACCGACCGGGCTGCGCACCCGCCGCCCTAGAATCCGGTAGCCGCGCAGGACCAGGGCGGCGGCGCAGGCCGCCTCGGCCCAGCGGCCGCGGCGCCACGCGCGATGGCGCGCAGCGCGGCTCATGCGGGGTCGTCCGGATCACGCGCGCCGGCCAGCGCCAGGGCCCGGGCATAGACTTCGCGCCGCGGCGTTCCTGTCGCTTCGCTGACGGCGGCCGCCGCGTCACGCAGGCTCATCCGGGCCAGCGCGTCGCGCAGCAGCGAATCGATGTCGGCGGGGATGACGTCGGAGAGGGGAGGCGCGACCACGACAACGACCTCGCCCCTCGGCGGCCCGGCTTCGCCGTAGTGCCGCGCCAGACCCTCGAGCGTATCGCGCCGGACCTCCTCGTGGAGCTTGGTGAGCTCCCGCGCGACGGCCGCCTGCCGCGGCCCGAACACGCTGGCCATATCGGCCAGCGACGCGGCGAGCCGGCGCGCAGATTCGAAAAACACCAGGCTGGCGGGAACGCGCGACAGGTCCTTGAAGACGCCGATGCGGGCGGCCTGGCGCGGCGGCGGGAATCCCGCGAACAGGAACCGGTCGGTCGGCAGGCCGGCCGAGACCAGCGCCGCGATGCCCGCGGAAGGTCCCGGAATGGCGTACACGGCGATGCCGGCGGCCACCGCCTCACGCACCAGCTTGTATCCCGGATCCGAGACCAGCGGCGTACCGGCATCGCTGACCAGCGCGACCGAAGCGCCCGCGCGCAGGCGCGCCAGCAGTTTCGGCCGTATCTTTTCCGCATTATGTTCATGATATGGAAAGGTTTGTGCCGCAGTAATGCCATACAAGCGAAGTAGCTTTGCCGTAACCCTTGTATCTTCGCAGGCGAGAATATCCACAGACGCGAGGACATCGAGGGCACGCAGAGTTACATCGCGAATATTGCCTATCGGTGTGGCGACCAAGTATAGCCCCGGCGAGAGTTTACTTTGGTCCGACATACGGTTAGGCTGCCACCGCGATCGATCACTGGCAATTATCCGGCCGGAGCCGTCCGTAGATGCTGTCCTGTTTCCGCCGTTTTTCTTCGATACCATTGTTTCTTGCCGCCGTCACCGGCCTTGCGTTGGCGTTGTCGGGCTGCGCCGACCCGTCGGGAGGAACTGTAGGGTCCCCGAGGGACCTGAGGCAAGGCTCCGCTGGGCAACAGGCGAGCCCGCCCTGGCCGGCCGCCCCGTCGCTGCCGCCGCTCGCGGGTCTGGAGCGCGAGATCACGCCGCGCGGCAGGGCGCAGTTCCCGCCGGATCAGCTGGCCGCGACGGCGGGCGTGCCGGTCGCGATCCTGCTGCCACTCAGCGGTCCGCGCGGCGAGCTCGGCAAGGCGATGCTGGACGCGGCGCAGCTGGCGGTGTTCGAGGTCGCCGGCCAGAACTTCGTGCTGCTGCCGTACGATACCAAGGGCACGCCGGAAGGCGCCGAGGAAGCCGCCGCCCGGGCCATGGGCCGCGGCGCGAAACTCGTGCTCGGCCCGTTGCTTGCCGATTCGGTCGAGGCGGTGGCGGCGCAGACCCGGATTTCCGATATCAGCGTGGTCGCGTTCTCGAACTCCAGGCGGGTCGCCGGGAACGGCGTCTACATCCTGGGCTTCGCGCCCGACCAGCAGGCCGACGCGATCGTCGACTACGCCACCGCACAGGGGTTCACCAGCTTCGGCGTGCTGGCCCCGTCCAACGACTACGGCGAAGTCGTGGTCGATGCGCTCTACAAGGCGACCGAGCGCCGCGGCGCGGTGGTGACCAAGACCGGGTATTACGATCCGTCCGCCGCCGATTTCTCGGAGTCGGCCCGGGCGCTGACCGACTACGATCTGCGGCGCGAGGAGCTGCTGCAGCAGATGGCGGCGCTCGAAGGCAAGACCGACGAGATCTCGAAGCGGGCGCTGGCCAAGCTGGAGGTGCTCGATACCGTCGGCGACCCGCCGTTCGACGCGGTGCTGTTGCCGGACGCCGGGCAGAATCTCCGGACCCTGGCCGCATTGATGAATTTCTACGACGTCGAGCAGCCGACCGTGCGGTTCCTCGGGCTGCGCGCCTGGGACGGCACGCCGGAGGTGGCCGCCGAGCGGGCACTGCAGGGCGCCTGGTTCGCCGCGCCGCCGGTCGAGGAGCGCAAGAAGTTCGAGGTTCGTTTCCGCGCTGCATTCGACTACACGCCGCCGCGCCTGGCCTCGCTGGCCTATGACGCGACGGCCCTCGCCGCGCTGCTTGCGCAGTCGCCGCGGGCCACCGACTTCTCGACCAACGCGCTGATCGACCCGAACGGATTCCGCGGCGTCGACGGAATTTTCCGGCTGGCCGCCGACGGCTCGGTCGAACGCGCCTACGCGATCCACGAAGTCACCATCGACGGGTTCCGCACCATCCAGCCGGCCGCGGACAGCTTCCAGACGCCGATCAACTGATCTAAGCGAGTGATCTAAGCGAGCAGATGGGCGAGCAGCGCGTTCAGGCGTTGCCGGCCGCTTGCCGTCGCCCTGAGGCCGGCCCGGTCGCATTCGAGCAATCCTTCCCCGGTCAGGTCACTCAGCCGCGTCGGGTCCAGCGCATCTTCGAGGCGGCGCCCGGCCAGCGCCCGGAACCTGTCTCTCGACACCCCATCGACAAGGCGCAGCCCCATCATCAGGATTTCCGCGACCCGCTGGTCGCTGTCGACCGGCGCCGCCTCCGCGGTCCCGGCGCCGCGATCCTCGACACGCTCGAGCCAGCGCTCCGGGGCGCGATGCCGGCGGTACGCCACGGTGCCCGCGTTCCCGGTGATCCGGCCATGGGCGCCGGGCCCGACGCCGGCGTAATTGCCGTAACGCCAGTAGGTCAAATTGTGCCGCGACGCGGCGCCGGGCGCTGCATGGTTGGAAATCTCGTAGGCCGGAAGCCCGGCTTCATCCATTATTGTTTGTGTTATTTCATAAAGCGTTGCAGCATTTTCCTCATCTGGAACGGCAAGTTCGCCGCGATTGAACAGGGTGTGGAACGCCGTGCCCGGCTCGATCGTCAGCTGATAGAGCGACAGGTGGTCGCCCGCCTCGGCCAGGGCGCGCCGCAGCTCCGCCGTCCAGCCCGGCGCAGTCTGGCCGGGGCGCGCATAGATCAGGTCGAACGAGGTGCGGTCGAACAGCCGCGCCGCGATCCGTACCGCGTCGAGCGCCTCGTCTGCGCCGTGGGTGCGGCCGAGCGCCTTCAGGGAGTCGTCGTCCAGCGCCTGCACGCCGAGCGACACCCGGTTCACCCCCGCGGCCCGGAAATCCGCCAGCCGCCCCGCCTCGACCGAGGTCGGGTTGGCCTCCAGCGTGATCTCTGCATCCGGTGCGAGGCCCCAGTGTTCCGCGGCCCGCGCGATCACCGCGGACGCGGTCCCGGGCGCCATCAGCGACGGCGTGCCGCCGCCGAAGAAGATGCTGGTCAGCGGGCCCAAACCCGGCGCCTCGTGCGCCGCGGCATGGTCGATCTCGCGCAGCAGGGCGGCCCGCCAGCGCCCCTGGTCGATGCTGTCCCGGACATGGCTGTTGAAATCGCAGTAGGGGCATTTCGACAGGCAGAACGGCCAGTGGACGTAAAGCGCGAATCCGCCCGCCGCCGGGGCGCTCACCGCGGGCCGTCCCCGAAACAGGCGGCGACCAGCCTGGCGAAGGCGACGGCCCGGTGGGTGATCTCGAGCTTGGCCGCCGGCGCCATTTCGCCAAAGGTGATGTCGTACCCGTCCGGCCGGAAGACCGGATCGTAGCCGAAGCCGTGCCCGCCGCGCGGCGGCCAGACCAGCGTGCCGTCGACCCGGCCCTCGAAAGTTTCGATGTGCCCGTCGGGCCAGGCCAGCGCCAGGACGCAGACGAAATGGGCGCTGCGGTCGGTCTTGCCCCGCAGTGCCGTCTCCACCTTTTCCATGGCGACACGGAAATCGCGGCCATTCCCGGTTTCGGCCCAGCGCGCCGAATGGATGCCGGGCTCGCCGCCCAGCGCATGCACCGCCAGGCCGGAATCGTCGGCCAGCGCCGGCAGGCCGGATCCGTCCGCCGCTTCGCGCGCCTTCAGCGCGGCATTCTCGGCGAAGGTGGCGCCGGTTTCCTCCGGCTCCGGCAGGCCGCACTCCGCCGCCGGGACCACCGCGACTCCGAACGGCGCCATCAGATCGGCGATCTCGCGAACCTTGCCCGCGTTGTGGCTGGCGATGACCAGCTTCGCTTCGGTGAATTTCCGTGCCATGGCCGCATATATGGCGCGGCGCGGCCGGGGTGGGAAGCCGATTCTGCACATCGCACCCGCGGCAGGGCATAAATTTGCCCCACATGTTGTGGATAAGTTGGTGGATAATACCGCATGTGGCGTTAAAGCCGCTCCAATGTCCGCTGGTGCGTCCTGCCGGAATCCGGCCTTGGGGTGCAGCGGGATCGCCGGAGGGGAATCAGCGAGTCCCGCACGGACTCGAATTTCCCGGCGTCGGCACACGCAAAAAGAGTCATTGCGCGCGATTCGTGCTGGCGTTCTGCTTTCGTTCCGGTTTATGCTGGCGCGACGCAGGAACAGGGAAGGGGCCGAACCCCATGGTCGCGCGCGTCGGCACGGTGGCGTTTCAGGGCATCGATACGCTGGGCATCGACGTCCAGGTGCAGATGGCCGGCGGGCTGCCCGCCTTCACCGTGGTCGGCCTGCCCGACAAGGCGGTGGGCGAAAGCCGCGAGCGGGTGCGCTCCGCCCTCGGCGCGATGGGCCTCGCCCTGCCGCCCAAGCGGATCACCGTCAACCTCTCGCCCGCCGACGTGCTCAAGGAGGGCAGCCATTTCGACCTGCCGATCGCGCTCGGCCTGCTGGTCGCGATGGGGGTGCTGCCGGCCGACGAGCTGGCGCGCTATACGGTGCTGGGGGAGCTTGCGCTCGACGGCGCGATCGCCCCGGTGGCCGGCGTGCTGCCCGCGGCGATCGCGGCCGCCGCCGAATCCCGCGGCATCATCTGCCCGGCGGCGACCGGCGGCGAGGCGGCCTGGGCCGACGGCATCGAGGTGCTGGCGCCGGCGACGCTGCTGGCGCTGATCAACCACTTCAAGGGCAGCCAGGTGCTCACGCCGCCGGAGCCGCAGCTCGCCGAGGACGGCATGGCGACGCCCGATCTCGCCGACATCAAGGGGCAGGAGACCGCCAAGCGGGCGCTCGAGCTCTGCGCCGCCGGCGCCCACAACCTCCTGATGCTGGGCCCGCCGGGGGCCGGCAAGTCGATGCTGGCGCAGCGCCTGCCCGGCATCCTCCCCTCCCTCGACCCGCGCGAGGCGCTGGAGGTCAGCATGATCCATTCGGTCGCCGGCATGCTGGACGGCGGCCGGCTGTCGCGCCGGCGGCCGTTCCGCGACCCGCACCATTCGGCGTCGCTCGCCGCCATGGTCGGCGGCGGCACGCGCGCACGGCCCGGCGAGGTCAGCCTCGCGCATAATGGCGTGCTGTTCCTCGACGAGTTGCCCGAGTTCCAGCGCCCGACGCTGGAGGCGCTGCGCCAGCCGGTGGAGACCGGCCGGGCCGTGGTCGCCCGCGCCAACGCCCATGTCACCTATCCGGCCAGGTTCCAGCTCGTCGCGGCGATGAACCCGTGCCGCTGCGGCCATCTCGACGACCCGGCGATCGCCTGCGCGCGGGCGCCGCGCTGCGCCCAGGACTACCAGGCGAAGATCTCCGGCCCGCTGTTCGACCGCATCGACCTGCATGTCGAGGTGCCGGCGGTCAGCCCCGCCGACCTCTCGCTGCCGCCGCCGGCCGAGGGTTCGGACCAGGTGCGCGCGCGGGTGGCCGCCGCCCGCGATGTGCAGGCGGCGCGCTACGCCGGCCTGCCGGAGGGCAGCCGCATCCGCACCAACGCCGAGGCCGACGGCAGGCTGCTGGAAGAGGTCGCGGCCCCCGACGCGCCGGGCCGCAAGCTGCTGGCCGAGGCGACCGACGCCCTGCGCCTGACCGCCCGCGGCTACCACCGGGTGCTGCGCGTGGCGCGGACGCTGGCGGATCTCGACGGGGCGGCGGACGTGCGCCGCATCCACATCGCCGAGGCGCTGAGCTACCGCCGCGTGGCGCCGGGACGGTGAGGGGACTTGCTTCTTTTGCCGGCCCTCCGTTTAAGAAAAATTTTGCCTCCGCTCTTTCCGGGGCGCTGCGACCGTCGGAACCGCATGCGCGTGGCTGTGTGTGATGAAATATGGTTTCCAGCAGCGCCGGCGAACCGGCAGGCGGCTTCACGCGCAAGGACGCGGGTGAATAGCCTTCTGGATCGGGCCTGGACCCCGCGCATCCCGATACAAATTGCCGGAAATTCAGCCCCATCGCGGCTCCGGCGCACGTTGCCGAATGGGCGCTCCCTGCCGATTTTATTTGCAATTCGCCCCCGCATGCGGCATTTACGAACCACCGGTACCATGACGTCCTGGCGTATCCTTCTAGACGCCCACCGCGCTTAGCCGCGTTACCCCTCGACATTGTGAGACCATGAAGACCGATGACGCGGGGCGATTTCGCATGGCGTCGACATGTTTAGCTGATAAGAGGAAATTACGATGGCTACAGGAACCGTGAAGTGGTTCAACGCAGTAAAAGGCTTTGGCTTTATCGAGCCGAGCGATGGCTCGAAGGACGTGTTCGTCCACATTTCGGCCGTTGAGCGCGCCGGCTTGCCGGGGCTCAATGAAGGCCAGAAGATCACCTATGAAGTGGTCCCAGGCCGCGACGGCAAAAGCTCGGCCGAGAATCTGGTCGCCGAGTAACGAAATCGGCCGGATACGCCCGCGCCTGGCCGGAGTCCGCATGTGTAGCCGGACCCGACCGGGGCGGGCTTTTTATTTTTCGGGAGCGGCACGACGCCGCCACACACGCATACGAAAGGAGCCCCATGCCCCGCAAGCCAAACTACCAGTTCGAGCGCCGGGAGCGGGAGCGCGCCAAGGCCGCCAAGAAGGCGGCGAAGGCGGAGCTGAAGAAGCGCAAGACGGAAGAAGCGGCCGTCGAGGCCGGCGAACCCGGGGCGGTCCTGGACGACGGACCGGAGCCGGAAAGCGACTGACCGCCGGCGGCGGGCGCCGATCCGCCGGGCCGGCAAAAGCGGATCGCGATTGATCGTCGTCACGATCGTTCGCGTGACTCCGCTCCAAATCACACGGACAGATCTGATTGGCCGGAGCGGCGGGTCGCCGAAGGCGGGGCCGGCCGCACCGCTATTGCGCCGGCGGAAGGTTCCACAATCGCTCCGCATTTCCGTGCGCAACGGCGTGGGCGACGTCGTCGGGCAGGTCCGCCAGCGCATCTCGCCACACCGCGACCTGGGGCAGGTAGAACTTCTCCCAGTGATTGGCCCAGACATTGTCGAAACCGAGCACGAAACGCTCCGGATAACGCACGATCAGCGCCCGCCACGGCGGCGACAGTTTGCGGCCCGCGAACATCTCGGGCCATGGCTCGCGCGATCGCGCGGTCATGACCGGGTTGGTATGGGCCGGGATGAAATAAAGGTTGGGATGCGCCGCGATCAGGCGCGCCGCCTCGTCCGGGCCGAGCTGGGCCATGTGGATCAACACGAAGGGCTGGCCGGGACTGGCGCGGAGCATGGCCTCCAGTTGCCGCATGTACAGGCCGCGATCGGCGCCGATGCCGGCGAACTCGATATGGGCGATGAACGGCCAGCCGCGCTTCCGCGCCGCATCGAGCGCGACAGCCACCTTCTCGTGGCCGGGCGGGAACGCCACTTCCGGCGCGATGCTCTTGCCCTTCCTGTTGTGTTTTTCCGCGTGGTAGATCAGCACTTCGGCCATGGCCGCGAACTCGGGGAATTTCAGCTGTTTGTCGAGAAACGCCTGGAACGCCCGGGTCGATTTGTCCTGGTAGGCGCCGCCCTTTGTGCGCACCGCCGCGGTGATGCGGTCGGGATGGCGCCGCGCGAACGCCACCATGTCCCTGACCGTGGTCTTGCGGCGGGCGGCGAGGATCGTGCGCGACACGCCGGCGGCGTCCATGAGTTCGACGATGCGCTCCAGCGCGATGCCGTCCTCGGCCTGGCTGTGCGCATCGATGATCGGCAGCCGCTCGGCCGCACCGGCCGCGGCGCTTGCGGCAAGCAGGGCCGCCGCACAGGCCCCGATCGCAAGGCGGATGAACCGCGTATTCATTGCATGGGCTCGCGCGCCGGAATGGGGGCTCGCGCGCCGGAATGGGGGGGGCGCCAACGGGTGGCCCGGAGCTATTTGTCGACCGGCTTGATCATGCGGCCGAGGTCCTTGCCGGCAAATTGGCCTCATTCCCCGGGCGCCGGATCGCGTAAAGTACGAGGCGGAGACGCCGGCTGCGTGACGCCGGCGCGGACTTTCGCCGACCGCGGCCTCGACAGCAGCAAAGCGGCCGGCAGCAGCAAAGCATAACACAACGCGCCGAGCATCATTGTCTTGTCGAGGCCGAGGCTTATGCTCGTCGCAATCGCGACAGCGCTACCCAGCACGCCCGCCGCGCCGTTAACGCCCCAGAGCCATGGGGTTATGCGGTTGTTCCGCCGCTCGCAAAGGCTCATCCCGGTTGGGAATCCGAAGCCCAGCAGAATGCCGCCCGGTATCGTGAGCGCCAGACAGGCGAGCGCGCGCAGGGCCAGCGTCAACTCCGTCAACTCAAGGAAGATCCTGTGGATCACAAGGCCCGCTATCAGGAAGTAGCCCGCCGTCAGCGCCACCCAGACGATGATCCGGCTTCGGCTGTTCAACGGCAGCCGGCCGGAAGCCAGACTACCGATGCCCGTCGACAGGATCAGGCTGAACAACACGACCGCCAGGCCCAGGCTTGGATGGCCGAGAAAGAGCCCCATCGTCTGCAGCAGGCTGATCTCCAGGAACATGAACCCAAGGCCGATCAGAAAGAAATATGCGGTGCCGCCGATAAACGTCGCCCCGTCGATCGCCTCGACGGAGCGGCGGAGCGGGTAAAGTATGACCAGCGCGACCATGAGCGCCGAAAACAGGATGACGAAGAACAGGTTCAGCGACGCCCGGACATGCCCCGGAACGAACGGAGCGGTCCCGTCCCGGGCCAATCTGAAGAGTTCCAACGGTCGGCCCAGCGGCGCCTGGTTGAAGAAGAAGGGCTGGGCGTCGGTTGGCGGAAAGAGCTTCAGGAAGCCGTGCGCCGTCGCCGACTCGAGTTCATCCTCGTTGCCGGCCTCGACGATTGCCTTAAGCATGGGAGCGGCTGTGCTCCGGCGTGGCGAAACGATCACCTCGAACGCCATCTCCCCGGCGGCCTCGTCCAGCACGTCCAGTTGCGTCTGCGTAAGCGGGTCACGCGCCAGGATCAGTGTCGAAAGGTTCTTTGTCGGCAGCGTTGTGCCCGCAAGATAGATATGCGCCCGCGGGTTCCGGGCGCCGCGATCCAACAGCGCTGCGACGGCCAGGCTGAGAATGCGCCCTGTTTCGGGCATGTCGGGCCTGTTCAGCCAGCGGCTGACCGTGAACACGCCGCCTTCGGCGAGATCGTCCATGAAAACGCGCCAGGCTTCGACCGTGTAGAGGCCGTTTTCCGATAGCGCGAACGCGCCGGCGCTGGTCGAGGCCCAGGTGTCGACCATGCTCATTTGAATTATGTCGAAGGATTCCCTGTTGCGACTGAACCAGCTGCGGGCCTCGCTGCGAACCAGCTCAACATTCTCAAGCTTGTCGAAACCCGTATAGCTCCGGTAATGGGGATCGTTCCGCAACAGATTGATCTGGGTCGAATTGACATCCAGCGCGACCACCGAATCCACGCCGAAATACTTCGCCGTCAGAACATCCCTGCCGCCGCCGACACCGATGACGGCCGCGCTTTCCAGGCCGGAAAGGCGATAGGCCAGTGACGTGATATCGTAGGCAAGGAAGTCCAGGTCCCCGAAACTTGTTCCATCGAAGCGCGTCAGCGGCGTTCCCGCTTCGCCGTCGATAATCAGATTGCGATAGGTCGCGCGAGCCGAGTCCGGCAGTCTGGTCGAGGGACCCCAGAGGAACGGCCTTTTGCCTTCCCATTCCGTATGCACCGTAACACGAGAGATGCTATTCCAGCGATCGAGGTCGATCGTCGATTGCGGTACCGCAACGCCCTTGGCGAACAGCGGGTAAACCAAGGGCTTGTCCAATGTCGCGTTGACCGTCCCGAAGATCAGCAACAGCGCGACACCGGTGACGAGAGGTTTCTCGTCGAATAACGGCTGGTCTGCCGCGCTACCCATCGCAGCGCGGCGGAAACACAGGCCCGACGCCATGGGAATCGCCGCCGCCATAAGCAGGGCCGACGGGGTATCCAGAACCTCCATGAGCAAAAGCGCCGCAAGGCAGCCGGCGGCGGCGCCGAGCAGGTCATATCCGTATACCGCGCTAACTTTGAAGGGCGAGCGCGTCAGACAGAGCGAGATGACCATGCCCGCGAAATAGAACGGCAGGCCGGTCAGGAGCGCAACCGTCGGCAGAAAAATTGCCGTTAACGCGAAACGGCTGTCGATGATCGGCACCGTCATCGACAACAATACGGCTACGGGCAGCGATACACCGAAATAAAGCGAGCCTTTCGCCGCCACATAAAGAAGGGTCTTCCGCTGCGTTTCCGCATCGCCCCGGTAGACCCGGACCGCACCCAGCGTCATTCCGAACATGGCGATGCTGATAACGAGAAAAGATACGTGATACCAGGTGGTTACGGAGAAAATCCGGGACAGCATGAGCTGCACCATCAATACGCTTGCACTGACCAGAAAAACCCCAAACAGGAACCAGCCGCGATGCATCGTTGCGCCCCTGTACCTTATGATGCCGATATCGGCCGTGCTCGATGGTGGACGGGAGCTCGAACGGCGGCCTGACCGCTATTTCCGCCCGAAAGCAGCACACACTTTCCCGCAACGCCGGGACTCTATTACCCTTCCGGTGATTAAGAATTTGTGAACCTCGCATGGGGTCCGGTTGCCAGCACGCTGCCCTGGCGGCAGGCAGGCCTATTTGTCGACCGGCTTGATCATGCGGCCGAGGTCCTTGCCGGCGAAGATGTGCACGTGGAAATGCATGACCTCCTGATGCGCATCGGGCCCGCAATTGGAAAGAATGCGATAGCCGGACCCGACGACGCCCAGGTCGCGCGCCACCCTGCCGACGGCGCGGAAGAAGCCGATGATCTCCTCGCCCGTGGCGCGGGCCGCGAAATCGTCGGACGACGCATATGGCCCCTTGGGGATCACCAGCACATGGACCGGCGCCTGCGGCTCGATATCGCGGAAGGCCAGCGCCCAGTCGTCCTCGTACACCCTGTCGCAGGGAATTTCGCCGCGCAGGATCTTCGCAAAGATGTTGCTCTTGTCGTAACTCATTTTCATGCTCCCTCAGTTGCCGGGCGGCCGCATCCGCGATTCCTTCCGATTGCGCCGGCCGCCCTGGGCCAACCCCTGCGCGGGGCTTTCGCCGCACCGGCGGCGGCCCGCGGTCGCGGGCTCACCCAGCCCGTAATCCGGGCCGGGTCCCGTATTTCGTCATGTCTTCCGTGAAGCCTTTTCCGCGATGCCGGACGTTCCTTCGCGGGCCTGCAGCGCCCGCCAGACGTCTTCCGGTGCGACTCCCTTCGCCGCCCACAGCACCAGCAGGTGATAGAGCAGATCGGCGCTTTCGGCGGCCAGCGCGGCCTTGTCCTGCGTCAGCGCGGCAATAATCGTCTCGGCCGATTCCTCGCCCACCTTCTTCGCCACCGCCTCGGGCCCGCCGGCCAGCAGCTTCGCCGTCCAGGAGGTAGCAGGGTCGGCCCGCTTGCGCGATTCGACGA
Organism: uncultured Alphaproteobacteria bacterium; assembly: GCA_947259105.1. Taxonomy (GTDB): domain Bacteria; phylum Pseudomonadota; class Alphaproteobacteria; order UBA8366; family JADFVY01. Next base: position 37,552 of record CAMYKU010000001.1, read on the forward strand.
CCGCGAACAGCCGGTCGAGGATGGTTGCGTCGATCTCGTTCATGCCGCCTGCCTAGCAGAAAACCTGCGCCCTGTGAAAGATTAACCACAGAGACACAGAGACACAGAGAGGATGGAGAAAATCAGATCTTCCGCGGTTTCTGTCCAGCAACCTGCGCGATTTGGGGTCAATTGATACCCGGCCAAAGCGGCCCCCGAGGAGCGCGGTGACTCCCCGATGATTCCCGAAATCTCTGTGTCTCTGTGGCTCTGTGGTAAACCCTTTAAGCCTCAAGCCGCACGGGGACACCGGCCTTGGCCATGTGTTCCTTGGCCTCGCGGATCGAGTAGGTGCCGAAATGGAAGATCGACGCCGCCAGCACCGCCGCGGCGTGGCCTTCGCGCACCCCTTCGACCAGGTGATCGAGGGTGCCGACGCCGCCCGAGGCGATCACCGGCACCGGCACCGGATCGGCGATTGCGCGGGTCAGCGCGCAGTCGAAACCTTCCTTGGTGCCGTCCCGGTCCATCGAGGTCAGCAGGATCTCGCCGGCGCCCGAAGCGGCCATGCGCTGTGCCCATTCGACCGCATCGATGCCCGTCGGCTCGCGCCCGCCATGGGTGAAGACCTCCCACGTGCCGGGGCCCGAGCGCCGCGCGTCTATGGCAACGACGATGCATTGCGCGCCGAAGCGTTCCGCCGCCTCGGCCACGAATTCCGGGCGTTCGACGGCGGCGGTGTTGATCGAAACCTTGTCGGCGCCGGCCAGCAGCAGGCGCCGGATGTCGCCGGTGTTGCGCACGCCGCCGCCGATGGTCAGCGGCATGAAGCACTGCTCGGCGGTGCTGGCCGCGATGTCGAGGATGATGTCGCGGTTGTCGGACGAGGCGGTGATGTCGAGGAACGTCAACTCGTCGGCGCCGGCCTCGTCATAGACGCGCGCCTGTTCGACCGGGTCGCCGGCATCGACGAGATTGACGAAATTCACGCCCTTGACGACGCGCCCGTCCTTCACGTCGAGACACGGTATGATACGGATCTTCAGCACAGCTTCAGCGCATCCTCGAGCTTGATGCGGCCGTCGTAGAGTGCCCGGCCGACGATCGCGCCGGCGATGCTCTTTTCCACGGCGAGCGCACGGATATCGCTGAGCGACGAGACCCCGCCCGAGGCGATCACCGGCACCGGAACGGCCCGCGCGAGCGCCGCCGTCGCCTGGACGTTCGCGCCTTCCAGCACGCCGTCGCGGTCGATGTCGGTGTGGATGATCGCGGCGACGCCGGCATCTGCGAACTTCCGGGCCAGCGCGATCGCCTCGATGTCGGTGTCCTCGGCCCAGCCCTCGACGGCGACCCGGCCGCCGCGCGCATCGATGCCGACGGCGACGCATCCGGGCCATTTGCGGCTGGCCGCGACGACCAGATCCGGGTCCTTGACCGCGGCGGTGCCGAGGATCAGCCGCGCGACTCCGCAATCGAGCCAGCTTTCGATGGTCGCAAGGGTGCGGATGCCGCCGCCGAGCTGCACCGGGATGTCGACGGCGTTGACGATCGCCTCCACCGCCCCGGCGTTCACCGGCTTGCCGGCGAAGGCGCCGTCCAGGTCGACGATATGCAGCCACGACGCGCCGGCCTCGCGGAACGACGCGGCCTGCCCGGCCGGATCGTCGCTGAACACCGTCGCCCGGTCCATATCGCCGCGGACCAGCCGCACGCAACGCCCGTCCTTGAGGTCGATCGCCGGATACAGGATCATGCGCCGGGCCCTCCCGTTGCTCCCTCGGGGGCTACACCGACCAGGATCTTGTAGTAGTAGCGGCCCGGAACCCAGCTCCCATCGGCAAGCCGGGCATAGAGCGGGTGGGTGCCCCAGAGCAGGTAGCCGAGCGATTCGTACATCGCGATCGCCGCCTCCTGGGTCTCGCGAACATCCAGGTTGATCATGCCGAAACCCTCGGCCAGGGCCGTCGCCTCCACCGCCTCGGTGAGCATCCGGGCAATACCGTGGCTCCGCGCCCAGGGCGCGACGAAGGCGCTTTTCAGGGTGCAGGCCGCCGCCTGCGCCTCATTGTTGCGGGTCGGCCGGAAGATCTGCGCCGACCCCGCGATGACGCCGTCGAGCCGGCCGACGAACAGCGTCCGGCCGGGCACCAGCACCACGCCCCTCCAGTAGGATTCCTGGATTTGCCGGGGCGGCGGGGTCAGCCAGCCGAAGCCGCCGCCCGCGGTGATCGCCGCCTCGGCGGCATCGCACAGCTCTTCGAGATCGCGGCCGGACAGCTCGCCGACGATCGCAACGCTGGTTTCCACCAGGCCGGTCACGGCCGCCACTCCAGGAACGCTTCGATGAAGGCGAGGCCGGCCTTCTGGCTTTTCTCCGGGTGGAACTGGCTGCCGACCATGTTGTCGCGTCCGACCACCGCGGCCAGCGCGCCGCCGTATTCGGCGGTCGCCAGCACATGGTCCGGATCGGCGCATTGGAACTGGAAGCTGTGCACGAAGTACATGTGGGTCGCGGCCGGCTGGCTGTCCAGAACCGGATGCGGTTTCAGGTTTTCCAGCTCGTTCCAGCCCATATGCGGCACCTTCAGCGCCGGGTCGGACGGCTTCATCCCTGCGACCTCGCCGGCGATCCAGCCGAGGCCGGGATGGCTGCCGTGTTCCAGCCCGCGCGTCGCCATCAGCTGCATGCCGACGCAGATGCCAAGGAACGGCCGGCCGCCGCGCAGCACCGCCTCTTCGAGCGCCTCGACCATGCCGGCGAGCGCGTTGAGCCCGCTCCAGCAATCCCCGAACGCGCCGACCCCGGGCAGAACGATGCGGTCGGCGGCGGCCACCGTTTCCGGGTCAGAGGTGACGGCGACCGGCGCGCCGGCCATGCGCTCGAACGCCTTGGCGGCCGAATGCAGGTTGCCGGAGCCGTAATCGACGATGGCGACATTCATGCCGAGCCGCCGCCGAGCACGCCCTTGGTCGACGGCACCGCGTCCGCCTCGCGCGGGTCGACCGCCACCGCCTGGCGCAGCGCGCGGGCCAGCCCCTTGAAGCACGATTCCGCGATATGGTGGTTGTTCTCGCCGTAGAGGTTCTCGACATGCAGGGTCAGCCCGGCGTTCTGGGCGAAGGCGCCGAACCACTCGCGGAACAGCTCGGTGTCGAAATCGCCCAGCTTGGGCCGGGTGAATGCGACCTTCCAGACCAGCCAGGGCCGGTTCGAGCAGTCCAGCGCCACCCTTGTGAGCGTCTCGTCCATTGGGATGAGCGCGCTGCCGTAGCGGGTGATCCCCTTGCGGTCGCCCAGCGCCTTGGCCACCGCCTGGCCGATCGCAATCCCGGTATCCTCGGTGGTGTGGTGGAAATCGATATGCAAATCGCCCTTGGCCCGCACCGTCAGGTCGATCAGGCCGTGGCGCGCCAGCTGCTCCAGCATGTGGTCGAGGAACCCGATCCCCGTGGCCACGTCGCAGCGTCCGGTGCCGTCGAGATCGACGGTGACCGAGATCTGCGTCTCGCGGGTGTTGCGCTCTATGCTTGCCTGCCGCATCGATTTCTCCAGTTCCGGAAAACGGCGCCGTTTTAGCAGCACAGCGCGGCAAAGGCCAGCACCGCGGGGCGGCCCTTGACTGCTGGCGCGAAATCGCCACATGGGGTAGGTTCGCGCCGCCCGCAATGGCCGGCGGATTGCACGAATCAAACGGATTTCGCCCATGTCCGATCAGACAGTTTGGCACGGCACCACAATTCTCTCGGTCCGCAGGGGCGACTCGGTGGTGGTCGCCGGCGACGGGCAGGTCAGCCTCGGCGACACCGTCATCAAGTCGAACGCCCGCAAGGTGCGGCGGCTGGGCGATGGCGGCGTGATCGTCGGCTTCGCCGGCGCGACGGCCGACGCCTTCACCCTGTTCGAGCGGCTGGAAGCCAAGCTGGAGCAGCATCCGGGGCAGCTCACGCGGGCCTGCGTCGAGCTGGCCAAGGATTGGCGCACGGACCGCTATCTGCGCCGCCTGGAGGCGATGATGGCGGTGGCCGACAAGGACGTCTCGCTGATCGTTTCCGGCACCGGCGACGTACTGGAGCCCGAGGAGGGGCTGATCGGCATCGGCTCCGGCGGCTCCTATGCGCTGGCCGCGGCGCGGGCGCTCGCCGCCGTCGACGGCCTCGACGCCGAGGAGATCGCACGCCGCGCAATGGCGATCGCCGCCGGCATCTGCGTCTATACCAACGATTCCATAACCGTCGAGACACTATGACATCCTTCAGCCCCCGCGAAATCGTCTCTGAACTCGACCGCTATATCGTCGGCCAGAACGACGCCAAGCGCGCCGTCGCCATTGCACTGCGCAACCGCTGGCGGCGCCTGCAGCTGCCCGACGAGATGCGCGAGGAGGTGCTGCCCAAGAACATCCTGATGATCGGTCCGACCGGCGTCGGCAAGACCGAGATCGCCCGGCGCCTCGCGCGGCTGGCACAGGCCCCGTTCATCAAGGTCGAGGCGACCAAGTTCACCGAGGTCGGCTATGTCGGCCGCGACGTCGAGCAGATCGTCCGCGACCTCGCCGAGGTATCGATTCACATCACCCGCGAGCAGCAGCGCAAGCAGGTGCTGGCCAAGGCCGAACTGGCGGCCGAGGAGCGGGTGCTGGACGCGCTGGTCGGCGACAGCGCCAGCGAGGGCACGCGGCAGTCGTTCCGCGTCAAGCTGCGCCAGGGCGAGATCGACGACAAGGAAGTCGAGATCCAGGTCCAGGACATGGGCACGGCCGGCATGCCGACCTTCGAGATCCCGGGCATGCCCGGCGCCCAGATGGGCATGATCAACCTCAACGAGATCATGGGCAAGATGATGGGCGGCCGCACCAAGCCGCGGCGCATGAGCGTCGCCGAGTCCTACGCGGTGCTGATCGACGAGGAGAGCGACAAGCTGCTGGACGACGAGGCGGTGGTGAAGACGGCGCTGGAGACGGTCGAGGAGAACGGCATCGTGTTCCTCGACGAGATCGACAAGATCACCGCGCGTTCCGAGCGCACCGGCGCGGACGTCAGCCGCGAGGGCGTGCAGCGCGACCTGCTGCCGCTGATCGAGGGCACCACGGTGGCGACCAAGCACGGGCCGGTCAAGACCGACCATATCCTGTTCATCGCGTCGGGCGCGTTCCATCTCGCCAAGCCGGCGGACCTGCTGCCGGAGCTGCAGGGCCGCTTGCCGATTCGCGTTGAATTACGGGCACTTACCCGGGATGACTTCGTGCGGATTCTCAAGGAGCCCGAGAACAGCCTGATCCGCCAGTACGTGGCGCTGCTGGGTGCTGAAGAGGTGACGCTGGAGTTCACCGAAGATGCCATCGAGGAGATCGCCAGCCTCTCCGCCGAAGTCAATTCGCGGGTCGAGAACATCGGCGCCCGCCGCCTGCACACGGTGCTGGAGCGGCTGCTCGAGGAAATCTCCTTCACCGCCACAGACCGCGGCGGCGAGACGATCACCATCGACGCCGAGTACGTCCGCGACCAGGTCGCGGACCTCGCCAACGAATCGGATTTGAGCAAGTTTATCCTGTAGGGCGGGCCCGCGACTGCGGGGGCACCTTTGCCAACACATCAGTTGAACGGTCGGCCGCCGGCGCCCGGGTGGTTTGGAGATGCGTCCCATCACGACGCGATTGCGACGCCATTCGGGCAGGAGTACCCTGCTGATGCAGGAAACGGACTCAAATTTCACTGTCGTTTTGCGAGCACACTGATAAAAGATAACCCCCCAACGGGGATCCTTGTAATGGAGGCGATAATGAGGATCCGGTCAATTGCCGTGATTTGCGCGTTCTTGGTGGCGGGTTCTGCATGGTCAGTCGGGGCAGGCGAGCACCCGTTGACGCCCCGCTTGGTGCTGGACGACAAGGTCGTGATCCTGGTGCCGCGGGATTTCGAGCTGATGAGCGAGGAGATGGCGCGGCTCAAATATCCCTCGGAGCGGCGCCCGCCGATCGTGTTCACGAATTACGACGGCACTGTCAACGTCACGGTCAAACCGACCGAGCACCGAATGACGGAGGCGGGCGTAGAAGCCGCGCGGATTTCGATCGCTCGCAGTTTAAAGAGTATTTACCCGTCTGGAACAGTGCGCAGCGGCAACGTCGTGGTGGATGGCAGGGCTGCGTTCCTGATCGATATGCGGACCCCGGCCCTCGATACGGAAATCCACAACCTGATTGCCGGCGCCCCGGTCGCGAACCGCCTCGTCATGTTTTCGTTCAACGTGCCACGTGAGCTTGAGTCCGAATGGCTCGACACCGGCAAGCACATCCTGACGTCGATCGAGTTCAGGGACTGATTCCTGGCCGGTCTGTCGCTTGGAGTCTGATGCACCGTCCCTATCCTTGGGCGCGGCGGGTTTCGAATTTGCGTCGCCGGTTCGTTCGCGCAGTCGTATTACGGACATCTTCTTCTATTTGCCCTTTGCAATGCTTCTGAAACCCGCAGAAAACACTGGCGCATGGGGTTGAATGCCTCGCCGGTCGCGAACCGGTGCGGCGGCGGGCGATTTCGGTCGAAGGCAGACCCTGCAATCGGTATCATCGCCCGCACGACGGAGACACAGGGTGGACAATCCGGACATGCCGGGATTCGGAAAAAGAAACACGTCGGCGGTAAAGGGCAGGGCGGGATGAGCGCGACGGCCGCCGGCCATCGCGGGCTTCTGGTCTGGTTCTCGCTGGGCCATATGGCGAACGACTGGGCGCCGAGCACGCTGTGGATCGTCGCCCCGGCGGTCGCCGTCGCGATGGACCTGTCGCCGGCCGAGGTCGGCCTGCTGATCACCATCGCCCATGTCGGCGCGGCGCTGGGCTACCTGCCCGCCGGCGTGCTGGCGGACCGGGTGGCGAATCGCGGGCGGTTGCTGTTTGGCACCTTCTGGTGGGTGGCCATCGGTTACCTCGCCGCCTCTTTCGCGCCGGGGTTCTGGACCCTGGCCCTGATGCTGGCGATTGCCGGAATCGGCGACGCCGCCTGGCATCCGATCGCCACCGGCGTGCTGGCGCAGAGCATGCCGGGGCGGCGCGCCCATGCGCTGGGCATCCATGCCATGACCGGCACCTTCGCCGAGGTGCTGGCGCCGCTCGGCATCGGCTTTCTGCTGGCCTGGTTCGACTGGCGGGTGGCCCTGCAGATCTCCACCATTCCCGCGATCGTCATGGGCATCGCCTTCTTCCGCATCGCCGGCGCCGTCCCGCCATCCCCGCAACACGCGATTTCGCTGGCGGATTTGCGGGCGCTCTGGGGTATCTGGCGGGCGCCGCGCGGGCTGGGCGTGATCGGCCTGGTCAGCGTCTACAACATGTCGCTGCTGGCGGTCCTCGCCATGGCGCCGCTGTTCCTGCGGCAGGTGCACGGCCTGTCGCTGGCCGAGACCGGGGTCGTGTTTTCCGCGATGGTGCTGGCCGGCGCGATTTTCCAGCCGCTGGTCGGCCGCCTGTCCGACGCCATCGGCCGCAAACCGGTGTTTATCGCCGGCGCCGCGGCGGGGGCGCTGGCCTGTCTCGCGGCCGCCTGGAGCGCGACGCTGGCCGTGGCCGTGCTGGCCCTGATCGCCGCGGTGGCGGCGTTTTACGGCATCCGCTCCTCGGTGCTGGCCTCGGTGGTCGAGTTCGGCGAGCAACGCGAGGCGACGACGCTCGGCCTTGCCTTCATGCTGCTGGACGGGGTCGGCGCGCTGGGCGCCGCGCTGGCCGGCGCGGCGGGGAGCCTCGACCTGCACTACGCCTTCCTGCTGGCCGCCGGCCTCGCCGCCGTCGCGGCGATTGCCGCGGTGCCGATCATGCGGACATGACGGTCCGGGTCACCCCTCCTTCATCGTCTGCGGCAGGGCGGTTAGCCCCTCTCCCTTGCTCGGCCAACCGGAGTAGCGCGTGACCGTCCATGGGGGGAGGGGTTGGGGAGGGGGCCGCTGAATTTTTTGTTATCCCACCCCCTCCCAACCCTCCCCCGCCCAGGCGGGAGAGGGCTCAATAGGTGCAGGCTCTGCTCAATTGTCCTTCAGTTCCTCCAGCAGCGCCTTCACCTTGTCGCGCGACAGCTTGCGGATCCGCTGGGCGAGTTCGTTGGCGAATTCGGTGGCCTCGGGGCTGAGGCCCGAGGTGTCGACGGTGACGCGCGGATGCGACATCCGCGCGAGGCGCTGGAGTTCGTCGGCCTCGTCCCAGACGACGTTGAAGAACTGGCAGACCTGGTGCACCCGGGTGCGGCTGGGGCGGCCGCGGCGGCCGTGTTCGAGGGCCGAGAGATAGGCCGGCGAGACGTCGAGCGCCGCGGCCATCTGCTGCAGCGTCACGCCCCTCGCCGCGCGCAGCTCGCGCATCCGGCGGCCGAACGGGGTCATCCCGCCGGCCCGGGTTTCGGCCGCCTGCGGCGCAGCAGCACGTAGAGCGCGCCTTCGCCGCCATCGTCGCGGCGGGCATGGCTGAAGGCCAGCACCTGTTCGCGCAGGGGCGATTCGTTGAGCCAGCGCGGCACCGCGGACTTCAGGACCCCGCCGCCCTCGCGGAACGAACCCTTGCCGGTGACCACGCGCACGCAGCGCCGCCCGGCGCCGGCCTGCCCGGAAACGAAGGCCTGCAGCGCACGGTGGGCCTCTTCCTGGGTGTGGCCGTGCAGGTCGATCTCGGCCTCGATGGCGATCTGGCCGCGGCGCAGCCGGTCGACCGTGCGCTTGTCGACACCGGCGGCGCGGCCATGGGTCAGTTCGGGCGAGGGAGGAGGGGTTGGCGCCATGGCGCCAGCCGCGCGTATCGTTCCGGCCCCCGTTTTACGTGGGGTGGCCCTGGTTTTCCCTGGTTTCTTGCCGCTTTCTGCCGCCGAGTCGGGCTCGCCGCCCGGCGATGGCGGTTTCCGCTTGGCGCGCTTCACGTCCTTGGTGACGGTCTTCCACAGCTCCGCCTCGTCGCGGCTCGGCCGGCGGCGTTCAGCCATCGCTACCCTCCACCTCGCCGGGACCGTCCCCGACCAGCACGATATGCAGCCAGCGCGGCCCGTGCGCGCCGAGCTGCAGCGTCTGCTCGATATCGGCGCTGCGCGACGGGCCGGTGATGAAATTGACCGTCCGCGGCATGCGCCCGGTCGCCCGCAGGCGGTCCCAGCCGTCCTCATAGCACGCGACCATGTCCGCGGCGCGCACCACCACGATATGGGCGTCGGGCAGGAAATTCAGGGTGGTCGGGGTTTCCGGGCCCGACACCAGCATCAGCGTGCCGGTCTCGGCGATCGCCGCAAAGGCGCCGGTCACCGCCACCGTGTCGCTGGCCTCGCCCTTGCCGTGCTCGATGTCCAGCAGCGGCGCTTCGTCCCAGGGATACGCGTCCAGCTTCGGGTCCGGCGCCATGCGCAGCCGGGTTGGCAGGTTCTCGCCGCGCAGATAGTCGGCGACGGCGCCCGGCACGTCGGCCGCGCCGGACACAAGCGCGACGGTCGCATCGACGGCCTCGGCCTGTTCCACGAACAGGTCGAGCCGTCCGCGGCGGTCGCGCTGGCCGCGGGCGGGAATGGTGTTCCGGGCATGGCGGGCCAGCCGGTCCCCGACGGAAGCGGCCGCCGCGGCGGCGTTCGAGTCGCGTCCTGTCGCACGGCGCAGCGCGCCGAGCACCGCGTCGCGGGACTCCCTGGTCATACCGGCTTCTCCCGGCGGCCGCCGGCGCGGTCCCAGAGGGACTGGAAGCTCGGCCCCTGGGGCGCCGGCAGGTCGCGCTGCGAGGTCCAGCCGCCGGCCATCGGCAGGCTGCGGAAGCGGCCGGAGCGGCGCCCGAGCCGGCCGAGCAGGCGCAACGGAACGGCGGTGGCGAGCCGGTAGAGGCGGGGCCTTTTGGCGAGGAACGCCCAGATGCGCAAGCCCCAGCGCTGCGTTGCCGGCGGAATCTTCTTCTCGAACTCCCGTTCGCGCAGATGCCGCATCAGCGCCGGCAGCGGGATCCGCATCGGGCAGACCGATTCGCAACGGCCGCAGAAGGTCGACGCGCTCGGCAGGTGATGCGCCTCCTCGACGCCGATCAGCGAGGGGCTGAGCACCGCGCCGATCGGCCCGGGATAGACCCAGCCATAGGCATGTCCGCCGATCACCCCGAACACCGGGCAATGGTTCATGCAGGCGCCGCAGCGGATGCAGCGCAGGACGTCCTGCAACTCGGTGCCGACGAGATCGCTGCGCCCGTTGTCGAGCAGCACGACATGGAATTCGTGCGGCCCGTCGAGGTCCTCGCCGCGGCGCGGGCCGGTGGAAAAGGTCGTGTACGAGGTGAATTCCTGGCCCGTGGCCGAGCGCGCCAGCACCCGCAGGATGGTCGACGCGTCCTCCAGCGTCGGCACCACCTTCTCGAGACTCGCGACCACGATATGGACCCGCGGCAGGGTCTGCGTGAGGTCGCCGTTTCCCTCATTGGTGACGATGACGGTGGCGCCGGTCTCGGCAATCAGGAAGTTGGCTCCGGTGATGCCGACATCGGCGGCGAGGAACCTGTCGCGCAACACCCCGCGCGCCTCTTCGAGAAGCTGGCGCGGCTGTTCCAGCAGACGGGCGGGATCGAGCGCGGTGTGATGTTTCCGGAAGGTCGCTGCGACCTCCGCCTTCGGCACGTGGAACGCCGGGGCGATGATGTGGCTCGGCGCCTCGTGGCGCAGCTGGATAATGTATTCGCCAAGGTCGGTCTCGACCGGCTCGATGCCGTTCTCCTCGAGGAAGGCGTTGAGGCCGATTTCCTCGGAGATCATCGACTTGCCCTTGGTGACGGTCCGGGCCCCGGCGGCGCGGCAGATGGCAAGCACGGCCCCGCGCGCCTCGGCTGCGTCGCGCGCCCAGTGGACATGGCCGCCGCGTTCGGTCACGCGGGTCTCGAAGGCCTCGAGATAGAGGTCGAGATGGGCCAGCACGTGGTTCTTGATGTCGCGGGCCTCGTCGCGCAGGATCTCGAACTCCGGCAGCCTCGCGGCGGCCTCGCTGCGGCGGACGCGGAATCCGACTTTGGCCGAGGCGAGGCTGCGTTGCAGCGTCTCGTCGGCCAGCGCCGCCCGGGCATTTTCCGGGAAGCGGTGGCTGGTGGGGGCATCGGCGCTCACGATTCGCCCTCGCCGATCGGTGGCGCGGCGCCGGTTGCGCCGGCCAGGACTTCCGCGACATGCCGGACCCGGATCGCCGAGCCGCGGCGCTTCAGCCTGCCGGCCATGTTCATCAGGCAGCCGAGGTCGCCGGCCAGCAGCGTGTCGGCGCCCGAGGCCTCGATGTCGTCGGCCTTGTCGGACACCATGCGGCCCGAGATGTCCGGATACTTCACCGCGAACAGGCCGCCGAACCCGCAGCATTCCTCGGGCGCGCCGAGATCCTTCACCGTCAGCCCGGCGATGCCCCGCAGCAGCCTGCGCGGCTGCTCGCGCACGCCGAGCTCACGCAGGCCGGAGCAGGAATCGTGGTAAGCGGCAACGCCGTCATAGGCCGCGTCTACCGAATCAAGACCGCAAACGTCGGTGAGGAACGCGGTCAGCTCCCAGGTCCTGGCGGCGACCGCGGCGGCACGGTCCGCGTAATCAGGCTCATCGGCGACCAGCGCCGGCCAGTGCAGCCGGAGCATCGCGGCGCAGGAGCCGGAGGGGGCGACCACGTGGTCGAACGGCTCCAGCGCCGGCAGGGTGCGCCGCACGATTGCCGCGGCATCCGCGCGATCGCCCGAATTGTAGGCCGGCTGGCCGCAACAGGTCTGGGACCGCGGTACGGTCACCGTGCAGCCGGCATCTTCGAGGAGCTTGGCCGCGGCGAACCCGACCGCCGGCCGGAACAGGTCCACGAGGCAGGTTACGAAAAGCGCCACGTTCGGGCGGGCATCGGTCATGCGGGTTCATCCCAGACGGTTCCGCGCCCAAGATGGCGGCTGCCGGGGCGAAAGGCAACAGGGCGATGTCAGCTGGCAGCCAGGCGGTTGGCGAGTCGCCGCGGCAGCAGCAGATAGTATCGGCCGCGGTGCTTCATGCGCCCGGCGTATTCGAGGGCCGTATCCCCGGTGCCCCAGAAGAAATCGCCCCGCACCGGGCCCTTGATCGCGGCCCCGGTGTCCTGCGCGACAACGAGCCGCTGCAGCGGCGACTTGCCGGGACCGGGCTGCAGCGTGTCCAGCCACATCGGCAGGCCGAGCGGGACGTACCGCGTATCGACGGCGAGGCTGCGCCCGGCGGTCAGGGCCACGCCCTGGGCCCCGACCGGCCCGTCGCCGGTTATCTCGTCGAAGAATATATAGCGCCGGTTCACCGCGAGCAGGTCGGCGGCCTCTGCGGGATTGCTCTCGATCCATCGCCGGATCCCCTGCCAGGAGGCCTCATGCGCTTCCAGTGCGCCGCGCCGGATGAGTTCCCGGCCGATCGACCGGTACGCGTGGCCGTTGTTTCCGGCATACCCGATGCGCGTTGTCCGCCCGTCGCGCAGGCGCACGCGCCCGGAACCCTGGACGTGCAGCATGAAGGCGTCGAGCGGGTCGTCGAGCCAGACCAGTTCCAGCCCGCGCCCGTCCAGCGCGCCCTGCTGTATCGCGCGCCGCGCATGATAGGGCTTCAGCCGACCCCCCTCGACGCGCCCGACCAGCGAGCGCCCCGCTAACTCGGGATCGAAATCACCGAGGTCCACCGCGATCTGGTCACGTGGCGTCCGGTAGACCGGCACGTTGTAATTGGCGTCGGCCTCGAGCGCGCCGCGCAGTTCGATTTCGTAGTAGCCGGTGAACAGCCCTTCGGACCTGTCGTTGTTGGCCACCAGATAGGGACGGAACCAGCTTTCGAAGAATTGACGCGCCGCGCCGTTGTCGCCGGCGGGAAGCGCCAGCGCAACGGAACAGGCGGGCAGGACATCCGCTATGGTGCCACCCGGCATGTCCGGGCCGAGCGGGCGGTCTACCGGGACCGTCCGGAATCGTCCGCAGGAGCGCAGGAATGCAGGCAACGCCTCGGCATGCCGGTCGCCCGGCCATCCGGGAAGATTATCGAACGACGCCGGCGTCAGGACCGCCTGGTCGGGCGGGGGTGCGGTTGGGGGTTCTTCCGGTTCCGGCTCGCAAGCCACCGCCGCGAGGACACTGGCAAGGGCGAGAATTCGGCCTGCCCGACGGTGAAACGACCGCCCGGTCGCGGGCTTTACGGGTCCAGCTATCGCAGCGCGGCGGACCATGCCGCCGTCAGTTGGAGCTGCCGGTGGCGATCAGCACCCAGTTGGGGTCTGACGAGCGCGTGTCGCGGCCGAATGTCCAGATATCGGTGACCTGCACGACATTGTTGGGGTCCCCGTCCACGATCTCGCCGTTCGCGTCCCGCGTGGCGTTGACCTGACCGGTCACGAACTTCACGGTGACGATGGCGTTGCGGTCCTGCAGTTCGGCGCTGATGATTTCTGCCTCGTCGATACCGACCAGGGTGGTTTCGAGCGTATGCCCCGCCTTTTCCCGCTCGCGGATCGCCGCCGCGAAATTCTCGTAGACCGGTCCGTCCAGCAGGGATTTCAGCACCTTGCCGTCACCCTTCGCGAAGGCCTCGACGACCATCTCGAAGGCACTGCGCGCGCCCTTGACGAACTCGCGCTCCCGGAACGACGGCTCCACCGACTTGATTTGCGCCAGGCCGGCCTCGAGCGGATCCATCGACTCGACGGTCTCGCCGGGCGAATCGGCGCGGTCGGGCATGGCGACGACATTGTCGCCCTTCGGCTCCTGTTTCTCCGAAATGCCGAACGGGTCCGTGCGGTGTTTCTGGTCGTCCTGCCGGCGGCCGAGCGCCGACCCAAGCCGATAGATCAGAAACAGCGCCAGAATGGCGAACAATATGATGTCAAAGAACTGAAAGCCGCCGCCCATAAACGAATACTCTCTCAAGAATTTTCGGTCGATGCCCTCGCATGCATGCGGTGCCGGACCGGTGCGGGTTGATCGAGGGCAATTTCGATCCTACATGCTGAACCTAACACATCTTGCGACCGACAGGTCCAGATCCGTGCGTCGGGGCAGGCCGAAGCCGGGCCGTGCCCGCTGATATCCTAGATAGGCTCTGGTTAAGAAAAGAACAAGCATGCCTCTGTTGCTCATTCTTATTTTCGTCGGCGTGCCGATCCTGGAGATCGCCGTGTTTATCCAGGCCGGGGATATCTTCGGCCTGTGGCCGACGCTGGCCGCCGTTGTCGTGACGGCGGTGGTCGGCGCGGCGCTGTTGCGCGCCCAGGGCCTCGCGGCGCTCGGCCGCGCCCGCCGGCAACTGGACCGGGGCCAGATCCCGATCGCGGAGGTGATCACCGGTGTCTGCCTGCTCGTCGGGGGCGCATTGCTGCTGACGCCGGGATTTGTCACCGATACGGTGGGTTTTCTGCTGCTGATACCGCCGGTGCGCCAGTTCATTGGCCGGTGGGCCATGGGCGCGCTGGTCCGCAGTCCGAACAGCCGGGTCTGGGTCGATGGCGAGGAAATCGTGACTCCACGCCACGATCCGGCGACGGCGCCAGACAACGTGATCGACGTCGAGTATACCGAGATTTCCGATCCGGACGACCCGGCAACACCCGGCGGACGGCCGCCCGAGTGATCCCGCCGTGAAGGTTGTTTCGGGCGGCCAACCGTGCTAGCCACGCCCGGACCAAGCACTTCACGGAGCTTTCCATGACCGACGAGACTGCGGCCGGCGCCGGCGCCGAGGCGCCACGCTTCAACATTGTCCACCAGTATATCAAGGACCTGTCATTCGAGGTGCCGGGCGCGCCGGAGGTCTTTGAGGGAAGTTCGGTCCCCGATGTCGCGGTCAATGTCGACGTGGCGGTAAATCCGGCCGGCGAGTCGAGATACGAGGTCGCGTTGCGGGTCGACGCGCGCGGTACCGTGGCCGACACGCCGCTGTTCATCGTCGAGCTGGTCTATGCCGGGTTGATCGAGATTTCGGGGCTGCCCCAGGACCAGCTGCAGCCGGCGCTTCTGATCGAAGGGCCGCGGCTGCTGTTCCCCTTCGCACGGAATATCGTCGCCGGCGTGACCCGCGACGGCGGGCTGCCGCCATTGATGGTCAGCCCGATCGATTTCGTCGCCCTGTTCCGCAGCCGGGTCGCCAAGCAAAAGGAAAAGGCCGGGGACGGGGGCGGGGACGCCGCATAGAGCCCGTCCGGGTTGAGCGGTCTCGGTTTCGGCGATCCGCCCTAAACTTTCCAGATCGGGTCGGTCAGCCCCTCGATGAAGGCGGCGTGTGCGGTGCGCTCGGCTTCGCTGGCCGCGTGCGGGCGGGCGGTACGAACCGGTCGCTCCGCCGTGACGGACTCCCGCTGAACGCTCGCGGCCCCGGAAACGAGCCCGAAATCGTGTTGTCGGCCGCCGATCAGCTCGAGATAGACTTCCGCCAGCAATTCCGCGTCGAGCAGCGCACCGTGTTTCGTGCGCGCCGAATTGTCGATGCCGAAGCGCCGGCACAACGCGTCGAGGCTGGCCTGGGCGCCCGGAAACCTGGCCCGCGCCATCTGCACCGTATCGACCGTCCGGTCCATCGGGATCGGCGCCAGACCCAGTGTCTCGAGCTCCGAATTGATGAATCCCATGTCGAACGCGGCGTTGTGAATGACCAGCTTGGCATCGCCAAGGAACTCCTGGAAGTCGCCGGCGATCTCCGCGAAAACCGGGTGGTCCGCGAGAAACGCCTCGCTCAGCCCGTGCACCTGGAAGGCGCCGTCCGGCATGTCGCGTTCGGGGTTGACATAACTGCGCCAGACCGTCCCGGTGGGAACGTGATTGTGGAGTTCGACACAGCCGATTTCGACGATGCGGTGCCCGTCGGCCGGATTGAAGCCCGTCGTCTCCGTATCGAGAGCAATTTCACGCATAAGGGTTCCGTCTTTTTGCGAGTGCGGCGCCACGCCGCCGCCGGGGCGATTCGCTTCGCAGCAGTTTGACGATGCCGGCGAGCTGACGCAAGGTCTCGCGGCGCGACAGACCGGTCCACACGACGAAATCGGCGCGCCGGCGTTTTTCCCGGTCCGGCATTTGCCGCGCGCGGATCTCGGCAAGCCGCTGTTCGGTCATGCCGGGCCGCCTCAGGACGCGTTGCGCCTGCAGGAAGGCGGGCGCGCTAACCAGTATCGTGGCATCGCAGTCGCGCTCGCGTCCGGTCTCGAACAACAGCGGGATGTCCAGCACCGCCATCGGCGCCCGGCGCCGGGCACAGCGTCGGAGAAATTCATCCGAGTCCGCCCGGACCATGGGATGGACGATGACTTCAAGCCGCCGCAGGGCCTCCGGATCCCGGAACACCTGTCGGCCGAGCGCATCCCTGTCGACAGTGCCGTCTCGGACCGTGCCGGGGAAGGCCCGCCCGACCGCTGCGACGGCAGCCCCACCGTTGCCGAACAGCCGGTGCACCGCCGCATCGGCGTCATGCACGGGCAGTCCCATGCGGCTCAGGATACCCGCCGCCGTGGTCTTGCCCATCGCGATGGAGCCGGTCAGCCCGATGACGATCATCGCGGCCGCTCAGCCCTGCAGGTCGCTGACGATGAACCGGCGGAGGTCCTCGTCGACATCCGGCCTGACGCCGAACCATGCCTCGAAACCGGGCTGTGCCTGGTGGAGCAGCATGCCGAGCCCGTCGACCACCGGATTTCCGCGGGCACGCGCCGCGGCCAGCAATGGCGTTTCCAGCGGCGCATAAACGATATCGCAGACGACCGCCGCTTTCGGAAGCACCGACAGGTCGATTTCGAGAGGCGGCTGCCCGGCCATGCCGAGAGTCGTCGTGTTGACCAGCAGGGCGGCACCGTCCAGCGCATCACCGCGGTTTTCCCAGTCGACCGCCTCGACACCTGCGCCCAGCTCTTCGGCCAGGATCTCCGCGCGTAGCAGGGTTCGGTTGGCGATCCGGAGCGATCCTGCACCCGCATCGAGCAGCGCGACACAGGTGGCACGCGCCGCGCCCCCGGCCCCGAGCACCACGATCGGATCGTTGCCCGATCGCCAGGGGCTGTTGCGGCGCAGGTTTTCGACCAGCCCGTAGGCGTCCGTATTGCTGCCGATCAGCCGCCCGTCCTCGCCGACGACGATCGTATTGACCGCGCCGATGCGGCGCGCCAGCGGATCCAGCTGATCGCAGATTGCCAGCGCGCTCTCCTTGTGCGGCACCGTAAGGTTGACGCCGCGAAACCCGATGACGGGCAGGGCCCGCAGGGCCGTCTCGATACGGCCGGGCGGAACCGGCAGCGGCACGTATACGCCGTCGATGGCGTGGCGTTCGATCCAGAACCCGTGCAGCCGCGGCGATCGCGAGTGCGACACCGGCCAGCCCATCACCCCTGCAACCCTGGCCTTTCCCGACAGGATCATTCTTCGATCACCCCGTGTCCGCGAAGAAAGTCGAGCAACGGCAACAGCGGCAGCCCGACGATGGTGAAATGGTCCCCCTCGATATGGCTGAACAGTTGTGCGCCAGGACCTTCCAGCTGGTAGGCGCCCACCGAATCGCAGGCGGCGGCGCCGATCCTGTTCAAATAGGAGTCAAGAAACGTGTCGCTAAACGCCCGCATGTTTAAGCGTGCGCGTGCGATGTGGTGCCACAGGATCAGGCCGTCGCGTACGACACAGACCGCGGTGACGAGGTCGTGGGTTCGACCGCGCAACGCCAACAACGTTTGGCGCGCCTGCACCAGATCCGCCGGCTTGTCGAACCACGCCGCACCGCATTCAAGCATCTGGTCGGCACCGATGACCAGCGCACCCGGATGGCGGCCGCCGGCCTGCTGCGCCTTCATGGCGGCAAGCGCTTCCGCCGTCTCGGCGGCGCCGGCGCCTTGTGCACGCATCGCAGTCTTTACCGCGTCCTCGTCGACCGCCGGCGGGTCCACGGTGACCGGTACGCCGGCGGCTTCAAGCATCGCGGCGCGGAACCGGCTGCCGGAGGCGAGCACGACGGCCGGCGGTGGCGTGTCAGTGTTCACTGGCCTCCGCTCCCCGGCGTTCGTAGAGCTGCAGAATCGCCGCCGCGGATTCCTCGATGGACCGTCGCGTGACGTCGATCACCGGCCAGTTGTGCCTGCTGAACAGCTTGCGTGCCGCCGCGACCTCTTCGCGTACCGCCTCGGGGTCAACATAGTCGGTATCCGGGTCCTGGGCGAGCATCTGCAACCGGTTCCGGCGCACCTGCACGAGCCGGGCCGGATCCTTGGTCAGGCCGATCACGAACGGCTCTCCCGGGCGGTTCTGGAACAGCTTGAGTTCCGCCGGCACGGGGACGCCTGGTACGATCGGGATATTGGCGGCCTTGATGCCTCGGTTCGCAAGATAGATGCAGGTCGGGGTTTTCGACGTTCGCGACACGCCGACCAGGATGATCTCGGCCTCCTTGAGTGACTGCACCAGCTGGCCGTCATCGTGGTGCAGGGCGAAGGTCATGGCATCGATGCGGCCGAAATATTCCGCGTCCATGATGTGCTGACGGCCCGGCAGCCCGCGTGCCTTGACGCCAAGGAAATTTCCGAGGGATGCGATCACCGGGTCCAGTACGGCTATGCAGGGGACCTGCAGGCGCCGGCATCCCTCCAGGAGGGCCGTTCTGAGATCGGCGTTTACGATCGTGAACATGACCACGCCGGGATCCTTCTCGAGTCGGGCCAGCAGTTTTTCGATCTGGCCGTGCGTGCGGACCAGCGACCAGTTGTGTTCGATCGGTTCCACCCCCTCGAACTGCACGAGGCAGGCGCGCGCAACACTATGGATGGTTTCTCCTGTTGCATCAGATACGAGATGTAAGTGGAATTTCATAACGATAGCCTGTCCTGTAACTCAATTTTGTAAGGTACTGGATTAAATGTGGATAAGCAGGGGCATCGCCGGCGGGACGTGATTCGGTTCAGCCTCGCGCAGCATTCGTACTTCGGTTCTCCACCTGTCGACGGTTTTATTCACATTGCGCGAATCCCACGGTCAAGTACATCATGACCTTCGTTATCCCCGGTATCCCATCATGGGGTATGGCAACGCCCATAGGCAAAAAGGGCAGTTATCCATAGCCCGGTCCACAAGCGCCTGGTTGCCTTGCAGGTCTCTGGATATCTCGCTGGATTTTATTAATCCCCGTTACCCCCGCCACCACTACCACCACAACCCTTTTCTTTTTATATTAAAGAATAGTATTGAAGGCACATACGCACTGAAGTCCTCCAAAAAAACGAGTAAGCCGAAACCGTGCCAAAATCCGGTCAGAAATCCCTGCTTCGCGCTCTGAGAGGCGAAGCGATCACGCCGCCGCCGGTCTGGCTGATGCGACAGGCCGGACGTTACCTGCCCGAGTACCGCGATGTGCGGCGCAAGGCGGGCGGATTCCTCGAGCTCTGCTATACCCCCGAAATGGCCGTCGAAGTGACCTTACAGCCGATCCGGCGATACGGGTTCGATGCGGCGATCCTGTTCTCGGATATTCTGGTCATCCCGGATGGGCTTGGCCAGCCGGTGCGCTTCGAAGAGGGGGAGGGTCCCAAACTCGATCCAATTCGCGATACCGCGGGTTTGGCGCAACTGAGCGACGAGCGGATGCACGATCGCCTTGCACCGGTGTACGAAACCGTGCGGCGCCTTTCGCAGGCCTTGCCGCAGGAGGTGACGCTGATCGGCTTTGCCGGGGCGCCGTGGACCGTCGCGACCTACATGGTGGAAGGCGGCAGCAGCCGGGATTTCGCCGTGACCCGCGCTTGGAGCCTCAGCGATCCGGAGGGGTTCGGAAGGCTGATCGATATTGTGACGGCTGCGACGGCAGACTACCTGTGCCGGCAGATCGAGGCGGGTGCGGAAGCCATACAGCTGTTCGACAGCTGGGCCGGCGTGTTGCCGGACGATGCGTTTCAGCGCTGGGTTATCGAGCCGAATGCACGTATCGTGTCGGCACTGAAAGAACGCTTCCCGGATATTCCGGTGATCGGCTTTCCCCGTGGTGCCGGGGTGCTTTACGAGCGCTATATCGAACAGACGGCGGTCGACGCGGTCAGTCTCGATACGACGGTGCCGTTGTCCTGGGCGGCGGAGCGGCTGCAGCCGAAGGTGACGGTGCAGGGCAACCTCGACCCGCAGGTATTGCTTGCCGGCGGCGCGGCGCTGGAACACCGCGCACGGGAGATCGTGGCGACGCTTGGGCATGGGCCGTTCATATTCAATCTCGGGCACGGGATCATCAAGGAAACGCCGCCGGAGAACGTTGCACAACTCCTTGATATCATTCGTGGTAGCGAAAAGAATTGACATTGCGAAATGGCTGATGAAAAGCGCAGAATAGCGGTTGTACTGTTCAACCTGGGTGGCCCGGACAGTCCACAGGCCGTGCGGCCGTTCCTGTTCAACCTTTTCAACGACAAGGCGATTATCGATGCGCCGGGCCCGGTGCGGTGGATGCTGGCGCAATACATCTCGCGCCGCCGGGAAACCCTTGCACGCGGCAACTATGCCAATCTTGGGGGCGCGTCGCCCCTCCTGCCGAACACGAAACGACAGGCGAAGGCGCTTGAGGCGGCTCTGGGCGGCATCGGCGACGTCCGTTGTTTTATCGCGATGCGCTACTGGCACCCGTTCGCTGACGAGACGGCACGGGATGTCATGGCCTTCGGGCCCGACCAGGTCGTTCTGCTTCCGCTCTATCCGCAATATTCGGCGACGACGAGCGGATCGTCCATCACCGACTGGGCGCGGGCGGCGCGCGAGGCCGGCCTCGACGCGCCGACCCGGACCATCTGCTGCTATCCGGATCTGCCCGGGTTCGTCGAGACCATGGCCGACCTGACCGCCGAGGCATGGACCCGGGCGGCGCAGGCGGGCACACCGCGAATCCTGTTTTCGGCCCACGGGCTTCCGGAACGAAACATTGCCGCGGGAGACCCCTACCAGTGGCAGGTCGAGCGCTCGGCCGTCGCTATCGCGGCCGGGGTCGAGGAGCGCCTCGGGCACGAACCGGACTGGCGGATCACCTACCAGAGCCGGGTCGGCCGCCTGGTCTGGATCAGCCCCTACACGGAAACCGAAGTGGAGCGGGCGGCCGAAAAAGCGCGACCACTGGTCGTGGTGCCTCTGGTGTTCGTATCGGAACATGTCGAAACGCTGGTCGAACTCGATATCGAGTATCGGGATCTGGCGATCCGGCACGGCGCGCCGGCCTACGAGCGGGTGCGCACGGTGAACGAGGATGTGCCGTTCATCGACGGGCTGGCCGGTCTGGTGCGCGGTGCGGCGGGCCCGGGCCCGCAGGTCGAATGCAGCACCGGCGGGCGTCTGTGCCCGGTCGAGTGGAGGCGCTGCCCCTGTCCGGTCGAGAGCGTGACGGGAGATCGGTGATCCGGACGTTCATCGCCATATGTTTTTGCGGCGTTGCCGGGGGGATGCCGTCGACTTGCAGATCGACGCTGGAATTATAGTGCGCATGGGCCTTGTTGCGAACGGAACCGGCTCCCATATCATGATGGCGTCATGGCGCCACAAATCGACGGACAGCCGGATCGTGCGACTGTTGAATTCGGGGCGTCGGGAAACGATTTTCCTCCATCAGGAAACCGCTATGGCGACCTAAGGAATTGTTAAGGCTTTTTGACGTAGGGTAACGCCAACCGACCGGTTGGTCATTGACACCAATTCCGCTTTTGTGTAGGGCATGGGCGCTGTCGGCACAGAGCCGCATGCTCCAGCCGTCCCCTCCCTGCCTCCCGGACTTATCGATCGCCGACACGCACTTCGACGTGGCCGAATCAGGCCGGAGCATACGGCGTACGCTGCCGGCGATCCCCACCCAGAGCAAGACATGAACCTCCAGGAACTCAAGCAGAAATCACCCGCAGAACTCCTCGCCTATGCCGAGGAACTCGAAATCGAGAACGCCAGCACCCTGCGCAAGCAGGACATGATGTTCGCGATCCTAAAACAGCTTGCGACGAACGACGTGGCAATCTACGGCGACGGCGTGCTCGAGGTGCTGCAGGACGGCTTCGGGTTCCTCAGGGCGCCGGAGGCGAATTATCTGCCGGGCCCCGACGATATCTACGTCAGCCCCAGTCAGGTCCGCCGCTTCGGCCTGCGCACCGGCGATACCGTCGAGGGCCAGATCCGGGCGCCCAAGGACGGCGAGCGCTATTTCGCGTTGCTGAAGATCAACAAGATCAATTTCGACGAGCCGGATGCGGTGCGTCACCGCATCAATTTCGACAATTTGACGCCGCTGTACCCGGACGAGAAGCTGACCCTGGAAGTTCAGGAGGAAAAGACCAAGGATTATTCGGCCCGGGTGATCGATCTCGTGGCGCCCCAGGGCAAGGGTCAGCGCGCGCTGATCGTATCGCCGCCGCGGACCGGAAAGACCATGATGATGCAGTCGATCGCCCATTCGATCACCGCGAATCATCCGGAGGTCTACCTGATCGTCCTGCTGATCGACGAGAGGCCGGAGGAGGTGACCGATATGGACCGTTCCGTGGATGGCGAGGTCGTGAGTTCGACGTTCGACGAGCCCGCGGCGCGGCATGTGCAGGTCGCCGAGATGGTGATCGAGAAGGCGAAACGCCTGGTCGAGCACAAGCGCGACGTGGTGATCCTGCTGGATTCGATCACCCGGCTTGCGCGCGCCTACAACACCGTGGTGCCGAGCTCCGGCAAGGTGCTGACCGGCGGCGTCGACGCCAACGCGCTGCAGCGCCCGAAGCGCTTTTTCGGTGCCGCGCGCAATATCGAGGAGGGCGGTTCGCTGACCATCGTGGCGACGGCGCTGATCGACACCGGCAGCCGCATGGACGAGGTCATCTTCGAGGAATTCAAGGGTACCGGCAACTCCGAGATCATCCTCGACCGCAAGCTGTCCGACAAGCGGACCTTCCCGGCGATCGACATCACCAAGTCGGGCACCCGCAAGGAGGAGCTTCTGGTCGACAAGGGCACGCTCAGCAAGATGTGGGTGCTGCGGCGCATCCTGATGCCGATGGGCGTGACCGATGCGATGGAGTTCCTGCTGGGAAAACTGAAGGATGCGAAGAGCAACCAGGACTTCTTCGACAGCATGAACCAGTAGGCGTCACGCCTGTTTCAGAAATAAAAACCGCCCGGATGTGTTTTCCGGGCGGTTTCCTGTTTGTGCCGGCGTGGCCGTGCCGGTCAGGGCAGCAGGACCGTGGATCCCGTCGTCTTGCGCGCCTCGAGCGCACGATGGGCCTCGGCCGTGTCCTTGAGCGGGAAGGTCTGGTTGATTTCCACCTTCAACCCCTTGCCGACCTCGGCGAACAGGGCGTTCGCGCTTTCCAGGAGGTCGGCGCGGCTGGCAATGTAGTGCAGCAGCGTCGGCCGTGTGGCGTAGAGCGAGCCCTTGAACTGCAGCAGATTGATGGAGAAATCCGCAGGGGTGCCCGACGACGCGCCGAAGCTGACCAGCACGCCGCGCGGCTGCAGGCAGTCCAGCGAGCCCTCCCAGGTATCCCTGCCCACGGAATCGTAGACCACCGGGACACCGGCACCATCGGTGATCTCCTTGACGCGCTCGGCGAAATTCTCGCGGCTGTAGACGATCACGTGATCGCAACCATGGGCGCGGGCGAGCTCCGCCTTGGCATCGGTCCCGGCGGTGCCGATGACGGTGGCGCCGATCTGTTTCAGCCACTGGCAGGCGATCAACCCGACACCGCCGGCGATGGCGTGGAACAACACGGTCTGGCCGGGCTGCACTGCGAATGTGCGGCGGACCAGATACTCCGCCGTCATGCCCTGCAGCATCATGGCCGCGGCATGCTGGTCGTCGATCGAGTCCGGAAGCGGCACCAGCCGCTCGGCCGGCATGATGCGTTCCTCGGCGTAGGCGCCGGGCTTGTACCCGGCGTAAGCCACCCGGGTCCCGGGTTTTAGGTCGTCGACGCCGTCGCCGACCGCCTCGACGACCCCGGCGGCTTCCATGCCGAGCGCCGTCGGCAGTTCGGGCAGTTTGTAGGCGCCATTGCGGTGGTAGACGTCCAGGAAATTGAGCCCGACCGCGGTCTGGCGAAGACGGACCTCGCCGGGGCCCGGCGCGCCGACCGCGACGTCCTCCCAGCGGAGCACCTCGGGGCCGCCCTGTTCGTGGATGCGGATTGCGTGCGTCATTTGGAACTCCCTAGCCGAGATTCTGTTTCAGGAAATCGTAGGTGCGGCTGTTGGCGACACGGGCCTCTTCAGCATGGTAGTGGATGCCGTCGACGCGGGCGAAGGCGTGCGGCATGCCGGGATAGCTGTGGACCGTCACCAGCGCGCTGTCTGCGAAGGCTGCGCCGATCTTCTGTTGGGTCTCTTTCGGGCAATACTCGTCCTCCTCCGCGACGTGCAGCATCGTCGGATGGGCGATGCTGCCGGCCTCTCCGAGCAGCTCGTCGAGACCGACGCCGTAATAGCCCACATTGCATTCGGCATCGGACCGCGTGGCCATCAGGAAGGCAAGCTTGCCGCCGAGGCAATATCCGACGCTGCCGGCCTTGCCACTGCAGGCGTCCAGCCCGCGCAGCGTCTCGAGTGCGTCCTTCAGGTCCTCGACGCCCTGGTCGACGTCGAAGCCCTGGAACAGCTGGAAGGCCTTCTGCCACTCCTCGTCTGTCTTGTCGGTGATCTGGATCCCGGGTTCCTGGCGCCAGAAGATGTCGGGGCATAGCGCGACCATGCCCTGCGCCGCGAAATCGTCGCACATTTGCCGCATCGACCGGTTGACGCCGAAAATCTCCTGGATTACCAGAAGGCCGGGGCCGGACCCGCCGGCCGGCAGTGAAAGATAGGCGGAGAAATCGCCGTCGCGGCCATGGATCGTGATATCGGGCATGGTCCGTACTCCCCTGTCGTGTGGTGCTGCCGTCATGAAGTGCGCGGCATGTGAGGCGGGGGCGAGATTATCGCCCGCCGCGCCGGTTGTCATCCGGCAATGGCATTGCCCTCGAGCGCCAGCAGCTGGCGTTTGGTGGCAAGCCCCTTGCCCCCGGAATAGCCCCCGAGCCCGCCCGACGCCACCACCCGGTGGCACGGTACGACGAGGGGCAGCGAGTTGGCGCCGCACGCCTGGCCGATGGCGCGCGGCGCGCCACCGGCACTGTGCGCAAGCTCGCCATAACTGCGGGTCTGGCCGTAGGGGATGTCCTGCATGGCGCTGCGCACGCGCACCTGGAATGCGGTCGGGGCCGGCGCAAGCGGCAGGTCGAATTGCCGCCGGCGGCCAGCGAAATATTGCGCGATCTGCGTTCCCGCCCGGCGCAGGAGGGGCGTATCGTCGCTGTCCGTCTCGGCGCCGGACGCAAACCGGATTTCCGCGATCCGGCCGCCGGACTCGACGATGAGGATCGGCCCCACAGGCGTGTCGATCAGCCGGGCGGGCACCGGGTCATGCTCCACCAAGCGCCGCTGTGAGGGCGCCCGGTTCGGTGATCGGCAGGGAGCAGGTCTGGCCGTGGCAGACATAGACCGTCGCGGTGCCGTCCTTCTGGGACTTGCCGCGGGCGGGATGCCCGTCCGGCAGGGCGTCGCCCGGCGCCACCGTCTGGATTACCCGGTTGGGGACGGAAATGCGTGTCAGCGCCTGTAGCATCGCCGCGGCCCGCGGTTCGCTGCGATCGCCGACGAGCACGATCTGGACCGGCGCAAACAGGAACTCGCTGGCGTTGAGCAATGTCGACAGCGGGAAGAAATTGCGGGCGAGTTCACCCGAAAACGCCGTTACGACAGTGTCGGCGGCCTGGCGGTAGGCATCGTTTCCGGTCAGCAGCCACAGCCGGGCCAGGACCTCGACCATGACGCCGTTGCCGGACGGCGTCGGATTGTCGCTGGCCGTCTTGTTCCGTACGATCAGGCCCGGTGTGTCACTGGCGGCAAAGAAGTAGCCGGGTTTTCCGGGCTCGCTGTAATACTGCTCGACGAGGCCGGCCCAGCGTTCCGCCTGCGCGAGATAGGCGGCGTCCCCGGTGGCCTCAAGCAGCAGCAGCGCCGCGCGGGACATGTTGGCGTAATCGTCCAGCGTCGCCGGATGCTGCAGCCGCCCGGCACGCCAGGAATGCCGCAACCGCCCGTCCTCGGTCATGCGGTCCCGCACGAACGCGAAGGCGCGCGCCGCGGCATCGATCCATTCGGGGCGCCCCAGAGCCTGTCCTGCGGCCGCCAGGGCGCCACTCATCAGGCCGTTCCAGTCGGCCAGCACCTTGTCGTCCTTGGCGGGCGGGATGCGCGCAGAGCGGGCTTCCAGCAGGATGGCCCGGGACCGGGCCAGCGCCGATTCCGTTTCGGCGTCGGCAAGCCCCCGTTCCGCGAGGCGGTTCAGGATGGTCCTGCCTTCCCAGTTACCGGCGTCCGTGACCTCGTAATGTTGTGCGAACAGCGGCGCCGCGGCGCCAAGCAGGGACTCCACCTCGTCCCGGGTCCAGACATAGAATTTTCCTTCCTCTCCCTCGCTGTCGGCATCCAGCGAGCTGGAAATGCCGCCCTCCGGCTGGACCATTTCGCGCAACACCCAGCCGACGGTCTCCTCGATGCGCGCGGCGTAGAGTGTGTCTCCGGTTTCCTGCCAGACTATGGTGAGAAGCTCGAGGAGTTGCGCGTTGTCGTACAGCATCTTCTCGAAATGCGGCGCGAGCCACAGATCGTCGACCGAATAACGGGCGAATCCACCGCCCAGATGGTCGTAGATCCCGCCCTGGCAGATCCGGTTGAGGGTCGTGGTGACAGCATCGCGGAATGTCTCGTCGCCGGTCCGCTTCCAGGCCCGCCAGAACTGCTGGAACAGGGATGGTTGCGGAAATTTCGGCGCGCCGCGCAGGCCGCCCCGGTCGGGATCGACCTGGGCCACCAGCCGGCCGGCGATCTGTGTCAGCAGTTCCGGCGCGATCCCGCCGCCGGCGCGCGGCACCGCCGCCTCTTCGAGGGCGCTGCGCAGGGCTTCGGCATTCTGGCCGACGCGCTCGGGGTCGCTGGTGAAGACCGAGGCGATGCCGCGCAGCACCTCGGGAAACCCGGGCCGGCCGAATCGCGGCTCCGGCGGGAAATACGTGCCGCCCCAGAACGGCTCGGCGTCGGCGGTCAGGAACATGGTAAGCGGCCAGCCGCCCTGTTCGCCGAGCATCGCAAGGGATGTCTGGTAAATCGCGTCGAGGTCGGGGCGCTCCTCGCGATCGACCTTGATATTGACGAACAATTCGTTCATCAGGGCAGCGATTTCAGGCTTTTCGAAGCTTTCGTGGGCCATGACGTGGCACCAGTGGCAGGCCGCGTAGCCGACCGAGAGCAGAACCGGCTTGTTTTCCCGTCGGGCGCGCGCAAACGCCTCGTCGCCCCAGGGCATCCAGTGTACCGGGTTGTCCTTGTGTTGAAGCAGATAGGGGCTGGTTTCCCCGGCCAGGAGATTTTCTGTCATGATGGGCTCGCTTTGTCCGCGCCGAGGAAAGGTGCTGGTGGCTCGCAGCGACAATGGGGCAAAATTGCCGCGGAACAAGACCGGACCCACAATTAGCGGGCCCGGCGCGGCTTGTCACGGGCAAATTCGGCGCTGGGAGCGTCTGGCGGGTTGGCCATGACGCAAACCATTTACGCGTTGTCGAGCGGTGCGGGGCCGGCCGGAGTGGCGGTCATCCGGCTGTCCGGTCCGGACGCCGCACAGGCGCTCCTCGGCATCACCGGGCGCAGCACACTACCGGCGCCGCGCCGGGCGTCCCCTGCGACGCTGCAGGGCCCTGTCAGCGGCGAGCGGATCGACGACGGTCTGATCCTGTGGTTCCCGGCGCCGCGCAGCTATACCGGCGAGGATGTCGCCGAACTTCACATTCATGGCGGGCCGGCCGTTATCGCCGCTGCTCTTGGGGCCCTCGGCGGTGTGGCAGGTCTACGCATGGCCGAGCCCGGCGAGTTCACCCGGCGGGCCTTTCTGAACGGCAGGATGGATCTTACCGCGGCCGAGGGCATTGCCGACCTGATCGCCGCCGAAACCGACGCCCAGCGCAGACAGGCATTGCGCCAGGCCGAAGGGGAGCTGGCGCGGCTCTACGACGGCTGGCGCGAGCAGCTGATCCGCACCCTGGCGCACTACGAAGCCTATATCGACTTTCCGGACGAGGAGATTCCGGACGCGGTTTTGAGTCGGATAGACCACGATATATCGTCACTAGTAGATAAGATCTCTCAACATATTGATGACAAACGACGTGGCGAACGTCTTCGTGCGGGGCTCGAAATCGCCATCGTCGGCCCCCCGAACGCCGGAAAGTCGAGCCTGTTGAACCGCCTCGCGCGCCGCGATGCGGCCATCGTTTCGGAAACCGCCGGAACCACCCGGGACGTCATCGAAGTCGCCATGGACCTCGGCGGCTATCCGGTGATCCTCGCCGACACGGCAGGGCTGCGCGCCGCCGAAGGCAGCATCGAGGAGGAGGGCGTGCGCCGCGCACGACAGCGGGCCGAGACGGCGGAACTGAGGATCCTGGTGCTGGATGCCGGCAGCCCGGCGAGCGTCGCCGGCGTGTCCGATCTGATCGGCCCGTCGACGCTCATCGCCCTGAACAAGTGCGACCTTGCGCCACCTGCCATTCGGATAGAAACGTCCAGCCTTGGCGTCTTTCCGATTTCCGCGGCGACGGGCGAGGGCATCGGCACGTTCCTGGACGGGCTTGAGGCGGCGGTGCGCGAACGGATCGGCCTCGCCGGACGGCCGGTTATTACACGGGCCCGGCACCGGGAAGCGCTGGAGCAGTGCCTTGCTGCCCTCGGGCGCGTGCAGGCGGCCGTACTGCCCGAACTCGCCGCCGAGGATCTGCGCCTCGCGGCCCGGGCGCTCGGCCGGATTACCGGACGGGTCGATGTCGACGACCTGCTCGACGTCATCTTCCGCGATTTCTGCATCGGCAAGTGACACGGGCGGGCATGATGTTTCACGTGAAACGGTTCCCTTGGCGGCCGGCCGTGGAAATCTTTGACAGCGGCCGGCGGCGCGCCTATCTACTCGGTCCATGGAGCTGACACGAAAGTACGGCTGGGATGTGATCGTCGTCGGCGGTGGCCACGCGGGCTGTGAGGCCGCCGCCGCCGCGGCGCGTGCCGGCGCGCGGACGCTGCTGGCCACCCACCGGATCGAAACCATTGGCGAGATGTCGTGCAATCCTGCCATCGGGGGCCTCGGCAAGGGCCACCTCGTGCGCGAGATCGACGCGCTGGACGGCGTCATGGGCCGCGTCATCGACCGCTCCGGGATCCAGTTCCGGATGCTCAACCGGAGCAAGGGCCCGGCCGTCTGGGGCCCGCGCGCCCAGGCCGACCGGGCGCTGTACCGGTCGGAGATGCGGACGGCGCTGGAGGGCCAGGGGAATCTCGAGATGCTCGCGGCTGCCGTTGAGGACGTGCTGCTCGACGACGGCGGGCGGATCCGGGGCGTGACCACGGCGGACGGGCGCCAGTTGACGGCGCCCCGCGTGGTGCTCACGACGGGTACGTTCCTGCGCGGGGTCATCCATATCGGCGAGCGGACGACGGCCGCCGGCCGTGCCGGCGATGCCGCTTCCTATGGCCTGTCGGCGACGCTGCAGAGGTTCGGCTTTACGCTGCGGCGCCTCAAGACGGGCACGCCGCCCCGGCTCGACGGCCGCAGCATCGACTGGGGCGGGCTCGACGTACAGCACGGCGACGACCCGCCGGTGCCGTTCTCAAGCCTGACACGGCGCATCACGGTGCCGCAGACGGTGTGCCACATCACCGGCACGACGCCGGCGTCGCACGATGTCGTCCGCGCCAACCTCGGTCGCACGCCGGTCTATTCCGGTCGCATCGAGGGGACAGGGCCGCGATACTGCCCGTCGATCGAGGACAAGGTGGTGCGGTTCGCAGACCGCGACCGCCACCAGATCTTCCTCGAGCCCGAAGGGCTGGACGACGACACGGTCTATCCGAACGGCATTTCCACGGCACTGCCGGAAGATGCCCAGCAAGCCCTGCTGAGGACCATCCCCGGCCTCGAGCGCGCACGGATGGTCCGCCCCGGCTACGCCATCGAATACGATTACGTGGACCCGCGCGAGCTGCGGCGGACGCTGGAAACCCGGCGCATTCCCGGCCTCTACTTCGCCGGCCAGATCAACGGCACCACAGGCTATGAGGAAGCCGCGGCGCAGGGCCTTGTGGCCGGCGTCAACGCGGCCCTGGCGGCCGCGGGCGGAAGCGTCTTCCAGGTCGACCGCGCGGACGCCTATATCGGTGTGATGATCGACGATCTGGTGACCAGGGGGGTGACCGAGCCCTACCGGATGTTCACATCGCGCGCCGAATACCGGCTGCGCCTGCGCGCCGACAACGCCGACCAGCGGCTCACCGCGCTCGGTGAGGGCGCCGGCTGTGTCGGACCAGTCCGGGCCGCCGCCTGGGCCGAACGCGCGGCGGCGCTGGAGGCGGCGCGCGTCATGGTTCGCAACCTGTCCGCCAGCCCGGATGCTCTTGCCCGGCACGGCATTCGGATCAATCGCGACGGCCGGGTCCGCACGGTCCACGAGCTGCTCGCGCGGCCGGGAATCGGTCTGGCCCGCCTTTCGCAAATATGGCCGGAGCTAGGGCGTATACCACAAGATATAGCCCCTCAGATCGAAACTGAGGGACTTTATTCGGGGTATCTGGAGCGCCAGGAGGCGGACATCGCCGCGTTTCGCCGGGACGAGCAGCTGGGTCTTCCGGACGATCTGGACTACGCCGCGATCGGCGGCCTCTCGATTGAAATGCGCCAGAAGCTGACCGCCGCAAAGCCGCCGACTCTTGGCGCCGCCTCGCGCATTTCAGGGGTCACGCCGGCGGCTCTGGTTGCGCTTCTGCGCCACGTCAAGCGGGCGGAGGTCCGCCCGCGGTGACGCCAGATGCGTTCGCCGCCGCGGCCGGTGTTTCACGTGAAACACTCGACCGGCTGCGACGCTACGCGGACATTCTTGTGAAATGGAACCGGCGGATCAACCTGGTCGGTCAAGGTACGCTTCCGCACCTGTGGCACCGGCACATGCTCGATTCGGCCCAGCTCTATCCCCTGATCGCGGACCCCGATGCGCCGCTGGTCGATCTTGGAAGCGGCGCGGGGTTCCCGGGGCTCGTTCTGGCGGCCATAGGGGCGACGGACGTCCATCTGATCGAGTCGGACCGCCGCAAATGCGCCTTTCTGGGCGAGGCGGCGCGGGCGATCGGTGTGCCCGTCACGATCCATGCCGAGCGAATCCAGGACGTCAGGCCCTTCATCGCCCGAACCGTCGTCTCCAGGGCTCTGGCTCCACTGGCCGATCTATTGGATTTGACGGACAATTTTTCCAACGAACACACCGTATTCCTATTTTTAAAGGGTCGAACCGTCGAACAGGAATTGACCCGGGCTAGAAAACGGTGGAGTATGCAGGTAGATAAAATTCAGAGTCGTGCCGATCCACAAGGAACGATTCTACGTCTGGAGGCTATTTCCCGTGTTCTACACACCACCGCCAAGAGCTAAATCCCGCAGATCCCGTAAACCCCGCGTCCTCGCGCTCGCGAACCAGAAGGGCGGCGTCGG
Source organism: uncultured Alphaproteobacteria bacterium (assembly GCA_947259105.1). GTDB lineage: Bacteria > Pseudomonadota > Alphaproteobacteria > UBA8366 > JADFVY01. The sequence goes on from CAMYKU010000001.1 coordinate 69,061, forward strand.
CAAGACGACGACGGCCGTCAATCTCGGCACCGCGCTTGCCGCGATTCACAAGCGTGTGCTGATCATCGACCTCGACCCGCAGGGAAACGCCAGCACCGGTCTGGGACTCGACGCCGACGCCCGGCAGCTCACGACCTATGAGGTGCTGATTGGCGAAGCGTCGTTGTCGCAGGCCGCCGTCGAAGCGCCGGTCCCGGGCCTGTTTGTCGTGCCCTCGACCCGCGAGCTGTCGGGCGCCGAGGTCGAGCTGATCGACATGTCCCGCCGCGAACACCGGCTGGCCGACGCGCTTCAGGCGTTGCAGGATACCTGGGATTATGTGCTGATCGACTGTCCGCCATCCCTTAACCTATTGACTCTTAACGCATTTGTGGCATCCGATGCGGTTCTCGTTCCACTCCAGTGCGAGTTCTACGCGCTGGAGGGGCTGAGCCATCTGCTGCACACGGTCGAGCGGGTGAAGCACGCGCTCAACCCGCGGCTCGAGATCCAGGGCGTGGTGCTGACGATGTTCGACAAGCGGAACAGGATTTGCGACATGGTCGCGTCCGATGTCCGCAGCCACTTCGGCGACAAGGTGTACGAGACCGTGATTCCGAGGAACGTACGCGTATCGGAGGCGCCATCCTTCGGCAAACCCGTACTGCTTTACGACTGGCGCTCCGCTGGAAGCCAGGCGTACATCCACCTGGCCAGCGAGTTGCTGCGCCGCGACGCCCGCGTGGCGGCATGATGGCGGCGGACGAAGGCCGCCGGCGCGGCCTGGGGCGCGGGCTTTCCGCGCTTCTCGGCGATGCGCCGTCCGGCGACAGCGTCCAGCCGGATTCCGGCCGGGTTGCCCGCATGATCCCCGTCGATCATCTGAAGCCGAGCCCCTATCAGCCGCGCCGCCATTTTAACGATGACGCGTTCACGGCACTGGTCGGCTCGATCAGGGACAAAGGCGTCCTCCAGCCGCTCCTGGTTCGCGCGGATCCGGAAGCCGAGGGGCGTTTCGAAATCGTGGCGGGCGAGCGGCGGTGGCGCGCGGCGCAGCAGGCGCAGCTGCACGAGGTCCCCGCGGTCGTCAAGGTATTGACCGACCGCGATACCCTCGAGGTCGCGCTGGTGGAAAACCTGCAGCGCGAGGATCTGACCCCGCTCGAGGAGGCAGAGGCCTACCGCCGGCTGATGGAGGAGTTCGGCCATACCCAGGAGGTGTTGGCGGGCGCGGTGGGCAAGAGCCGCAGCCATATCGCCAACATGATCCGGCTTCTCGGCCTGCCGGAGCCGGTCCGCCGGATGTTGGACGAAGGGCAGATTTCAGCCGGTCACGCGCGTGCCCTGGTGAACACCGAAAACCCCGTGGATCTGGCACGGGAAATCGTGCGCCGCGACCTGAATGTCCGCCAGGCCGAGGACCTGACCCGCAAGGACCATGCCCCTTCATCGGGGAAAGCTGGCGCCATGGCGCCAAGGGATCCGAATGTCGCCGCGCTGGAGCATGAATTGAGCGAAGCGTTGGGACTCAAGGTCACGGTGGCGGCGAAGAAAGGCGGCGCCGGAAAGGTCGCGATCCACTATGATGAGCCGGAACAGCTCGACGGCGTGCTGCGTCGGCTAAGACAGGCCTGATCGGCTCCTGGACGCAGAAACATATTTGATATCAAGGGACTGGCTCCGGATCTGATCCGGGGCTATTTTCTTCTGCGGGCCAGTGACGCAACCTGCAACAGGGTGCGCCCGCAAATCGCCGCGTCGGGCATGCCCGTCCGCTTGCATCGGCGCTCGGCTTCAAGCAGCAGTTCCTGTGCCCTGGCGATATAGTCCGGGGACCAGGCCTGGACCTGCCGTGTCATTTCGCCGGCCAGTTTCCAGAACACCGGCGGCTGGAGTTTCCTTACCGCCTGCTCCGCCGACGCACCCGATGCCATATCGGTCATCGCCAGATGCACCCGCATCAGATGCCGGGCCGCGGCACGCAGAATGCCGACCGGTGATTCACCCATACCAAGACAGGCCGCAATTTCGCGGTCGAGCGCCGGTTGGTCGCCCCCACCAGCGGCGAACGCCACCCGGTCGAGACCGCGCTGGCCGCTGTCGCCAACGCAGGCCTCGGCGTCGGCAAGTTCGATTCGGCCGCTGTCGCCGGCATACAAGGCGAGTTTTTCGAGCTCGGCCCGGGTTACACCGCGGTCCGAGCCGAGATTCTCCGACAGGTATGCCCGTGCGTCCGGCGACATTGTTACGCCGCGGGATCCGAGGATTTCCGTGAACAGCCGGTCAAGGCCCTCCGAATCGTCACGGTAGCAGGGCAGGGCGACGCCGGCCGCAGCAGCTTCGAACAGCTTCCGCAGCGCGGAACGGGGCCCGAGGTCGCCGGCTTGCAGCACCACCAGGGAGTCGGCCGGCGGATCTGCAAGAAAGGATTTCGCGGCCCTGGCCACCGCGTCTGCAACGCCCGGCGGTGTCGACGGGTTTGCATCCCGCAGGCGTACGACCCGCCGTCCCCCGGTCAGCGGAATCGCCGCCGCTTCGTCGAACAGGCGGGCGGGATCGCCAGCGATGTCGCCCCCGGTCAACTCGGCGACCAGGAACGGGTCGGCGGGATCCTCCACCGCCCCGGCGACGAGCCGCCCGGCGCGCTCGCGCACCAGACCGTCATCCGGACCGTAGACCAGTATGCCGCGCACCGCTGGATCAGGTTTGCGGACAAACGCTTCGATCTCCGTCGTTTTGAGTTTCATCCGGACGCTGGCAGCGGGCTGTGCCTGCGAAAATACAGGGACAATATCAGACGAATTTCGTCGCTGACTTCCCGGGCCGCGCGGTCGATCGCGTCCTGCTCCGCGCTTCGCGTGGCTACGGCGGAGCCAACGATATTGTAACTGTTTGCGGACCGGGCCGAGCGGTCCAGGAGAACTTCCTCGGTTACGATGTCCTGCAGGCGGACGCTGGCCAGAATGACGAGTTTGGCGCGTGTCTCTGTTTCGTCCTGCTGGATACCGAGGATGACCTTGTTGACCTCGAGCGTGACCGAAAGAAGATAAAGCGGCTCTGCAGGTCTGCCGTCCCTGTTGACGCGGTCCAGCAGGTAGTTGTGCACTTGCTGGCCGACCCTGCCGGGAATGGTCTGGATCTTGACGCTGGAAAGCCTGGCTTCGACGTTTCCGGCGGACTTGCGCCCATACAGCGGCTCGAAACCGCACCCCGCGACAGACACAACAAGAATCGCCGCGGCGGCCACAGATACAAAGCCGCCTTTCCGGCTACACGACCACATTGACGATCTTGTTGGGCACCACGATCACCTTGCGCGGCGGCTTGCCAGCCATCGCACGCTGCACGCCATCGAGCGTCAGCGCCAGCGTTTCCGCGGTTTCCCTGTCGGTGTCGCGTGGCATATCCACAGTGCCGCGCAGTTTGCCGTTGACCTGCACGCCGATCGTGATGGTGTCCTCGACCAGCAGCGACCGGTCGGCTTCAGGCCACGGGACGTCGGCGAGCAGCGTTTCGTGCCCCAACCGTTGCCAGAGCTCCTCGGCCAGGTGCGGCATCATCGGCGCGATCAACTGGATTGCCGTCTCCAGCCCGGCGCGGCGGATCCAGGCCAAATCGTCGCCGTCGCCCCCGATATCGCCGAGCAGGTTGGTGAGCTCACGAATCCGCGCCACCGCCCTGTTGAAACGGAACTTGTCGAGATCGTCGGTGACACCGGCGATCGTCTTGTGGACAAGGCGCCGCGTCGCCTCCGCCTCCGCCCCGAGCGCAGGCATCGCGCCGCCCTTCATGCCAAGCCTTCCGGCCGGGCCGGTGGCCATGCGCCACAGCCGGTTGACATAGCGCCAGGCGCCTTCGATGCCGGCGTCGGTCCATTCGAGGTCGCGCTCCGGCGGGGTGTCGGACAACATGAACAGGCGCGCCGTATCGGCGCCGAACGCGGCAATGATCTGCTCCGGATCGACCACGTTCCTCTTCGACTTGCTCATCGACTCGGAGCGGCCGACGGTCACCGGACTGCGGTCGCCGGTGTTGACGGCCGTACCGTCGGGCAGCTTCTCGATCTCGCCAGGGAACAGCCACTTGCCGCGCTGGTCACTATATGTTTCGTGGCAGACCATACCCTGCGTAAACAGCCCTGAGAACGGCTCGTCAAGCGACACATGCCCGGACTTGCGCATCGCCCGGGTGAAGAAGCGCGAATAGAGCAGGTGCAGGATCGCATGTTCGATGCCGCCGATATACTGATCGACGGGCAGCCAGTAATCGACCTGCCCGCGGTCGGTCGGCCGGTCCGCCCGCGGCGAACAGAAGCGGGCGAAATACCACGACGAATCGACGAAGGTGTCCATCGTGTCGGTCTCGCGCCGCGCCGTGGCGCCGCAGGCCGGACAGTTCACATGTTTCCAGGTGGAATGGCGGTCGAGCGGATTGCCAGGCTTGTCGAACTCGACGTCCTCGGGCAGTGCGACGGGCAGATCGCTGCGCGGCACCGGGACAACCCCGCAGGCCTCACAGTGAACCACCGGAATCGGGCATCCCCAGTAGCGCTGACGGGAAATTCCCCAGTCGCGCAGACGATAGACTGTCGTTGCTTCGCCGACACCGTCCGCCTGCAGGCGCTCCACCATCCGCTGCTTGGCGGACGGCACGTCCAGCCGGTCGAGAAAATCGGAGTTGATCATCACGCCGTCATCGACGAACGCCTCGTCGCCAATCGAGAACGTGGCGGGGTCGGCGTCGCGCGGCGCCACAACCGGTACGACGTCGCGCCCGTATTTCCGGGCGAAATCAAGGTCGCGCTGGTCGTGTGCGGGGCAACCGAAGATCGCCCCGGTGCCGTAATCCATCAGCACGAAATTGGCGATGTACAGCGGCACGATCCGCTTCGCATCGAACGGGTGGTGAACCACCAGGCCGGTATCGTAGCCTTGCTTCTCGGCCGCCTCGATCGCCGCCTCGCTGGTGCCCAGCCGGTCGCATTCGGCGATGAACGCCGCTGCCTTCTCGTCCTTGCCCGCGAGCATCGTGGCCAGCGGGTGGTGCGGCGAGAGTGCGCAGAACGTCATGCCGAACAGCGTGTCGTGGCGCGTTGTGAATATCTCGAGCCGCTCGTCCAGCGGTGTGCCGGTGCGGTGGTCGGACAATCGAAACCGGATAAAGGCGCCCTGCGACCGCCCGATCCATTTCTCCTGCATCAGGCGCACCCGTTCCGGCCAGCGGTCGAGCGCTTTGAGCGCATCGAGCAGGTCATCGCTGTAGGCGGTGGTCCGCAGGAACCACTGCGCCAGCTTGCGTCGCTCGATCAGGGCGCCCGATCGCCAGCCACGCCCGTCGACCACTTGCTCGTTGGCCAGCACCGTGTGGTCCACCGGATCCCAGTTGACCCAGGATTCCTTGCGGTATGCGAGGTCGGTTCCGAGAAAATCGAGGAACAGCTCCTGCTGATGACGGTAATACTCAGGATGGCAGGTCGCGATCTCGCGCGCCCAGTCGAGCGAGAATCCCATTTGTTTCAACTGGCCGCGCATCGTGGCGATGTTCGAGTAGGTCCACTCCGCGGGGTGAATGCCGCGCTCCATCGCCGCGTTCTCGGCCGGCAGGCCGAACGCGTCCCAGCCCATCGGATGCAGCACGTTGAAGCCGGCGGCGCGCCGGTACCGTGCGACCACATCGCCCATCGTGTAGTTCCGAACATGCCCCATATGGATGCGCCCGGACGGGTAAGGGAACATTTCCAGCACGTAGTATTTCGGCCGGTCGGACTCTTCGCCGACGCAGAAAGTCTTCCGCTCCGCCCAGACGGCCTGCCACTTGGCTTCGGTTTCCTTGAAATTATAACGACTCATTCCGGATCCGGTCGTCAATCTGTGGGCCGCCTCGTCCGAAACAGGCCCAATGGCGGAGTGTTCACTGCAAACGCGGCGTTATAGCGTTGTTCCCGCGTCGATCCGCAACTGGCGTGCCCGGGTCAGGATCGCATTTTCGAGTTGCCGAGCCGTGTCCGGCTTCACCGGGGCGTCCGACCAGCTGCCGTAAGCGTCCCGAACCTGGCGGAACACCGACACACGCAGCCCATCAGCCCTGAGTTGCCGGTCGAGGATGTAGATCTGTACCTTGAACCGCTCGTTCGGCGATTCCGGGGACACGTACCAGTCGGTAACGATGACGCCGCCGAAGGGGTCCGCAGAGCTCAACGGCATGAAGGACATCGTATCGAGGGAGGCGCGCCACAGATACCCGTTGACGGCGATGCCGCCGCCGCCGGACGGCTCTTCTTTCCGATCGGCGCCTGGCCCGTACTCGAATGCATCCTCACCGAACAGCTTGCCCTTGCGAGCCTTGCGGGCCTCTTCGGTGGTCATCGTGTCCTCTTCGGTAACCTTCTTTCCGGTCCCGCACGAGGTCACCGCGGCCAAAAGACCAAGAATCAGCGCGGTTCGAAAGACATGGCGAAGGGTCATTGCCCCAGCTTCCTCAATTTACGATACAATCCGGGCACGACTATACAGAAACCGGCATCCGGGAAAAGAGGAAAGACTCGGAACGGCATCCGACAAGCGCGGAAACGGCGGCAGTCACACCGCAGCCGGGTCTTCGGCGGATCTTATCGGAGTCAGAAATTCAGGCCGGTCCCCAGAATAAAGACCGTGCCAAGACGCTCCTCCCCCATTGTCGCCGGATCGTCGATCACATTGAGTTCGCCGTAGACGGAAAGACCGGGAAGGATCGCGTAATCGGCGCCAAGAGACAACACCGCAATATCGCCGCCGCTTTCGAAAAGACGGGAAGCCGACTGATACCCGGCGCTGAGTGACACCGAACCGCTGGACCAGCCGACGCCAACGTCCCACAGCAGGCCGCCGCCGGTGTCCATCGCGCCGGCAATCATCGGATCGCCGGATACGAGTGAAAGGCTTGTGGAGCCGAGCGCGCCGCTGACGCGCCATGCGGTGGTTCCGACACCCGAATCGTCGAACAACAGCGCAGTTACATCGGCCCGGACGCCAACGCGGTCGATCTCGCTTCCGGCCAGCGATCGTCCGATCTCGCGCGCGTTCGCGCCGTAGTAATCACCCGTAACGTCGGGCCGCCAGTCCACCCAGAGCCCGATATCCTGCGACCGGTCCGACAGGATTCCGGAGCCGCCGACTGCCGGCGACGCCTTCGCCACCGGCACCTGCTGTCCCGCGAGCCCTGCCGCGGAACCGGCGCCAAAATAAACAAACCCGTCATGAGGATCGGCCGCTTCCAGATCAATGCGTACGGGCTGGGTGTAGTAGTATCGGATATCGACGATATCCTGCCGCAGGCGCATCTCGTCGAACCCGAAATAATACCCACCGCCTGCGGCCGGCGACTCTTTCGGGCTGTCGGCAAAAGTCGCCGTCGGCACGAGCACTGCCGCCGCCGCCGCCAAAACAACAGGGATCCTGGCAAACATCACTGGGGCCGCCGGGCGCCTCCGGAATTCGCACCACATGGACAATCGTCATCCACAAGCATGGTATCACTGCGTCGGTAAAAGTCTTGTTAAGGTGGCATCATATCATGAATCGATTCGGTGTGCGCGAAATTATACATATATTACAAAGATGTTAGCACGGCCCCACGGTGACGGCCGATGGCCTTCGGCCCGATTCTCCCGGTGGGCGGCAGAGGCCACCGTGATTCGCGGCCCGGGAGCGGGCCCGGAAACGGCGGTTCAGGGATCCCCCGGATCACATGCCGCGCGCCACCACTTTCATTCCCGCCAGATCCTCGAGCAAGGTCGCAAGTTCGGCCTGCGCTATCTGCGGAAACGCACCGAGAAAGTCGTCATGGGTAAAGATCGTTTGGCCCAGAATCCATGACACCGGGCCCTCAAGTCCTGCCGGAATCGGCGCCGAACCCTTAAGCCCAGTCAGAATCCACGCGCCGTCCCGCAGTTCCGTTTTGAGATTCTTGGCGGTCACGCGATACGGTATCGCAGTCGGTTCGACAGGCAGATCAAAGCCGCCCCGTGGATAGCGAAACTCCTGCTGGTGCTTCAGAATCGCCGCTACGGCATCGGGAGTCCGCGCATAGGCCGCCATCCGGTCACCGAGCGCCGCGAGCCATTCCCCCGCGGCCTCGTCGTCCGAGTGCCGCGGCATATTGCGCCGGAACAGCGGATCGTTTACCGCCATTCCGGCAAACAGGTCGATCACGTCCATGCCGATCACGTGAGTTAGGCCGAACGCGATATGAATGGTTCCGTCGCTGGTCGCGATCGCGTCGTGATACTGGCCGCGCGGGATATACAGCAGGTCGCCGGGCCGCATCAGGATCTCCTGGGCGATCTTGCCGCGGTTCGCATCATGCCACTCCTGGCCGTACGATTTGAACTGCGGATGCGCAATCGGCGCTTCCGCGCGGGTCTCATAGATTCGCCAGAGCTTTTCTCCGGCAACGTGCATGGCGTAGACGTCGTGCGTGTCGAAATGGCTGCCGAACGCCTGATGCTCCTCCCAGGAACAGTAAAGATTCGCCTGCGCCTTGCCACAGAGCGCTCCCTCGAGCGCGCCGGCCACGCCGCGCAGGGCCGGAGTCAGGGTATCGATATCGTTGGCAACCAGCGATGCGCCACGCTGAAGCAGACCCATGACCTTCCCGGCATCCGGCTGCAGCACCGTCTGGCCGTCCCTGTTCTTCGCGGTCCGGCAATATTTGGGGGGCGGCACGACGTCCTTGTTGTGGACCAGTTGAAGCGACGAGGACGACCAGACCGCCGTCATGTCGAGGATCGACGTCAGGCCGTCCCAGGACATGACGGTCGCGAATTTCCCGGGGTTGCCTTCGATATGCAGCGGCTTCCGATCGTAATGTTCGGCAAGAAACGCCTCTTCCGGCACCGGATGCAGGATATCGGCAAATGTCGGGTTGTCCCCAAGCCGAAACCGATCCGCAGTCATGTCGTGCGCGTTACCCATGCCAAAGCCCGGCGGCCCCGTGTGGTGCGATGGCCGCTGCGTCCTCGATCTTGCTCCGTGTCACGGACATGCCGCCAATATGCCTCTATTGCCGTCTACGGCAAGGGGTTTTCGAGAGCCTTCGGCATGATACCGGCCCGGCCCCCGGGTCCGGTGCTTTTCGGGGGCGGGCGGGTTTGATAGGGTGGCGTCCGCCATGCCGGCAGGAAAGCAGGATGAACGACCACATGGAACCGGATGTCGCGGCGCGGCTCGCCGATGTCCTGACCGAGATTGCCACAGCCGCGCGGGAGGCCGGAAGCGACCCGCACGAGATCACGCTCGTCGCGGTCGGCAAGGGCCACGACGCGTCACGGATTCGGCCGGCCCTGGAGTCGGGTCACCGGGTGTTCGGCGAAAATCGCGTCCAGGAGGCCGCTGACAAATGGCCGGAGCTCAGCACGGAGTTTCCCGGAACCGCCTTGCATCTGATCGGCCCGCTGCAGACCAACAAGGTTCGCCAGGCGGTGGCCCTGTTCGACGTCATCGAAACACTGGACCGGCCCAAACTGGCCCGGGAACTGGCAAAGGAAATGGCGAAGGCCGGCCGCCGGCCCGACTGTTTCATAGAGGTCAACACCGGTGCGGAAGCACAGAAAGCGGGCGTCCTGCCGGCCGAGGCCGACCCCTTCATCGCGCTCTGCAGGAACGAGTTCGACCTGCCGGTCAAGGGCCTGATGTGCATCCCGCCGGCCGGCGAGGAACCGTCCCTGCACTTCGCGCTGCTCCGGGAAATCGCGCGGCGCAATGGGCTTGCGGGGCTGAGTATGGGTATGAGCGCCGATTACCCGATTGCCATCGCTTTCGGCGCGACGCATGTGCGCGTCGGCACCGCTATTTTCGGCGAGCGGCCGCCGCGTCGCCCGAATTGACCGTTATCGTGTCGCCCGGCCCGCACAGGGCCAGCACCTCCAGCAGATCCGCGAGCGCCAGCGCGACGCAGCCCTCCGTCGGCCCGTAGTCGGGTCGCGCGACATGCATGAAGATCGCGCTGCCCCTGCCGGCAATCGCCGGGGAATCGTTGTGGCCGAGGACGACGATCACGTCGTACACCGAATCCTCGCGCCAGAGGACCTCATGACTGCCGGCGAACGGAAGCCGGACCGGCTGGTTGTACGCCGGCTCGTTCGGATCGTCGCACCAGCCCTGGTCCTCCGCGACGGGCATCACCGGCAGGCCGGTGTCCGGCCTGGACAGCCGATCCGCGCGATAGATGACCCGGCGCAACGCAAACCGCCCGGCCGGCGTGGCGCCGTCGCCTTCCGTCTTGTCCTCGCGCACGCCGCTGCGGCCGATGGCGCAGCGAAAGGCCCGGCTGCCTGCGGCGAGCCGGTCCGGGGGATGGACGACCAACTCCATGGTTGCGCCTACAGGAGGTGCCCGGCGCGCGCGGCCTTCGTGCTCAGATAGCGGTCGTTGTGGCCGTTGGCGGGAAATGCATGCGGGACACGCTCGACCACCTCGATGCCGCTCGCGGTGAGGCCCTCGACCTTGGCGGGATTGTTTGTCAGCAGGCGAACCCTGGCGACGCCCAGTGCGCGCAGTATTGTCGCGGCCGGCCTGTAGGCGCGCTCGTCGGCCTCGAAACCGAGACGCTCATTGGCCTCGATGGTATCGAAGCCCTCGTCCTGCAAACGATAGGCGCGCAACTTGTTGACCAGGCCGATGCCGCGGCCCTCCTGCGCCAGATAGAGCAGCATCCCGCCGCCATTGGCGGCAATCGCCTGGATCGCGCCGCGCAGCTGTTCGCCGCAATCGCAGCGCAGGCTGCCAAGCAGGTCGCCGGTCAAGCATTCCGAGTGAATCCGGACGAGAACCGGGTCGTCCGCCGCCGGTTCACCGATCACGATGGCCAGGTGTTCCTTGCCGCCGTCCCGCGGCCGGAACGCGTAGATTTCAGAATGTTCGGCGCCTTCCAGCGGAACCGGCGCATGGGTCACCAGCGTGACCGCGCCATCCTCACCGCGGTTCCGGTAATCCCCGACCCAGCCGGCCTCCACCGTAAGCAAGCCTTCCTGCTCGGCGAAGCGTCGCGCATCGCCCGGAATGCGCGTTACGATGGCCGCCGGCAACAGCCGCGCAAGCTTGACCAGCTCCACGGCCGTGCCCTGGAGCTCATCGGCCGCAACGGCCGCACGGCCTTTCAGGCGCGCGGTATCGCCTTCTGCCCCGGCAATTGCGCGGACGAATGCGAAATCGAACTGCATGCTGTCGGCGCCGCCACAGGGAATTGCAACCGTCCGCGAGTCCGCTGGCGCCAGCAGAAGCGCTGCCGCGCGGGCCTTTGGAATGACGCAGGACGGCGCGGTTCCGGTGCGCGCGATCACCGGCTCCGCCGCATCCGCGACCTCTGCCGCTACGACCAGAACCGCACTGCCGTCCGGGCCGGCATCCCGCAGGACGACACCCGCGCCGCGGCGCAGGTCGGCCAGGGCACGCTCGACCGCCGACAGCGCGCTGGCGGTGGCTGTCCGTTCCTGCTCGACCTCGTGCTGGCCAGCGCCGTCCGACATGGTAAACTCCGGTAAAATTTCGGCGACCGTGTAGCGCAGATACGCGGCCCTGTCACTATAACCCTGGTACATATAGTGCACGAACCGGGTTCAGGGAATGCGCGCTTGGTCGCAAGGTTGACACGCCCGTTTGGGAATGCGGGTCGAGGCTTGCCGCCGCCTGCCGCCAAACCATCTATCTTGTGAGGCCAGGGCGTTGCAAACACACACTCTCGGCCGCGACGGGCGCGACCGGGAGATGCCGGCGAAAACGCGGTCATGAGCCGGCGGGACGATGTTGGAGGACAGTTCAATGACGGGCAAACGCATACTGATGGTCGATGACGACGATGCCCTGCGGGCCTCCCTGGCAGAGCAGCTCCAGCTCCACGAAGAGTTTGAGACGGTGTCTGCCGGCACTGCCGCCGAGGCGCTCGAGATCGTCAAGACGGGGTATTTCGACGTGGTTCTGCTGGACGTGGGGCTGCCGGACATGGACGGCCGCGAATGCTGCCGCCTGATGCGCCGCAGCGGCATGAAGGCGCCGGTCATCATGCTGACCGCCCACGATACAGATGCCGACACCATTCTGGGACTCGATGCCGGCGCAAACGATTACGTGACCAAGCCGTTCCGCCTGGGCGTGCTGCTGGCCCGCGTGCGTGCGCAGCTGCGTCAGCACGAGCAGAGCGAGGACGCGGTGTTTCCCGTTGGCCCCTATACCTTCCGGCCATCGGCGAAAATGCTGATCGACGACGACAACAATCGAAAGATCCGGTTGACCGAGAAGGAGACCTCTATCCTGAAATACCTCTACCGGGCCGGCGACAAGGCCATCGGCCGGGATCAGCTGCTTGGCGAGGTCTGGGGATACAATGCCGAGGTCACGACCCATACGCTGGAGACGCACGTATACAGGCTTCGGCAAAAGATCGAGCGCGATCCGTCACACGCCGAAATCCTGGTAACCGAACCGGGGGGATACAGACTCGTCCCGTGACATTGCCGCTGCCGGCGGCGCAAGGAGGGGGCTATGCCATTTTTCAAGATACCCGAGATGGACGTGACGAGGCCGGAACTCGGCCGTGCCGAAATGCGCACGGTCGCGGGCGAATTCATGAAGGTCGGGCACGTGACCTATCAGGCGGGCGACGGGCCGCCGCCCCATTTCCACCCGAACGAGGAGCAGTTCCTGTACATGCTCGACGGCCGGATGCGAATGCAGGTCGGTGACGAAACCCGGACCGTCGGGCCGGGCGATCTGGTTCACATCCCCCGCAACGCGGTTCATGGAATCCATATCGTGGATGGCCCCGCCGTGTTCTTTACCTGCAAGAGTCCGGCCGGCGACGGGGACCTGAACCAGGACTACAATATGGCGCCGGAGGCCGAAGACCTGAAGGCGAAGCTCGAAGTGGGATCCGGCGAAAGCTGACCCGGGCCGGCGGCGACCCCGCCATCGGACGGGAGGATTCGCAGTGCGGCGTTGCGGCGGCGCGGCGGGCAGGGGCCGCCCGGCCAGCCTCCGCCGATTGCGGGTATGTTCGCGACCCGTTCGAGAATCCCGGGACTCGAACCCATGCGGCGCAAATTAGGCGTCACGCCTTTCAGGTGGTTATAAATTAGGCATAGAACCTAATTTAACATCAGCTAAATGCGTTAATCCGCCAGATCGGCCAGTACCGGAACGTGGTCCGACGGCCTGTCCCATCCGCGCGCCTCACGGACGACCGATGCGCTCACGAGGCGCGGGGCAAGGTCGGGGGAGACCCAAATATGGTCCAGCCGCCGCCCACGGTCCGAGGCGGCCCAGTCGCGTGCACGGTAGCTCCACCACGAGTACAGCCTGTCATCCGGCGGGATGAAACGGCGCACCGCATCGACCCATTCACCCGCCGCCTGGGCGCGGTTCAGCTTTTCGACCTCGACAGGGGTGTGGCTGACCACGTTCAGGAGCTGCTTGTGCGACCAGACGTCGGTTTCCAGGGGCGCCACGTTGAAATCGCCGACGATCGCGACCGGCCCCCCCTGGCGCCGGAGCGCCAGCGACCAGTCCGCCAGTTCGTCCAGGAAGTCAAGCTTGTGGGCGAATTTGTCGTTTGCCGCCGGGTCCGGCAGGTCGCCGCCGCTCGGTATGTACAGGGAGTGGATATCGACCCCGGCCACCCTGACGGCGACGTGCCGGCAGTCCTCCCGTCCACAGAACGCCCGGCTTTCAAGGGGTTCGGCGGGCAGGCGGGACAACACCGCAACGCCGTTGTAGCCTTTCATGCCGCGAATATCGACATGCCGGTATCCGAGCGATTCGATGTCCTTGCGCGGAAACGAATCGTCGACGACCTTGGTTTCCTGCAGGCAGATCACATCGGGCGCGAAGGCCCCGGCAAGCTGCGCCACCAGCGGCAGGCGCAGTCGCACGGAATTGATGTTCCAGGTGGCTATGCGCATGGGGTTATCGCGTCAGCTCGTGGTTGATCGAAACAGGAGCGCCACCGGCAGGGTCGTACGTCGCCGGCGCGTGCTGGCAGGTACGGGATCAGGCCGCGTGGGTGCGGGCGCCGGATGCGCCCGCCGCCGGCCTTGCGGCACGGCATGCGCGCGCGGCATCGCCGAAGGATTCGAACATGGCGCGCGACAGCGGCCACTCCAGCGCGATCGGGTGCTCCGGATGCCACTGGACCGACAGCGTGAAGCCCTTTGCGTCCCGCACCGTGACCGCCTCTACGACGCCGTCCGCGCTGACCGCCTCGACCACCAGCCGGTCGGCGACGCGGTCGATCGCCTGGGCGTGCAGGGAATTGACCATAACCTCGGTCGCGCCGCCGGTCATGTTGTGCAGCACGCCGCCCGGGGTGACGCGTATCGGGTGCCGCTCGCGATAGCGGTCGTCATAGGGCCGGCTCTGGTCGGCACGGTGGTCGTCCCTGCCGTCCAGTTCGTGGACGTTCTGGTGCAGGGTTCCGCCCAGCGCGACGTTCAGTTCCTGGTGGCCGCGGCAGATCGCGAACACCGGAACGCCCAGGTCGAGCGCGGCATGGATCAGCGGCAGGGTCGTCGCGTCCCGTACCGGATCGTGATGCGTGTCAGGCCGGCTCGGTGTACCGCCGTATCGGTGCGGCTCCACGTTCGACGGACTGCCGGTCAGCATCAGGCCGTCCAGCCGACCGGCGAGTTCGTGCGGATCGTACCACTCGCCGAGCGCCGGAATCAGCATGGGCATGCAGTGCGACGCGCTGGCCACCGCCATGATGTATTTTTCCCCCACCTTGTGGAACTCTCCGCCGCCATCGTCGGAGACAACACATGCAGGAATGCCTATCAGGGGAAGATCATGTTCCGTCATTTGCGTCTTCTTTCATATATCTGAGCCGGAACTCCAAGGTGTTTTGTCAACATGGCCGCCCGGTTGCTTCCGATGCTACCGTTCGCGCCTTTCGAACCGGTTGACGAACTGAAACAGGGATTTGTCGAGCGGATTGCCGTAGCGGGGATCGATCAGCGTGACCTGTATGCGCTGCCCCTGCGGGTCGTACACCGTCCAGCTCTTCAGCGACAGCGGCCGGCGCACGAAGGTCAGCGTTACGCGCCCGGCGTCCGGCTGGTCGGCATCGACGACGTCCACGCGCACGGTCGACGGGCGCGTTTCGATCCCGGTCAAGACCAGCCCGTCGGAAAACGAAAAATTCTCGCGCAACAGCAGGTCCGCCGGCGTCTTTCTGAGCGGCAGATAGGTGACCTGCTCAAGCTCCTGGTCGACATAAATGAACCAGGTGCCGTCGGACACCAGCAGATAGGGGGTCGGCGGCTCGTACTCGAACCGCATGCGGCCCGGCCGCTGCAGGTAAAACCGTCCCTTGGCGTACTGGCCCTGCGCGCTCATCTGCACGAAGCCGGCCTCGACCGTTGTGATGCCGTTGAGATAGGTCTCGATCTGGCTGACCAGGACCTTGTCCTCCGGGCTCAGCCTGACCGGATGCGGCGCGGTCGCCGCATCCGCGAAGGCCGGCAACACGGCGCAGGCCAGGACGGCCAGCGCGGCGCCGAGGCGGCCAATTGCGCTCCTAATGGCCATGACCGCCTCCGCTGCCGAGAATTTCACGCTTTCCGACATGGTTCGCCGGGCTGACCACGCCCTGCTTTTCCATCTGTTCAATGATACGTGCCGCACGATTATAGCCGATCTGCAGATGCCTCTGTATGAAGCTCGTCGACGCGCGTCCCTCGCGGACCACGAGTTCCACCGCCTGCTGGTACAAGTCGTCGTCGGCGCCGAACACCTCTTCGCCCGGGCCGTCGTCTTCCTCGGTGATACCTTCGATATAGATGGGGGCGCCCTGGTCGCGAAGAAAGGTCACAACCGATTCGACCTCGCTTTCGTCGATGAACGGCCCGTGAATCCGGGTAATCCGCCCGCCGCCCGCCATATAAAGCATGTCCCCCCGGCCGAGCAGCTGCTCGGCCCCCTGTTCGCCCAGGATGGTCCGGCTGTCGACCTTCGAGGTGACCTGAAAACTGACCCGGGTCGGGAAGTTCGCCTTGATCGTGCCCGTGACCACGTCGACCGAAGGCCGCTGCGTTGCCATGATCAGATGGATGCCGGCGGCGCGGGCCATCTGCGAGAGCCTTTGTATCGCCGCCTCGATCTCCTTGCCGGCGACCATCATGAGGTCGGCCATCTCGTCGACGACGACGACGACATAGGGCAGCGGGGTCAGGTCCAGGGGCTGGTCTTCATAGACCGGCCGGCCGGTCTCGGAATCGAACCCGGTCTGCACCTTGCGCATCAGCACCTCGCCGGCGCGGCGGGCCGTGGCGAGCCGGTCATTGTAGCCCTCGACGTTGCGGACTCCCAGCTTCGACATGGCGCGATAGCGCTCTTCCATCTCGCGGACCGTCCATTTCAGCGCCACCACCGCTTTCTTGGGCTCGGTCACCACCGGGGTGATCAGATGGGGAATGTCGTCGTAGATCGACAGCTCCAGCATCTTGGGGTCGATCATGATGAACTTGCACTCGTCCGGCGTCAGCCGGAACAGCAGCGACAGAACCATCGCGTTCAGCCCGACCGACTTGCCCGACCCCGTGGTTCCCGCGACCAGCAGGTGCGGCATGCGGGAAAGGTCCACCACGACCGGCGCGCCGCTGATGTCCTTGCCCAGCGCGAGCGGCAGCTTCAGGCCGGCTTTGGCGACCGCCGGCGCGGCGAGGAGCTCGCGCAGGTACACCGTCTGGCGCCGCGCATTGGGCAGCTCGATGCCGATCACGTTGCGGCCGGGAATCGTTGCGATGCGGGCCGATACCGCGCTCATCGACCGGGCGATATCGTCGGACAGGCCGATCACGCGGCTGGTCTTGATGCCGGGCGCCGGCTCCAGCTCATAGAGCGTGACCACCGGCCCCGGCCGCACCTTCACGATCTCGCCGCGGATGCCGAAATCCTCCAGCACCTGCTCGAGCAGCCGGGCGTTCTGCTCCAGCGCGTCGGCGCCCAGCCCGGCGTCCTGCGACTGCGACAGCGGGACCGCCTCCAGCAGGTCGAGCGGCGGCAGCTGGAAATCCCCGTCTGGCGCCGCCAGATCGAACGACGCCTGGCTGGCGCCGGCCGGCCGCGATGCGCGTTTGCGCGGCGCCAGACGGCTTTTCGGCGCCGCCGCCGCAGCCGACGCGGAATCGGCGGCCGGGAACGGGTCCTGCGCGGCGACGAGATAGGGTTCCGCGCACCCGTCCCTGGTCGCCTCCTTGTCTGCCGATGGCTTTCTCGCGGATGCCCTCGCGCGGCGTCCGCCCTTCTGCCTGTCGCCGACAAGCGCTGCGATACGGCCCCATCCGGCGCGCCACTCCGCGCGGCTGAACCCGATCAGCCACAGCGTCGCAAAAACCGTCATCACGCCCGCGACGGCGCCCACGATCAGGGGGTCCGTCAGCGGGCCGGTGCCGCCCGAGATATACGTAAGCCAGACCAGGATCAGTTTGCCGACCAGCCCGCCGAGTCCGGGGTCCAGGGGCCAGGACTCGGGCTGCGGCAGCGCTTCGAAGGTCACGGCGCCGACAAGCAGGAGCAACAGGAATACGGCGACGCGCGGCCAGATTTGCGGCAGCGCCCGGCGCGTGAACAGCAGGAACCCCCAGACACCCAGGACGATCGCTCCCAGCACGGCGGCCAGCCCCAGGGTCTGCAGCGCGAGATCGGCCAGAACCGCACCCGGATAACCCAGCAGGTTATTGACGGTTTCCCTGCCGCCGGCGGTATTGATCGACGGATCCGACGAATCGTAGGTCAGCATGGCCAGGATCAGGACGACCGCCACGGCAATCAGCACCAGCCCGGCCATCTCGACCAGCCGCCGGCGCACGAAATCGCCGAGCCCGGCCGGCAGCAGCGCGGTCTGCCGTCGCGATGCCATCGCCTAGCGCTCCAGCGCCTCGGCCAGTCGGCTCAGGCCGGCCTCGGCGGTGTCCAGGTCGTGCACCAGGGCGACGCGGATATAGCGATCGCCCGGATTATCGCCGGTCGCGGGATCCGGGCGGCTCATGTATCCGCCGGGCATCACCCGGACGGCGCCGTGGCGCCACGCCGCCCGCGTCGCCGCCTCGCCGTCGCCGACATCGAGCCACAGGAAGAAGCCGCCCGGCGAATCGTGGTAGCCGGCGCGGTTGCCCAGAATCCGCCGCGCCATGGCGAACAGCGCATCGTAATGCGCCCGGCTCCGCTCGACATGGCCCTCGTCGCGCCACAGGGCGGCGGCGGCCGCCTGCAGCGGTCCGGGAACCTGGGCGCCGCCATAGCTGCGCAGGCGCAGCAGACGTGCAAGCGCGGCATCGTCGCCGGCGACGAACCCGGCGCGCAGGCCCGGCGCGTTGGATCGCTTGGACAGGGAATGGAACACCAGCACCCCCCCCATGCCGCCGCCCATCGCGGCGCAGGCCTGAAGCCCGCCCGGCGGCGGCGATCCACGCCAGATCTCCGAATAGCACTCGTCGAGCGCCAGCAGGAATCCGTACTCCCGCGCCAGGCCGATCAGGGTTTGCAGCCGTTCCAGCGACGCGACCGCGCCCTGGGGATTGCCCGGCGTGCACAGATAAGCCAGCGCGGTGCGCCGCAGGACCGCCGGGTCGAGCGCCGCGTAATCGGGGAGGAACCCGGTCTCGGCCGTTGCCGGAACCAGGACCGGCTCGGCCCCCGCCATCACCGCGGCGCCGTAATAGACGTGATACATCGGATTCGGTATCAGCACCGCCGGCTTGTCCGCGCCGTTGCCCGCGCCTTGGCCGGGCACCGCCGCCAGCGCCGTCTGAAACAGCACCTCGCGGCTGCCGCAGGCCGCGATGACGTGACGTGCCGGGTCGACCATGCCCTCCGGCAGGCCGTAGCGAAGGGTCAGCCAGTCCGCCGCGGCGCCGCGAAAATCCGCCGATCCCTCGACCGGCGGGTAGCGGTTCCACAGATGCGCGTTGCGCGCGATCTCTTCGGCCACCAGGTCCGGCTGCGGCAGTTGCGGCTCGCCGATATGCATCAGTATCGGCTCCATTCCCTCCGTCGCAGGTATGTCTTTCAGCAGGGCTGCAAGCCGACGGAAGGGGTAGTCGCCAAGCAGATCCAGTCCGGGGTTCTCACGCATGCGAAATCCAATAAACGCGCGTCGCCGGGATGTCTGCGCGGCGACGCGTACAAAACGTAAACTCTCGGTCCCGGATAGTACGCGCCCCGGGCGGCGATCTCAAGCTATCCGACCAGCGCGGCGGAATTGTGACATGGCCCGGCGCGGCGGCGGTTGGCTTTGGTTGCGGCAGGAAAAAGGGGGCGCGGACGCCCCCTTGTGAAGTTCTCATGCGAAATTGGGTGCGGCTACTGCACCGTTTCGCCGTGCAGGGCGATGTCGAGGCCCTCGATCTCCGCCTCCGGTTCGACCCTGAGGCCCATAACGGCCTTGAGGATCAGGAGGATGGCCGCGGTGGCCACGGCGGACCAGGCGATGGTGAAGACGATGCCCTCGAGCTGGATCCAGATCTGCCCCCAGTTGCCTTCCAGAGAGCCTGCGGTGCCGCCGATGGCCTCGACCGCGAAGGTGAGCGCCCCGACGGCGCCGTGGAACAACGCCAGCCCCGGAATAGTCATCATCAGGACGAGCAGCGTCTATATGAGCATCCACGCGGTGTCACCCGTGCCGAGCCCGTACTGCGCCAGCGCCAGTCCGGACGCCGCAAGATCGAACAGGGCGCACAAGCCCGCGGCTGCGGACAGCCGTTTTCCCGACAACATCGCATTCCTCCTTTTCATTTCCGTTGGCGGTCGTAGCCGCTGTCGCCCCGGGCATTTTTCAAGTCCCGTTTTTCATGGACGAAAGACGACAAAAGTACTGATTAATGACACGCCTTTTCGTCATTATATCAATGCGTTAAACGAAACATGTGCAAAATGAGCTGATCTGCAGACTCTTCGCGCAGGAGCGCAAAAAACCAATGAAATGAGCGTCACGAGAGGAAAAAAGATGTCCCGGTGCGCAAGGCACCGGGACAGTGTCAGTCTTCAGTTTTTGGGAGGGGCTTACCCGAAGGTCTGTGAGCCGCGGCCAAATTCCGGATAGGCTTCGAGGCCGAGTTCGGCCTTGTCGAGGCCAAGATCCTCCTCTTCCTCGCTGACCCGGATGCCCATGGAGAATTTCAGGGCGAACCAGACGATGGCGCTGCTCACTGAGACGAACAGGCCGATCGCGATGATTCCGATGATCTGTTCGACAAAGCTGCCGGAACCGAAGATGGCCACGGCCAGAGTGCCCCAGATACCGGCGAACAGATGCACCGGGATGGCGCCGACGACATCATCGACCTTGAGTTTGTCGAGCAGCGGCACCGTGAAGACCACGATCAAGCCACCGATACCGCCCACGACGAGCGCCAGGAAGTGGTTCTGCAGGTCCGGTCCCGCCGTGATCGAGACCAGCCCGGCCAGCGCGCCGTTCAGCGCCATTGTCAGGTCGACCTTCTTGTAAACGATCTGGGTGGCGAGCATCGCCACTACCACGCCGGCCGCTGCGGCTAGATTGGTGTTGACGAAGACGATCGACATCGCCGCTGCGTCGAGCGCAGATCCCAACGCCAGCTGCGAGCCGCCGTTGAAGCCGAACCAGCCGAGCCAAAGAATGAACGTGCCCAGCGTGGCCAACGGCAGATTGGCTCCCGGGATGGGGGTCACGCGACCGTCGGGGCCGTATTTGCCCTTACGCGCGCCGAGGATGATGGCGCCGGTCAGCGCCGCCCAGCCGCCCACGGAGTGCACGATGGTCGAGCCAGCGAAGTCGGAGAAGCCGCGCTGGGCAAGCCAGCCCTGGCCCCAGGTCCACGAGCCCTGGATCGGGTAGATAATCGCCGTCAGTACCACGACGAAGATCAGGAACGGCCAGAGCTTGATGCGCTCGGCCAGCGTCCCGGAGACGATCGAGGCGGCGGTGGCGACGAACACCATCTGGAAGAACCAGTCGGACATCACCGAGTAGCCATTATCGACCACCGCGGCCACCATCTCCTCGGTCGCCTCGTCGGCCCCGATCAGCGCGAGTTCTGCGTCCGACGGGTTGTAGAGGATGGAGAACGACCCGATCCAGCTGGAGACATCGACATACATCAGATTGTAGCCGATCAGGTAGAACATGATGCCGGCGATCGAATAGAGTGAGATGTTCTTCAGCAGGATGGTCGCGGTGTTCTTGGTGCGGACCAGCCCGGATTCCAGCATCGCGAAGCCGGCGGCCATGAACATCACGAGAAAGCCGGTGACCAGGAAGGAAAAGGTGTTGAAGACGAAAGCGGTCTCGGCGTCCACGGCCGCCCGGGCAGGGCCCGCCAGCAGGCCGAGCGCAGCGAAGCCGGCTGCCGCCGGCAGAATAATCCTGTTGGGAAATTTCATTGCAGCCTCCTAAATCGCGTCCGCGCCGGTCTCGCCGGTACGGATTCGCACGGATTGGGCGACGTCGAGCACGAAGATCTTGCCGTCGCCGATCTTGCCGGTGCTGGCGGTGGACTGGATCGATTCCACGACCCGGTCGAGCATGTCGGCCGCCACCACCACTTCGATTTTCACCTTGGGCAGAAAATTCACGGCGTATTCCGCGCCGCGATAGATTTCGGTCTGGCCTTTCTGCCGGCCAAACCCCTTGACCTCACTGACGGTCAGGCCCTGGACACCGAGCTCGGTGAGGGCTTCGCGAACGCCATCCAGCTTGAATGGCTTGATAATCGCCATCACGAGTTTCATAGCGGGACTCCCCCTATGCCATTTTCAAAATCGGCCCATTCGGGGCCGCGCGCCGCATCCGGTGCGGCGCATGATGGCGAAGCCCTTCTCAATATCCGTGCCAGTTCGGCAAAACTGTGAAATATTGTTTATTATCAATATATTGAACAGGTTTTGCCCGACCTTCTCCCGCGCGGCGCGCGGCAAAATTGCGCAAAAAAACGGCAGACAAAAAAATCCGCCTATTTTTTGGGCATAGCGTGGACCGACCGCCGTTTTTTGTGGACGCGGGCCGCGTCCATGTGGATTCTGCTGGTATGCCCGAGACATCGGAATCGGCGGCAGGCGCCGCAACGGACATGGAAACCGAGGTGCTGGTTCTCGGTGGCGGCATGGTGGGAATGACCCTTGCCAATGCGCTTGCCGGGGCCGGTGTCGCCACTGTCGTCGTCGACAGCGCGCCGCAGGAATCGCTGCTCGAGACCGGATATGACGGGCGCGCCTCGGCCATCGCCTACGGTTCGGCCCAGGTGTTCCGCGGCATCGGCCTGTGGCCCTTCGTCGAGGCCGATGCCGGCCCCATGGTCGACATCCGTGTTGCCGACGGCACCGTTGCCGGCGGCCCGTCGACGCTGTTCCTGCATTACGACCACCGGGCGCTCGGCGACCAGCCGTTTGGCTATATGATCGAAAACCGGGTGATCCGGCGGGCCCTGTTCGAACAGGCGGCGACATTGCCGTCGTTGCGCCTGGTAGCGCCGGCGCGGGTTGACACGCTGCGGCGCGAGGCCGGCGGCGTGGAAGCCGTGCTGGAGGACGGGCGGCGGATCCGCAGCCGCCTTGTCGTCGGCGCCGAAGGGCGAACCTCGCCGTCCCGCACCGATGCCGGGATCGGCGTGACCCGCCTCGCCTACCATCAGACCGCGATCGTCTGCACAGTAAGCCACGAGCGCGACCACGGCGGTGTCGCGGTGGAGTATTTCCTGCCGTCCGGCCCGTTCGCGATGCTGCCGATGACCGGCCGGCGCATGAGCATCGTGTGGACCGAGCGGCCCGACCTGGCGGAGCGTTTCATGGCGCTGGACGATACCGCCTTCATCGCGGAGCTGCAGCGCAGGTTCGGCGACTGGCTGGGCGCCATCGCGCTGACCGGACCCCGGTTCTCCTACCCCCTGGAGCTTCAGCACGCGCTGCGCTATACCGACCGACGGCTGGCGCTGGTCGGCGACGCGGCGCATGCGATCCACCCGATCGCCGGGCAGGGGCTGAACCTGGGTCTGCGCGATGTCGCCGCGCTGGCCGAATCGGTCGTCGACACGCGCCGGCTTGGCCTCGATATCGGCGGATCCGAAGTGCTGCGGCGCTACGAGCGCTGGCGGCGGTTCGATTCGGTGCTGCTGACGTCGGTCACCGACGTGCTGAACCGGCTGTTCTCGAACGACGTGCCGCCGCTCAGGCTGGCGCGCGATCTCGGCCTCGCCATGGTCGACGGGCTGCCGCCGCTCAAGCGGTTCTTCATGCGCCACGCCATGGGCATGGTCGGCGACCTGCCGCGGCTGGTTCGCGGAAAGACGCTTTGAGGCGCCATCGACCGGTTTCAACCGCGATTTTCAGCTGTGAAGACTAGCAAAATAGGCTTCAGGCCTATTTTCAAGCGAGTCAGGCAATTGGATTCTCCGATTCGGATCAGACATCCGGACACCGGTGGTCGCTGGCCGGTCACTGTAGCATTTCAGGATCGCTTGGATTCGCGCTTGCGATACCGGCGCGACCTCATACTTCGAGACGGCGCTTCACGCCTCCTCAGCATGAGGGCACGGGCGTTGGAGCCTCATGCTGAGGAGCGGCGCAGCCGCGTCTCGAAGTATGAGGTCGCGCCGCCGGCCGGGGCCGATTCCACTTGAACGGACAAAGCGTTAGTTGGGATCCCGGCTCAACCCCTTTTGTTCCAGTTCGGCGAGGTAAGCCAGCCAGACCTTGTCCTTGACCTGTCCCAGATGGTACAGGTAATCCCAGGTGAAAATGCCGGTGTCGTGCAGGTCGTCGAACTTGATGCCGATCGCGTAATTGCCGACCGGCTCGATCTCCATGATTCCGACATGCCGGCGGCCGGACACGGTCTTCTTCTGGTCCGGATTGTGGCCCTGGACTTCCGCCGACGGGCTCTCGACCCGCAGCAGCTCGGCCGGAAAACTGAATGTGCTGCCATCGTCGAAATCGACTTCCAGCGCCTTTTCGGCTTTCTTGAGCCGGATTTCGGTCGGCCAGCGGGTCACGCTGAAACTGTTCGCGGGGTCGGTCATTTCGATCCACCATCATCGTCTAGACTGCGGGCGACGTCGCGCAACATGATCGGCACGCCGTCCCGAATCGGATAGGCCAGCTGCGCCTCGTCGCTGATCAACTCGCCCCTCTCCGCGTCGTAGCGCAGGGGCATCTTGGTCAGTGGGCACACAAGGTTTTCCAGAAGTTTCGGGTCCACGCCGGGTCTGTCCTGGGGCATCGCTATCGACTCCCTGTTATTGGCAGATGGGGCCGCATGCCGCGCCGCCCATCTCGATCAGGGCCATCAGGACCTCTGTCCGGGCCTGCAGGTCGCGCGCTTCGAGCAGCGCCTGCTTTTCCGGCGCGCCGAACGGACAGATCATGGCCAGGCAGGTGATCAGGCGCTCGTCCGGCGCTTCGAGCAGCGCGTCCCAGTCGGCCTCGATGCCGTGTGCGCCGAAATAGCCGCGCAACGCCGACAGCAGGCGGCCGCGGTCGAGTCCCGATTCCGCCACCGGTTCGAGGTCGCCGTGGAAATGCGACCAGTCCGCCCGGACCCGCCGGTAATCCGAGACCGGGGCCAGCTCCTCGGCGACGGTGAACCGGCAGACGCCGGACAGCGCGATCAGGTAGCGGCCATCCTCGGTTTCCTCGAAGCGGCAGATCCGGCCCGCGCAGCCGGTGTCGTACAGGCTCGGGGTCCCGTCCGTGCAGCCGGGTTCCAGCGGCTGTATCATCCCGATCATGCGGTCGGCGGCCAGCGCGTCCTCGACCATTGCGACGTAACGGCGCTCGAAGATGTTCAGCGGCAGCCGGCCGCGCGGCAGCAGCAGGACCTCGGGCAGCGGGAACACCGGAATCGTCCGGGGCAACTGTTCGTATGTCGGGTCGAAGACGCTCATGAAAACAGGATCGACGAAAGCTGGCGCCGGGCGTCGACGGTCACGGGGTCGGCGGGGCCCAGCGCATCGAAGATCTTCAGCAGCCGTATGCGGGCCGCCTCCTCGTTCCATTGCCGGTCCCGCCGGATGATCTCCAGCAGCTCGTCGACGGCGCCCTGCGCGTCACCGGCGCCGTAGAGCGCGAGCGCAAGGCCAAAACGGGCCTCGTGGTCGGCGGGGTCGGCGCCGACCCTGGCCCGGAGTTCCGCGGTATCGCCCTCGACGCCCGCGGTATCCGCCGCCAGCTCGATGGCCGAGCGTACGGCGGCGACGTCCGCGTCGGTCTCCTTGCCGGCGGGAACCGCCGCCAGCGCCGCCTTCGCCTCTTCCAGGCGGCCGGCCTGCAGGTGGCATTTCGCGAGACCCGCCATGGCGCCGACTTCGTCCGGGACATGTTGCAGGATCTGCTGGTAGATCGCGCCGGCGGTCGCCGAATCGCCGGCCTCCAGCGCGGCCGCCGCCTGTTCCAGCGCCTGTTCGACCGGCGAGGGGCCGGTCTCGCCGCCCGCCGCCGCGATCAGCTTGTCGATGAACGCCTTGACCTGCGACTCCGGCAGCGCGCCCATGAATCCGTCGACCGGGCGTCCGCCCGCGAACCCGAACACCGCCGGAATCGACTGGATGCTGAGCTGCTGCGCGACGGCGGGATTCTGATCCGTGTCGACCTTGACCAGCCGCACCTTCCCGGCCGCCGCCCTGACCATCTTTTCCAGGACCGGGGTCAGCTGCTTGCACGGCCCGCACCAGGGGGCCCAGAAATCGACGATGATGGGAATGGTCTTGCTGGCCTCGATCACGTCCGCGACGAAGTTTGCGTCGGTGGTCTCCGAGACGAGCGATTCGGTGTCTACCGGCTGGCTGATCAGTTGATCCATGTTTTTGTTCCGGCTTCCTTTTTCATTGCGCTTCGGGGTTCGCGAGCCGTCGCGGTGCGGCTCTGAACGGGTTGTGGCGCATAAGCGACATAGATGGCCGCTCGCGCCGCCGGTGGCAAGGCCCGGCGGGGCCTAATCTTCGTGTTCTGCATCAAAATCGACGATCAGCGGCGAATGGCCCTCGGCTTCGAGAAATCTTACCAGGTCGTCCGCCCCGATCGCCGAGGTCCTGTCGTTGCGCAGCGGGTGGGCGTTCACCACCACCCCGGTCTGCAATTCCCTGTCCAGCACCATCGTCACATTGCCGGCGCGATCGTTGATCACCGCGAACGGGGTGACCGCGCCGGGCGTAACGCCCAGATGCGCCATCAGCAGCTCCGGGTTGCCGAACGAGAGCGTCCCCTTTGCGCCGATCCGCCGGCGCAGGTCCTTGAGGTCGACATCGCGGGACTCCAGGACGGTGACCAGCCACATGCGGCGCTTCTTGTCGCGCAGGAAGAGATTCTTGATATGCGCGCCCGGCAGGTCGCCGCGCAGGGCGCGCGACTGCTCGACCGTAAACAGCGGCGCGTGCGCGTGCGTCTCGCAGGCGATGCCCAGCTCGTCCAGGCGGGCGAACAGGCCCGCATCGTCAAATGCCGCTGTACTGTCCATGGTGCCGGACTTTTAGACCCGCGAAGACCGGCCTGCAACCCCGTTGGCCGGCGCGCGCCCGATGCAAGACACCGCTTGCAAAGCGCGCCTCTTTGCGTATTATGCCCGCCGCATTGGACAGCCGGCTTCGGCGTCCCTATATTTCGCGTCGTGACGCGGGCGTAGCTCAGGGGTAGAGCGCAACCTTGCCAAGGTTGAAGTCGTGGGTTCGAATCCCATCGCCCGCTCCAGTTCCTCCGCTGCACGTCCGGCCGCCGCCCTGAGGGGCGGCATTTTTGTGACCGGCCCGGGGGCCGGCTGCCGCACCTATCGAGTTTCGGCCCCCCTGAAACCCGCAGAAAACGCCGGTGCATGGGGTTGAATGCTCACCGTTCGGCCCCGCCGCCGCTCCCGGCCAAGCCTGCACCCGCTCAATTCGACGTCGTCCCGGCGCCGCAATCCCCGAACGGCCCTTGCCCCGGCGCGGCATGTGCGTATTAATTCAACTGCGCATCGATTGAAGTACCGAAGGCAAGATCCGACCGGTCGGATCACCGGCGTTTTCATAGCAATACGAAGACGGGGGACCGCGGAAGGCCGACGGTGTCGCGCCCGCGACGGGCGGAAAGGGACGGCATGACGGAACGGACCACGACGCTGAAGCAGGAGACGATCGAGGCGGTCATCGCCAAGGTCCGGGAGCGGTTTTCCGGCGAGCGGGCCGACGCCGCCGAGCAGTTCATCCGCCATTACTACGACAACATTGCGCCCGAGGACATCGTCGGCGCCGACCCGGAAGATCTTTACGGCGCGGCGCTGTCGCTGTGGCAGTTCGGCGCGCGGCGGGAGCCCGGCGAGGTCAAGATCCACGTCTTCAATCCGCGGGTCGAAAAGCACGGCTGGCATTCGCCGCACACGGTGATCGAGATCGTCCACGACGACATGCCGTTCCTGGTCGATTCGGTGACCATGGCGCTCAACAGCAGGAACCTGACGGTGCATCTGGTCGTCCACCCGCAATTCGCGGCGCGGCGCGCCGCCGACGGCAAGATCATCGCCCTGGCGCCGCGCGGCGAGATCGGCAACGGCGCGATATCCGAATCCTACATGCACATCGAGATCGACGAGCACGGCGCCGCCGGCACGCTGCGCGAAATCGAGCGGCAGCTGAAGGACGTGCTGGCCGACGTGCGGGCCGCGGTCGCCGGCTGGCGGCCGATGATCGAACGTGTCGATGGCCTGATCGCCGAGCTGGAAGCGACCCCGCCGCCCAACGCCGATCCGGAGCATGTCGCAGAGACCGTCGCCTTCCTGCACTGGCTGCTCGATGACCACTTCACCTTCCTCGGGTTCCGTGAAATGGACATCGAGGGCAGAGGAAAGGATGCGCGCATCCACGTGCGCGAGGAGTCCTGCCTCGGCTTGCTGCACGATCCGGAGATCGCGGTCTTCCAGGGACTTCGGGAGCTCGGCCGGCTGCCCACGGAAGTCCAGGCCTATCTGCGCCAGCGCGAGCTGGTGGTCATGACGAAGACCAACCGCCGGTCCACGGTGCATCGGCCCGTCCATATGGATGCGCTGGCGGTCAAGCGCTTCGACGAGAAAGGCCGGGTGAACGGCATACGGCTGTTCGTCGGCCTGTTCACGTCTGCCGCCTACAACCAGACGCCGCACGACATCCCCCTGCTGCGCCAGAAGATCTTCGATCTGGTCCGGCGCGCCGGTTACGAACATACCAGCCACGCCGGCAAGTCCCTGGTCCACATTCTCGACAACTATCCGCGGGACGAGTTGTTCCAGACCGGGCTGGAGGACCTCTACGAGATCACCCGCGGCATCGTGCAGCTGCAGGAACGCCAGCGGATCGCGCTGTTTCTGCGCCGGGACCCGTTCGAGCGGTTCATCTCGGCCTTCGTCTATGTGCCGCGCGACGGATACAACACGCGGCTGCGGCTGACCTTCGAGCGGATCCTCACCTCCGCCTTCGACGGCACGGTGGTCAACTGGTACACGTATATGAGCGATGACGTGTTGAGCCGGCTGCAATTCATCATCGAAACCACGCCCGGCGAGATTCCCGATTACGACCGCGAAGAGATCGAGGCGCGGCTCGTCGAAGCCGGGCGATCCTGGACCGACCGGCTCAAGCAGGCGCTGACCGAGACCATGGGCGAGGAGGCGGGGCTCCAGAGCTTCGAGCGCTACGACGGCGCGTTTCCCGGCAACTACTGCGAGGATTTCTCCGCCCATGCGGCGGTCTACGATATCGGCTGCATCGACCGGTCGCTGGCGACCGGCGATCTCGGCATGAACCTGTACCATCCGATCGAGGCCGGCGAGGACGAGTTCTGCTTCAAGATCTATCAGCCGGGCAGTTCGGTGCCGCTGTCCGATGTGCTGCCGATGCTCGAGAACATGGGCCTCAAGGTCCTGGGCGAGCGGCCGTACGAGGTCAACCCGGCGGATGCCGGGAAAACCGTATGGCTGCACGACTTCTCGCTGGTGTCGCGGGACGGAACCGCGATCGACTTCGATGCGGTGCGCGAGCTCTTCCATGACAGCTTCGCACGCATCTGGCGGGGCGAGGTTGAGAACGACGGCTTCAACAGGCTCGTCATCTCGGCGCGGCTGGAGTGGCGCGAGGTTGTGATCCTGCGGGCCTACAGCAAGTATCTGCGCCAGACCGGCATCCCGTTCAGCCAGGCCTACATGGAGGAGACCCTGGCCCGGAACGGCGCCATAACGCGCCTTCTGGCGGAGCTCTTCGAGGTCCGCTTCAAGCCCGACTTCCGCGGCGATGCCGACAAGCTGACGGCCGACCTGCTGCGCGACGTATACGACCGCCTCGAATCGGTGGAAAGCCTCGATGAAGACAGGATCATCCGCCGGTTCCTCAACATCATCGGCGCGACGGCGCGCACCAACTATTTCCAGACCGGGCCGGACGGCCTGCCGAAGCCGCATCTGGCGCTGAAATTCGACGCCGGGCGGATCGACGAATTGCCCCAGCCACGGCCGTTCCGGGAGATTTTCGTCTACAGCCCGCGGGTCGAGGGCGTGCATCTGCGGTTCGGCCCCGTGGCCCGCGGCGGTCTGCGCTGGTCGGACCGGCGCGAGGATTTCCGGACAGAGATCCTCGGCCTCGTCAAGGCGCAACAGGTCAAGAACGCGGTGATCGTGCCGGTCGGCTCGAAGGGCGGCTTCGTCTGCAAGCAGCTTCCCCCGGCAGGCGATCGCGAGGCGCTCACGGCCGAAGGCATCGCCTGTTACAGCATCTTGATATCGGGCCTGCTCGACCTGACCGACAACCGCGTCGGCGACGATGTCGTCGCGCCGCCGGATGTCCTGCGCAAGGATGGCGACGATCCCTATCTGGTGGTCGCCGCCGACAAGGGCACCGCGACGTTCTCGGACATCGCCAACGGTATCGCCCGGGGCTACAAGTTCTGGCTGGACGATGCCTTCGCCTCCGGCGGCTCGGCGGGATACGACCACAAGAAGATGGGCATCACCGCGCGCGGCGCCTGGGAATCAGTGAAGCGCCATTTCCGGGAAATGGACCACGACACGCAGAGCCAGGATTTCACGGTCGTCGGCGTCGGCGACATGGCCGGCGACGTGTTCGGCAACGGCATGCTGCTGAGCGACCAAATCCGCCTGATCGGCGCCTTCAATCATCTGCACGTCTTCGTCGATCCCGACCCGGACCCGAAGGCGAGCTTCGCCGAGCGCAAGCGGCTGTTCGAGATGCCGCGCAGCAGCTGGGCCGACTACGACACGGGGCTCATTTCCAAGGGCGGCGGCGTCTTCGAGCGGCGCGCCAAGGCGATCCGGGTTTCGGCGCGGATGAAAGCGCTGTTCGCCATCGAAGCGGACAGCCTGACGCCGGCCGAACTGATCCAGGCGATGCTCAGGGCGGAGGCCGACCTGCTCTGGTTCGGCGGCATCGGCACCTACGTCAAATCCTCGCGCGAAACCGACGCCGCGGTCGGCGACCGCGCCAACGACGCGCTCCGCGTCGATGCCGACGAGCTGCGGTGCAAGGTGATCGGCGAGGGCGCCAATCTCGGCGTCACGCAGCTGGGACGTGTCGAGTTCGGCCTCCGGGGCGGGCGCATCAACACCGACGCGATCGACAACTCGGCCGGCGTCGACACCTCCGACCACGAGGTCAATATCAAGATCCTGATGGGCGACCTGATCGCCCGCAGGAAGATCACCCGCAAACAGCGCGACAAGCTGCTCGGCGAGATGACCGACGAGGTCGCGGCGCTGGTGCTGCGCAACAACTATCAGCAGACCCAGTCGCTGTCCGTGGTGCATTACCAGGCCGCCGCCCGCATGGACGAGCAACTGCGCCTGATTCGTGCGCTGGAGCGCGCCGGCCGGCTCAACCGGGAGATCGAGTTCCTGCCGGACGAGGAGTCCTTCGCCGAACGGCAGGCCGAGGGCCGCCCGCTGACCCGGCCCGAACTTTCGGTGCTGCTGGCCTACGCCAAGATCGCGACCTATGACGAGCTGCTGGCCTCGAATCTGCCCGACGATCCGCTCCTCGGGGCGGATCTGGCCCGCTACTTCCCGCATCCCGTTCAGAACAAATACGCCGAGGCCATCGCCCGCCACCGGCTGCGGCGCGAGATCGTCGCCACCGGACTGACCAACTCGATCGTCAACCGCACCGGGCCCGGTTTCATCAATGAAATGCACCTCAAGACCGCGATGGGCGTGCCGGCGATCGTCCGCGCCTATACGATTTCGCGCGAGGTGTTCGATCTGCGGTCGCTGTGGCACGAGATCGAGGCGCTCGATACCGCCGCCCCGGCGGCATCGCAGACAAGGATGCTGCTGCAGACGGTGCGTACGCTGTGGCGCACCACGCCGTGGTTCCTGCGCAACTGCGCGCACCCGCTGGACATCACCGCCCTGATCGCCGAATTCCACGAAGGCGTGCAGCGTCTTTCGACCGTACTGGACGACATTCTCGCCCCCGACCAGCGGCAGGATACCCGCGAGCGCGCCAAGCGCTATGCGCAGCCGGGCGTTCCCGGCGATCTGGCGGCGCGGATCGGTCGGCTGAAGGCGTTGTCCTCGGCGCCCGATATCGTCCGCATCGCCGGCGCCGTGCAGCAGGGCGTCGAGGACGCGGGCGCCGCCTACTTCCTGATCGGCGACCGCTTCCGCCTCGACTGGCTGCGCCGTGCCGCCGGCGCGATGTCCGCCGATACGCAATGGCAGCGCCTGGCGCTGGCCGCTGTCATCGACGACATGTGGAGCCACCAGTACGATCTGACCGCGGCCGCTCTGAAATCCGGCAAGACCGGGGCCGCCGCCGTCGAGGCCTGGGCGGCGGAGCGCGCCGAGCTGACGGACCGAATAGAGGCGCTGCTCGGCGAAATCCAGTCCGCGCCGACACCCGACCTCGCCATGCTGGCCGTCGCCAACCGCGAACTGCGCGCGCTGGCGGTGGGATGAGGGTGTGCGCGATTAAGGCCGTCGAAAGGTTTTCGCGGTATCGTCGCAGGTATATTCGACCAACCAAGATCTGGCCGCCCCCTCGCAAACCGACCGGACAAGCACGCAATCCATGTACAGGCTGCTCGCTTTCGTTTTTTGCCTGACCTTCCCGTTGGCTGCGGCCGCCGGGAGCGCCGAGCGGATGGTAAAGGAGGGGTTCAGCGCGTATCGCGCGGCTGACTATGAGTCGGCGATCGACCTGCTGAACAAGGCGATCGACACAGGAAGCCTATCCGGCCGGCGACTCTCCGAAACGTTGAGTGTTCGCGGATCAGCTCATTTTCGGCTCCGTGATTTCGACGCAGCACTCGCTAGCTTTTCCGAGGTGATTTGCAACGATCCCGAATATGCTCACGCCTATAGCAGCAGGGCGGCAATCCACAATGAAACTGGCGAATATGATCTGTCGATTGCCGACACTGACAGGGCAATCAACCTCGACCCAGGAAACGTAGCCGCCTACAACAATCGATGCGACAGCTACCGCTACAAGAAGGATTTCGAATGTGCCCTTGAGGACTGCAATGAGGCGGTAAAGCTTGCCCCGAACAACGGGATCGTGTGGCTGACTCGTGGCCAGCTGTACGAGGCATGGGGAAAAACCCCCCTGGCCGCGGCGAATTATCGAAAGGCTACGAGTTGCAGCCGGATTATCCGACCATCCGCAGGAACGCCGAAAAATACGGCTTCGCACGGCCCTGAGGCCCGTTTCTGACAGTAAACCGCCTGCTTCGATATCACCGCCATGCCAGCGACGGAGATCGTCAGCGCGGGGTTTTCCCTGCCGACGGTTTCGCAGTCCGTCGAGCCTTGACGCCGGGTCTCGGCCCTTCGCTTACACGATCCGCACAGCCGTTCCGGTGATCGCGACCATCAGCATCGAGGCGTCCTTGCCGACCGCCTCGTAGTCGATGCTGATCGCGAGGATCGCGTTGGCGCCCATGTCCTCGGCGTGCATCCGCATGTCGGCCATGGCCTGCGCGGCGCCCTCCTTCAGGACCGATTCGTAGGCGCCGGCACGGCCGCCGACGACGTCGCGCACCCCGGCCAGAAAGTCGCGGAAAACGTTGGCGCCATAGATCGCCTGCCCGGTCACGACGCCGAGATAATCGGCGATCTCGCGGCCCTGAACACTGTCCGTCGTGGTGTACAGCATCGTCTCACCCTCAGATCGTCTCAAGGAAACGGTTTCTACGCGGTCGGCGCGCATGTTAGGGGTATCTGGTTACTTTCCGGTGAAGAGGGAACAACGAAACCATGGCGGACAGGAAGGCGATCTTCTCCTGGTGCCTGTACGACTGGGCCAATTCGGCCTACCCCACGGTCATCGTCACATTCGTATTCGGCGCCTATTTCACCAAGGCGGTGGCGGTCACGCCCGAAGCCGGAACCGCCGCCTGGGGCTATGCGATCGGCGCGGCCGGGTTTGCCGTCGCCGTGCTCGGTCCGGTGCTCGGCGCCATCGCAGACCAGGGCGGTCGCCGCAAACCGTGGCTGGCCGCGTTTACCGTGGTGGGTGTACTGACCACCGCATTGCTGTGGTTCACCAGGCCGGATCCGGCCGATGCGATGTGGGCGCTGGTGTTCGTCGCGCTGTCCAGCGTCGCCTTCGAGTTCGGCATGGTGTTCTATAATGCGATGCTGCCGGATCTGGTCGGCCCCGGCCGGGTCGGGCGCGTCTCCGGCTGGGGCTGGGGGCTCGGCTATGCAGGCGGGCTGGTCTGTCTCGTGATCGCGCTGTTCGGGTTCGTGCAGACGGAAACGCCGCTGTTCGGCGTGACGACCGAGGCGGCGGGCCATGTCCGCGCGGTCACGCTGCTGGCCGCCGCCTGGTTCGCGCTGTTCGCCGTGCCGCTGTTCCTGTTCACACCGGACCGGCCGGCCACCAGGCTCGGTGTCCACCACGCCGTTCGAGAAGGTTTCGCGGCACTCCGAGAAACCCTGCTCGAGATCCGCAATTATGCCCCAATCCTGCGGTTTCTTGTGGCCCGTATGTTCTACGCGGATGGTCTCGCAACGCTGTTCGCGGTGGGCGGAATTTATGCTGCGGGAACCTTCGGCATGACATTCGGCGAAGTGGTGCAGTTCGGCATCGCCCTCAACGTGACCGCGGGGCTCGGCGCGTTCGCCTTCGCCTGGGCGGATGACCGTCTCGGCGCCAAACCGGTGATCGTGGTCGCCCTGGTCGCGCTGATCGCGCTCGGCGGCGCGGCCCTGCTGGTCACCGGCAAGACCGCGTTCTGGGTAATTGGCATGGCGCTGGGCGTCTTCGTCGGACCGGCGCAGGCGGCCAGCCGGTCGATGATGGCGCGGCTCGCGCCCCCGGTCATGCGCACCGAAATGTTCGGCCTGTATGCGCTGTCCGGCAAGGCCACGGCCTTCCTGGGGCCGCTCGCCTTCGGCTTCGCCACCCAGCTCTTCGACAGTCAGCGCGCCGGCATGGCGACCATCCTGGTGTTCCTGGCGATCGGCCTCGTACTGCTGCTGCCCGTCCGGGAGCCCCGGCATTGACGGATCGTTACGATCTCGTAATCATTGGGGCCGGATTCGCCGGGCTGGTCTGCGCGCGCGTCGCGGCGGATCGTGGCCTCAAGGTCGCGGTCGTCGAAAAGAAACCCGAACCCGGGGTCCAGCTCCACACCACCGGTATCGTGGTCAAGGAGGCGGCCGAGGAACTGCACATCCCGGCGCGCCTCACCCGCGCGATTCGCGGCGTACGGCTGTATGCGCCGGGCCTGCGGCAGATCGACCTCGAGTCGCCGGGGTATTATTTCCTCGCCACCGACACTGCCGGCGTATTGCGCTGGCTCGCGGACGAGGCGGAACGGGCCGGCGCCACGCTCTTGTTCGGCGCCGCCTTCGAGCGCGCGCGCCATGAGGATGGCGGAATCGTCCTCGACAGCCCCGCGATGCGCACGCGCTATCTGGTCGGCGCCGACGGCGCGCGGTCCGCGGTGGCGCGCTGCTTCGGCCTCGGCGTGAACCGGCGGATGCTGGTGGGGGTCGAGTCCGAATATGTCGGCATCGGAGGTGTGGACCCGGACCGGCTCCATTGCTTCCTCGATACCGAACTGTCGCCGGGCTATATCGGCTGGGCCGTGCCGGGCGTCGGCGTCACCCAGATCGGCCTCGCCGGCCGGCTCGGCGAGAAGCCCTCGGCCGACGGCCTCGCCGAGAAACTCCGCGGCGTGTTCGATTTCTCGCAGGCCCGGCTCGTCGAACGGCGCAGCGGACCGATCCCGGTGGGCGGCAGAGTCCGGCCGGTGGCAGCGAAGAACGTCCTGCTCATGGGCGACGCGGCGGGGCTTGTCTCGCCGCTGACGGCCGGCGGCATCCACCCGGCCTTTCGTTACGGCAAGCGGGCCGGGCAGGTGATCGGCGACCATCTGCTGGATGGCGGCCCCGATCCGGGACGGGCCCTGGCCCGCGAGTATCCGCGCTACCGCTGGAAGGCGCTGCTCCGCCGCGCCCTCGACCGCGATCCGCCCAACTGGTTCTACGACTGGACTCTCGGCGCGCCGCCGATGCGCGCCATCGCGCAGCTCGTCTATTTCCACCACGACGGCCTGAAGTCGCGCGCCGGCTGGCGCGATCTGTTGCGGGGCCGTTAGTAATTCACCTCAGTGCCGGAAGTGGCGCATGCCGGTAAAAACCATGGCGATGCCCGCCTTGTCGGCCACCGCGACAATCTCCTCGTCGCGCACCGAGCCGCCCGGCTGAATCGCGGCGGTGGCGCCGGCCTCGATCGCGGCCAGCAGCCCGTCGGGGAACGGGAAGAATGCGTCGGAGGCGACGACCGATCCCTTCGTGCCGGCATGTTCTCCCGCCTTGTGGGCCGCGATCCGCACCGAATCGACTCGGCTCATCTGGCCCGCCCCGACGCCGACGGTCGCGCTGTCGCGGGCGAAGACGATGGCGTTGGACTTGACGTGCTTGCAGACCTTCATGCCGAACAGCATATCGCGCACCTCGTCCGGCGTCGGGCGGTGTTTGGTCACCGTCTTGAGGTCGCGCTCGGACACGCGCCCGGTGTCCCGGGTCTGCACGAGGTAGCCGCCGGCCAGCGAGCGCAGCGTCAGGCCGGATTCCAGCGGGTCCGGCGTGCCTTCGGTCAGCAGCACCCGCAGCGCCTTCCTGGCCGCGAGGATTTCCTTCGCCTCGTTGGTTGCGCCCGGGGCGATCACCACCTCGGCGAACAGCTCGGCGATCTGCGTCGCGGTTTCGCCGTCCAGCACCCGGTTGGCGGCGATAATGCCGCCGAAGGCGCTGACCGGATCGCAGGCCAGCGCTTGGCGGTATGCCGCGGCGAGGCCGTCGGCCTCGGCCACGCCCGCGGGATTGGCGTGCTTGATGATGGCGATGGCCGGGTGATCGAACTCGGCGACCAGCTCGAACGCCGCGTCGGTGTCATTCAAATTGTTGAAACTCAGCTCCTTGCCCTGGACCTGCGCGGCGCTGGCTAGCCCCGGCCGCGCCGCGCCGCCGACATAAAACGCAGCCTTCTGGTGCGGGTTCTCGCCATAGCGCAGGATCTGTTTCATCTGGCCCCCGGCCGCCATCCACTCGGGCAGGTCTTCCCCCAGCTCCCGGCCGAACCAGCCGGCGATCGCGGCGTCGTAGCTTCCGGTGCGGGCGTATGCCTTGGCCGCGAGGCGGCGGCGCAGATCGGCCGTGGTTCCGCCGTCGTTGGCCGCCATCTCCCGCCGCACCGCCTCGTAATCCCCGGGCCCGGTGACCACGGTCACGAACGCGTGGTTCTTCGCGGCGCCACGAATCAGGGCCGGCCCGCCGATGTCGATATTCTCGATGCAGGTTTCGAAATCGGCGCCGCGCGCGACCGTCTCCTCGAAGGGATAGAGGTTCACTACAAGGAGATCGATGGGCGCGATATCGTGTGCCGACATGGCCTGCTGATGCTTTTCGTCGTCGCGGCGGGCCAGCAGGCCGCCATGGATCACCGGGTGCAGGGTCTTGACCCGTCCGTCCATGATTTCCGGGAATCCCGTGTGGTCGGACACCTCGGTCACGGGGATATTCGCCTCCCGCAGCATTTTCGCCGAGCCGCCCGTCGAGAGGATGGCGACGTTGCTTTCGGAGAGGAACCGGGCGAACTCGACGAGCCCGGACTTGTCCGAGACGGAGATCAGGGCGCGGGTGATCTTGTTGTCGGTCATGGCGGTTCCCCGTGGCGGTCCGGTGCGTATGCGGGACCGGTTTCTTAGATCGTGCTCCGTCGCGGCGCAAGGGGTCCGCCCGCGTCGATCAGTCGCGGCGGCCTTCGCGGTGCAGCGCCCACTTCACCGTATTCGACTCGGGGCCGGTAGTGCCCTTGATGACGATCTGGCTGGTCCGTCTGGGTTCGGGCGCGATCTCGAAATGGATGCTCTCGGCCAGTTCCATCGGTGCGCTTGCGCGCAGCCGCCAGACGCCGCCCCTGGGCGGCTTCAGCAGCGCCGCCCGGCCGCTCTGCAGCAGGTTTGCCCGGACCGACGGATGCAGGTGGAAGCGCAGGGCGAATGGGATACCCGCACGACCCGACAGGATGTCTTCACCGCGCAGGTCCTCGCCGTCCGCGGACAGGAACAGCCGCCGCCGGTGTACGATCCCGTCCGGGCGCGCGTAGCCCTCGTGACTCATCGAGAGCAGGATTGCACCGTCGTCCGTATCGCGCTCGGCGGTCGTTGCGGCGCGGCGTTTTCCGATTCGGCCGCCCTCCAGAAGTTCGCTCGAGTTCCTGTCGCCGACGACGACGGTCGAATGCGCGGCGGTCGCGCGCTGGGCGTCCAGCCAGCGGCGCCCGTCCGACGGTGCGGCGCCGCAATTGACGATCAAGCGTTCGGGCCCCGCGCTGATCTCGAGGCTCAGCGTGCCGGCATGCGCACCGTCGTCCCAGGGCGGCGACGGCGGTGCGCCGCTGTCGGCAAGGACGGTCAGCGGTCCGGCCGACAGCCGCTCGAAACCCATGGCCGGCGCGCGCACGGCGGCCTTTCCGCGCGGGCTGGCCTGCTCGGCCACGGCCTCGACCAGGGCCGGATCCTCCAGACCCGCACCGTTGAAGCCGGCGAGTCCGCCGTCGCCATGGCGCAGGTACCGCAGCATCGGCCCCATTCGGTCGATCGCCGCCTGCAGCGTTCCCGGGACCTCCTGCTGCGCGCCCGCCAGCGCCGCCCGGACTTCCAGCAAATCCTGCAACACCGTCAGCAGGCGGTGCGGGCTGCGCGCCACATGGCCCCCGTCGGCCAGCACCTGGCGGTCCAGTTCGCGGTCCAGCCGCCGCAGACCGCGGTCCAGGGAGGTGTTTCCTTCGAGGCAGAGACTGGCCAGGATCCGGCCCTTGAGCGCCGTGATCCGAGTCGCGCCGTGCGTCTCGAGCCGCATTGCGCGGTCCAGGTGCCTGATCTGCCGGGCAATCGATGCGACGACCCGCCGCCGGAAATCGTCCTCGCCGCTGGCGAAGAACGTGTCGTAATGGGACAGCCAGGCGGTGAGCCGCGCCGCCAGCACGTCACTGCGCCAGGCCGGCAGCGACCAGGCGCGGTGGTGCACAATCCAGTCGGCCACAAGGCGTCGCGCCGTTTGGCGGGCTTCGTCTCCGCCCAGCGCCCTCAGATCGCGCAGCCAGCCGAAACCGTGCATCGCGGCGAGCCATTCCGCCGGGACCCCTTCCGGCGCCCAGATATCGCCGTCCCGTCCCCGGGCGACGCCGGCAAAGACGAAACTCCCGGCGATCAGCGCCGTACCGCGATTCGCATCGCCGGCCCACAGATCCGCCGGGGTCGAGATCATCGAGGCCGGCGTGCGGCCGATCAGGGACAGCCGGTAGCCCGGCAGCGCGAACAGGCGTTGCGCCGCCCGGCGGGTCAGGTCCAGCAGCTTGATTTGCAATTGCGCCGGCAACCCGGCCATCCCGTTACGCGTTGCCGCGCAGGCGCTGGATATTGGTTCGATAGGCGTCCGGTCCGCCGGTGAAGGTGGCGGTTCCGGCGACCAGAACATCCGCGCCGGCGGTCACGGCGCGCGGCGCGGTCTCGAAATTGATGCCGCCATCGATCTGCAGGTCGATGCTATGCCCCGTATCGTCGATCCGCCGGCGTAGCTCGGCGACCTTGTCGAGCTGCGATTCGATAAAGGCCTGGCCGCCGAACCCCGGATTGACGCTCATCACCAGCAACAGGTCGAGATCGCCGATCAGGTAGTCGACCGCCGCAACCGGCGTTGACGGATTCAGCGACAACCCGGCCCTCTTGCCCAGGCTGCGGATCAGTTGCAGCGTGCGGTGGACGTGCGGCGTCGCTTCCGCATGCACGGTGATGATATCGGCGCCGGCCTCGGCGAAGGCCTCGATATACGGGTCGACGGGCGCGATCATCAGATGCACGTCGAAGACCTTGTCGCTATGCGGGCGAAGCGCCTTCACGACGCCGGGGCCGATCGTGATGTTGGGCACGAAATGGCCGTCCATCACGTCAACATGGATATAGTCGGCCCCCGCCGCGTCGATCGCGCGCACTTCCGCGCCCAGATTCGCGAAGTCGGCGGACAGTATCGAGGGGGCGATTCGGATTGGCTGTTGCATCGCTTTGTCCTAGAGCCTTTCCCGCGGCCGCGCAAGCAACGAAGAGCGACGCCGGCCGCTATCCGGCCCGGCGCAGCCGGACCGCATAGAACCCGTCGATGCCGCCCCGTTCGGCCCAGTGGCATGGTAACGTCCGCAGCGCCCCGTCGGAGGTGATGGCATCGCCGAGGCCGGGAATCCCGTGCGGCCCGACCGGATCGATTTCGAACGCCGTGCCGCCTGCGGCGAGCGCAGCAATCCGCTCCCCGCACTCTTCGGGCTGCAGCGAGCAGGTCGCGTAAACGACCGTGCCCCCGGGCCTGACGATTTGCAGTGCGGCCTTCAGCAGCCGGTCCTGAACCGCGGCCAGGCGGCCGACGTCTTCCGGGCCCTTGTTCCAGGCGATGTCGGGGTGCCGGCGCAACGTGCCGGTGGCCGTGCAGGGTGCATCCAGCAGGACCGCATCGAGGGGCTCGGGCGGCGTCCAGGCGGCGGCATCCGCGGCCACCGTTTCCGCGCCGAGGCCTACCCGCTCCAGGTTCCGGCGCAGGCGGCCCAGCCGCTTTTCCGAGATGTCGACGGCCGCCACGTTCGCGCCCGCGGCCGCCAGCTGTAGCGTCTTGCCGCCCGGCGCGGCGCACAGATCGGCGACCCGCAGTCCCGCCACATCGCCCAGCAGCCGCGTCGGCAGGGCGGCCGCGGCGTCCTGCACCCACCAGCTGCCCTCTGCGAATCCGGGCAGGGTGGCCGGGTCGCCGCCGGCGCGCCGCCTGAGGCTCCCGGTCGGCAGGATCTCGGCGTCCAGCGCCGCGGCCCAGTGCGCGGCTGACTCCGGATCCTTTATTGTAATGTCGAGCGGCGCCTCCGCGAGGTTGGCGCGGGCAACGGCGCCGGCGGTTTCGATACCGAATGCGGCCACCCAGCTCCGCCACAGCCAGCCCGGCACGTTCAAATGCTCCGGGTCGTCGGCGGGCAGCGGCCCCGCTTCGGCGACGCGCCGCAGCAGCGCGTTCACCAGCCCCGTCAGGCCCGCCTGGCCGCGCGCCCGGGCGAGCGCTACCGAGGTATCGACCGCGGCGTGCGGTGCCAATTCAAGGAAGGCGATCTGGGCGATGCCGAGGCGGAGAATGTCGCGCACGATTTCCCGCTTCGCCGGCAGGGGCCGTTCCAGCCGCGCGTCGATGGCGGCGTCGATCTGGCCGAGCCGGCGCAGCACGGTCGCCGACAGCAGCCGGGCGAAGGCGCGATCGCGCGGCTCGAGCCGGGCGAGGTCAATGTTCGCCTCCAGCGCCTCGTCCAACGCCCGGCGGCGGCGCAGCACGTCCTGCAGCA
This sequence comes from uncultured Alphaproteobacteria bacterium, assembly GCA_947259105.1. Taxonomy (GTDB): domain Bacteria; phylum Pseudomonadota; class Alphaproteobacteria; order UBA8366; family JADFVY01. Next base: position 109,868 of record CAMYKU010000001.1, read on the forward strand.
GGTCGAGCGCTATGGCGCGGGCGTCGGTCATGGGCCGGGTTTACGGCAAAACAGCGCCGGGTCCAACCCGCGAACGGGGACGGTCAGTCCCACGGACCCCGGGTTTGCGGCGCGGTTTCTCCCGCCATCTCCCGCAGGCGCTGGATGCGTTCGCCGATCGGCGGGTGGGTCGAGAACAGCCCGTCGATCCTGTGGGCGTGCAACGGGTTGACGATGAACATGTGCGCCGTGGCCGGGTTGTCCTCGGCCTGCGGGTTGTCGATCGCGGCGGCGCCATGGGCCATCTTGCGCAGCGCCCCGGCGAGCCAAAGCGGATGGCCGCAGATCTCCGCGCCGATGCGGTCGGCCTCGTATTCTCTCGTGCGGCTGATCGCCATCTGGACCAGCGCCGCGGCCAACGGGGCGAGGATCATGACCAGGAGGACGCCGACAAAGCCCAGCGGATTGTTGCGGCCGCCGCGGAAGAATAACGCGAAATTCGCCAGCATCGATATGGCGCCGGCGAAGGTCGCGGTGATCGTCATGATCAGCGTATCGCGATTCCTCACATGCGCCAGCTCATGGGCCATCACGCCCGAGACTTCGGTCGCCGTCAGCATGCGCAACAAGCCCGTGGTGGCCGCGACCGAGGCGTTCTGCGGGTTGCGGCCGGTGGCGAAGGCGTTCGGCTGGTCGTTTTCGATGATATAAACCTTGGGCACCGGCAGCCCGGCGTTGCGCGACAGGGTCTCGACGATGCCATGCAGGGAATGGCCCTTGCCGACCGGCTGCGCGCGGTAAATGCGCAGCACCATCCTGTCCGAACCCCACCAGGCGAACAGGTTCATGCCCGCCGCGACGAGAAGCGCGATGATCATGCCGCCCTCGCCGCCCAGCAGGAACCCGATCCCCATGAACAGGGCCGTCAAGGCCGCGAGAAGCACGCCGGTCCGCAGATAATTCACCGTTGGTTGTCTCCTATTGTCTACATCGCTTAGATTGGGGGTGGCTCGGGTCCCTTCAAGACTTGGCAAACACCGCGATCCGGGGCATATCTGTCATCATGACCGATCGGCACAAAGACGATCACACCGCCGCCGACGGCGCATCGGACGACGAGGTCAAGGGCGTCGATGCGCGGCGCAAGGCGGAGCGGATTGCCGAGGCGGCGGGGCGCAAGGCCCGCGCGGCGGCCGTCGCGCGCGGCGAGACGCCGCAAGAGACCGGCGGCCCCGGGGGGCTGGAGCCGACCCGCTACGGCGACTGGGAAAAGGCGGGGCGCTGCAGCGATTTCTAGCGACCGGCCGTTTTCCTGATTACGGCCATGAGCCGCCGGCCAAGACACCTCGCCGATCGGGCTAATCCCCCGGGAATTCCGGCCGGAACGGCCGGGCCAGTACCTCTGCGATCGTGGCGTCGATACCGGCGCCTTCGGAGAGGATCCTGTTGACGGCCTGTGAGATCGGCATGTCGACGTTGCGCCGCTGCGCAAGCTCCACCACGGATCCCGCGGTCGCCACGCCTTCGGTCACGCTGCGCCGTTCGCCGAGAATGTCCTCCAGCGACCGCCCCTCGCCCAATGCCACGCCGAGCGTCAGGTTGCGCGACAGCATGCCGCTGCAGGTCAGCGACAGATCGCCGATGCCCGACAGCCCCATGAGGGTCTCGCCGTGCGCGCCCATCGCGCGGCCCAGCCGCACCACCTCGGCAAGACCACGCGTCATGGTCGCTGCGCGCGCATTGTCACCGAGGCCACGCCCCACCATGATGCCGCAGGCGATGGCGATGACGTTCTTGACCGCGCCGCCGATCTCCGCGCCGGCCGGGTCGTCGGAAAGATACGGCCGGAAAGCCTTCGATCCGATCATCCCGATAAGTTTCTCGCCAAGCGCGGTATCGGACGCCGCGAGCGTCACCGCCGTCGGCAGGCCGAGCGCCACTTCCTTCGCGAAGGTGGGGCCGGAGAGCACGGCGACCGGCGCCTCCGGCAACGTCTCGGCGACGATATCGGTCATCAGCGCGCAGGTGCCGCGCTCGATCCCCTTGGCGCACAGCACGACCGGGGCGCCCGCGGGGAGATGCGGCGCCAGGTTCTCGGCGGCGGCGCGAAGGAATTGTGCGGGAACCACCAGCAGCACCGCATCGGCCCCTTTCAGGGCCTGCGCCATGTCGGCGGTGGCGGCGATACCCGGCTCGAGCCTGATGTCCGGCAGGTAGACCGGATTGCCGCGGCCGGCATTGATGGAGTCTGCGATCGCCGCGTCACGGGCCCAGACGATGGCGTCCGATCCGGCGCGCCGCGCGACACACGCCAGCGACGTGCCGAACGCGCCGGCCCCGATCACGGCGATCCGGCTCATGGCGCATCCCCTGGCTGCGCCGGCAATTCATCGAGCGGCCAGCGCGGCCGCGCCGCGAACTCAAGGCTGTCGGTCAGCCCCAGGCGCAACCGTTCCAGCCCGGCCCAGGCGATCATCGCGGCGTTATCGGTGCACAGCGTCGCGGGCGGCGCAACGAACTGCATGCCCTGCGCGGCGACGGCGCCGGCCAGCACCTCGCGGATCCGGGTATTGGCCGCGACCCCGCCGGCGACGACGAAACGGTCGCCGGCCGGGAATTCCTCGCGAAACCGTGCGATCGCATGGATCGCGCGGTCGGCCAGCACGTCCGCCACCGCCGCCTGGAACGCGGCCGCCAGATCGGCGGCGCTTTCCGGGTCCGCCTCGCCACCGGGCAGTGCCGCCACCGCATGCCGCACCGCGGTTTTCAGACCGGAAAACGAGAAGTCGCACCCGGGCCGCCCGGCCATCGGGCGGGGCAGGGTGAACCGCTTCGGATCGCCATGAAGCGCGGCGGCCTCGACCGCCGGGCCGCCCGGGTAGTCGAGCCGCAGCAGCGCGGCGGTCTTGTCGAAGGCCTCGCCGACCGCGTCATCCACGGTACCACCGTATCGGCGGTAGAGTCCGACGCCTTCCACGGCCAGAAGCTGGCAGTGTCCGCCGGATACCAGCAGCAGCAGATAGGGAAAATCGATGCCGTCGGTGAGGCGGGCGGTCAGCGCGTGGCCTTCGAGATGATTCACGGCGACCAGCGGCAGGCCCCGGACCAGCGCAATCGCCTTGGCGGTGGTCAGCCCGACCAGCACGCCCCCGATCAGCCCCGGTCCGGCGGTGGCCGCGATACCGTTCAGGTCCTCCCAGCCGCATCGTGCATCCTTCAGCGCCTGAGCGATCAGCCGGTCGATATGGTCGAGGTGGCTGCGCGCGGCGATCTCCGGCACCACGCCCTGGTAGGGCCGGTGTTCCTCGATCTGCGAGAGCACGATATCGGACAGGATCCGCCTGTCGCCGGCGACAACTGCCGCCGCCGTTTCGTCGCAGGAGGTCTCGATACCCAACACGATCATGTCCTGCATTTACCGGTTGTCGGCATGAACTGCAACGATAGCCGCAAAACCACTTCCTTATGTCGGAGCGAACGGGTACACACTGCTGCCATGAAAAAGCCTCCTGTTTCCACCCTAAAGGTTGGCACACGCGGCTCGCCCCTCGCGCTTGCGCAGGCGCACGAGGTCCGCGACCGTCTCCATGCCCTGCACGCTGGTATTAGGGCGGAAATCGTGGTCATCAATACGACCGGTGACGCGGTGCAGGACCGCCGCCTGTCCGAGGTCGGCGGCAAGGGACTGTTCACCAAGGAAATCCAGGAGGCGCTTCTCGACGGGCGCATCGATCTTGCCGTCCATTCGATGAAGGACGTCGAAACCTGGCTGCCGGACGGCACCGCGATCGCCGCGCTGCTGGAGCGGGAAGACCCGCGGGACGTGTTCATCAGCGGCAAGGCGAAATCGCTGGACGAACTTGCGGCCGGCGCGGTGATCGGCACGTCGTCGCTGCGGCGCCAGGCGCAGATCCTGCACCGCCGGCCGGACCTGCGGGTCGAGACGCTGCGCGGCAACGTGCAGACCCGGCTGCGCAAGCTGGCGGAGGGTGTCGTCGACGCAACGTTGCTGGCGCTCGCCGGGCTCAAGCGGCTCGGCAATGCGGATGTCGCCACCGGCTATATCGAGACGGATGTCATCCTTCCCGCGGTGGCGCAGGGTGCGGTCGGCATCGAGATCCGCAAGGGCGACACACCGGTCGAGGAGGCCGTTGCGGCGCTCAACCACCACCCGACCGCAATCCGGATATCGGCCGAGCGCGCGATGCTGGCGGCGCTGGACGGTTCTTGCCACACCCCGATCGGCGGGCTTGCCGAACTGCGGGGATCAGAGATTACGCTCACCGGTCTCGTGGCGCTGCCGGACGGAAGCGAATGCCATCGTCTGATGCGATCCGGCCCGGCGGAGGATGCGGAGGCGCTGGGAACGGCGCTCGGCGAAGAGCTGCGGGCCCGAATGCCGGTGGATTTTTTTGCATAAGAGCGACTGTCACGGGTGTATTTTCTAGCTAGGGGGGCCATCCGCATCGGTGGCAAAGAGTTGGAAATGCGAGCGCTGATTACCCGTCCCGCGGAGGATGCGAGAAGCCTGCAAGCGGAGCTGCGCCGCCGCGGGATCGCCGTCATGCATGAGCCGATGCTGAGCATCGAGCGGATGACCGATGTCGCGATCGACACGGCGGGTGTACAGGGGTTGCTGTTTACGTCCAGCAACGGCGTTCGGGCGTTCGCCCGGCTTTCCGATCAGCGGGAACTGCCTGTGTTCGCGGTGGGCGATGCGACCGCGCGCGAATGCCGGGAGGCCGGATTTTCCAACGTGCACAGCGCCTCCGGCGACGTCGATGCCTTGGCCAACTACGTGATCCATCATTGCCAGCCCCTCGACGGCCGGCTGGTCCAGGTTGCCGGCACCGTCACGGCCGGCGACCTCGCGGGTGCCCTTCGCGCCGCCGGATTCGTCATCGACCGTATACCGATTTACGAGGCGCACACGGCGAAAGCTTTCAGCCCCGGGACGCAGACCGCTTTGAAAAACGGGCGGATCGACGCCGTACTGTTTTTCTCTCCCCGCACTGCGTCAACCTTTGTTAGTCTGGCCCAAAGCGTCGGATTGGAAAACGCATGCCGGAACATCGATGCCTACTGCCTGAGTCCGGCCGTGGCGAAACGCGCCGCGGCGCTGCCGTGGAAGCGGGTCACGATCGCGGCGGAACCGACCCAGGCGGCACTGCTTGCATCACTGGATTCTACCTGAGCACAGACTGAACGGACGGAAATGACGACTGAAGCAGCGCCCTCCAGCGGCCGCCCCTCGATTTCGGACAATGAGATTATCAAGCGGTTCGGCGGAATTCGGCCGATGGCAACCAAACTCGGCGTGGCCGTGACGACGATCCAGGGGTGGAAGGAACGCGGGCATATTCCGGCCGGTCGCTGGCAGCAGATTGCCGTGGCCGCCGAGGCACACGGAATCGATCTCGGCGCCGGGGCCCCCGCGGCAGCTAAAGCTGCGGCGATGCCGGAGGCGTCGCCGGAGACATCCTTAGCGCCGGAAAGGCCCCAGCCTCCCGAGCCAGTGCGCGAACAGAGGGAACCCCGGGCAGCGCCGCCGCCGGGGCCTGGCGAGAAAAAAGCGGCTCCCGCAGCGCCAGCCGCAGGGAAGGAACCACAGCCGCCGGCGGGCCCGTCCGACAAAGGCAAGCCGGGCGGGAAATCCGGTGCCGGCGTGGCGTGGCTGGCCGTGGCTCTGGCCGTTGCACTGGCCGCCGGGCTGCTGACCCGCCCGTACTGGGAGCCCGTCATCCACCGCACCCTCCCGGTCGGTGCGGGCGGGTCCGATTCCGCCGCGATCGGAAGGATTGCAGCGGATTTGGCGAAGATAGAGGAAACTATCGGCGAGCTGGATCGTGACGTCCGGACCCGCGACGATGCGATGGCCGGACGTATCGGCGCCCTCGAGGCCGGCGGGGGCGAGACCGGGCAGGCCTTTGCCAGCCGGCTTGCCGATCTGGAAACGCAAATGGCCGGTTTTTCGCAATCCCTGGCGACGGTGTCAGGCAGTCTGTCGCGCATGGAAGAGCGGCTCGCCGCGCTCGAACAACTGCAGCCCGAACTTGGCAAGATCGGCGCCCGGCTTGACGACCTGCAATCCGCGATTGCCGCCCGCGATGAGAGTTTCCGGGCGCAGGATACGGTATTCACGAATGGGCTCTCGGCTGTTGGATCGGCGGTCGCCGACCTCGAGGCGCGGCTGTCCGAGCTGGAAGCCCGGCCGATTCAGACGGGAGAGAAGATCGCCGCCCTTGCGCTTGCGATCGGACAGCTCGAGGCGGCGTTCAACAGCGGCAGACCATACCGGTCGTCGCTGGAGAGGCTCTATGCGCTGGGCCGCGACGATCCTCTGATAACCGACGGTGACGCGATGGTCGCTCTCGCGTCGTGGGCCGACGACGGCATTCCGGACCGGCTGGCGCTGCATCGCCGCTTCGTGGAAATCACGCCGCAGATCGACCGCGCGCTGGCCGGTACGGAACAGGACAGTTGGCTGGACAAAGTCTGGAACAGCGTGAAAGGGCTCGTCACAATCCGCAGGATCGACGGGGAGGGGGACCTTTCGCCGGTCAGTCGTGCGGAGATCGCCGTGGAGCGAGGCGATCTCGCCGCCGCTGCCGCTGCCTTCGAGGAGGCCGGATCCCTCGGCCCGGAAGGCGACGGGTGGCTTACTCAGGTGCAGTCGCGGCTTGCGGCGGAGCGGGAAATCGAAGCGCTTTACGGCCTGGTGATCGCACCATTGGCCGGGACGGCCGGAGCAGGGGCCAACACGCAATGACCCGCGCGATGCTCCTGTTCGCGCAGATTGTGGTCCTCGTGGCGGCGGCGGTCGCACTCGCCTGGCGCCCGGGCCGCGTGGCGATCGAGTGGGGCGCGTGGCGGGTCGATGCATCCGTCGGATTCCTGGCGTTCGTCGTGGCGGTGATTATCGTGGTTGCGGTCGTGATTTCACGGTTCTGGGGCGCGATCCGCCGCGCACCCGGGCATTTCCTGGAGTCGCGCCGCATGAGCCGCCGACAGCGCGGTTACAAGGCGCTGACACAGGGTATGGTGGCGGTGGCCGCCGGCGACGTGCAGGAGGCGCGCCGGGCAGCCCGCAAGGCGGATGCCCTGCTGGACGAACCGCCGCTGACCATGCTGTTGTCGGCGCAAGCGGCGCAGCTCGGCGGCGAGGAGACCGCCGCCCGGCGCTATTTCGAAGCGATGCTGGACCACCCGGATACCGCATTCCTTGGGGTCCGCGGGCTGCTGATGCAGGCGATAAAGGGGGGCGACAAGGCGGAAGCGCTGCTCCTCGCCGAACGCGCCTACAAACTGCGCCCCGAGACGGAGTGGGTCGTCGACCAGTTGTTCGAGCTCCAGGTCGAGTCCGCCCTGTGGAGCGAGGCGAACGAAACCATCGCTACGGCGATCCGCCGCAAGACCCTGCCGGCTGCCAACGCCCGCCGCCGCCGCGCCGCTGTGCTGGTGGAGCACAGCCGGCTCGCCGAGGCCGAGGGGGACCTCGATACGGCGCTCAGCCGGGCCCGCGAAGCGCACGACCTGGATCCGGGGCTGGTTCCCGCCACACTCGCTCTTGCGCGGCTGTTCAGGGCCAGGGACCGCGCTGCGCGGGCGGTGCGACTGATCGAAGAGGCATGGGCCCGGGGACCGACCCCCGAACTGGCATCCGCCTATGGCGCCCTGATTGAGGATGCCGATCCACTCGCCCGGGTAAAGCGCTTCCAGCGGCTGTTCAGTTTCCGGCCCGACCATCGGGAAAGCCACATCGCGCTTGCCGAAGCGTCGCTCGCGGCGCGCCTGTGGGGCGAGGCGCGCAAGCATCTCGCCGGCGCCGCGGGGACTGCGCCAACCGCGCGCGTCTGCCGTCTGATGGCCGAGCTGGAGGAGCTGGAGAGCGGTGACATGGCGGCATCCCGGCAATGGCTTGCGCGGGCCACCACGGCCGTGCCCGACGAGGCCTGGGTGTGCAGCGATTGCGGCGCCGTTGCCGGGTCGTGGAGTGCGCTGTGCGGCAACTGCAATGCATTCGGTTCGCTCGCCTGGCAGCTACCGCCGCGCGCGATGCGGTTGCCTGCGCCGGCGTCGGCGCCGAAGCGCGGCAATCCGCCGGAACGCAAGGCGGCCCTACCCCCGAAACAGGGTGGCGCCAAGCCCCCGGCACCGGCGTGAATAACGCATGCCGGCCCTGGCCGGCCGCGTGTGCAGGCACACACATACGGCCACGGGATAGCTTGCACTCACCCACGCTTGGCCTTATGTTCCGGTCGCTCCATGCCGACGTAGCTCAGCGGTAGAGCAACTGATTCGTAATCAGTAGGTCCGCAGTTCAAATCTGCGCGTCGGCACCATTTTCCCTTTTTTTCGAATGGTTTCGCATATCCGCGCCGGCCCTGTGGCCGGTGCCGCGGGCACGGGCCGGGACTGCGACAGAAAGATTAGTTTCAATTCGTTGAAAACCGGCGCATATTAGCAACTCCTGTAAGTACCACCAGTTAGCGCGGAGGAGACGTTCTTCGGGCATGGAGCACGATACCGACGGAACTCTCCTCCGGACGGCCCGTTCGGCGCTTGTCACGGGGCAGGGCGCGCTGAACAAGGGCTGGCACGGTCTTTTCACCATACCCTTCCGGGCGTGGCTCACCTATCTTATGGCGCGGCGCTGGTTGTTCATCGCCTTTGCGGTGGGCGCGGTCATGCTGCACTTGCCGGTGCCCGAAGGGCTGACGCCGGAAGGGATGATCGTTCTGTCCATGTCGGTCATGGCGACGATCCTGTTCGTGACCGAGCCCGTGCCGCTGCCGACCGTCGCGCTGCTGCTGGTCGTCGGCGAGGTCCTGCTGCTTGGACGCGCTTCGTCCGATGTCGCCCGCAGCCTGATGAGCGACTCCGTGCTGTTCATCATGGGTTCCCTGATGATCGCGGTTGCGGTGGTCAAACAGAAGCTCGACCGCCGGCTGGCCTTCCTGATCGTGCGCTTTACCGGGACGCGGACCGCCAATGTCTGCATGGGAATTACCCTGGTCTCGGGCGTGCTGGCCTCATTCGTCGGCGAGCACACGGTCGCAGCCATGATGCTGCCCGTCGGCGTGACGTTGATCCGGCTGACCTCGGACGACCCGGCGCAGGTCCGCCGTCTTGCGGCGGTGCTGCTGTTTTCGATCAGTTACGGCGCGTCGATCGCCGGTGTCGGCACGCCGTCCGGCGGCGCGCGCAACGCGATCATGATCGGTTACTGGCATCAGTTCTTTTACAATGTCGACGATCCGGCGACCTGGAAATACGCCGTCGACTATATGCGGTGGATGATGTTCGCCTATCCGCTGTTCCTCATCCAGGTGCCCTTCGTCACGGCCGTCCTGTTCATTACCTTCAAGCCGAAACAGAAGAATATCGCCCGCGCCGTGGTTCGCCTTCGCGCCCAGCTTGCCGACCAGGGCTCGATGAAGATTTCGGACTGGTCGACGATCGCCATCTTCGTGGTGGTCTTGATACTTTGGATCTTCGCGTCCGACAGCATCGGCCTTGGTATCGTTGCCATACTCGGGGCCGCGGCATTCCTGGTGGTGGGGCTGGTCGGCTGGGAGGAAATCAACAACGGCGTCAACTGGGGCGTCATCCTTCTCTATGCTGCGGTCATCTCGCTCGGCATACAGATGAAGGAAACCGGCGCTGCGCTGTGGATCGCGGAGAGTTTCCTGGCCTTGCTGCAGCCGTTGGGCGCAGATCATGGCTTCGGTCTCTGGGCCGCCGTGCTGGCGCTGACCACGGCAGTTACCAACACCATGTCGAATGGCGCCGCGGTGGCGGTGCTAGGGCCCATCGTGCTGAAGCTGGCTGTGGCCGCCGGCGAGGATCCGCTGGTGCTCGGGTTCCTGACGGCGGTTGGGTCCGCCTTCGCCTATCTGACGGTTGTCGGCACGCCAGCGTGCACTATCGTCTATGCGTCGGGATATCTCAAGACGACCGATTTTTTGAGGGCGGGCTGGAAAATGGTTATTATTTCGACCATCATTACATTGTTCGCGGCCTCGATGTACTGGCCGCTGCTGCTGTAAGCGCGCAGGGGGGCGTCACGGGAATGGACCGACCGGACGAAAAACGGTTCCGCATCCTGGTCTGTATCGATGGCTCGGATGAGTGCTACAGGGGCCTGCGCTATGCCGCACGGCTTGGTGGCGGCGTCGACGCCGACATCTGCCTGCTGTTCGTGCGGCCGGTCGACCAGGGACTCCGGTCCGGCGGCCTGGAAGCGCGGGTGGTGCGCGAGAACCTGCTGGAGTGGGGGCTGGAGCTGCCCGGCACCAAGCATCTCTTGAAGGGGCAGGAAATCCTCACCGAGCTGGGATTGATGAGCGATGACTGGGCGCAGCAGACCGTGCACGTGGACAAGCAGGGCGACCCGCTGGGCGACAATTCGATCGTATATACCAGTAGCAACGGCAAGAAGGTCACGCTCAAGCTGGAAGTGGCGCCGGATATCGTCGGCGGCATCCTCGAGGAGGCTGAGGGCGGCGGGTACGACCTGCTGATCATCGGCGCTTCGGAACGTTGGCAGACCAGTATCATCAAGACGATCTGGGACCCGGCCGTGGCACAGAAGGTGGTCGCCCGCGCGCCCTGCTCGGTGATCGTCGCGCGCGAGCTGGAGCAGGGCCGCGGCCATCTGATCTGCACGGATGGGACCGAGAACGCCATCGATATCGCACGCAAGGACGCGATCCTGGCCAGTCGCTGCGACTGCCCGATTTCCCTGATTACGGTGGTTCCGGAGTCCGCCAACGAGGCGGAGGGCGCCGACATACTCTTGCGGACGCGCCAGGCGATCGAGGAAGAGGGTCCGGAGGTCGTCGACTCGCTGCTGAAGACCGGACAGCCCGTCGAGGAAATCGTCCGGGCCGGCGCCAAATATTCGGTCATCGTGATCGGCCGTTCCAACAAGCGCCGCAAATGGTGGCTGTTCGAGACCGACATCGCATACCAGATCCTGGAGCGGGCCGAAAACTCGGTCATGATCGTCAAGTAAACCTTACGGCGGCGAAAGTGTGAAGAGCCGGCCGAATTGCGGCTGGAGATCGTAGATTCCGGCTAGCCGCAGGCTGTGCCAGGCCATGGCATGATTGCTGGACGTCACGGGTTTGCCCAGTTCCTCCTCGACCTCGCGCACGACCGTGGCCAGCCGGATGCCGGTGCAGGACACGAACACGGCGTCGACGCCGCTCACGCGGCCAAGCTCGACGGCGGCCGAACGAATCGATTCGAGATCGATCCGGGCGGCGACGTTGTCGTTCTCCTCGTTGAACGACCCGAATACGGAAACGCGGTAGCCACGCGCCTCGATATAGCTGCGAACCTGCTGGTTGACGTCGTCCCGGTAGGGCGTCAGCACCGCGATATTGCGCGCGCCGAACGCATTGAACGCGGCAAATGCCGCCGTGACCGGTGTGGTGCAGGCAACGCCGGGCCGGGCTTCGCGGATGCGGTCGAATACGGTCTGCTCACCCAGCACCATACTGGCCGAAGTGCAGCCATAGGCGACCACGTCGAGCCCCATGCCGGGGAGAATCAGGTCGGTGGTCGGCGCGATGCGGGACTCCATGGCGGCGAGCGTTTCCGGCGTGATCGACGGATCGTTGCGGATTCGCGCCACGTAGAAGGCGACCCCGGGCATATCGATGATCTGGCGGAATTCGTGCTCGATCGTGTGGTCCGAGGCCAGAACGATGACGCCGATCCGCGCGCGTTCGGCAACGCCCCCGTCGAGCCGGAAGGGCATGCCGGTCCGATTGACGACACCGCTCCCGTTCTTGGGGTCGGCATCCGCTGCATCTGCCATCGGGCTCCGTCCTTCCTGCCGCGTTCCCGTTCGGTGCGGCCTCAAGCCGTCCACGCTCGGATCCGGCGTCCGGGTTTGTCCGGGGCGACCTGCCCCGCCCTGTACGTCGTATTGCCGTGGACAAGGGCCCGGCTCATCCGCGGGCCGGCCTCGATTCACTTGATTTTCATCGCTCGCCTTCTCCGGGAAATCGAATCCGGTGTGTCGGAAGCAAGCCGCAGGATGCCGCGAAAGCAATCCACTCGCCACATGAATCGCGCCGGAACCCAAGTGAGAACGAGTTCGCCGGAACGAACGCCGCACCAAAGGACTCGTGCCATTGTCCGGAAATGCCGGCCAGAAATCCCTCGTTGATCCTAACATTCGCGCAAAGCATTTTAGTCGTAAATCAGACAACTTTAAAAAAAATACATGATTTGTTAGGGATTCGGTAATATTGATTAGTCCGTTATTGGCGAACGCAACGAGCACGAGTTCCCAACCTGAACATGCCGTTAATCGTCGTTATCGATGACCGTCCAGAAAAGCGCCGGCAACTGTTGAGCCTGGCGGCGTCCGTTGCGACGGAGGTAAGCGTTGAAGGGTTCGCGACTCTCGGGACGGCAATCGAGTCCGCTGCAAGCGCCCCGCCCGATCTGGTCGTGGTCGGGCGGACACTGCCGGCATTGAACTGTGTGCGGGCCGTCCGCCGGTTCCGGAAAATTCCGGAATGCGAGGATATTCCGGTAATTTTGCTTGCAGACCCCGAGGAGCGCCGTATCTGGTATCGGGCGCTGGAGGCCGGCGTATCCGATGTTCTCCCGGACCCGCCCGATCCCGGCGAATTCGGGCTCCGGGCGCGCAACCTCCTGGCCGCATACGACCAACTCAAGACCCTCAGGACCCGCGCGGACCTGCTCGAACGCGGGCTTGCCGCAAAGGAGCGCCGGCATCGGCGGGACCTGAAGGCCACGCGCAACAGTCTTCGCGGGATTACCGACACGGTGCCGGCGATGGTCTCGGTCGCCGACCGCGACGGGAACTTCATCTTCATCAATCAGTATCTCGCCGCATTCGTGGGCAAGGCACCGGAAGAGGCAATCGGCGTGCCGATCGAAGAGGTCTTCGGACCGCAACATGGCGAACGCGAAAAGGCCGCCAACGCAGAGGTTTTTAGCGGCGCCGGAGCCTTATCGGGCTATGAGGAGGAAATTGCCGACTCCAGCGGTATGGTGCGGACGTTCCTTTCAACCAAGTCCGCACTCCGCGATGACGACAACCGCGTCGTCAACGTGATCACCGTGGCGCAGGACATCACGTTCCGCAAATGGGTGGAGTCGGAGCTCCGTGAGGCCAAGGACGCCGCAGAGGCGGCCAGCCGCGTGAAGACCGAGTTCCTGGCCAATGTCAGCCATGAGCTGCGCACGCCCCTCAACGCGATCATCGGATTCGCCGAGGGCATCAGCGAGGGGCTCTTCGGCGTGCCCGACCTGGATCGTTATAGTGAATACACCCGGCACATATCCCTGAGCGCCCGCCATCTGAAAGCGATTATCGACGACATTCTCGATATCGCTAAAATCGAATCCGGCGGACTGGATGTGAACGAGGCGGAAGCCGATCCGGCGGCCGTGGCGTGGGACATCGTACACGCGCTCCAATCTGCCGCGGCGCAGGCCCAGGTGACGTTGCGGGTCGAAGGAAATTCGGGCATGCCGGCGATACGGACCGATCCGAATCGCCTGCGGCAGATCCTCTCGAACCTCATATCAAACGCGATCAAGTTCAGCCCCGAAGGCGGCGAGGTGCGAATCGAACTTTCCGAAGGCGCAGAGGGCGACGCGCGAATCGGCGTCAAGGATAGCGGGATAGGCATTGCAGAGGAGGATATCCCGCTCGCGACCGACCGGTTCGGACAGCTGGCAGGGGATCCCATGAGCAATCCGATCGGCGGGATGGGTCTCGGCCTGCCGCTGTCGATCAGCCTTGCAGAGCTTATCGGTGCGCGGGTCGATATCGACAGTCAGAAGGGCGCCGGAACCCGGGTCACACTGGTATTCCCTGGCGAAAAACTGGTGCGCCCCGGCAGAATGGCGGGTTGACCGGTCAAGCTTCCCTGTCCGGCGCGTCTTTCGTCGGGGTCACGCCGGGGCGATCGGATGGGCTTTCCTTCAGCCGGGCCTTCGCGGTGCCCGCCGGGTCCTCTTCTGCGAACCAGACCGTCCGTTGCGGGAACGGAATCTCGATCCCCTCCGCATCGAACCGCTGCTTGAGAAGGCGGTTGTAGGCGCGCCGCACCGCCCACTGCGTCCCCGGCGCCGTCTTGATCCGCGCTTTGATGACGACTGCGGAATCGTCGAACCGGTCAAGCCCCTGCAGCTGCAGATCCTCGAGGATCGATTCCGCAAGAACGGGGTCCTGCCGCAACTCCGCGCCCACCGCCTCGATTACCCGCGACACCGCGTCCACATCCTCTTTGTAGGCAACCCCGATTTCCAGCACCGCATAGGAGAATTCACGGGTGTAATTGATGACGGCGGTCACGTCGCTGAACGGAATCGTATAAACTATGCCCGACGGGTCGCGCAGCCGGATCGACCGGATCGACAGGGCCTCGACCGTTCCCCCGTGGCCGGCCAGCGTCACAAAGTCGCCGACCGAAACCGTATCCTCGATCAGGATGAACAGGCCAGTTATGATGTCGCGCACGAGCGTCTGCGCGCCGAAGCCGACCGCCAGGCCAATGACGCCGGCGCCGGCCAGCAATGGCGCGATGTTGATGCCGAATTCCGAGAGCACCATCAGTCCGACCACCGCGGTCAGAACGACCAGGGCCAACTTGCGTAGCAATGGCAGCAAAGTCCGGACCCGCTGGCTCCGGGCCGCGTCGTCGGATGCGAGATAACGTTCGACGCTGGCGCTAATGGCCTCCCAGCCGACGAGGGCAAGCAGTACGATGGCGCCGATGCTGGCGATACGCCCCAGCACTGCCCGTCCCGAGGGCTCGCTCAACCAGACAAGGACGTCGACACCCCACGCCTGCAGAACCGCCAGAATCGCCACCAGCCAGGCGAAGCCGCGGAAAATCGCTTTCAGCACCGGGAGGTAACGGTTGACCCGGGCTTCGATGCCCGGGAGTCGGGCCTTGACCTCGTCGGAAAGTGAGAAAGCCCGGTCTACGCTACGTATGGCGAAATTGAGCGCAAGCAGCGCTGCCGCGATCGACAGAACGCTGAGCATGGTGGACCGGATCATGTAGGCGAAGCCGCCGGGCGCGCCGATGACCCAGACCAGATAGATCAGAATGACGTAGAGAATCGCCAGGACATGCCAGAGATCCGCCAGCCGCAGCCGCAGGGTCGCCAGCCGGCCCCTGTTCGCACCCCCAATGAATTCGGCGACGGACGGCCGGTTCTGAAGGATCATCATGATCGCAAACAGCACCAGTGACAGGCCAACCAGTTTGATCAGGAAGGCTTGCGCGGGAACCGGAAGCCCCACCAACCCGGCGATCTCGACCGAGAAATATCCATAGACGCCAAGATCCGTGATGCGCCGCGCCCAGATGTACAGATATTCCGCGGTCTCGTTGCTGATGTTCAGCGGACGCGTGGCCGCCGCGTGCGGCGCCAGAAACGTCCGGGCCACGGCGTTTACCGCGCCGGCAAGGGCGACCGCATAGATTATCGACAGCGCGACCGGTCGCGCGATGCTGCTCGCCTCGAAGAGGCTTGCCGCGGCCAAACCGGCGCCGGCAAACGCAAGTGGCGGAACCAGAATCAGCACCAGGCGGGCGAACAGCAGCGGAACCAGGATCAGAACGCTATCGCCAGTCCGCTGGGAAACCGAAGCCAAAGGCCGTTTCAACAGGCGGCGCACGAGCTGGGCGGCCACCAGTCCGGCGGCAACGACGGCGATGAACGACAGCAGCGCGATCAGCCAGCGCTCACGGACGGCGGGATCGAACAGGCCGTCGCGCAGGTCGGCAAGCATCTGCGGTATGCCCAGCACGGCGCCGGCGATGGCGGACAGCTGCCGGCCAAGCTCCTCGCTGTGCGCCGAAAGCTGGTCGACCAGCAGGGTCCCCAGGGTTTCGTCCTCAGGCTCCTGTGCGCCTGCCTCCGCCTTCTTCAGTTCGATAAGCGTCCTGAGCCGCTGCACGAGTACCTGCCGCTCGCCATCATCCTCGATCGTTGCGACGAGGTCCTCGAGTTCGGCAGTCGTAACTTGTCCAGGCGCTTCGTCCGCAGCCGATGCGGCGATTGGCATCCAGACCAGGGCCAACACAGCGGCCAGGACGGCACAGTGCAGAAAACGCATCATGAGAGAGAACTTAGTGTCTGCCCAAGGACGATTAATCCAGCGTACTCTAGCCTTTCCCAATGGGCAAGGCGCACAAAACCGGCGCGGAGGCGATATTGGTGATTTCGCTTTGCGGCGCGCCGGGTATTATCGAATCAAACCAACCCGGTCCTGGAGCCGCCCATGAAATCTCTTGCACGATCCGCACTGGTTCTGTCGGCCGCTGTCGCCATTGCCACAGGATCCGCCGCCGCCCAGGAAATTGGCGGCACTGCGGAAGTGCGCTCCGGCAACGAGATACGCGTCGGAGACACGACCATCCTACTTTACGGTTTGTCGGCGCCTGGCCCCGATGAGGCTTGCGATTCCGGCGAACGACGGTTTCGCTGCGGCGTGATCGCATGGGCCGAACTGATCCGCCTCGCGGACGGGCACAGGGTATCCTGCGATATCGAAGACCAGCACTCGCCGGACGGTAGCTCCTATGCGACCTGCTATGTCGGCGAACGCGACGTCAACGAGTTGCTGGTTCGCAGTGGATGGGCCGAGGCGGCGCGGGGCGTCGAACGATACCGCGTCGATCAGGACGATGCGCGCAAGGCACGGCGCGGCCTGTGGGCCGGCCGCATCAGGCCCCCCGATCGGCGGCAATCGCCCTGATAGCCGGCGCACGGCCAAAACCATAAATGTTTCATGGATTTAAAATGCACCGATGTTGCATTCCGCGAGGCCAGCCTGTTGCATCTTGCAACGTGCCCCAGCCGGGCAGGTTGTATACAATCGTCGCCACACACGTCATAAAGTTTTGATTTATCAGGAATAAAAAGGCCCCGATACTCGTTCTTGAACAACGGTATCGGGGCCGAGTTGGCATAAGGAAGGGTTGCACCCAATAATAAAGCAAATACCGTGCCAACTCGGACCATTTAGCGAATTCCTTAGGTCTGTTCCAGCGATCGGCCTGTTTCACAAACCCGGAAGGGCCGGCTCCGGCGACGGGCCGAAAAAAGGCCCCGATGAATTCAACATCGGGGCCAAGTTGGCATAAGGAAGGGTTGCATCCACATAATAAGCAGATTCCGTGCCAAACGCGCGAATCGCGCTCGAAAATGTGATAGGCTGGCCGCATGGCGACGATTCGACATGTGCCGCCGTGGACCGTCCGCATGGCCGCCCGACTTGTTGTGTCGGCTTTCGTTATGCAAGCTGCTTCTGCGGACGCCACGGCCGAACGGGCGGGAGACGAGGGGCCCCGATTGGCGGAGCGGACCGAAATGGTTCGCACGATCGGCGCCCACGCGGCCATCGCGGCGGGCGAAACCGGTGTGGCGGAAATCGATCCGCGAATCATGGAAGTCATGGGTGCGGTTCCGCGCCATCGATTCGTGCCGGACGCGCTGGCCGAATTTGCCTATGCCGACACGCCGCTCCCCGTGAGCGACGAGCAGAGCATCGCGCAGCCCTATCTTGTAGCCCTCATGACCCACCTCGCCCGGATCGCCCCCGACGATATCGTATTCGAAACCGGCACGGGCGCTGGCTACCATGCCGCTGTGCTCTCGAACCTGGCCAGGCGAGTCGTCAGCGTCGAGGTGGTGGCGCCCCTTGCCCTGGAAGCGTCGGCGAGGTTGAAACGGCTTGGCTACGACAACGTCGAGGTGATCGCATCGGACGGGTACTACGGGGCGCCGCGCCACGCCCCGTTCGATGCGATGATCATCAAGGAAGCCGTCGATCATGTCCCGCCCGTCCTGCTGCGCCAGCTGAAGCCGGGCGGGCGCATGGTCCTGCCGCTCGGCCCGCGCGACGGGCCGCAATACCTCATGGTCATCGAGAAAACCCCGGACGGCGGCACGCGCACCACGCGGATACTTCCGGTCCGGTTCACGCCGTTGCAGGGGGGCGAAAGGATCTAGAGGCCGGCCGCTTCATCCGGTCGCGAAAGCACGGCGGAAAAAACGATGGCCCACCTCGTCGGAGTGTGGGCCATGGCCGGTGAAACGCAACGCCGACGTGCGGGGTCAGTGGATCGAAACCGGCGCCTGATCGAACTCGCTGCCGTAGACCGAAACCTGGCCGGCGGCCCAGTCCATCGCCTCGGTCAGCGTGTCATGGCCAACCTCGTCGGCGATGATGTCCACGTATTCGCGCAGCGCCGCTTCGAAGTTGTCCGCGTGCAGCATCCGGCCGTGGGCCTTGAGGAGTTTGACGCAAGCCGTGCCATGCAAGATCCACAGGGCGGCCATTCGTGCGTTGTAGTCCTGTCCTGTCACGTTTCGATCACTCCCGTTCGCCGGTCCTTCCCTCGTGCCGTGTCGGGTGGTGTGCGGGAATTGCGGCTGGCTTCGATGCGGGGATGATAGCAGCCCAAGGTTAACGTTCCGTTTAAGGTTTGCCGGCGGTGGGGGCGCGGCGAAAACGCAACAATCGGCAAGCATTTTACCGATCGTTCACCCGCCCTTAAGCTGCCCTCGCGAGAGTCGGGAAAGTCATCGGCGGTGCGGGCCGGAAGAGGGCGTACATGACATTCCAGTTCATCGCGAACCTGATCCCCTGGGGAATTATCGGCTTTCTTGTCGTACTGATCGTCCTGTCCCTGCCGTTTCGCCGTCAGTGGCAATTCACGCTGGCGACCCGGATCGCGGCGCCACCGGGGGCGGTCTGGGATGTTTACCAGTTCGACCGGGACAATCCGCGCAGCGCCGCCCTGCACCCGAACATCGTCTCGCAGGACGTGGTCCAGGACTCTCCGCGGATCGTGGAAGAAACTTTCGATCGAAGCGCCGGCCATAAAACCGCACTGGTTACGGTGCGCGCGGAGATAATCGAAGAGCGGAAACCCGAACGCACGGAAACGCGGATCCTCGAGATGAACGGCAAGAAGTGGCCGCTGGGAGATGACAATCGGGCGGTCGCCGAGTTCGCGGAGGTCCCGGGAGGCACCGATTTTTCCTACGCCTGGCGCGGCCGGACCGCCAGCCTGTGGCAGTATCTGGCAATCCGGCGCGTGATCGGGCGCCACGTCCGGGAACTGAAGCGGATCAGCGAAGCGGATGCCGTCGAGCCGGCGGCGCCGCCGACCCGGTTCTCGTGGAAGACCCTGGCCCTGTCGGTCGCCGCCCTGGGCAGCTTCGCCCTCTGGCTCGGCTGGCTCGGCGCGCTGATTCTGGCGGCCATACTCATCGTCCATGAATTCGGCCACTGGCTCGCGTTCCGGATGAGCGGCCATCCCGCGCCCCGGATCATGCTGATCCCGTTCCTGGGCGGCGTCGCGGTCGGCAACCATCCGCACAAGTCGCGCTTCGACGAGGCCTTCTGCGCGCTGATGGGGCCCGCGTTCAGCATCGTTCCCTGCGCCGCCCTGCTCGCCGCCACGGTCGCGCTGGCGCCGCCGGACCTGACGGCGCTGCACGGCTGGTTCGAGTTCGCGCTGTATCTGGAGCCGCCGCAAAGTTACGTCGGCGTCCTGGCCGCGCTGACCCTGGCGGTCGGCGCCCTGAACCTGCTGCAGCTGATCCCGATTCTGCCGCTGGATGGCGGCCAGGTCCTGCACGCCACGATGCATTCCTTCGGCGCGGTCTGGGCGCGGCGCGTTCTGCTGGCGGCCGCGGCCCTCGGCGTCCTGGGATCCGCCTGGATCGGCGACTACATCATCGCGGCCATCGCGGTGCTCGGCGGCCTGGGCGCATGGCATATGGACACGCAGCCATCGGACGTCCGGCCCATGGGCGTACTGGCGACGTCCGTGATCGGCGTCGGCTATGCGGTGACATTCGCGGTCCATGCCGGCGCCACGATCTTCGGTCTGTGGGCCCTCGGTATTCTTCTGTATCTGATCTGAGGAACCGCCGCGTCCCGTGGCGCCGCATCCCGCGGTCGGTGTCGGCATGGCCTTTCCTCCCCCGATGCCGGCCGGACCGGCTGGAAGCCGCGTCGGCCGGCGTTCTTCTGTTCGACGCCCGGCATGTCCGGCCTGTCCGCCCCGCCTCCTGCGGCCGCCGGGGTCGATGATACGGATTGCAGGGTCTGCCTTCGAGCGGAATCGCCCCGCTTCGGCGCGCCGCCCCCCGCCGCCGGCCCTCCCGCGTGGAACAACCCCATGCACCGGCGTTTTCTGCGGGTTTCAGGGACCCCGCCCAGACACCCCGCATGGCCGAAAGGAAATCGAACCACAGAGACACAGAGACACAGAGGCGGTGGAGTTTGCGGCGCGTGTCCTCGGCAAGGTGTTCTTCGGGGCAAGCATCGGGAACACCGTCCCCTCTGTGTCTCTGTGTCTCTGTGGTTGACCCTTTATCCCCGCCCCTCGGTTGAAGGTACACCCTGCAATCCGTAGAATGGAACGGAATGGGAACACGCGCCGGGCAGCCGCCGGCAGGAGGCGTGTGCGAGCCGCGAAGATACACGCCAACGAAGGAGGGCAAGGACATGGACGATACGCAATCGCAGACGCAGGACGCACAGGACATGGCGGACATGCTGGTGGCGCTGGCCCCGCGCGATCCGCTGGAGGCGATGCTGGCG
>CAMYKU010000002.1 GCA_947259105.1 uncultured Alphaproteobacteria bacterium
CATGCTGAGGAGGGCCGCCGCGTCGAGCAGCCGCCGAAGGCGGTGTGTGCGAGCCGCGAGAAGAGGCCCGTCTCGAAGTATGAGGTCGCGCCGCCACCTGTCGGCGGCTGCCCGCCTCTGCGTCTCTGTGGTGAAAAAACCAATCCCGCGGGGCGGCTGCCCGCCGCGGCCCGACTTCCGGAATGTAGCAAGTGTACGGATTGCAGGGTCTGCCTTCAAGCAAAACGGTGGCGCCGCGCGCAACCGCCGGGCGGGATGGCCGGCTGTGCCCGACGCAGCCGTCAAACCCGCGGAAAACGCCGGTGCATGGGGTTGTTCCGCGCGGCCGCGGCCGGCGGCCCGCCGAAACACTTGATCCGGCCCCGCCCGCATTGTATGCCCACGGTGGGTCACACGGGGTGGCCGGTTGCGTGCAAGCAAGGGGCGGCCATGACGGCGATCGTCGATATCCACGCGCGCGAAATCCTCGACAGCCGGGGCAACCCGACCGTCGAGGTCGATGTGGCGCTGGAAAGCGGGGCCGCCGGGCGCGCCGCGGTGCCGTCCGGTGCGTCCACCGGGACCCACGAGGCCCTGGAGCTGCGCGACGGCGGCGACCGCTACGGCGGCAAGGGCGTGCACCGCGCGGTCGAGGCCAGCCTGGCCGTCGCCAAGGCGGCGGCGGAGGATGCCGGGCTGCCGCTGTTCCGCTATGTCGGCGGCGCCCATGCCCGGACCCTGCCGGTGCCGATGATGAACATCGTCAATGGCGGCGCCCATGCCGACAACCCGATCGACATCCAGGAATTCATGATCATGCCGGTGGCGGCCGACGGCATGGCGGAGGCGGTTCGCGTCGGCGCGGAGATCTTCCATGCCCTCAGGAAGGCGCTGAGCGACGCCGGCCACAACACCAATGTCGGCGACGAGGGCGGGTTCGCGCCCGCTCTGGCATCGGCGGAGGCGGCGCTGGACTTCATCATGAAGGCGGTCGAGGGTGCCGGTTACAGGCCCGGCGAGGACGTCATGCTGGCGCTCGACTGCGCGGCATCGGAATACTTCAAGGACGGCCAGTACCACATGGCGGGGGAGGGCAAGACACTCGACGCCGGGGCCATGGTGAAGTACCTCGCGGATCTGGCCAGCCGTTACCCCATCGTTTCGATCGAAGACGGCATGTCCGAGGACGACTGGGACGGCTGGGTGGCGCTGACCGGTGAACTCGGAAACAAGGTCCAGATCGTGGGCGACGACCTGTTCGTCACCAACCCGGAACGCCTGCGCGACGGCATCGCCCGCGGCGCGGCCAACGCGATCCTCATCAAGCTCAACCAGATCGGCACCCTGAGCGAGACGCTGGAGACCGTGGAGGCCGCGCATCATGCCGGATTTCGTACGGTGATCTCGCACCGTTCGGGCGAGACCGAGGACGCGACCATCGCCGATCTCGCGGTGGCCACCAACGCCGGGCAGATCAAGACGGGCTCGCTGTCGCGCTCCGACCGCCTGGCGAAGTACAACCAGCTCATCCGGATCGACGAAATCCTCGGCCCTGATGCGGTTTATGCCGGAAAATCCGTTCTGCGAGCTTGACAAGGCGCCCTATGCGAGTCTTGGGCCGCGCCAATGCAGCCTATGGAATCATATTGTAATCAAAGACTCTTTTTTGGTTGACGTGCGACTCGGCCCTGTGATTCTCTTGCCTCATGGCGGTAATTCGGGAACTCAGGCGGCAGGCGCGCCAGATCGTGGCGTCATTGCTGGGCATCGGCGTGATCGGCTATTTCGCCTATCATGCGACCGAAGGCGAGCGCGGGCTGCGCAGCTATTTCGCGCTCGGTCACCGGATCGAGCTGGCGCGTGCCGAACGGGACATGGCCGTGGCGGAGCGCCGCATGATCGAGCGGCGTGTCGCAGCTTTGCGGCCCGGCTCCCTCGACCTCGACATGCTCGACGAACGGGCGCGGCAAGTTCTCAACCTCGTGCATGAGGACGATTTCGTTATTCAGTTGCCGTAGTTGCTGTCGTGAAGCGATCAGCACCGGCGCAGCGGCCGGCCGGAAGTGAAGACAGGCCGCACAAGTCCCGGCATTGTCAAACCTGGAATGCGTCGGCAAATCAGCCGGCGCTTTTTTTGCCCACCGGTACAGAGAAAACACCTCTCGAATTTTGCAGATGAACAAAATTTCAGTTAATTAGTATATTATCAATTAAAAACAATATCTTATAAAGAACTTGCTAAAATACTCAATGAAACCTACGTTGCGCCCCGCAACCGGACCTTGAGACGTCCGCGACCGGCAACAGGCGGAGGATCGCATGGCCAAGGCCACTGCCAGGCGCAAGCCGCGGGGCAAGACCAAGCCTCCCGCGACAGCAGGTGAGGAACTCCTCGAATATTACCGCGAAATGCTCCTGATTCGCCGGTTCGAGGAAAAGGCGGGGCAGTTGTACGGCATGGGGCTGATCGGCGGGTTTTGCCATCTCTACATCGGCCAGGAAGCCGTCGTCGTCGGAATCCAGTCGGCGTGCCGGCCGGAAGACGCGGTGGTGACCAGTTACCGCGACCACGGGCATATGCTGGCCTGCGGCATGGACCCGCGCGGCGTGATGGCGGAGCTGACCGGCCGCGCCGGGGGCTACTCGGCGGGCAAGGGCGGCTCGATGCACATGTTCAGCCGCGAGAAGAATTTCTACGGCGGGCACGGCATCGTCGCCGCGCAGGTGCCGATCGGCACCGGCATCGCCTTCGCCTTCCGGTACCAGGGCACGGACAATATCTGCGCCGCCTATTTCGGCGACGGCGCTGTCAATCAGGGTCAGGTCTACGAGTCCTTCAACATGGCGGCGTTGTGGAAGTTGCCTGTCCTCTATGTCATCGAGAACAACAAATACGGCATGGGCACGTCGGTCGAGCGCGCGTCGGCCAGCACCGACCTGTGCCAGCGGGGCAAGGCCTACGGCATTCCGGGCGAGGCGGTGGACGGCATGGACGTGGTAGCAATGCGGGCCGCCGCCGAAAAGGCGATCGCCCACTGCCGCGCCGGCAAGGGTCCGTACATCCTGGAAGCGCTGACCTATCGCTATCGCGGCCATTCCATGTCCGATCCGGCGAAATACCGGACCAAGGAGGAAGTCCAGAAAATGCGCAGCGAGCGCGACCCTATCGATTACCTGCGCGAGTTGATCGTCGACGGCGGTCACGCCGATGAGGACGCGCTCAAGCAGGTCGACCGCGAGGTCAAGGAGATCATCGCAGACGCGGCCGCATTCGCGCAGGAAAGCCCCGAACCGGACCCGTCGGAATTGTGGACCGACGTCCTTGTCGAGGCCTGACGGAGAGGGCGGACCATGCCGATCGAAATCCTGATGCCGGCGCTGTCGCCGACAATGACCGAGGGCAACCTTGCGAAGTGGCTCAAGCACGAGGGCGACGCGGTCGCCGCCGGAGACGTGCTTGCCGAGATCGAGACCGACAAGGCCACGATGGAAGTCGAGGCGGTCGACGAGGGTGTTCTCGGAAGGATCCTGGTGCCGGACGGCACCGAAGCGGTCCTGGTCAACCAGCCGATCGCCCTGCTTCTGGAGGAAGGCGAGGACGCCTCTGCCCTTGAAAGCGCCGCCCGCCCGACCGCCGCAGCCGTTTCGGACAGTCCGGCGCCCGCACCGGAGGCCGAGGCCCCGTCCGCCGCGCCGGCCGCGGCAGCGATCGCGGCCGAGCCCGACTGGACCGGCGCAACGGTGAAGGCGACGGTTCGCGAGGCGCTGCGCGACGCCATGGCCGAGGAAATGCGCCGCGACGACAGCGTCTACCTGATGGGCGAGGAGGTCGCGCAGTACCAGGGCGCCTACAAGGTCAGCCAGGGTCTGCTGGACGAGTTCGGCGACCGCCGGGTGATCGATACGCCGATCACCGAGCACGGCTTCGCCGGGCTGGCCGTCGGCGCGGCCTTCAACGGATTGCGGCCGATCGTCGAGTTCATGACCTTCAATTTCGCCCTGCAGGCGATGGACCACATCATCAATTCGGCCGCCAAGACGCTTTACATGTCGGGCGGGCAGATGGGCTGCCCGATCGTCTTCCGCGGGCCGAACGGCGCGGCCGCGCGTGTCGCGGCCCAGCATTCGCAATGCTTCGCCAGCTGGTTCGCCCACTGTCCGGGCCTGAAGGTCGTCGCGCCCTGGTCGGCGGCGGATGCCAAGGGGCTGCTGAAATCGGCGATTCGCGATCCCAATCCGGTGATCTTCCTCGAGAACGAACTTCTCTACGGGCAGAGCTTCGAGGTGCCGGACGGCGACGACTGGACCGTGCCCCTGGGCAAGGCGAAGATCGTCCGGCCGGGCGCGGACGTCACCATCGTTGCGTTCTCGATCATGGTCGGCAAGGCGTTGGCGGCGGCAGAGACGCTGGCCGCGGAGGGTATCGATGCCGAGGTGATCGACCTGCGCACGCTGCGGCCGCTCGACACCGCGGCGATCGTCGAATCCGCGAAGAAAACCAACCGGGTGGTCAGCGTCGAGGAAGGCTGGGGCTATTCCGGCATCGGCTCCGAGATCGCGGCCCGGATCATGGAAGAGGC
Organism: uncultured Alphaproteobacteria bacterium; assembly: GCA_947259105.1. GTDB lineage: Bacteria > Pseudomonadota > Alphaproteobacteria > UBA8366 > JADFVY01. The sequence continues at coordinate 4,560 of CAMYKU010000002.1, forward strand.
CTTCGACTGGCTCGACGCACCGGTGTCGCGGGTCTGCGGCGCCGATGTGCCGCTGCCGTATGCCGCGAACCTGGAGCGCCTTGCGCTGCCCCAGGTCGAGACCATCGCGGCGGCCGCCAAAGCCGTCTGTTACAGGTCGTGACGGGGAGGGGAACGACATGCCGATCGAAATCCTGATGCCGGCTCTGTCGCCGACCATGACCGAGGGCAACCTTGCGAAATGGCTCAAGGGCGAGGGCGACGCGGTTGCCGCCGGGGATGTGATCGCCGAGATCGAGACCGACAAGGCCACCATGGAAGTCGAGGCGGTCGACGAGGGCGTCCTCGGTAAGATCCTGGTGCCGGACGGCAGCGAGGGGGTGCTGGTCAACCAGCCGATCGCCCTGTTGCTGGAAGAGGGCGAGGACACGGCCGCGCTAGACGGATACAAGACCACCGGCGGCGCACCGCCCCCCGCACCCACAAAGCCGGCGGCCGCTCCAGCACAGCCGGCGGCAGAGTCGACGGTAGCAGTTGCGCCGACACCGGCGGCGGCACCCCAGCCCGCGGCTCCGGTGACGGACGGCGCGCGGATCTTCGCCAGCCCGCTGGCGCGCCGGATGGCGCAGCAGGCGGGAATCGAACTCATTTCGCTGAAGGGCAGCGGCCCGAACGGGCGGATCGTGAAGGCCGATGTGGAGGCCGCGATGTCCGGTGCGGCTGGCGCCATGGCGCCAGCGGCGGCGCCTGCCGCGCGTCCCCCACTGCCGGCGCCGGCGGGGCCGGGGGCCCGGCAGATGGCCGAAGCGCTGGGCATGTCGTACCGGCTGGAGCCCAACAGCAACATCCGCAAGACGATCGCCCGGCGTCTCAGCGAGTCGAAGCAGACCGTGCCGCATTTCTACCTTTCGGTCGACTGCGTGATCGACGATCTGCTGGCCGCGCGCAAGCGCATCAATGCGGACAACGACCTGAAGATCTCGGTCAACGATTTCATCATCAAGGCGGCGGCGGTGGCGCTGACGAGCGTTCCGGCAGCGAACGCGTCGTGGGACGTCGAGGGCGTCCTCTACTACGACCACGCCGATATCTCGGTCGCCGTGGCGACGCCGTCCGGCCTCATTACGCCGATCGTCAAGGCGGCGGAGGGCAAGGGCCTGGCGGCGATCTCGGCCGAGATGAAGGATCTCGCGGCGCGTGCCCGCGAAGGGCAGCTGAAACCCGAGGAATACCAGGGCGGCACGTTCTCGATCTCGAACCTCGGCATGTACGGGATCAAGGAGTTTTCGGCCATCATCAATCCGCCGCAGGGATGCATCCTGGCGGTCGGCGCCGGCGCGCAGCAGCCTGTCGTGAAGGACGGTGCGCTGGACGTCGCGACGGTGATGAGTTGCACGCTGTCGGTCGACCACCGGGTCGTCGACGGCGCCGTCGGCGCGGAGTTCCTCGCGGCCCTCAAGCGATTCGTCGAGACTCCGGCCGCGATGCTGCTGTGAGGCCGCCATGGGAAAAGTGAATTTGGCCGAGAAATTCGCCCTCATCGACGATCACTGGAACCCGAGGCTCGTCGGCACCCTCGATGATTACGACATCAAGCTCGTGAAGCTCGAAGGCGAATTCGTCTGGCACAAGCACGATGTGGAGGACGAGTTGTTTCTCGTCGTGAACGGCCGGATGTCGATCGACTTCCGCGATCTCACCGTCGACTTGGAGCGGGGCGAGTTCCTCGTCGTCCAGAAAGGCGTGGAGCACCGACCCCGCGCGGAGCGGGAATGCGAGGTCATGCTGCTGGAGCGAAAAGGTGTCGTGAACACCGGCGACGCGGCGGACAGCGGGCTTACCCGACACACGCTGGACAGGATCTGACCATGGCAGACACCAAATTCGACGTCGTTATCGTCGGCGGCGGGCCCGGGGGTTACGTGACCGCGATTCGGGCGGCGCAGCTGGGCCTCAAGGCCGCCGTCGTCGAACGCAAGCATCTCGGCGGGATCTGCCTCAACTGGGGCTGCATTCCGACCAAGGCGCTGCTGCGGTCGGCGGAGGTCTACCGCAACATGAACCATGCCGCAGAATACGGCCTGACCGCCGAAAAGGTGGGATTCGATCTCGGCAAGATCATCGCCCGGTCCCGCAAGGTGTCCAAGAAGCTCAGCGGCGGGGTCGGTTTCCTCCTCAAGAAGCACAAGGTCGCCGTATTCGACGGCGAAGGAAAGCTGAGCGGCCCGGGCAAACTCGAGGTCGCGAAAGACGGTAAGGCGGTCGCCAGCCTGTCGGCCAAGCACATCGTCCTGGCCACCGGCGCACGCGCCCGCACCCTGCCGGGGTTGGAGCCCGACGGCAAATTCGTGTGGTCGTATATGGAAGCGCTGGTCCCCGACGCGATGCCGAAATCGCTGCTGGTCATCGGGTCGGGTGCGATCGGCATCGAATTCGCCAGCTTCTTCCGCACCCTGGGCGCGGCGGTCACCGTGGTCGAAGTGCTGCCGCAGGTGCTGCCGGTCGAGGACGCCGAAATCGCCGCGCTCGCGCGCAAGCAGTTCGAAAAGGACGGCATGACGATCATCACCGGGGCCAAGGTGACCGGGCTGAAAAAGGGCAAGGACACCGTCACCGCGACGGTCGAGGACGAAAAGGGCAAGAAGAGCGAGATCACCGTCGAGCGCGTGATCTCGGCCGTCGGCGTTGTCGGCAATGTGGAGAATCTGGGACTCGAGGGGACCAAGGTGAAGATCGATCGCGGCTGCATCGTCGCCGACGGCTATGGCCGGACGGGAGAGCCGGGCGTCTATGCCATCGGCGATGTTGCGGGACCGCCGATGCTGGCCCACAAGGCAAGCCATGAGGGCATCGTCTGCATCGAGAAGATCGCCGGGCTGAAGGACGTCCATCCCATGGACAAGAACCGGATCCCCGGCTGCACCTATTGCCATCCGCAGATCGCCAGCGTCGGCCTGACCGAGGCCCGGGCGAAGGACGCCGGCCGCGAGGTCCGCATCGGCCGTTTCCCGTTCATGGGCAACGGCAAGGCGATCGCGCTGGGCGAGCCGGAGGGCATGATCAAGACCATCTTCGACGCCAAATCCGGCGAGTTGCTGGGCGCGCATATGGTCGGCGCCGAGGTCACGGAGCTGATCCAGGGCTACGTCGTCGCCATGGGGCTGGAAACCACCGAGGCGGAGTTGATCCATACGGTCTTCCCGCACCCCACGCTGAGCGAGATGATGCACGAGTCGGTGCTTGACGCATACGGCCGCGTCATCCACATCTGAGTCACACGAATTCTCGAAAGCAGGTGACATGAGCGCCGACACGGCCCCGAAACTGCGCCACCCGGAGAAGCGGAACCGGCCGGACAGCCCGGTTTCGCGCAAGCCGGACTGGATCCGGGTCAAGGCGCCGGTATCGCGCGAATACCAGGCGACCCGCAGGATCGTGCGCGACAACGGGCTGCACACGGTCTGCGAGGAGGCAGCCTGCCCAAATATCGGCGAATGCTGGGCCAGGCGGCACGCCACCATGATGATCATGGGCGAGGTCTGCACCCGTGCCTGCGCCTTCTGCAACGTGACCACCGGCCGGCCGGCGCCGCTCGACCCCATGGAACCCGTGAATGTGGCGCTTGCGGTGGCGCAGCTCGAGCTGGAACACGTCGTGGTGACTTCGGTCGACCGCGACGATTTGGAGGACGGCGGGGCCGATCATTTCGCCAGGGTGATCGGCGCGATCCGCTCCGAATCGCCGGATACCACGATCGAAGTGCTGACCCCGGATTTCAAGGACCGGGACGGCGCCATCGAGACCGTGACCGCGGCCCGGCCCGACGTGTTCAACCACAACCTCGAGACGGTGCCGCGGCTATACCCGGCGATCCGGCCCGGCGCACGCTATTTCACCAGCCTCGAGCTGCTGCACCGGGTCAAGCGCATCGATCCGTCGATGTTCACCAAGTCCGGGCTGATGGTCGGGCTGGGCGAGACCCGCGAGGAGATCGGCCAGGTGATGGACGACCTGCGGGCGGCGGATGTCGATTTCCTGACCATCGGCCAGTATCTGCAGCCGACCCGAAAGCACGCGCCCGTCGACCGCTTCGTTACGCCGCAGGAGTTCGGGGAGTACGCCGCGCTGGCCCGTGGCAAGGGATTTCTTCTGGTCGCCAGTACGCCGCTGACGCGATCGTCCTACCATGCCGGCGAGGATTTCGCGCGGCTTCGAACGGCCCGCGAGGCGCGGCGCGGCTGAGCCGTTCCGGATCATGGCCACGCATGCGGAAAAGCGGGTGCTCCCTTACCGCCCGGACCAGCTTTTCGACCTCGTTGCCGGTGTCGAACAGTATCCCGAATTCCTGCCCTGGTGCCTGGGCTCGCGGATCCGCAGCCGGCGCGATAACATCATCATTGCCGACCTCATCATAGGGTTCAAGGGAATCCGCGAAAGCTTTACCAGCCGCGTGACGCTGGACCAGCCAGGCATGCGGATCGACGTGGCCTATCTCGACGGTCCGTTCCGGTATCTCAACAACCACTGGATTTTCACGCCGATGCCCGACGGCGCCTGCGAAATCGATTTCTTCGTCGATTTCGCGTTTCGTTCACGCATTCTGCAGCGGATCATCGGTGTCTTGTTCAACGAGGCGGTGCGGCGCATGGTTTCGGCGTTCGAATCGCGCGCGAACGACCTGTACGGACCGATTTCTCCCAGAGCGTGAGAGCGCATCCGGGCCGGTACGGTCTTGCAACGAATCTAACTCAAATTTTAGTAGAATGCCGTTGATTCGCCTGCGGGGGCGGCCCGACCGGCTATAGTCTCCAGTTGGACGATATCCGGGCAGTATCCACCGGAATGTGAGCTGGTGCGTAACAAACTAGGCACAGAGCCTAATTTCAGGTATCCTTACTTGAACCGATTCCCTCGAGGGTACGCTCAAGGTGACGATAACGCCGAGGCAGATCCGCGCCGCGCGCGCGATGCTGGAGATCAAGCAGAAGGACCTGGCCGGGGCCGCCGGGATTTCTCTTGCGACCTTGAACAACATCGAGCGTGGCGTCGCCGACCCGCGCAGCAGCACGCTGGCGGCGATCGAGCGCGCACTCGGCACCGTCGGGATCGAAGTCGGGGACGACGGGCTGACCGAGGAGGTCCGGCTCCACCGGCTATCACGGCCGAGTTCGTACGATACGCTGTTCGCCAGCCAGCGCGTTCTGGAAACCGTCGGCCCGACGTCGCTGGTGCGGATCCGCAGGATCCTGTTCTTCGCGCGCCTGAGCGGAGCGGATGGCGCCACAGCGCCAAGATTCTGCCTGCTGATCGAGGGCCGCAGCCGCACCATCCTGTTCGACCTGGTCGATTTCACCGTCGAGAACGACAGCCGCGCGGCCGAAGTTGCCGGAATCCTGCTGGCCTGTTACGCCTTTCACGCCGACAAGCTGTATTTCCTCGGTCAGGTGCTGGAGGACACGACCACCGCCGAGGTGTCCGAAACCGTGTCGCGTCTGCAGGACATGACGTGGCGGGGCATGGAACACCCGCGCGATCTGTTCAACGTGTTCGATAGCTGGGACGGGCATCTGCTCAGCTTCGCGCGGCGCCCCGGACATCCGATGCGCGATCTCGTCGCCTTGCTGGTCAAGTCTCCGCAAGGCTGAGCGCGAGGGCCAGCGCGGCCCGCACGGTAGCAACGCGAATCTCTCTGCGGTCCCCCGGGAATAAATGCCGTTCGACCCGCACCGCGGTGCCGCGCCGGACCCCGGCGACGAACACCAGCCCGACCGGCTTTTCTGCGCTGCCGCCGCCGGGTCCGGCGATCCCGGTCACCGCGATCGCGATGTCCGCGGGGGACCGGTCGAGGGCGCCCTGCGCCATGGCGCCAGCCACTTCCGTGCTGACCGCGCCGTGCTTTGCGATCAACCGCTCGGCAACGCCCAGGAGCTCGGTCTTCGCGGCGTTGGAATAGGTCACGAAACCCCGCTCAAACACATGCGAGGCGCCGGCAAGCTCGGTCAGGCCTGCGGCGATCAGGCCGCCGGTACAGGATTCCGCCGTGGCCAGCTTGAGATTCGCCGCCCCGTAACGGTTCAGCAAGGTCGCGGCCTGGTCCACGAGTGCCTGCGGCAGCGCGCCCATCAACCGGTAATCCACAGAAAGGCAAATAATGCGAGACCGGCGTAGATGCCGGCGAAGATGTCGTCCAGCATGACGCCGAGGCCGCCGTCGAGCTCACGATCCGCCCAGTTCGCGGGCCAGGGCTTGACGATATCCGCGGCCCGGAACAGCACGAATCCGGCGAGGTAGGTGACGGGATCCGGGGCAAAAGGCGCAAGGGTCAGCCATTGCCCGGCAACTTCGTCGATGACGATCGGCCCCGCGTCCTTGATGCCCGAATGCCGGCCATAGACGCCGGCCGCCCAGATCCCGGCGGCAAACGCGATGGCCGCGCCGGCCAGAAGCGCCCATGGGCCGCCGTACCAGGCGATGACCCACGCGAAGGGCAGGGCGGCGGCGGACCCCCACGTGCCCGGAATCTTCGGCAGCAGACCACTGCCGAACCAGGTCGCCAGCAGGAAGGCGGGATGCCAGAAGGGCAGGGACACGGGGATTTTGGGGTTCATAGCCTCACCGTCGCCGCAGCCTGCGCGGCGATGCCCTCGCGGCGTCCGGTATAACCGAGACCCTCGGTCGTGGTTGCCTTGACGCTGACGCGGTCCACGCCGACACCCGCGATTTCGGCGATCCGCGCCTTCATGGCATCCCTGTGGGGGCCGATCTTCGGCTCCTCGCAGATCAGCGTCACGTCGAGATGCCGGATCGCGCCGCCGCGCGCCGTCACCAGCGATACGGCGTGGCGCAGGAACACCGCGGAGTCCGCGTCCCGCCAGCGCGGATCCGCCGACGGGAAATGGCTGCCGATATCGGCCTCTCCGATAGCACCCAGAACGGCATCGGTCAGCGCATGCAGCGCGACATCCGCATCCGAATGGCCCGTCACGGACTTATCGTGATTAATCCATATTCCACATATTGTTAGACCATTTCCTTCGGTAAAACGGTGAACATCGAAACCGGTTCCCACGCGGATATCCCCCTGGCCCGCCAGCAAGGTTTCCGCGCGCCGGAAATCCTCCTCGCGGGTGATCTTGAAATTGTCCTCGCTGCCCGCGACGAGTGTGACCGGAATGCCGGCCGCCTCGGCAACCGCGGCATCGTCCGTCAGGGACCGCGAATCGATACGGCGGTGCGCGTCGAGAATCGCCGCAAACTCGAACCCCTGCGGCGTCTGGGCGCGCCAGAGCCCTTCACGCGCCACGGTGGCCGCCACCCGGTCGCCGGCCGAGGCCTTCTTGAGGGTATCGCTCACCGGAATCGCGGCGATCGCCGCCGGCGCCGTGTCGAGCGCGCCGAACACGCGATCGATCGTCGGGCGGTCGGCGAACGGCCGCGCGGCATCGTGGATCAACACGATGCGGGGCGGATCGCCGGCAAGCGCCTCGAGCCCGTTTCGGCACGAGTCGTGACGGGTTTCGCCGCCGGACACCGGCGGCGGCAAGTTGAGCCCCGCCATCGCCTCGTCGTAACGGGCTCGGTCGTCAGGATGAATGACGACACGCACGGCGCCGATCCGCGGATGCCCGAGAAACGCCATGCAGCTGCGCCGCAGAACGCTCTGGCCGGCCAGCATCCGGTACTGCTTCGGCATCGCGCCGCCGGCCCTCTGCCCCCGTCCGGCCGCGACGATCAAGGCCACGGCATCGGCCATGTCCATTCCCCTCTCTAAAAGCTGCGGCATTTTGTACAGTTACATTCATGCTGCCAAGCGTTTGCTTTGTCACGGCGGGTTCGGTGGTATAGTGCGCGCGCCATGACCTCTTCGACGTTTCTGTCCATTTCGGCCCTGTTCGCCCTCGTACCGGCCACGATTGGAGCGTGGCGCGGCATCGGCAACCGGTCTGTACTGTTCTGGCTGTTGACCGTCGTCGCCGCGGCCGGTCCACTGGCCTTGATCGCCGTGCGGTTCGGCGGCGTATGGAGCACCGGGCTGTCCGAAACATTGTGGGTGACGGTGCTGGCCAGCGTCCTCCTGTTCGCGCTCGTCGCAGGCGTATCGCGCGAGGGCTGGCGGCTTTCTCCGCTGCTGTTTCCCTATCTGATACTGCTGGGCATCGTCGCGGCGATCTGGGAGCAGGCGCCGCGAGGCCCGATGCCCGACGCGCTGCGCGACGGATGGATCCTGTTCCACGTGCTGATTGCGGTGCTGACCTACGGGCTGCTGACCCTCGCCGCGATCGCCGGACTTGCGGTGCTCATCAGGGAGCACAGTATGCGGGCGAGGCGGCGCAGCACGCTTTCCGACCTGCTGCCATCCGTGGCCGATGCCGAGCGCCTCCAAGTCGGACTGCTGGCGGCTTCGGAGATCGTATTGGGGCTTGGTGTGCTCACCGGCATGGGGCTGCAACTCCTGGCCACCGGCAGCCTGCTTGCCTTCGATCACAAGACACTGCTGACCCTGGGCGGCTTCGTGGTAATCGGCGGTCTGCTGTTCGCCCATTATCGCACCGGCCTGCGGGGCCGCAAGGCGGCCCGGATTCTGCTCGTTGCGTATTTGCTGGTAACCCTCGGATTTCCAGGTGTGAAGTTCGTACAGGATGTCTTCCTGATCTGACTGGCCGGTCACTTTTCTCCAATATACTCTTGCGTCCAGGCGCGGAATGACGTTAATTGCTTAAAAATTGGGCACGTGATTTATGTCGCACAATGAATGAGCATACAGGCGATTCTCGCCTTTCGCCTCCAGCTCAAGGCAAACAATATTGACCGACGTAAATGTCGCACACGAACCGAATCGGGGCGATCCGGAATCGATGCCGGTTGACGGTGCCGCGGTGCTCAATGCACTGCCGGACCCGGTTCTGGTCGTCGGCGACGGGGATGAAATTCTCTATGTCAACAGTGCGGCCGAGCAATTGTTTCGGGCCAGTTTCGCGTATTTGAAGATGAAGGTGCTCACCGATATCATTCCGCATGACAGTCCCGTTCTTCTTCTTCTGGGGCGCGTGCGGCGCAGCGGGAGCACCATGTCCCAGCATGCCGTGCGGCTCGATACCCCGCGCATCGGGGAACATCTGGTGCGCGTCGATGCGGCGCCGATGTCCGAAAACCAGGAACGAGTGGTCCTGACGCTTCAGAAACAATCGATCGCCGGCAGGATCGACAGGTCTCTGACGCACCGCGATTCGACGCGTTCCGTCTCGGCCATGGCGGCGTTGCTGGCGCACGAGATAAAGAATCCGCTGTCGGGGGTACGCGGCGCCGCGCAGCTGCTGGAACAATCGCTCGATCCAGAAGACGCCCAGTTGACGCGACTGATCGTCGAGGAAACCGACCGGATCGTCGGACTGATCGATCGTATGGAGGCATTTACCGGCGAAATACCCTTCGATGCTCTGGGGCCGGTCAACATCCATGAGGTCCTGGAGCGCGTGCTGACCCTCGCGCGTACCGGGTTCGCATCCCATCTGCGCGTCGTTGAACGGTACGATCCATCCCTGCCGCCGGTCTACGGCAACGGCGATCGTCTGATCCAGGCGTTTCTGAACCTGGTCAAGAACGCTGCAGAAGCGGCGCCGAGGGACGGTGGGGAAATCGTCGTGACGACCGCTTTCCAGCACGGCGTGCGTCTGGCCGCGCCCGGCGTCGATGCACCGATGCAGCTGCCGCTCGTCGTGACCGTGCAGGACAATGGACCCGGCATACCGGACGACCTGAGGCGGCACATTTTCGATCCGTTCGTAACCACCAAGCGCGGCGGCACGGGACTGGGCCTGCCGCTTGTCGCCAAGCTGATCGGCGATCTCGGCGGCGTCATCGATCTCGAAAGCCGGCCCCGGCGCACGATTTTCCGGATTCTGCTGCCGATGGCGCGCGAAGGAGGTTCCCACCGTGACTGAGGCCACGATCCTGCTCGCGGACGACGACCGCGCGATTCGAACGGTCCTGATCCAGGCGCTGGGTCGCATCGGCTATCAGGTCCGGGCGACCGGCAACGCCGCGACACTATGGCGGTGGGTCTCCGAAGGGGAGGGGGATGTCGTGATCACCGACGTGGTGATGCCCGACGAGAATGGCCTCGACCTCGTGCCGCGAATCCGGAAGCTCCGCCCGGAACTGCGGGTCATCGTCATGAGCGCCCAGAACACCTTGCTGACAGCGGTCAAGGCGACCGAGAGGGGCGCCTTCGAATACCTGCCAAAACCTTTTGATCTCAAAGAGCTATTGGGAATCGTTCAGAGAGCGCTTACGGAGCCGCAATCACGGAGCGCTGGCGCCCATGAGACCGGCGCCGACGGCGGCGACGACCAGTTGCCGCTGATCGGGCGATCTCCGGCCATGCAGGAAATTTATCGTGTCCTGGCGCGCCTGATGGGCACCGACCTGACCGTCCTCATCAGCGGAGAATCGGGAACCGGCAAGGAACTGATCGCACGCGCCCTGCACGATTACGGGAAGCGCCGCAACGGGCCGTTCGTCGCGGTGAACATGGCGGCAATCCCACGGGAGCTTATCGAAAGCGAACTGTTCGGGCACGAAAAGGGGGCGTTCACCGGGGCGACCAGCCGTTCACCCGGGCGGTTCGAGCAGGCCGACGGAGGAACCCTGTTCCTCGATGAAATCGGCGATATGCCGCTTGAGGCGCAGACGCGGCTGCTGCGCGTCCTGCAGGAGGGCGAGTACACGTCGGTTGGCGGACGCACGCCGATTCGCGCGAACGTCCGGATTGTTGCCGCGACGCATCGCGACCTCCGGCACCTGGTCTCCCACGGGCTTTTCCGCGAGGACCTGTATTTTCGGCTCAACGTGGTGCCGATCCGCATACCGCCGTTGCGCGAACGGACCCAGGACATCCCTGAACTGGTCCGCCATTTCCAGAACAGCATGGCGGAATTGGGATTGCCGGCGAAGAACCTAGATTCGGCCGCCATGCGGAGATTGCAGGCCTATCGTTGGCCCGGGAACGTCCGGGAGCTGGAAAATCTGATCAGGCGCCTGTCCGCACTGTATTCGCACGAAACGATCGGCCTCGACGTCGTGGAGGCCGAACTGTCGGAGGATCCGCCGATGGCCGCAGCACCGCACGGCCCGGCGACAGGCAGTGACGGGCTGTCCGGCGCGGTGGAACGACATCTGCGGTCTTACTTCAATGCACACCGGAACGAACTGCCGGCGGCCGGTCTGTATGACCGGGTTCTGCGCGAAATCGAACGGCCGCTGATCGAGATCTCGCTGACCGCGACAGGCGGCAATCAGATCAGGGCCGCGCAGCTGCTGGGGCTAAATCGCAACACATTGCGGAAGAAGATCCGCGAGTTGGACATACATGTTGTCCGGGGCGTAAAATACGATCAAAGAACGCCATGAGTCCTCGATGATCAACAGCGAGCCCGCCGCGGAGCGAAAACTCCTGATCGACCGGCTGTCCGGCCTCTGGCGGCGGTTCCGGCTTGGCCGTGTCCTGGGTATCGCGCTGCCTCTGGCGGCGCTGGTGGCAGGCGTTGCGACCTATATTGCATTGTCCGATACGGATCCGCTGGGCAGCCAGCCGGAAGATATCCTTTACCTGCTCTATGTCGATTTCGTGCTGCTCCTGGCGCTTGCGATCGTGGTCATCAGGCGCATCGTCAAGCTCTGGCTTGCGCGGCGACGCGGTTCGGCGGGCTCGCGTCTCCACTCGCGCCTCAGCTTCCTGTTCGGCCTGGTCGCCGTCGCCCCGACGATTTTCGTGTTGCTGTTTTCCGTCCTGTTTATCAGTTCGGGCATCCAGGACTGGTTCAGCGAGCGCGTCGCCAACACGCTGGAAGCCGCGAACGCCGCGGCGCAAGGATATCTGAAAGAGCATCAGCAGAACATCCGCGCCGACGTGCTGCGGGTGGCGCGCGACCTTAACAGGGACGGGCCACTGCTGGAGAGCAATCCGCGGCTGCTCAACCAGGCGGTCAATCTGCAGGCGCAGCTGCGCGGGCTGACCGAAGCCATTATTTTCGACGGCACCGGGAAAGTTCTGGCCCGATCCGGGCTGACATATGCGCTGGAATTCGAGATTATCGATAGCGCCCATATCGAAAGTGCGCGTGCCGGCGAGGTCCCGATCTTCCTGAACGAAAGTGAGGACCGGGTCAGGGCGTTGGTGCGCCTGGACAGTTTCCTGGACGCCTATCTGTTTGTCGGACGGTTCGTCGATGCAACCGTGCTTTCCCATACTCAGCGGACCCGCGATGCGGTAAGCGATTTCTACAAATTGAAGGACAAGAGTACCGATATACAGATCTCGTTCACGTTGATGTTTCTGCTGGTCGCACTTCTCCTGGTGACCGCTGCGGTCTGGATGGGCCTTAACGTGGCGACCGATCTGTCACGGCCGGTAAGCGAGCTGATCGCCGCCGTCGACAAGGTCGGCGAGGGCGACCTGTCCATACGGGTTCGCGAACTTCCACCTGGCGACGAGATCGGCTCGCTGAGCCGGGCGTTCAACAGGATGACCGATCAGCTGGCGGACCAGCGGCGGGAGCTGATACAGGCAAACCGGCAACTGGACGAGCGCCGCCAATTTACGGAAACGGTATTGTCCGGTGTTTCGGCGGGTGTGATCGGCGTCGACCGCAAGGGTAAGATCGATCTTCCAAACAGGTCGGCGTCGCGGCTCCTTGGAATCGATATCGACAGCATGATCGGACAGCCCCTGGACAAGGTGGTTCCCGAGGTCGCGGCGCTGTTCCGGGAAGCGAAGCGCCGCGGCGCGCGGCCGACCGAGTCGCAGATCAAGATCGAGCGCGGCGGCGATGTCCGCACGTTGCTGGTCGCGATCGCCGTCGAACAGCTGAAGGGTAAGGTCATCGGGTATGTGGTCACCTTCGATGATGTCTCAGAACTTCTGGACGCCCAGTGGAAGGGGGCCTGGGCGGATGTTGCGCGGCGCATCGCGCATGAGATCCGCAACCCTCTGACGCCGATCCAGCTGTCTGCCGAGCGGCTGAAACGTAAATACCTGGACGAGATCACATCCGATAAGGAAACCTTCGAAATCTGTACCGATACCATCATCCGCCGGGTCGACGATATCGGGCGCATGATCGAGGAGTTCTCGAACTTTGCGCGCATGCCCGCGCCGGTCCTGCGACTGGAAAACCTGAGCGAACTGAGCCGGCAGGCGATGTTCCTGCAGCGCAACGCGCATCCGCATATCGATTTTGTCGCGGTCATGCCCGAAGAACCGGTGTTCGCCAACTGCGATGGCCGCCAGTTGGCGCAGGTCGTCACCAATCTGCTGCAGAATGCCGCCGAGGCGCTGGAGCGCGGGCACGGCCAAGGCGACGGCAAACCACGCGTTGTCATGCGGCTTGCCAATGCGGACGACCGGGCCATCATCGAGGTCGAAGACAACGGGCCCGGCCTGCCCGAAGAGGGTCGCGAAAATCTGACTGAGCCCTATGTTACGACACGCCATGCCGGAACCGGTCTCGGTCTGGCGATCGTGCGAAAAATCATGGAGGACCACAGTGGCGCGCTGGTGCTCGGGGATGCAGAAGGCGGCGGAGCATGCGTCCGTATCGAGCTGCCGCGAGACGAAGCCACGGCGGTGGTCACCCGTAAACAGATGAGGGCAGGGGGTCCGTTGTCCAGTGGCTAACGAGATCCTGATCGTCGACGACGAAGCTGACATCCGGACCCAGGTCGCCGGGATCCTGGAAGATTCCGGATACCAGACACGCCAGGCGTCGAACAGCACGGAAGTCCTGGACGCCATGGCCGGCCGGCAGCCTGCCCTGATCATCCTCGACGTCTGGCTCGGCGACAGCGAGAAGGACGGCCTGCAAACCCTGGAGGTAATCCGGCGCGATTACCCGGACCAGCAGGTCGTCATGATCAGCGGCCATGCGACGTTCGACATGGCTGTATCGGCCACGAAGATGGGGGCTTACGACTTCATCACCAAGCCGTTCAAGTCGGATGTGCTGATGCACACTGTGGAGAGGGCGCTCAGGGAGCTACATCTGCAGGAGGAAAACAGGGAACTCCGGCGCAGGGCGGGGCCGCAGACCGAGGATGTTATCGGCACGTCACCGATCATGGTGCAACTCCGGCGGTCCATCGACCAGATCGCACGTACAGACAGCCGGGTGCTGATCTTTGGTCCGGCGGGATCCGGAAAATCCCTGATTGCCCGGACGATACACAAGGCATCGCCACGCGCACGAGGACGGTTCGTGGTCCTGAATTGCGCGACACTGGAGCACGACCGCAGCGACGTCATTTTTTTCGGGCTGGAGCCACGGACCGGCAAACCGCGCGGCGTTGGCGTTTTCGAAAAGGCCCATGGCGGGACCCTCGTCCTGGAGGAAGTCGGAGCGCTCTCGCCCCAGGCACAGGCCAAAATCGTCGGGTTGCTCCATGACAATTCCTTCCGGCGGCTCGGCGGCAGCAAGCTGATTGATGTCAATACCAGAGTCCTCGCCACGACGACGAGCGACCTCAAAGCTGAAGTGGATGCCAGGCGGTTCAACGAGGATCTCTATTACCGTCTGAACGTCGTTCCCGTCGAAGTGCCGCCCCTTCATGTCCGCCGCACGGACATTCCCGGACTCGTTCGGTATCTGATGGCCCGAATCGCCGCCGAGAAGGAACAGGTCGCGCCGGCTCTGGGTCCGGAAGCCATCGACGCCCTGGAAGCGTACGACTGGCCGGGCAACCTTTGGGAGCTGACGAACGTGATCGAGCGGCTCCTGCTGACGGCGCGCGGCGCGGCGGAGGACACGATCGAGGCGTCGTCCATTGCCGCGGCGATCGGTGAAGGCGTCCGCAACGCGACGCGCTGGGACCACAATCTGCAAGTGCTCAACCAGCCTCTGCGCGAGGCCCGTGAAGCGTTCGAAAGGGAGTATATGCAGTTCCATCTTACGCGCTTTGGAGGGAACATAAGCCGGACCGCGGAATTCGTAGGGATGGATCGTGCCGCCCTGCACCGCAAGCTCAAGCTCCTCGGCGTCAACACATCCGAAAAACCAGAAGGGGTGGGCGCCTGAGCCCGCCTGCCGGAAAGCTCGCCAGATGAAGGTCATTGTTTGCGGGGCCGGCCAGGTCGGGTTCAACATCGCCCGATATCTGGCAATGGAAAACAACGACGTAACGGTTATCGATCAGGCCGCCGACCTGATCGGCAAGGTCAACGACCTGCTCGACGTGCAGGCACTGGTGGGCTCCGCGTCGCATCCGGATATTCTTGAACAGGCCGGCGCCGCCGATGCCGATATGTTGATCGCGGTCACCTATGCCGATGAGGTCAACATGGTTGCCTGCCAGATCGCCCATTCGCTTTTCAACGTGCCGACCAAGATCGCCCGCGTCAGGCAGCAGAGTTACCTGAATCCGATCTGGGCGGATCTGTTCAGCCGCGACCACCTGCCGATCGACGTCATCATTTCACCCGAACTCGAAGTGGCCCGTGCGATCGGCAGACGCATGAGCGTGCCCGGCGCGTTCGACATGATTCTCCTTGCCGACGGCAAGGTCCGGGTTGTGGGCGTGCGGTGTACCGAACGCTGTCCGATTATCGACACGCCGTTGCGGCAGCTGACTTCACTGTTTCCCGAGCTCAATATCATCGTCGTCGGTATCCTGCGTGACGGCGAGCCGATGGTGCCGACATCGAACTCCCAGATGCTGGCCGGCGACGAAATCTATTTCGTGGCCGACACGGCACACCTGCCGCGGGCGATGGCGGCGTTCGGGCACGACGAGAAATCGGCCCGCAAGGTCGTTGTGGTGGGAGGCGGGAACATCGGCCTCAATCTCGCACGCGAGCTGAGCGAGGCTCGGCAGGGTATTTCAACGAAGGTCATCGAGATCGATCGCGAGCGCGCCCGCAGGGTCGCGCAAGCACTGCCGGCGGTCACGGTCATCCAGGGCGATGCGCTGGACAACGACATACTGGAGGAGGCGAACGTCGCGACGGCCGAGACGATTGTCGCGGTATCCAACGATGACGAAACCAATATTCTCGCCTCGCTGCTAGCCAAGCAGAGCGGTGTCGAACGCGCGGTCACGCTGATCAACAAGCCGTCGTATGGACCGCTGATCACGACCCTGGGCATCGACGTGGTTGTCAGTCCCCGCGCGATTACCGTCTCGACGATTCTGCAACACGTCAGGCGCGGCCGGATTCGGGCGGTTCACTCACTGGGCGACGGTTTTGCCGAAGTCATCGAGGCGGAGGCGCTGGAAACGTCGCCGCTGGTGGGCACGCCGCTCAACGAGATCGAGTTGCCCGACGGTGTGATCATCGGCGCGATCGTGCGGGGCCCGCAGGACGGTCATGTCATCATTCCGCGCGGATCGACCGTGATCGAAGGAAACGACCGGGTCATCCTGCTGGCAATGGCGGACGCCGTGAAGCAGGTCGAAAAGATGTTCGCGGTGCGCCTGGAATTTTTCTGAACGACGGAGGGAAGCGGGCATGGCGCGTTTCGCTTATGTCAACGGCCGTTACCTGCCGCACGGGCAGGCAGCGGTACATATCGAAGACCGCGGCTACCAGTTCGGCGATGGTGTCTACGAAGTCGTGACCGTGGCGGCCGGCCGAATGATCGACGAGGGTCCCCATCTGGACCGGCTCGAACGGTCGCTGTCGGAAATCGCGATGGACATGCCGGTGAGTCGCCGCGCCGTGCAACTCCTCGGCCGGGAACTGGTCCGCCGGAACGGAGTCCGGAACGGATTGCTGTATATCCAGGTCACCCGCGGTGTCGCGCCGCGCGATCACAAGTTCCCAAAGCTGGCGCGGCCGGCGCTGGTCATGACGACGAAGCACATCGATTTCGCGGCCCAGCCCAAATTCACCGAGGGCGTCAAGGTCATCACCATACCGGACGAGCGCTGGGCGCGGCGCGATATCAAGACCATCGGCCTGCTTCCCAACTGCCTGGGCAAGCAGCGGGCGGCCGAATCCGGAGCGTACGAGGCGTGGCAGGTCGATGATGACGGGTTGGTGACCGAGGGAACCTCGTCCAACGCCTGGATCGTCACGGCCGATGGCCGTCTGGTAACGCGGCATCTGGGCAGCGAGATCCTGCACGGCGTGACCCGTCGAACGATTCTGGCGATTGCCGCCGAGGAATGCATCGCGCTGGACGAGCGCCCGTTCGGCGTCGACGAAGCCAAGGCCGCCGCGGAGGCGTTCGTGACCAGCGCAACCTCGTTCGTCACGCCGGTGGTGCGCATCGATGAGGCGGTTATCGGGGACGGGATCCCCGGGCCACTGTCCCGTCGGCTTCTCGCGTGGTATCGCGACTATGCGACCGGCCTGAGGGATACCGGGTGACAGAGGGGCCGCGGCCGCCCGTCGCCATCGTTTTCGACTGGGACAATACGCTGGTCGACACCTGGCCGGTCATCCACGAATCGCTGACGGCCACGCTGAAGGCGATGGGCCATGAACCCTGGACGTTCGAGGAGACGCGCCAGCGTGTGCGCAAATCGCTGCGCGATTCCTTTCCCGAATTGTTCGGCGACCGCTGGGAGGAGGCGCGGGGGGTTTTCTATGCCGCCTTCGAGCGCATGCATATCGAGCGGCTTCGGCCGATCGAGGATGCCGGCGAATTGCTGGCCTCCCTGTCCACCGCGGGTGTCCATCTCGCGGTGCTGAGCAACAAGACCGGGGCGTATCTGCGCGCCGAGGCCGCGCATCTGGGATGGTCCGGATACTTCGACAGCTTGATCGGCGCAGGAGATGCCGCACGGGACAAACCGGCGCCCGAGTCGTTGCATCTGGCGCTGGCGCGGACACCGGTGGGGCCGGGACTCGGGGTCTGGATCGTCGGTGACGCCGGAATCGATATGGAAATCGCCCACAAGACCGGATGCCTGCCGGTGCTTCTGCACAGGGATGCCGGCGACACCGAATTCGCCCCATGGCCTCCCGCCCATTGCTTTGCGAGTTGTAGAGGGCTATTAGAATACATAACAGGGTGGTAATGCTTCACGCCCGTCATATAATCGTTGGCGTTCCGGTGCATTCGACCCATACTAGTCCGTGGAGCCTGGGCCGGGGGGGCGCAGGCACCCAACCAAACAGCCAAGAAACTTGGGGCGAAATATGTCAACAGAAAAAAGTCAGAACGTACAGGACGTGTTTCTCAATCATGTCCGCAAGAACAAGCTGCCGGTTACCGTTTTCCTTGTTAACGGGGTAAAGCTGCAGGGGATTATCACCTGGTTCGATAATTTCTCGGTGCTGCTGAGGCGGGACGCCCATTCCCAACTGGTTTACAAGCATGCGATCTCGACCGTGATGCCGGCGCAGCCGATTCAGTTGTTCGAGGCGGACCGGACCGAGGCCGAGGCTGTCCCGGCGGGCTGATCCGCCGACAGGAGTGCCGGAAAACCACGATCACGCAGTAGTCCACACCGGCCGTGCGCTGGTCCTGCACCCGGTTGTCGCCAACGGGGGAGTTGCGCGCGATCCCGCGGCGCGCCTGGACGAGGCCGTGGGGCTTGCCCGGGCAATCGAACTTGACGTCGTTCATTCCGAGACCGTCCGGTCGGGGCGGATCCGGCCGTCCACCTTCCTTGGCAAGGGCATCGTCGACCGATTCGAGGCGCTGATCGAGACTGAGGAGATCGGGCTCGTCGTCGTTGATACCGCGCTGGCGCCGATCCAGCAGCGCAATCTCGAGCGTGCCTGGAACACCAAGGTGATCGACCGGACCGGACTGATTCTCGAGATCTTCGGCGCCCGGGCGCGCACACGCGAAGGCACGATGCAGGTCGAACTTGCGGCGCTCAGCTATCAGCGATCGCGGCTGGTGCGCAGCTGGACCCATCTGGAGCGGCAACGCGGCGGGTTCGGTTTTCTGGGCGGCCCCGGCGAACGCCAGCTCGAAATCGACCGGAGACTGATCGGCGGACGCATTGCGCGCCTGCGCCGCGATCTTTCGGACGTCAAACGGACCCGTGCGCTGCACCGCCAGGCGCGCCGCCGGGTGCCGCTTCCGGTCATCGCCATGGTTGGTTATACCAACGCCGGCAAGTCGACACTCTTCAACCGTCTGACGCGGGCCGACGTCGTGGCCAAGGACATGCTGTTCGCCACCCTCGATCCGACCATGCGGTCGCTCGACCTGCCCTCGGGGCGAACGGTGGTCCTGTCGGATACGGTCGGGTTCATATCGGATCTGCCGACGCAGCTGGTCGCGGCGTTCCACGCGACCCTGGAAGAGGTCGTGGAGGCCGACATCGTCCTGCATGTGCGCGACATCGCGCATCCGGACAGCGAGGCGCAGAAGCGTGAAGTCGAATCCGTTCTGGCCGAGATGGGACTCCAGCACGCGCGGCCGCTCGAGGTGCTGAACAAGATTGACCTGCTGGACGCCGAGGCGCGCGCGGCGGTCCGGAACCGGGCGGCGCGAAACGAGGACGCGGTCGCCGTATCTGCGGTAACCGGGGAAGGCTGCGAGGATCTGCTTCGGGCCCTGGATCGCCGCCTCGCGGAAAGCAGGCATGTCGTCGACGTCGAGGTCAGCCTGGCAGACGGCGCGGCGCTGGCCTGGCTCTACCGGCATGGCGAAATCCTGGAACGCCATGACGAGGGCATGTCGGCGCATATCGTCGTCGCCCTCGACTCGGAGGACGAAGCCCAGTTTCGCAGCCGGTTCCGGGGTCGAGGCGCCTGAAAGTCGTGTCGATTCTCCCAGATTCCGACAAGGTGGTCGCGATCATTCGCGAAACCGCGGAGCGCGACATCATCCCGCGGTTTCGGCGGCTGCAGCGTCACGAAGTCATGGAAAAGGACGCCGGCGGCCTGGTCACGATCGCCGATATCGAGGCGGAACACAGGCTGTCCCGGCGCCTGCCGGAACTTGTCCCGAACTCGCAGGTCGTCGGAGAGGAGGCGGTCGCGAACGACCCGGCGATCCTCGACAGGCTGTCGGCCAGCGGCCCGGCCTGGCTGGTCGATCCGGTCGACGGAACCGGCAATTTCGCGGCCGGCAGCCCGGTGTTCGCGATCATCGTGTGCTTTCTTGTCGACGGCAGAAGCCGGGCCGGCTGGATTCACGATCCGATATCCGGCAACACCGCGAGCGCATACGAAGGCGAGGGGGCCTGGTATGCCGGGGAGCGGCTTTCGGCCGGTCCGCCGGCCTCGATCGACGCGATGATCGGCTCATTGAATTACAGTTATTATCCTCACGAAATGCGTGAGGCGGTGCGCCGGCGCGCGCGTGCATTCCGCGAGGTGCGCAGTTATCGCTGCGCCGCGCACGACTACCTGTCGCTGGCCCGCGGCGAGAAGCATTTCTCGCTCTACCGCCGGCTCTGGCCGTGGGATCACGCGGCCGGCGTCCTGCTGTTGCGGGAAGCCGGCGGCTATACCGCGCGGCTCGACGGCAACGCCTACCGCGCCGCCGACCGGGTCCAGGGTTTGCTGTCGACCACCGACCCGGAATCGTGGGACGCGATCAAAAACTTCCTTCGTACGGCCTGACCGACATTGAGATTGACGGGCAACGCCTCTAGGATGCCGCCGATTCCACGATAGACCTTCCCGCAGCGAATTTTCGGAGGACACACGACTATGACCAGGGTTGCCTTCATCGGCCTTGGCGTCATGGGGTATCACATGGCCGGACATCTGAAGTCCGGCGGGCATGACGTCACCGTCTACAACCGCACCACCGCGAAGGCTCAGGGCTGGGTCAAGGAGCATGGCGGCGCGATGGCCGCGACCCCGCGCGAGGCCGCGGATGGCGCGGAGATCGTGTTTTCCTGCGTCGGCAACGACCAAGATCTGCGAGGCGTCGCACTGGGCGATGACGGCATCTTCGCCGGCATGGGCGGCGGCGCGATCATGGTCGACAACACCACCGCATCCGCCGATGTCGCGCGCGAGCTGTATGAAGTTGCCGGACAGCGCGGCCTGGGCTTCATCGACGCGCCGGTGTCCGGTGGCGAGGCGGGCGCGCAGAACGGCGTGCTGACGGTGATGTGCGGCGGCGACCAGGACGTGTTCGACCGCGCGCAGCCGGTGATCGACTGCTATGCGCGCGCCGTTACGCTGCTCGGTCCGGCCGGCTCCGGCCAGCTGACCAAGATGGTCAACCAGATCTGCATCGCCGGCCTTGTGCAGGGCCTCTCCGAAGGCATGAATTTCGGCGCCCGGGCCGGGCTGGACATGGAGAAGGTGATCGACGTCATCTCCAAGGGTGCGGCCCAGTCCTGGCAGATGGAAAACCGCGCCGGCACCATGTGCAGGGGCGAATTCGAGTTCGGCTTCGCGGTCGACTGGATGCGCAAGGATCTGGGCATCTGCCTGCAGGAGGCCAACGCCAACGGCGCCCGGCTGCCGGTGACGGCCCTGGTCGACCAGTTCTATGCGCAGGTCCAGGCGCGCGGCGGCAAGCGCTGGGACACGTCAAGCCTGATGCATCTGCTGGTCAACGACTGATCGTTCTTGCTCCGCGCGGCGCGGCGCATGGACCAGGCAGGCGGGTGTCGCCTGCGGGGTGTTTTACTTCGCGGGCAGCGCGGTATCGGACGCACGCTTCGCCTCGTCCCATAGCCGCTCCAGTTCCTCGAGACCGGCGTCCTGCGGCGCGCGGCCCTGGCCCTTGAGGCGCGCCTCGACATGGTGGAACCTGTCCTCGAATTTCCGGTTTGCGCGGCGGATCGCGGCTTCCGGTTCGATCGAGAGATGTCGGGCAAGGTTGGCGACCGAGAACAGCAGATCGCCGATCTCGTCCTCGAGCCTGTCCGCGGCGCCGCCACCCTCTATCTCCGACCGTAACTCCGCGGCCTCCTCCTCGATCTTCGCCAGAACCCCGGCGACATCGGGCCAGTCGAACCCCACGCGGGACGCCCGGCGCGCCAGCTTTACCGCGCGCGTCAGGCCGGGCAGGGCGA
Source organism: uncultured Alphaproteobacteria bacterium (assembly GCA_947259105.1). Classification (GTDB taxonomy): domain Bacteria; phylum Pseudomonadota; class Alphaproteobacteria; order UBA8366; family JADFVY01. The sequence goes on from CAMYKU010000002.1 coordinate 26,478, forward strand.
TCGACACGCCGTCCAGGATGCTCGGGATGCGGCCCTCGGCCTCCGCCGTGGCAAGGCGTTCTGCGGCCTTCTGGTCTTCCCAGGCAGCGGTCTGCGCCGCCGCGGAATCGATGCTTTGGCCACCGAAAACATGCGGGTGGCGGCGGATCATCTTGTCCGAGATCGCTTGCGCCACGGAATCGAAGTCGAACAGGCCGTCCTCCTCGGCCATCCGCGCATGGAAGACGACTTGCAGCAGGAGGTCGCCCAGCTCGTCCCTCAGCGCACCCATATCGCGGCGGTCGATCGCCTCGGCGACCTCGTAGGCCTCCTCGATGGTATAGGGCGCGATGGTCGCGAAATCCTGCTCGAGGTCCCATGGGCAGCCGCCTTCGGGATCGCGCAGCCTGGCCATGACCGTCAGCAGTCGGTCGAGATGTGCACTCATGGTCCGGTCGTCTCTGTGTCTGGTTGGTCGGGTGCGGGCAAGAGTAGCCTGCAATTTCGGCGCGGGAAAAGAAAACCGGTCGACTTGCGGCCAGGCGGTGATATATTATCTACTAGTAGATAAGCCCACGGCAATATGGCGGGCAGGGCAGGAGCCCGGAAGGACTACGGCCATGGCGACGAATGCAGCCCAGGGACGCTGGCGGGCCAAGAACCGCTTCGTCAAGACCCAGCTCAATATCATGGCGCGCCGCATCGTGCATGACGACCTTTCCGAGATCGCACGGGTCCTGCAGCTCCGCGGCAAGGCGGAGGCGGTGGCGTTTTCCTCCTTCGCAACGAAGGGGCTTCTTCAATATGCCACGCACAACGAGGAGGCACGGCGGCTCCTCGAGGTGTTCGTGAAGTCGTGGTACCGCGACCGGGATCTATACGGCTGAACGTCCTGACGGTGTTCGGGCGACACCGACAAAAATGCATCGCGTCAACAGGACGTTAACGGTTTGGCGCTTAGATTGGCGTTACCGAATCCGTTCGAAACTTGCCGGAGATAAGCAGGATGGCACGTGGAGCCTCTTACAATCTCGACGAATTGATCTGGAAGAACCGTGGCGAGGGCCGCAACACCGGCTGCCCGCGGCTGGCCGCAGTCATCCGCGATATGCGGGAGCAGGCCGACATGAGTCTCGAGGATCTCGCCGACAACATGGGTGTCGACCCGAACCGCCTGAGCGTCTGGGAAACCGGAACCGAGGGCATGGGCCGCGCCGATGTCGAAGCCTTCCGGTCGGTGTTCCCGGACATTGACCTGTCGATGGTGCGTTATCGTCCGACCCCGCACCACGGCGAGCTTGCCCATATCCCGCCGGACTGAGCTTTCCCCTGAGTTCATTATCAGCAGACCGCGCCCGGAACCATCGAGGGCGCGGTTTATTGTTGTCTGCCCGCACGTCATGGCCGGTTGCCCGATGCGCAGCGCACAGCCGCAATGTCCGTAAGCGTGCATCTGTGAGAGGGCGTGTGGCCCGGTGCGCCTGCATTCATGCAGCTTCAAGTCGGTGGCGAGAAAGCCGGGAAACATGATTTTGCGTGACCGATGCAGTTTAATGAAAGTCGCATAATGTATATTATGGAAAATATAGGAAATATATAACAAAGCCGCACCGTCAGATCTCGATCGCGAGCCCGTCATGGGCCGGCGCGACGTGGCTTGGAAGTTCGTGGTCCAGCGTTGCGTAATCCAGGGTATGGCTCATATGCGAAAGCCAGGCCTGCTTCGGTCCGAGGTGCTCGATCCATCCCAGAACCTTGTCGAGATGCGCATGGGTCGGATGCGGTTTGCGCCCGAGGCAACCGACGATCCAGGTCTCGACGCCGCGCAGCCGCTCGAACGCCGCGTCATCCAGCGCGACGACGTCCACCGAATAGGCGAACGCGCCGATCCGCAGCCCCAGCGTCGTGCTGAACCCGTGATCCTGCCGGAATGGCTGGATTTCCAGTTCGCCGACGCGAAAGCTGCCGGTACCCACAGGCCTGGGATCGAGGCACGGTTTGTAGAAATAGCCGTGCGCCTTGGCGTCGAGCGGCGCGAAGACATAGCCGAAGCGCGTGTTGATCTGTTCCAGCGTCACCTCGTCGGCCCAGGCCGGGATCACCGAGCCCATGGCCACATTGACCCAGCGCAGATCGTCGATTCCATGAATGTGATCGGCGTGCGCATGGGTAAAGATTACGGCATCGAGATGGTCGATTCCGGCGTCCAGAAGCTGCGCCCGGCAGTCGGGCGAAGCGTCCACCAGCAAAGTGGTACCCTGCCCTTCGATCAGGATCGATGAACGCCGGCGGCGGTTTCGTGGCTCGTCCGGGTCGCAATCGCCCCAGTTGTTGCCGATCAGCGGCACGCCGCCGGACGCGCCGCAGCCGAGCACGGTGATTTTAAGTCCGGCCATTTCTCAGGTCGCTGAATCGGCGGCGTCAGGCCGAGGTATTGCTTTGAAAAGGTTAAAAAAATTGTCGCTTGTCACTCGCGCCAGCTCCGCCATTTCGACCTGCTTGAGCGCCGCGACGGCGGCGCCGGTATGGACGACGAAGGCCGGCTCGTTGCGTTTGCCCCGATTCGGGACTGGCGCGAGGTACGGCGCGTCGGTTTCGATCAGCAGACGGTCGAGCGGCAACATGCGGACGGTATCCTGCAAATCCGCCGCCGCCTTGAACGTCACGATCCCGGAGAGTGAAACGTAAAATCCAATTTCCATTGCTTTTTCAGCGAGATATCTGGATGTACTGAAGCAATGTATCACCCCCGGGAACGGGCCGTTCCGGTACTCGTCCGCAAGGATTGCGATGGTGTCGTCGTCGGCGTCGCGGGTGTGGACGATCAGCGGCAGCCCGGTTTCCCGCGCGGCCTCGATATGGGCCCGGAAACTGGCCTGCTGGGCGTCCCGCGCGCTGTGCTCGTAGTAATAGTCGAGCCCGGTCTCGCCGATTCCGACCACCAGCGGATCGGCGGCCAGCGTGACCAGGCGCTCCGGCGTGGCGGCCGGGCCTTCCCCGTCGGCCTCGTGCGGATGCACGCCGACCGAGCACCACACGCCCTCGAAACGTTCGGCGATCGCCCTGACCTGTTCGAACCGGCTCAGATGGGTGCAGATCGTGACCATGGTGCCGATGCCGGCGTCGCGCGCACGCGCAACGACGCCGTCGAGATCGTCCGCGAAGGTCGGGAAATCGAGGTGGCAGTGGCTGTCGACCAGAAACATCGCGGCGTGCCCGTCAGGCCTCCTCTTCTTCCTCCACATAGCGTGGGAAAACCGGCCGCGGCGCCGGCAGGGGCGTTCCGGCCTGCAATCTCCTGCGGGCGATATCGTTTCCGAGATTCCGTTGATCCTCGGAAACCGCCAGCTGGTCAAGGATATTTGCCGCTGCGTCCGGCATAAAGGGTTGCGTTACCAGCCCTATACAGCGAATTGTGTCGGCAAGGACGTAAAGCACAGACGCCATGCGGTCGGGATCGGTTTTGCGCAGCGCCCAAGGTGCTTGCGCGTCAACATAGCGATTGGCGTCACCGATCACGCCCCACATACAGATCAACGCCGTGTGAAAGGCCTGGTCTCTCCACAAGAAGACGCGGACCTCGCCTATCAGCGCTTCCGCCTTCTCCAGCAGCTCCTCGTCGGCGGTCTTCAGTGGTCCCGGCTCGGGAACCTTGCCGTCGCAGTTCTTGGCGATCATCGACAGCACCCGCTGGCAGAGATTGCCTAAATCGTTGGCCAGATCGCTGTCGATCCGGCCGACCATGGTCTCGTGGCTGACATAGCCGTCCGAACCGAACGGTACCTCGCGCAGCAGATAGTAGCGCACCTGGTCGAGGCCGTAGCGCGCCACCAGATCCTCGGCCCGCAGCACGTTGCCGATCGATTTGGACATTTTTTCGCCGCGGTTCAGAAGCCAGCCGTGGCCGAAAACGCGTTTGGGCGGATCAATCCCGGCCCCCATCAGGAAGGCGGGCCAGTAGACCGTATGGAAGCGCAAGATATCCTTTCCGACCATGTGCAGGTCGGCCGGCCAGCACTTCGCAAATTCTTCGCTTTCAACGTCCGGATAGCCGGCCGCCGTGATGTAGTTGGTCAGTGCGTCGATCCACACATACATGACATGGTCCGGGTCGTCGGGCACCGGCACGCCCCAGTTGAACGTCGTGCGGCTGACCGAAAGGTCGCGCAGCCCGCCCTTGACGAAAGAGATCATCTCGTTGCGCCGGGATTCCGGGGCGATGAACCCCGGATGTTGGTCGTACAATTCGAGGAGCCTGTCCTGCCATTCCGAAAGTTTGAAGAAGTAGGAAGGTTCCTCGACCCATTCGACCTCGGCGCCACTCGGCGCCAGTTTCCTACCGTCCGGGCTTGCGGTCAGTTCGTCCTCGCCGTAATAGGCCTCGTCCCGTACCGCGTACCAGCCGGCATAACTGCCGAGGTAGATCTGGTCGTTTTCAACGAGCCGACGCCACAATGCCTGGCAAGACCGTTTATGACGCTCTTCCGTCGTACGGATAAAATCGTCATTGGAATAGTTCATGTCCTCGACGAGCTTGCGAAAGTTGCGACTCACCTTGTCGACGAAGGCTTGCGGGTCCATGCCGGCCTTGGCGGCCGCCGTCTCGTTCTTCTGGCCGTGCTCGTCGGTGCCGGTCAGGAACTTCACCTCCCGACCGTCCAGCCGCATGAAACGGGCCAGCACATCGCAGGCGAGCGTCGTATAGGCGTGCCCGATATGCGGCACGTCGTTGACGTAATAGATCGGCGTCGTGATGTAGTAGGTCTTGTCGCCCGCCATTGCGGCACTCCGGAAAACTGGTTCTCGTCTCTGTACGGGATCAGCCGCGGGCGGCTGCCTGAAGCGTCAGGAACGCGTTGATCACGACCTGCTTGCGGTCGAGATTGGCGCTGCTGGCCTGGGAAAACAGGCGGGCCACCTTTTCCCACACCTCGAGCCAGTTCGCAAGGTTGCTGCGGGCCCACAGCTCCGTCGCCGCAGCCCCCTCGCCCGCCACCACGTCGGACGCCATGGCGCCACGCGCCCGGCCGAGGATCATGCCTGCGAGCCAGCGGTCGATCAGCTGCCCCAGCATGTCGAACGACGCCTCCGCCCCGGCGCGGCCCACCTTGCCGCCGAGCGCATGCACCGCCCTGATATCGAGGCCGGCGCCCTGCGCCAGCAGGCCGACCAGTTCGCGGTACAGCTCAAGCCCGCCGGTATCGGCCAGCGCCAGCGCCTGCCCGATGCTGCCGTCGGAGAGCCGGGCGATGGCCGCCGCTTCGTCGGCCGACACGTCGGCAGCAAGGTTCGACAGCAACGCCGCCACGCTGTCCTCGCTCAAGGCCGACAGGTTGAGCAAGCGGCAGCGCGAACGGATTGTCGGCAGCAGCCGGCCCGGCCGGTGACTGACCAGCAGGAACAGGGTTTGCGTTGGCGGTTCTTCCAGCCCCTTGAGAAGCGCGTTCGCCGCGTTGCGGTTCATCTCGTCGGCAACGTCCACGATGGCGACGCGCCATGCCCCGGCCGCCGTGGTCAGCGCAAGGAAGGATGAGAGCCGCCGCACGTCGTCGACGGTGATTTCGCCGCGCAGCTTTCCGGTCTTCGGATTCACGGAGCGCTCGACGGTCAGCAGGTCGGGATGGCCGCCGCTGGCGACCTGCCGCGAAACCGGGTGATCCTCGGGGACAGCGAGATCGTCAGAGATCGGCGCGTCGAACAGGCCCGCGCCGGCCTCGCCGCCACCGGACAGCACGAACCGGGCGATGCGAAAGGCCAGCGTCGCCTTGCCGATTCCATGCGGTCCCGCGAGCAGCCAGGCATGGTGCATGCGCCTGGCATTCCAGGCATCGAGAAACACCCGCTCGGCCGCATCGTGGCCGAGCAAGGCCATGGTCTGGCGCGGTGTCGGCCGTTCTTCGCTACCGGTCATGACGCCGATGATACCACCAGTCGCTCGCCGACGGCTGCAACGATCCCGGCGTGCACCGCATCCTCGTCCTGTGCGGCGTCGATGACCACGCAGCGCTCGGGCTCGCTGCGGGCAATCTCAAGGAATCCCTGGCGCAGCCGCTCGTGAAAGTCCCGGTCCATGCGTTCGTAGCGGTCCTCCCCGGCGGCGCGTCCCGCCGCGCGTGCGAGTCCCTGCTCCACCGGCAGGTCGAGGATCAGGGTCAGATCGGGCTTCAGCGCGCCGACGCAGATCCGGTAGAGTTCGGCGAGTGCCGCACGGTCGACGCCGTGTCCGTAGCCCTGGTAGGCCATGGTCGAATCGGCGAAGCGATCGGACAGCACCCAGGCGCCGCGCGCCAGCGCCGGCAGTATTGTGGTGACCAGGTGGTCGCGCCGGGCCGCGAAATGCAGCAGCGCCTCGCTGAGCGGGTCCCAGCGCCGTACGTCGCCGTCGACCAGCAGACCGCGAATCTGCTCCGCACCGGCCGAGCCGCCGGGCTCTCTGGTCAGGACGACCTCGCCGACGGCGGTTTGGAGCCAGTCGGCAAGGCGGCGGGCCTGGGTGGACTTGCCACCCCCCTCCCCGCCTTCCAGCGTAATGAACCGTCCCCGATGCCCGTCCTTCATGGCCAATCCGGTGCTATTCGCCCAGGCCCCAGATCAGCTGGCCGACCGCGGTCCCGAGCCGCCCGAAGAAGCTCCGCTCCCCGACCGCCGCACCGGCGAACAGGGGCACCGAGACATCGCCCATTCCGGGCGCCGAGACGACGAGCTTCGCGATCTCGTCGCCCTTCGCAAACGGCGCCGGGACGGCCTCCTGGTGGACCACCCGGACCGCCATCCGCTTGCGCGACTTGCGCGGGACGGCGACTACGAGGCCGTCCTTGACGAAGACCGGTACGGTGTCCTGCCGGCCCAGCCACACGGGAACCTCCGTCACGGTCTCGCCCGACTCGAACAGGGCATACTGGCCCCATTCCCGGAAAGCCCACTCCATCAACCGTTCGGTCTGCGCGCTGCGTTCCTTCATCGAACCCATCCCGTGGGCGACAACAACCACGCGCCGCCCGTCCCGCAGGGCCGCCGCGGCCATGCCGTAACCGGACTCCTCGGTATGGCCGGTCTTCAGGCCGTCGGCGCCGATATTCTTGTAGAGCAGCGGGTTCCGGTTGCCCTGCTTGATCTTGCTGAAGGTGAAGTTCTTTTCCGCGTAGTAATGATAATAGTCCGGGAAATTCCGGATCGTCGCCATGGCAAGCGTGGCGAGATCGCGCACGGTCGTATAGTGGTCCGGGTCCGGCCAGCCGCTGGAATTCCGGAAACTGGTGTCGGTCATCCCCAGAGCGATCGCCTTTTCCGTCATCTCGACGGCGAAGGCGTCTTCGGTACCGCCAAGCGCCTCGGCAACGACGATAGACGCGTCGTTGCCCGATTGCACGATGATGCCGCGGATCAGGTCCTCGACGTTTACCCGCTTGCCGACCTCGACATACATTTTCGAGCCGCCCATGCGCCACGCCTTCTCGCTTACCGGCAGCGTATCCTCGAGCGAAAGCCGTCCATCCTGCAGCCGCTCGAACAGCAGATAGACCGTCATCATCTTGGTCATGGACGCCGGGCCGACCCGTTCGTCCGCGTCTTTTGCGAACAGCACGTTGCCGGTATCGTAGTCGATGACAATCGCCTGTTTCGCGGTGGTTTCGATGGCGCCGGCCGGCGCAACGAACAGGAACCCGACTGCCGTGGAAAGCGTGAGGATTTGGAACAGACGTCGTGTGTGGATCATTTTCTGGCCGATTCTTCCGTTGCTGGTATGCCGTATCAGTCGATGACGATCTGGGCGTCGAGATACCCCGCCGCGACCAGCCGATCAAGGGTCTGGTCGGCGGCGTCGATCGATCTCAGCGGTCCGACGCGCACCCGGAACATCGGCTGGTTGGTGATATAGACCTGGTGGACCCGCACGGGATATCCCAGCACGCCGAGCCGCGCGCGCAGCCGGTTGGCGTTGTCGTACTGCGAAAACGCGCCGGCCTGGATGAAGATCGACGGTGTCTCTCCGATTGACACCAGATCGACTGACTCGCCGGGTTCCGGCACTGGCCGCTCGCCGCGAGCCGAGGTGCCGGACGTATTCACGCCGGTGTCGATGTTGGTCATGCCGTCGTAGGGCGGCGGAGTCTCCGGCTGCCCCGACGCCGCAGAGGCGACGCGGACCGGCCGGCCCGCCGCGGTGTCTTGGGCCTTGGCGCCTGCGGGGTTGCCCTCCGGGTCGAGGTTTTCCACGGTTACTTCGATGCTTGGCGCGGCTTTCGGCGGCGTCGGGCCGAATTCCGGATGGTCCGCGGCACCCAGCGCCAGCGCCGCCTGGCGGCTGGAATCCACGATCAGCTGGACTTCCACCATTGTTGTGCCCTGTTCTGCAAATCCCAGGAGTTCCGCCGCTTTCTGCGAGAGATCTATGATCCGGCCGCGAACGAAGGGGCCGCGATCGTTGACCCTGACGACCAGGCTGCGCCCGTTCTCGAGGTTGGTGACGCGAACGACACTGGGCAGCGGCAGCGTCTTGTGTGCGGCGCTGACCTTGCGCATGTCGAAGGTCTCGCCGTTCGCGGTCGGTCTGCCGTGGAAATTCGGGCCGTACCAGGATGCCAGGCCCTTCTCGTGATATCCGTAGTCGACCCTGGGATAATACCACTGGCCGGCGACCCGGTAGGGCTTGCCGACCTTGTAGTCGCCGGGCCCCTTGGACGTAGACGAATCGGTACACGCCGAAAGCAGCGATGCGGCTGCAACGAAACACAGCAGCCGCAGTATCGCGCCTGATAGTGTCTGCCCTCGCGTCATCTCGCGACTATCACCGTGTTCTTGCCGGCGATCCTGTCGGCCAGGTATCCCACTGTCAGGGCGAAATAGTCCGACCTGTTCCAGCGCAGGATGACCCGGAAGTTATCATAGACCAGGAAGACCGGGCCATCCGGTCCGTCCGGCATGATCAGCGAGGCATCGATCGCCGCCTTCGGAAGATCCCGGCCGTCGGTCCGGCGGATTCCAAGCGCCTGCCACTCGGCCAGCGCCTTTCGCTTGTCCAGTCCCTCGACGCCGAGATCGAAAACCTCGGGAAGCCGCACCGGCCGGCCCCAGGTCCAGCCGCGCTCCCAACCGTTGCCGGCCAGCAGGTTCGCGGCAGAGGCAAAGATATCGGCCCGCGTCTTCCATATGTCCTTGCGCCCGTCGCCGTCGCGGTCGACCGCGAAATTGAGGAAACTCGACGGCATGAACTGGCATTGCCCCATCGCCCCGGCCCACGAACCGACCATGTCGGCCGATTTGATGTGGCCCTGGTCCAGTATCGTCAGCGCATTGAAAAGCTCCTTGCGGAAGAACGTGCTGCGGCGTCCGTCATGCGCCAGTGTCGCCAGCGCGGGAATGACCTTGAATCCGCCGGTGAGCCGCCCGAAATCGGTCTCGATCGCCCACAGCGCAACGATCATATGCGGCGGCACGCCGTAGGTCTGCGAGATCGCATTCAGCAGCGTCCTGTTCTGCGCCAGTTTCTTGCGACCGGTGGCGATGCGGTGGTCCGGCGCGACACGGGTGATGTACTGCTGGAAGGTCAGGGTGAACTCGGGCTGGTTACGGTCCAGCTCGACCACGCGGGGTATCGGCTCTATGCCGTCGAGCGCGTCCCCCAGGATGGCCGCGGATATGCCACGCTGCAGGGCCTCGGCCTTCAGTTCCGCGAGCCAGTCCGCGAAGGGCTGCACCGGCGCCGCCGGAGGGTCCGTTGCCGGTGTCTGGGCGTGCGCCGGCGGGGCGCCGGCCGCCGCCAGAAACAGCATCGTCAGCAGTGCTGCCGTTCTCAGGTAGGAGGGAGGCATCTCTCGCCTTGAATTTTCAGCCAAAACTATACCATACCTTGTGCCATACAGCCGCTTTGCAGGCAATATGTTCCGCAATCGCCGGCGCCTTGCGGTTGTTCCGGGTAGCAGGCAACTGTGGTCCGACTATGGCAGTATCGGCGGCAAGGCGGTGGACGCCTTCGCCTGGGCGCATTAGATATGGGCCCTGTCGGGGGATGGGTGGCCGAGCGGTTTAAGGCACCGGTCTTGAAAACCGGCAGGGGTTTACGCCTCTCGTGGGTTCGAATCCCACCCCATCCGCCAACATGCCGCCGCGAGGGGACGACGCGCCGACGCCATGGACGACGACACCACAAAGACCTCACGCAGCGCGCCTGCGCAGGCCGAAGGTGACGTCAACACTTCGCCCCGCCGCCAGGAATGGGCGGGCCGCAACATCGACGCGGACAGCCAGGCCGTGCTCGACGAGGATGCCAGGTATTTCCTGCACCAGTCGGTTTCCACCCCCTGTCTTGCAGTGGCGGCGCGTGCCGAAGGCATCTGGATCGAGGACCTCCAGGGCCGACGCTACATGGATTTTCACGGCAACAACGTCCACCACATCGGCTACGGCCACCCGCGCCTGAAGGATGCGGTCAAGCGGCAGATCGACGGCCTGCCCTTCGCGCCGCGGCGGTTCACCTGCGAGCCGGCTGTGGCGCTCGCCCGGAAGCTGGCGGCGATCGCCCCGGGACCGCTCGAGAAGGTACTGTTCGCCACCGGCGGCTCGGATGCGATCGAGATCGCCCTGAAGATCGCCCGCGCCGCGACCGGCCGGTTCAAGACCCTGTCCTTCTGGGATTCCTTCCACGGCGCGGGTTTCGGCGCGGCAAGCGTCGGCGGCGAGCAGATGTTCCGCTCCGGCCCCATCGGGCCGCTGCTGCCCGGAAGCGAGCATGTGCCGCCCTTCGGCTGTTACCGCAACCCGTTCGGCTATTCGCACGACAGCCGCGAGCCCCATACCGCGGAATGCGGCAGGATCTGCGCCGAACTGGTGCGGTATACGCTCGAAAAGGAAGGCGATATCGCGGCGGTCGTCGCCGAGCCCAGCCGGGCCGTGCCCTACTTCCCGCCGCCCGGTTTCTGGGCGCGGATCCGCAAGGCCTGCGACGACCACGGCGCGCTGCTGATCTTCGACGAGATTCCGACCGGCCTCGGCAAGACCGGCCGCATGTTCGCCTGCGAGCATGACGGCGTCATTCCCGACATCCTGGTGCTGGGCAAGGCGCTCGGCGGCGGGATGTTGCCGATCGCGGCGACGATCTGCCGCCCCGATCTGGACGTCGGGGGAAACTGGGCGTTCGGCCACTATACCCATGAAAAGAACCCGGTGACGGCGCGCGCGGCGCTGACCACGATCGAGATCATCGAGGACGAAGGGCTGGTGGAGAACGCGGCCCGCATGGGCGACCGCGCGATGGCGCGGATGACCGACATGATGGACCGCATGCCGGTCATCGGCGACGTGCGCGGCCGGGGCCTTCTGATGGGACTCGAACTCGTCGAGAACCGCGACAGCCGCGCGCCGGCCGGCGGCCTGGCGGAGGATATGCTCTACCGGGCGCTCGATCGAGGGCTCAGCTTCAAGATCACCATGGGCAACGTCCTGACGCTGACCCCACCGCTGACCGTAACCGCGGACGATATCGACCGGGCATTCGACATCCTCGAGGACTGCCTTGCGGCAGCCCGGCCCTGATCTCCCGCAGCAACGGCGCCGCCACGCGGCGGCATGGCCGGATCAGGGTTCGACGACGTGCTGCTTGCCGACGACGTGAACCGTCGTCGCCTGCAGGCCCTTCTCGCCTTCGGTTGCGGCAAACCTGACTTCCGCGCCTTCCTCCAGATGGTCGAATTGTCCCTCGACGACGCTGTTGCGGTGAAAGTAGATCTCGCCCTGCTCGGGTGTCCCGATGAATCCGTGATCCGGGAACAGGCGCAGGACGACCCCGTGCGGCGGCACGTCATGGCTCTTCACCTGGCCCCGCGATTCGCGGGCATGGTCCTCCAGTTGCCGGCGCACGGCGTTGAACGCATCGCGCACGGCCACATAGACGTCCTCGTGCGAACGGTTGAATCGTTTGCCGGTGTTGACGACCAGTTCGCCGCCCGGAACCGTCACGTCGACGGAGACCAGATAGAGCCTTCCCTTCTGGTGCCGCTTGTGGGGCGCCTCGACGACCACGCGGCAGGAGGTTATCCGGTCATGGAAGGTTTCGAGTTTGCCGACCTTTTCGCGAATACGGGCCTCCACGGCAGGCGAGGTCTCCATACCGCGGAACGTGATCTGAACCGGAACTTGCACGGCTTCCCCATGGTGTGGACAGTTTGTTGTTCTTGAACCGAATTGTCCCGCCGCAGGGTGCGCCGCGTCGTTGATCTAGCGCAATTCGCCGGGCGTCCCGTGCGGCGGCAAAGATTCTTGTGGACGCCCGGTTGCCGGAATTGGTCTATTGGGCGCGGAAGAAAACGCCATCCGGGGGCCAAGATGGGAATCGGAGCCTACATACTGATCGCCGGCACCTCCGCCGTGGAAGACCGGTCCAAGATGCTGGAAAGAGCCGGTTATCGTTGTACCATCATGCCGGCTGGCTCCGGCCTCGCGAAGGCCATCGCCGCTGAAAATCCGAATGTCGCTTTCGTCGGCACCGCCGACCAGAGTGGGCTCGACGTCATCCGCGCCCTGAAGGGCAACCCGAAGTCGCGCCATATTCCTGTGGTCGCGGTCGATGTCGGTCCCGGGCCGGATGCGCTGCGCGCCTGTTGCGATGCCGGCGCCGACGACGTTTTCGAGTCCGACGCGGAGGAAACCGAGATACTGGCCCGGCTGGTGAGCCTGGTACGGCTCAGCGGCATGGAGGCAGAAATGCACCGCCGGGCGGCGACGGCGGGCGATTTCGGTGTCTCCGTCAATACCGAGGTCGGGGTGTCCCCGCCCGATGAGGGGTTCCGCCTGCTCGTGGTGGGCGTCGGACAGGACGAGTTCGAGGCGATGTGTCCGATGCTCTCGAAAACCGGTATTTCTTACGTTGCGGAAGCCGATCCTTATCGCGCCCGTTCGCGTCTCAAGGACGAGCATGATGAAGAATTCGCGGGTGCTCTGGTCTATGTGAAGCCCGGCGAGGACAGCGAAAGATGTGCATTTTTCTGCCGTTCGGTGCGCAACGACAGGCGGCTGTTCGATCTGCCTCTCTTCGTCGTCGCCGAGGAAGGGGCGTTTCGCGACGCGGACGACGCCTATGCCCAGGGCGCCAGCGTCGTCGCCCGTATGCCGATCGACTGCGACTTCGTCGATGTCCATCTGAGGATGCTGCACCGGGGCCGGGCGCTGCGCCGCGCGCTCGGCAAGCGAATCGGCCGCGCACTGGATGCGAAATCCGCGGACAGCCTGGGCAGCGTCTATTCGTCGGAGTTCATCCAGGCCCATCTGCAGCGGCTCGACAGGGATGCTACCGCATTGGGCAGACAGTCGGCCGCCATACTGTTCTTCGTGCCCACGATCGGCGAGGTCGCGGCGTTATATGGCGATGACGGCGCGGCGCGGCTGCGCCAGCAGATGGCCGACTGGCTGTCGGGCCTGGTCAGGGTGGAGGACATCGTGGCACGGACCGGCTCCGACGAGTTTCTCATGCTGTTGCCGGAAACCTCTCAAAACGATGCGGATCGGGTACGCAAGCGGGTGATCGGCGTGCTGCATCAATCCGAGTTCCGCCTCACCGACAACGTGCCCGTGGGTGTGGAGGTCTATATCCAGTCGGCCCTCGCGATCCTGGAGCCCGGCGACACGCTGGACAGGCTTGTCGAGCGCGCGAGCGCCGCGCTTGCATAGCCGCCGATGCCAGCCACTCACCTCAACGTGAAGGACGGGATTCGCCGGGCTCCGTCGAAGCATGTTAGAACGGCGCCATGATTATCGATGTCTTCTCCGACCCGATCTGCCCCTGGTGCTATATCGGCAAGCGTCGGCTGGAAAGAGCGCTCGATCAATTTGGACGTACCGGCGATGCCGCGGTGCGCTGGCGCGCGTTTCAGCTCAATCCGGGGATGCCGCCCGAGGGCATGGCACGCAAGGCATACCTGGCGCTGAAGTTTGGCGGCGATGAGCGCGCAAGCCAGATCTACGAAGCGATCGGCGAGGCCGGCATCGGGGTGGGAATACCCTTCGCGTTCGAGAAGATCGAGCGCACGCCGAACACGATACAGTCCCACCGCCTGATCCGGCACGCGGCGCGGACCGGCCACGACGGCGATCTGGTCGAGGCGTTGTTCCGAGGCTATTTCCTCGAGGGCCGGGATTTGAGCGATGATGCGATCCTGGTCGATATCGCCGGTGAATGCGGCATGGATGCCGAAGATGCCCGGCGATATCTGGCCGGCCGGGACGACGACCAGGAAATCCGCGCCGAACATGATTTCGCGGTCTCTCTGAACATCACCGGCGTGCCCTGTTTTATCGTCGAGGGCCGTTATGCGGTGGTCGGCGCCCAGGAGCCCGACGCCTTCGGCCCGGTCTTCGACCTGGTCGACGAAGAGGCCCGCGCCGCCGCGGGGCCGTGACCGCCGGTCACGCAGCCGCGCTCTCCCCCGTCGTCAGGGCGGCAAGCTCTTCGAGAAGTTTCTGCACCCCGTTCGCACGCATCCGCGGCTCGTCCCAGGCCCGCATGAAGACGAGCCGGTGGTCGGGCCGCAATTTAACGTTGCCGGCGTTCTTCTGGATGAATCCGACCAGCGCTTCGGGCCGGGCGAACCGGTTGTCGCGGAAGGCCAGCACCGCCCCTTTCGGGCCCGCCTCCACCTTCTCGACCCCGGCCCGGCGGCACAGCTGCTTGATGGTGACGACCTGCAGCAGGTTTTCCACCGCATCCGGGAGCGGGCCGAAGCGGTCGATCAACTCCGCCGCAAAGGCTTCGATCTCAGCACCCTCCACGAGATGCGCAAGCCGCCGGTACAGGCCCAGCCGGACCGGCAGATCCGAGACGTAATCGGCCGGAATCAGGACCGGCGTGCCGAGGGATATCTGCGGCGTCCAGCTTTCCTCCGGCAGCTCCTTCTCCTGTGCGCCCGCCGCCGCGACGGCCTCCTGCAGCAGATTCTGGTACAGCTCGACGCCGATATCGCGAATATGGCCCGACTGCTCCTCGCCCAGCAGGTTACCGGCGCCGCGGATGTCGAGATCGTGGCTCGCCAGGGTGAACCCCGCGCCCAGCTGATCCAGCGTCTGCATGACCTCGAGGCGTTTCTGCGCGGACGGCGAAAGCACCTGGCCCGGCGGCAGGGTGAGATAGGCGTAGGCCCGGATCTTCGAGCGTCCGATCCGCCCGCGGATCTGATAGAGCTGCGACAGGCCGAACCGGTCGGCCCGGTGTACGATCATGGTGTTGGCCTCGGGGATATCGAGACCGGATTCGATGATGTTGGTGCTGAGCAGGACATCGTAGCGCCCCTCCAGGAACCCGGTCATGACGTGTTCCAGCTGGCTCGCGGGCATCCGGCCGTGCGCGATGCCGATCCGGGCCTCCGGCACCAGTTTGGCGAGCCGGTCCTGAACGCGCGAGAGATCGGCGACGCGCGGGCAGACGTAGAATGTCCGGCCGCCGCGGTATTGTTCCCGCAGGATCGCCTCGCGCACGATGACCGGATCGTAAGGCAGCACGAAGGTGCGGACCGCCAGCCGATCCACCGGCGGCGTGGCGATGATGCTCATCTCCCGCACGCCGGCGAGCGCCATCTGCAGGGTCCGCGGGATCGGCGTCGCGGTCAGCGTCAGCACGTTGACCTCGGACCGCAGCTGTTTGAGGCGCTCCTTCTGGGCCACGCCGAAATGCTGCTCCTCGTCGACCACCAGCAGCCCCAGATCCCTGAACCGGATGCCCTTGCCGAGCAGCGCATGGGTTCCGATGACGATATCGATCTCGCCCCGGGCGATCCCCTCCTTCACCTTTGCCGCCTCCTTGCCGGCAACGAGGCGCGACAATTGTGCGATACGGACCGGCAGGCCCGCGAACCGCTCGCGGAAACTGGCGTAATGCTGGCGCGCGAGGAGCGTCGTCGGGACAACGACCGCGACCTGGTAGCCCTGGCTCGCGGCAACGAAGGCGGCGCGCAGCGCGACCTCGGTCTTGCCGAACCCGACATCGCCGCACACCAGCCGGTCCATCGGCCGTCCGGAGGCGAAATCGCCGGCCACATCCTCGATGGCCCGCTGCTGGTCGTCGGTTTCGGTCCAGCCGAAGCGCGCCGCAAACTCGTCATAGGCGCCTTGCGGCGCCTCCATCACGACGCCCTTGCGCAGATGTCGCTCCGCCGCCACCTTCAGCAGCTCGTTGGCGATGTCGCGGATTCGCTCCTTGGCCTTCGCCTTGCGCGACTGCCAGGCCGGGCCGCCGAGCCGGTCGAGCTGCATGTCGGCGTCCTCGGAGCCGAAGCGCGACAGCGCATCGAGATTCTCGACCGGCAGGTAGAGCTTGTCGCCGCCAAAATAGAGGAGGCGCAGGCAGTCATGCGGCGCACGCTCGACGGTCAGGGTCTCCAGACCGTCGTAACGGCCGATTCCGTGGTCGACATGGACCACCAGGTCGCCTTCGCTGAGCGTCGAGTATTCGGCGATGAAATTCTCCGGGCGCCGCCTGCGCGCGGCGATTCTGCCGATCCGCTCGCCGAGAATGTCCTGCTCGCTGTAGACGACGACACCGTCCGCGGAAAAACCGTGTTCCAGCCCGGTGACCGCAATACCGACGGTGCCCCGCGGCAGCGCCAGGGCTTCCCGCCAGGTCTCGACCTTGACCAGCGGGCCGGCACCGTGCTCGCCCAACAGCACCCCGAGGCGGTCGCGCGACCCCGCCGTGTGTGCGGTCACGAGGACGGTCCGCTCCGACGCGTCGGCCGCCAGCCTGTCGCGCACCGCATCGAACAGCTGAACCTCCGGCCGGGCTCGCGCCGCGGCGAAATCCTGGGCGCGGCGCCCGCCGGCATCGATCATGCCATCGGTCCCGTCCGGCAAGGCGAACGGCGCGAAGCTCACGACCGGCCGGTCCGCCAGGAGGTCGCGCCAGATCGCGGCATCGAGGAAAATCCGGTCCGGCGGAACCGGCTTGTAGGGCG
Organism: uncultured Alphaproteobacteria bacterium; assembly: GCA_947259105.1. Lineage (GTDB taxonomy): Bacteria > Pseudomonadota > Alphaproteobacteria > UBA8366 > JADFVY01. Next base: position 43,391 of record CAMYKU010000002.1, read on the forward strand.
GTGCGGAAGGCCCGGCGTTTCTGGCCTCACGCAGGTTGGCCGGCAGCATCTCGGTGCGCGCGTCGTAATACTCGGCAATCAGCTCCAGCCTGGCGGCGACCGCCTCCTCGGCCTGATGGTCCAGGGTGACGGCGGCATCGGGCAGATAGTCGAACAGCGTTTCGACCTGCTCGTGGAACAGCGGCAGCCAGTGCTCCATGCCGATATGGCGCTGGCCGGCGCTGATCGCCTCGTAGAGCGGGTCGGCGTCGGTCGTCGCACCGAACAGCTGCCGGTAACCGTTCCGGAAACGCTGGATCGTCGCCTCGGTCAGCGGCACCTCGCTGACCGGCCGCAACGTCAACCCCTCCTCGGTGCCGGTACTGCGCTGCGTCATCGCGTCGAAGCGGCGCACGGCTTCCACCTCGTCGCCAAAGAAGTCGAGCCGCAGGGGTTCGGCCTCGCCCGGCGGAAACACGTCCACGATGCCGCCGCGAATGGCGAACTCGCCGGGCTCACGGACGGTTCCGGCCCGGTGGTAGCCGTTGTCCGCGAAGTAGGACAGGAGCCGCGATTGCGGCACATCATCGCCGACCCGCGCGGCGAGGCTGGCGTCGGCGAGCGCCGACCGCGGCGGTACGCGCTGCAGTATCGCGCTGACCGTGGTTACGACGAGCGCCGGGGCGTTTCCGCCCTGCGCAAGACGCGAGAGCAGGTCCACCCGCTGCGCGACGATCTCGGCGTTCGGCGAGACCCGGTCGTAGGGCAGGCAATCCCAGGCCGGAAAGGCCCGGACCTCGAGCTCCGGCGCCACGAAGCGCAGCGTTTCGGCAAGCGCCGCCATCCGGGCATCGTCGCGCGCGACATGCAGGATCGGCCGCGCGCCCGGCCCCGCCGCGGCCCTGCCAAGCAACACCGCATCAAGCCCGTCGGGCACCGAACCGCAGGCCGATTTGCCGATTTGTGATAGATATTTCGATATATTTATCAATTTATTAATCGTGATACTTAAAGTTAAGAAACAGCTTCATGACGTCGTGTGCGAGGGTTGCCGGCGGCGTCTCCCGTCCGGCCACCCACGCATAGAGGTCGGGATCGCCCTGCTCCAGCATTTCCTCGAACAGCGCCAGCTGGCGCTCCGAGAAGGTCGGCAGGTGGCGCTCGGCGAACCGGCCGAGGAGAAGGTCCATCTCACGCGATCCCCGGTGCCGGCTGCGGAACAGCAGCCGCTTGCGTCGGGTCGCCAGCGGGTCGTCGGGTTCGGACATAACGGGCCAGCATATAGAGCGGCCGGACCGCCGCGTAAATCCCCCGTAGTCACGGCGCGGCTTGCCGCGCCACCGGCATCGGTTAAAATCGGACCTGCACGGCCGCGCCCGATGTGCGGCTGCCAACGGCAAGCCACGCGAGTCCGCATTGCGCCCAGAAATCCTGTTTCCGCTTTTCGCACCGGTCACCGGCCTGCCGGGCATCGGCCCCAAGGTCGCCCGGCAGGTGGAAAAACTGGCCGGATCCAGGGTCGTCGACCTGCTGTGGCACCTGCCGCGCGAAATCGTGGACCGCCGGTTTTCGCCCAGGGTCGCCGAGTCGCCGTGCGGTCCCGTGGTCACTTTGACCGTCCGCGTGGAATCGCATTTTCCGGCGCACGACAAGCGCTCGCCCTACCGGGTGCTGTGCGGCGACGAGACCGGCTTTCTGTACCTGGTGTTTTTCCATGCCCGGCAGGACTATCTGGAGCGGATGCTGCCGGCCGGCGCGACCCGGGTCGTCAGCGGACGGCTGGAGCGCTTCCGCGACGAGATCCAGATGCCGCATCCGGACCACATCGTGCCGCCAGAGGAGGCCGAGTCGATTCGGCGCGTCGAGCCGGTGTATCCGATGACCGCCGGCCTGAGCCCCAAGACGCTGGGCAAGGCGATCGCCACGGCGCTCGAGCGGGCGCCCGACCTGCCGGAGTGGCTGGAGCCGACGTTCCAGGCGCGTCGCGGCTGGGACTCATGGCTGACGGCGTTGCTGGCGGCCCACGCGCCGGACAGCGATGCCGCGCTTTCGCCGACGACCAGGGCACGCGAACGTCTGGCCTATGACGAGCTGCTCGCCAACCAGCTTGCGCTGGCGCTGATCCGGGCGAGGCAGCGCAAACTGCCAGGCCGGGCGGTGTCCGGCGATGGCAGCCTCAGGAAGCCGGTGCGCGGCGCCCTGCCCTTCTTGCTCACCGGGTCGCAGGAGACGGCGCTGGATGAGATCCTGGCCGACATGGCATCGCCGGGGCGTATGCTGCGCCTGTTGCAGGGCGATGTCGGCAGCGGCAAGACGGTGGTCGCCGTTCTTGCGATGCTGGCCGCCGTCGAAGCCGGTGGCCAGGCCGTGCTGATGGCGCCGACGGAACTGCTGGCCCGCCAGCACCATGCCACCATCGAGGCGCTCGTGCGCGCCGCCGGAATCGAGGCAGCGCTGCTGACCGGCCGGGACCGGACGGCGGCGCGTCGCAGGACGCTCGACGGACTCGCCGACGGATCGATCCGGATCGCCATCGGAACCCACGCCCTGTTCCAGGAATCGGTCCGCTTCAACGATTTGATGCTGGCGGTGATCGACGAGCAGCACCGGTTCGGGGTGCATCAGAGGCTCGATCTCGCCGCCAAGGGCAAGGGCGTCGACATGCTGGTCATGACGGCGACGCCGATTCCGCGCAGCCTGATGCTGACCGCCTATGGCGACCTGGAAAGCTCGCGGCTGACTGAAAAGCCGGCCGGGCGCGAACCGGTGGCCACCAGGGCCGTCCCGTTGTCGCGCATGGACGAGGTCGTCGCTGCGGTCGCACGGGCGATTGCGGGCGATGCGCGCATCTACTGGGTCTGCCCGCTGGTGGCGGAGTCGGAGGTCAGCGACCTTGCCGCCGCCGAGGCGCGCTTTACCGAGCTGTCCGCAAGGTTCGGCGGCCGCACCGCGCTCGTCCACGGGCAGATGAAAGGCGCCGACAAGGACGCCGCGATGCGGCGCTTTGCGGACGGCGACGCCAGTATTCTCGTGGCCACGACGGTCATCGAGGTCGGCATCGACGTGCCCGAAGCCACGATCATGGTCATCGAGCATGCCGAGCGGTTCGGCCTTGCCCAGCTGCACCAGTTGCGCGGCCGGGTCGGGCGCGGCGACCGCCTATCCACCTGCCTGTTGCTGTACGGCCAGCCGCTGGGCGAAACCGCCCGGGCGCGGCTCAACGTGATGCGCGAGACCGATGACGGCTTCCGGATCGCCGAGGAGGACCTGCGCCTGCGCGGGGCCGGCGAACTGCTTGGCGTGCGCCAGAGCGGCATGCCCGCCTTCCGTCTAGCGGACCTCGCCGCGCATGGCGAGCTTCTGGCGGTCGCGCGCGACGACGTGAAGCTGATCCTGGACCGCGACCCCGACCTCGAAGGCGCCCGGGGCAAGGCGTTGCGGGTGCTGCTCTACCTGTTCGAGCGGGACGCGGCGGCGGTCACTCTTCGGTCCGGTTAGTCGCCGCGCTGGGCTCGTATCGCTGTTCCCAGGTCTCGTTCGAGCCGCTCACTGGCTTGCCCTTGACCACCTCGGGCCGGCGGTCCGGCGGCGTAACGATGCCCGCCGAAATCACCATCTTGATCGCTTCTTCGACCGACATGTCGAGGATGATCAGGTCTTCCTTGGGGACGAACAGCAGGAAACCGGACGTTGGGTTTGGCGTGGTCGGCAGGAATACGTTGATCAGATCGTCCGCGATCAGGTTCTGCACCTCGCCTTCCGTGCGCCCGGTAATGAACGCGACCGCCCACATTCCCCGCCGCGGATACTCCACCAGAACCGCCTGCCGGAAGGCGCCCGACTGGTGTTTCAGGACCGTCTCGAGGATCTGTTTGGTGGCGCCGTAGACGCTGCGGATCACCGGCATGCGGTTCAGCATGTCCTCATAGAACCGCAGCACGATCCGGCCGAGGAAACCGGCAGTCAGGGCGCCGACCAGGGTGATGAAGACGATCAGGACGATCAGGCCGAGCCCGGGCAGGCCGATCTCGTAGCCGAGATACTCCTTGAGATAGAAGTCCGGGTTGTACTTTTGTGGGATCAGCGGCACTACCCGGCTGTCAACGAAATCGATCAGCCATGTCGCCAGGGCAACCGTAATGGCCAGCGGCGCCGTGACCAGCACGCCGGCAAGGAAATAAGCCCGCAGCCGCCCGAAGAAGGTCAGGGTCTTGAGGCGCGGCTTGCCGTCCTCGCCGCCGGATGCTCGATCGTCCGCCGGCGGGTTCTCCGCCGCGGGTTCGACGTCACCGGTTCTTCGTTTCTTTTTCGCCAAACCGACCCTCATGCCCAATCGAACGCCGCTCTGAACGCGGCGGTCCCACTATATAGGGGCGAATTGGCGAATCCCAAAACATCTTCGCCGGTCACCCCTCGAAAAACCCGAGCAGTTCGGCGAGGGTTTCGGCCGGCGCCTCTTCGGGAAGGAAATGACCGCAGTCCAGGGCCCGGCCCCTCACGTCGGCCGCCTTCGCACACCAGGTATCGCGCACGTCGTAGCATTTGTGCATCAGCCCCTTCGCGCCCCACAGCACCAGCAGCGGGCAGGCGATCCGGCTGGCGATATCGGCTTCGTCATGCTCCAGGTCGATGGTGGCCGCGGCGCGGTAATCTTCGCAACTCGCATGAATCGTCGCCGGATCGCGGAAACAGCGGCGGTATTCCGACATCGCCGCCTCGTCGAATCCCTCCATATCTGCGCTCCAGTGGCCCAGCTTGCGCTCGAGATAGTACTCGGCCTCGGCGCCGATCAGCCGTTCCGGCAGGTCGTAGGGCTGGCTGAGGAAGAACCAGTGGTAATAGCCGTATGCGACATCCTTGCCGAGGTTGGCGAAAATCGTATGGGTCGGGACGATATCGAGAACGGCCGCGCGCCGGATGCGGTCCGGATGGTCGAGGCACATCCGATGCGTCACGCGTCCGCCCCTGTCATGTCCTGCAACCTGGAACCGTTCATGGCCCAGCGCCGACATGATGTCGACCTGATCCTGGGCCATACGCCTCTTGCAGTAGGTTTCATGCCTAGAATTTCCGGCGGGTTTGTCGCTGTCGCCGTAGCCGCGGAGATCCGCCGCCACCACGGTGAACCGCTCGGCCAGCGCCGGTGCGATCTTGCGCCACATCACATGGCTTTGCGGATAGCCGTGCAGCAGCAACAACGGCGGTCCGCTGCCGCCGACGACGGTGTTGATTGCGACGTCCCCGGCGTCGATGCGCCGCCGCTCGAACCCTTCGAACATGATTCCTCCCGCGATCGTGACGAGACGTGCCTCGTGCCATGGGTATAGCATCCCCTGGCAACTGTATATCAGTGTTGTATATCAGTATGAAAACCGGCCTTGCCAGACACATGAGCACACCCCCTCGCCTTGCCAGCCTTGCCGTGGCGGTTCCACCGTTGGAAATCCGCCAGCAGGATGTTGCCGCCGCCGCGGGTTCGGTGTTTGCCGGCCGCCCGGATACCTTCGAGCGCTTGCGGCCGATCTATGCGAATGCCGGCATCGAAACGCGATATTCCACCGTGCCGCTGTCGTGGTACCTGCAGCCGCACGGCTGGCGGGAGCGCCATGACCTTTTCGCCGAATCGGCCGTTGATCTGCTGCAGCGGGCGGCGACGGACTGCCTGGATCAGGCCAGTGTCGAGGCCGCGCGGGTCGACGGCATCGTCGTCGTCTCGACGACCGGGATGACTGCGCCGAGCCTCGACGCCCGACTCATGGAGCACATGAACTTCCGCCGCGATGTGCAGCGCCTGCCGGTCTTCGGTCTGGGATGTGCCGGCGGCGTGCTCGGGCTGTCGCGGACGGCGGCCCTCGCGCGCGCCGATCCCGGCTCCTGCTGGCTGTTCCTGGTGGTCGAGCTTTGCGGCCTGACCTTCCGGTCCGGCGACCAATCGAACAGCAATATCGTCGCCACCGCGCTGTTCGGCGACGGCGCTGCGGCCGCGCTGGTGTCATGCGATGCGCAGGGTCCCGCGATCACCGCCAGCGGCGAGCATACCTGGCCCGGATCGCTCGACGTCATGGGCTGGCAGGTCGAGGATGACGGCTTCGGCGTGCTGTTCAGCCGCGACATACCTTCCCTGGTGCGCGGGCGGTTTCGCGAGGCGGCCGACAGCTTCCTTGCGGCCAACGGCCACACAATCGACGACATCGATGCCCTGGTGATGCATCCGGGCGGCGCAAAGGTCATCGACGCCCTGCAGGACGCGCTGGGTGCTCCCCGCGACGCGCTGGACAGCGCGCGGTCCGTTCTGCGGGAGTATGGCAACATGTCCGCGGCGACCATCCTGTTCGTGCTGCACCGCGTGCTGGCGGGCGAGCCGCGCGGACGACTGCTGCTGGGCGCCCTGGGGCCCGGCTTCACCGCCGGTTTCGCGATTCTCGAACAGGGGTACTAGATGGGGCTCGTCCAGTGGATCGTCGTCGCGGTCGCACTCGCGCGGCTGGCCGAACTCGCGCACTCGCGCAGGAACCAGGCCCGCCTGCTGGCACGGGGCGGCCATGAGGTGGGCGCCGGGCACTATCCGCTGATCGTGCTGCTGCACGCGGCTTGGCTGGCGGCGCTGTTCTTCGGTGTCCCGGGGGCCGTGGCGCCAAACTGGCTGTTGCTCGCGAGTTTCCTGATTCTACAGGGCCTGCGGGTCTGGGTGATCGCCAGCCTCGGCCCGAACTGGACGACCCGGATCATCACGGTCCCGGGTGAACGGCTGTCGCAGCGCGGGCCCTACCGGTGGATGCGCCATCCCAACTATGCGGTGGTCGCTGCGGAGATCGCCGTGCTGCCACTTGCCTTCGGTGCGTGGCAGATCGCACTTGGCTTTTCGCTGGCCAACGCGGGGCTGCTGGCATGGCGGATCGCGATCGAAAACCGGGCCCTGGCTGAACGATCCGAGGCCGGAAACAGCCATTGACCCGATCCGCCGCCATCCCTATGTTCTGCCTCGCTGGCCGTCCGGGCGGCCGCCGGACTCCGAGGGCGCGTAGCTCAGTTGGCAGAGCAGCTGACTTTTAATCAGCGGGTCGCAGGTTCGAATCCTGCCGCGCTCACCATTCCCGCCCCACCCCTGCGATTTCCGGATACCGATCCATGAGCCTCGACACTGCGGATATCGGCGGCTGCCGCGTTGCCTATCGGTTCGACGGACCGGCGGACGCGCCGGTGGTCATGCTGTCGAACAGCCTGTCGTCCAACCTTGCCATGTGGGACGACCAGATCGCGGCGCTCACCGCGTATTACCGGGTGCTGCGATACGATCAGCGGGGGCATGGGCAGAGCGCCGTGACGCCAGGCCCCTACACGTTCGATCTGCTGGCCGGCGACGTGCACGGCCTGCTGCGCCATCTCGGCATCTATTCCGTGCATTTCGTCGGGCTGTCGATGGGCGGGATGACCGGGCAGACGCTCGGCGTGCGCCACCCGGATATCCTGAAAAGCCTGGTTTTGTGCGACACGTCCGCCCATATGCCGCCGCCCGGTATGTGGGACGAGCGGATCGCGCTGGCCCGCGACGGCGGCATGGCTTCAACCTCGGAAGCGACCCTCGGGCGCTGGTTCACCGCGCCTTTCCACGCCGCCCGGCCGGACGCCATCGCGCGGGTCCGGCAAATGATCGAGACCACGCCGGTCGAAGGCTACGCCGGCTGCTGCATGGCGATCCGGGACATGGATCAGACCGCGGCGCTGTCGCGGATTGCGGCGCCGACCTGCGTGATCGTCGGCGCCGAGGACCCCAGCACGCCGGTGTCGGCCGCAAAGCTGATCCATGGCGAGATTGCCGGCTCGGAGCTGGTGATCCTCGAGGACGCCGCGCATCTCTCGAATATCGAGAAGGCCGACGAATTCAACGCAGCCCTGCTGGACTTCCTGGGCCGCCACTGACCAAGTTCACATGCCCCACGGCAAGGCACGCCGCGACGGCAGTTCCCCGCGCCCGCCCAGGGCCTCGGCGATGCGGATGCCCTCGTTCCATTTGGCCAGACGTTCCGAGCGTGCGAACGAGCCGACCTTCAGCATCTCCGCGCCCCAGCCGACCGCCAGATGGACGATGGTGACGTCCTCGCTCTCGCCGGACCGGGCCGACACGATGCTGGTCCAGCCGGCACCCCGGGACGCCTCCAGCGCGGCTTTCGCTTCGCTCAGCGTGCCGGCCTGGTTGGGTTTGACGAGCAGAGCGTTGCACTGGCGCATCGCCGCCGCCGGGCCGACACGCGCCGCACTGGTGACCAGCAGATCGTCGCCGACAACGGCGATCCGGCCGCCCGCGGCCTCGGTGAACCGCCGAAACCCGTCCGGATCGTCTTCGCCGAGCGGATCCTCGACAGCGACGACGGGATACCGGGCGATCCAGTCGAGCAGCATCTCGATCAGGCCGTCACTGTCCATTTCTCGGCCTTCCAGGCCCAGCCGGTAGCGCCCGGCGGCACCGAACTCCGATGCGGCGATATCGAGCGAAATGGCCATCTGCTCACCTGGTATCAGGCCCGCGCGCTCGATGGCGGCGACCAGCAGTTCCAGGCCTTCCTCGTTGCTCTCGAACGCCGGCCAGAACCCGCCCTCGTCGGCAACGCCCTGCAATGTTCCGCGATCGGCCATCAGCCGGCCGGCCGCCCGGTACACTTCGGCCGTCCAGTCAAGCGCCTGAATATAGTCCTCTGCACCGACGGCGACGACCATGAAGTCCTGGATATCGACCCGGCCGCCGGCATGCGCCCCGCCCCCGAAGATCTGGATCTCCGGAATCGGAAGTCGCGGCTTTTGGTCTACTAGTAGATATTCCCAGAGCGGAATTTGCAACTCGGCGGCAGCGGCATGGGCGATCGCCATGGATACCGAGACGATCGCGTTGGCGCCAAGGCGCGCCTTGTCCGGTGTTCCGTCGAGCGCGACCATCGCAGCGTCGACGGCTGCCTGATCGCGGGCGTCCATGCCGGCAACCGCCGGCGAAATCTCACGCCCGATCGACTCCACGGCCAGGGTGACGTCGAAACCGCCGAAGGCTTCGCCCCCGTCGCGGCGCTCGACCGCCTCGCCCTGCCCGGTCGAGGCGCCCGCCGGTGCGACCGCGCGACCGCTGGCGCCGCCGGCCAGCAGCACCTCCGCCTCGACGGTCGGCCGGCCCCGGGAATCCCACACACGGCGCCCGAGAACGGTCTCGATGGCGGTCCCGCTCACAGTCCCAACTCCCTTCGCCAGGCGTCGCCCACTTCGCTAAACCGCGCCGGCGGCGTTGTCAGCAGCGCCCGCGCCACCCGCCGGACCCGATTCCTGTCCCCTTCCCCGGTGACGTACTCGACCGGCGACCTGCCGTCGACACGGCCGAGAAACAGCCCCGGCACCAGGGTCGCCGCCCGCGCTTCGGCCGCATCGCGCGGCTCCCAGTCGACGCCTGCGAGCCAGGTCGCGGAAAGCGCATCGAAGCATGCGAGGTAGGTTCGGGAAAGTTCCGGATTCCATAAGCATTTCAGCAACATGTGCTTCAGGCAAAAGGAAATGTCGAACACCGGATCGCCGTACCAGGCGCACTCCGCATCGATGAACACCGGTCCCGCGGGGCCGATCAGGATGTTCTTCGGGCTGACGTCGCCATGGACCAGCGCCAGCCTGGTCTCGGCGGTGCGCCGCGACAGGCCGAACAACACGTCCTTCAGATCGGGATGGCGGGCCGCGGTCGCTTCGAGATACGGCTCCAGCCGTATCGCATGAAAGATCCGGCCGGTCGGAAACCGGTCGGCGACGGCCTTCTTACCGGCCGTCGCGGCGTGAATCCGGGCAATGCGGCTTCCCACCTCGGCCGCCACCGCGGGATCCGCCCGGCCGGCCTGCAGTTCCGCCTTCCACTGGCGGTAACGGTCGGGATCGAGAAACGCCATGGCGAACAGGCCGGCCTGGGAATCGTGGCCGATGAGCCCCGGCACCGCATCGGGTTCGACCCCTGCGGCCGTTTCGAACCAGCCGACCTCGTAGGCATTGCGTTCGACCGGCGCGAACCAGTCGGTTTCGACGCGGAGCTTCGGCAGCGCGCGCTTGATGCAGACGGGCCCCGACGGCAGGTCGACTCGCCAGATATCCGACGAAACACCCCCAGCCAGTTTTTCGAATCGAAGCGGGCCGTCGTCCCCCTGCAGGCCCAGGCGCGCCAGCGCGGCGCGCAGGAAGGCGCCGTCGTCCATCGCTGCGGTCAGTCCCGCCCCAGCTTGCGCTTGAGGTGGTCGTGCACGCGGGGCGGCAGGAATTGCTCGACATCACCGCCAAGCAGCGCGATCTCTTTCACGAAGCGCGAGGAAATGAACTGGTTGCGGTCGAGCGCCATCAGGAACACCGTTTCGACCTCGCTGTTCAGCCTGCGGTTCATCGCCGCCATCTGGAATTCGTACTCGAAGTCCGACACGGCCCTGAGGCCGCGCACGATGACGCTGGCGCCGACATCCCCCACGAAATGCATCAGCAGGTTGCCGAACGGCCGGACCTCGATGGTCGCCTTCGCCTCGCCGGGCAATGCCTCCAGTCCCGCTTTCACGAGCTCCACGCGCTCGTCGACATTGAACATCGGATCCTTGCCGGCATTGTTGGCGACCGCGACGATCAGCCGGTCGACCAGATGCAGCGCGGAACGCGCGATGACGTCGAGATGGCCGACGGTGATCGGATCGAACGTGCCGGGGTAAACCCCGACTCTCGGTTTACTGGCCATATTAACCCTATCCAGTCCTGTGCCCGTTCAATCGCCGTTTTCGGCGTCCGACTCGTTTTCAGCGTCCGATTCGTTGTCGTCGGCCTCTTCCTGCAGGCGCGCCACCGAGACCACCCGTTCGTCCTCCCCGACCCGGAACAGCGTCACGCCCTGGGTCTTGCGTCCCGCGATCCGGATGTCGTCGACCGGGCAGCGGATCAGCTGGCCACCGTCGGTTACCAGCATGATCTGGTCCATCGGCTCCACCGGGAATGCGGCGACGACGAGACCGTTGCGCTCGGTGACCTCGATATTGGCGATTCCTTTGCCGCCACGCCCGGTGATCCGGTATTCGTAGGCCGAACTGCGCTTGCCGTAGCCCTTTTCGGTCATGGTCAGGATGAACTGCTCGTTCCCGGCCAGTTCGGCGAACGTTGCCGGAGCCAGTTCGGCCGGTACGGGTTCGCCCTCGCCTTCCTCGTCGCCGGCGCGCCTCAGGGCGGCAGCAGCCCGCAGATAGTCGTCGCGCACCTTCATGTCGATCTCGGCGTGATGCAGGATCGTCATCGAGATCACCTCGTCGTCGGCGTCGAGCCTGATGCCGCGCACACCCGTCGAGGTTCGCCCGCTGAACACGCGCACCCCGGTGACCGGAAAGCGGATGCACATGCCGCCGCGGCTGGACAACAGCACGTCGTCATCCTCGGTGCAGGTCTTGACCCCGACCAGCCGGTCGGCGTCGCCCAGCTTCATCGCGATCTTGCCGTTGGCCTTGATGTTGATGAAGTCGGACAGACGGTTCCGCCGCACGTTGCCGCCGGTGGTGGCGAACATGACGTTGAGCGCGCTCCAGCTCTCCTCGTCCTCGGGCAGGGGCATGACTGTGGTGATGGTTTCCCCGGCTTCGAGGGGCAACAGGTTGACCATGGCCTTGCCGCGCGCCTGCGGGCTGCCTTCCGGCAGGCGGTAGACTTTCATCTGGTAGACCATGCCGCGCGACGAGAAGAACAGGACCGGCGCATGCGTCGAGGCCACGAACACCTCGCCGACGAAATCCTCCTCGCGGGTGCTCATGCCGGCGCGCCCCTTGCCGCCGCGGCGCTGGGCCCGGTACATCGACAGCGGCACGCGCTTGATGTACCCGCCGTGGGTGACGGTGACCACCATGTCCTCGCGCTGGATCAGATCCTCGATATCGTGCTCGAACTCGGCGTCCTCGATGTTCGTGCGGCGTTCGTCCGCAAACTGCTCGCGCACCGCGCGCATCTCCTCGCGAAGCACATCGAGGAGGCGCGTGCGCGACTGCAGGATCTCGATCAGCCCCTTGATCTTGCCGGCCAGATCCTCGGTCTCGCCCGTCAGTTTGTCGCGCTCGAGTCCGGTGAGCCGTTGCAGGCGCAACTCGAGGATCGCGCGGGCCTGTTCCTCCGAAAGCCGGTACTGGCCGTCCACCACCTTGTGCCCGGGATCGTCGATCAGGCGGATGAACGGCTCGACGTCGCCGGCCGGCCAGTCGCGCCCCATCAGCGCCTCGCGCGCAGCCGCCGGATCCGGTGCGGCCCGAATCAGTTCGATCACCGCGTCGATATTGGAGATCGCGACCAGCAGCCCCGCAAGGATATGCGCCCGTTCGCGCGCCTTGCGCAGCTCGAAGGCAGTGCGCCGGGTGATGACCTGTTCGCGGAAGGCGATGAACGCGACCAGGAACTGCTTGAGGTTCATCTGCTCCGGCCGGCCGCCGTTCAACGCCAGGGCATTGACGCCGAAACTGGTCTGCAGCGGCGTATACCGGAACAGCTGCGCCAGCACCACTTCGGCAATGGCGTCGCGTTTCAGATCTACGACCACGCGCAGCCCGTCACGGTCCGATTCGTCCCGCAGGTCGGCGATGCCCTCGACCAGCTTTTCGCGGTAAACCTCACCGATCCGGTCCAGCAGCCGCGTCTTTCCGACCTGATACGGAATCTCCGTGACGACGATCGCCTGCCGATCCTTGGGGGCGTCCTCGATATGCGTACGCGCCCGCATCACCACCGAGCCGCGCCCGGTATGATAGGCGGCGCGAATCCCGGCCCGGCCCATAATCAACCCGCCGGTCGGGAAATCCGGGCCCGGCACGTATGCCATCAATTCGTCGATGGTAATGTCCGGATTGTCGACACAGGCAAGGCAGGCATCGACCACCTCGCCCAGATTGTGCGGCGGAATGTTGGTCGCCATGCCGACCGCGATCCCGCCGGCGCCGTTGACCAGGATATTCGGATAACTCGCCGGCAGGACGACGGGCTCTTCCCGCTCGTTGTCGTAGGTCGGCTGGAAATCGACGGTATCCTTGTCGATATCCTCGAGCAGCGATTCCGCGGCCCTGGTCAGCCTGGCTTCGGTGTAACGCATCGCAGCAGCCTTTTCCGGATCGATCGATCCGAAATTGCCCTGGCCGTTGACCAGCAGCAGCCGCATCGCGAAATCCTGCGCCATGCGGACGAGTGCGTCGTAGATGGCCGAATCGCCGTGCGGATGATACTTGCCCATGACTTCGCCGACGATGTTGGCCGATTTGCGCGTCCTCTTGTCGGCGGTGTACCCCCCCTGCTTCATCCCGAACAGGATGCGGCGGTGCACGGGTTTCAGGCCGTCGCGCACGTCGGGAAGCGCACGGCTCACGATCACGCTCATCGCGTAATCGAGATACGAGCGCTTCATCTCCTCTTCGATCGTTACCTGGGGAACGCTCGAGGGATCCTTGGGCGTGGTTTCGTCGGTGCTCAATGTCTGCGGAGTCGTTTCATCTGCGGGTGTCAAAATCTAGCCCGTTTCGGCCCTGCGAACAACAAAATAAGCCGATTCCAGGCCGTGCGGATCGTCGGCCGGTGCAGGTACGCGGATCACATGCAAAACACCGAAAAACAGGAACAAAGCTGTTGCGCCGCCAATATTGCGGAGGCACCCTGTCGCCGGTGTGACGGGCTACGGCTGCATGGGCGTAATCCGGCGTCTTTGAATTCATCCGTATGGGCATCGAACCGCGCCGCGAAACCGGTGATGCGCTCAATTCTGAACGGTGGTCGAAATGCGGTTTTCCTCGCTGACAGAGCGGATCGGCGGTGAAGGTTCCCGGGCCTGGGAGATCCACAACCGTGCCATGACGCGCGTTCGCGGCGGCGAGGACGTCATACTGTTGAGCATCGGTGATCCGGATTTCGACACGCCGCCATCGATTGTCGACAGCTGCGTGGCGAGCCTTCGTGCGGGAAATACACACTATTCCGCGATATCCGGCGACCCGGCGCTGCGCGCGGCGATCGCCCGCCACCATGCGGCGGTCGCCGGGGTGCCATGTTCGCCGGACCAGGTGGTGGTCTTCCATGGAGCCCAGAACGCACTGTTTTCTGCGGCGATCTGCCTGCTCGACCGCGGCGACGATGTCATCGTGCCGGAGCCGATGTATGTCACCTACGAGGCGGTCGTCGGTGCATCGGGTGCGCGCATGGTGCCGGTCCCCTGTCCGCGCGAGGCCGGCTTCCATCTCGACCTCGACGCGCTGGCGGCGGCGGTGACCCCGCAAACCCGGGCGATTCTGCTGAATACCCCGAACAATCCGACCGGCACCGTGCTGACCGCCGATGAACTGGCCGCGGTGGCCGATCTCTGCAGCCGACACGATCTGTGGCTCATTTCCGACGAGGTCTACGCCACACTGACCTTCGAGCGCGACCACGTCAGCCCCTGTGCGCTGCCCGGCATGGCCGAACGAACGGTGACCGTCAACAGCCTCTCGAAGTCGCACGCCATGACCGGATGGCGGATCGGCTGGACCGTCTCGCCCCCCGAATTGACCGTACACCTCGGAAATCTGGCTCTGTGCATGCACTACGGATGCCCGGGTTTCATTCAGGACGCCGCGGCAGCCGGACTGGACAATGCGCCGGCCGAAATTGCCGCCATGAAAGCGGAACTCATGGCCCGGCGGGATCTCGTCTGCGACCGGCTCGACGGCGTCGCGGGCCTGGAATACCTGAAACCCGACGCCGGGATGTTCGTCATGCTCGACGTGCGGGGAACCGGCACAACGGCATTCGAATTCGCATCGGGCCTTCTCGAGTCGTACGGGGTTTCCCTGCTGCCCGCCGATGCCTTCGGGCAGAGCGCCAGGGGTCATCTGCGGATCGGGCTATGCTCGGACCAGGACACGCTGGCGGAGGCCTGCCGCCGAATTGTCCGGCATACCGAAGCCGTGATGCAGCGCTGAGGGGCTTATGAATAGGCACCACGCCTATTTTTGCCGGCTCAAAACCTTATTCGACGCCGCCTCGACCATACGCCGCGCATTGGGCCGTCGGGACGGTCACGCAAGATCCGGCAGATCCTCCCGGATTTCGATCAGCGTCGGGCCGCCCGCCGCCAGTGCGTCGCGCAGGTGCTGGCCCAGGGCATCAAGCGTCTGCAGGCGCACCGCATGGCAGCCATAGGCTTCCGCCAGGACCTGGAAGTCCGGATTGCGCGCTTTGACGCCAATTTCCGCGATGTCGGCCGCGACCATGCCGTCGCGAATCTGGCCAAGACCTTCGTTGTTCCACACGATAACGGGCAGGGCCAGCCCCAGCTCCGCGGCCGTGCCCAGCTCCGGCAGGGTAAACTGGAACCCGTAATCGCCGGCCAGCGCCACCCCGGGCCGCCGCGGATCGGCCAGCTTGGCGCCGATCGCCGCCGGCAGGGCGTAACCGAGGGTGCCGAATCCCAGCGGATGGAACCAGCAACGCGGCCGGTCCACGGGAAAAGCGGCATTTCCGGTGTAGGCGATCTGCGTCATATCGGTCGCAACGAAGCCGTCCGCCGGCAGTGCCGCCCGGATCGCCTCGAGCACCCGGATATGCTTTCGCGCAAGCGTACCCCAGCCCGCCGAAACCTCTTGCCGGACTGCGGCAACACGCTGGTTCTGGCGATCCGCCGGTTGGCCGGATCCGACCTCGCCCAGCGCCTCGACGAATGCCGCCGCGTCGGACCGGATTCCCAGCGCCGGTTCGGCGTTGAGCGCGAGTTGCGCCTCGGCGATATCGACGCGGATGACCGTACCGCCCAGCTGCAGCGGGTTATCGGCCCAGGAGTCGGTCTCCGACAATTCCGATCCGACGACCAGGACAAGATCGGCGTCGGCCAGGAATGCCTGGGTCGGCGGACGCGAGAGCGTCGCGCCGAGGGACAGCCTGTGCGATTCGGGAAACACGCCCTTCCCTGCCGTCGTGGTGACCACAGCCGCGCCGATGTCCTCGGCCAGGCGCACGATACGCGCCTGCGGCACATCGACCGCACCGCCGCCGAGCAGGACCGCCGGCCTGTGCGCCCTTGCGAGCAGGTCCCGCGCGGCGCCGACGGCGGAGTCATCGGGCGTCGGCCTTGGCGCCATGGCGCCAGCCCGCCACACGCCTTCGGCCGGGCCGGCCAGCACGTCGAGCGGCACCGACAGATGCATCGGCCGGGGCCGCGCGGAGGCAAAGGACGAGAACGCCGACTGGATGAACTCGACGACGTCGGCGGGACCCATCGCGACGCGGCTGTCCGCGGTGATCGGCGCGGTGACGGCGCGCTGGTCGGAGATCTCGTGCAGCCGTCCCCTTCCCTTGCCCAGATCCGCGCGCGCATTCACCGATGAAATCACCAGCATCGGCACCGAATCGGACATTGCCTGGCCGATCGCCGTCGCGATATTGGTCACGCCGGGCCCGGTGATGACGATACATACCCCTGGAAGGCCGCTGGCGCGCGCGTAGCCGTCCGCCATGAAGCCGGCGCCCTGCTCATGCCGGACCAGCACATGACGCATGGACGAGCCTGCAAGGCCCTTGTAGAGCTCAAGGGTGTGAACGCCCGGAATTCCGAATACGGTGTCGACGCCGTAGGCCTCGAGCAACCCGGCGATTGCCGCGCCACAGCTCGGATTGCCGGGCATGGGCTGCCCCTTCCGGGATCAGAACGGGATTTCGTCGTCCAGGTCGGCGCCGGACGCGCCCGCAGGCTGCTCCGCGTCCTGCGAGTAACCACCACCGCCCCCGCCGGCATAATCGCCACCGCCCTCGCCGCGGCCGTCGAGCAGCACCAGATTGCTGCGAAAGCGCTGCAGCACGACTTCCGTCGTGTACTTCTCCTGGCCGCTCTGGTCGGTCCATTTACGGGTCTGCAACTGGCCTTCGAGAAAGACCTTCCGGCCCTTCTGAAGGTATTTCTCGGCGACTTCGGCCAGTTTCTCGTCGAAGATCACCACGCGGTGCCATTCCGTGCGCTCCTGCATCTCGCCGCTGTTGCGGTCGCGCCAGCGCTCGGACGTCGCGACCGAGAGATTGCACACCTTGCCGCCGTTCTGCATCGTCCGCACTTCCGGGTCGCGCCCGAGATTGCCGACGAGAATGACCTTGTTGACGCTGCCTGCCATGGATTTCCCGTCCCGATTAGCTTGGTTTTCCGTTATCGCCCCGCGCGACCGCGTGATAGCGCCGCCCGCTGGACTCGCGCCGACTATAGCGGGTCGGCCGCCCCACCGCCAAACTGTTTGATGCCGGATTGCCCGGCGCAGTCAGCTTGCGCCGCAATAATGCGCTTTCACCGTCTGGCGACCGCAAACCAGGTGGACGAGCCGGTCGAATCCGGGATCGTTCGCGCGGCGTTCCAGGACGCCCCCAGGTCCCCACGGGTCGACAAACATATACAATGCGCTTTCCAGTGTATCGCGGCCAACCTGTTCCTTGTCCTCCCATATGTCGGCGACCATGGCGGCATCGTCCGCGATATATCCGGTTGCTGTATCTCGCAAGCCTTCCAGCAACTCGGAATGGACAACCTTCAAGCCGGCGGTGTAGTGGTCCAGGTTCAGGATGGCCCGCAGGCCGGCTTCGTCCCGCGCACTTGCTTTCAGGGCCAGCGCGTCCCAGAACGGCCCATCGCCATCGTTCGGGTATATCGGGTTCCACTTCTCATCGAAGAAATCTCGCCAGAAATCGTACATCACAGCGTATTCGGCGATTTCAATCCGCCCGGCCGGCCGGTCTTCCGTCTTTTTGGCAAGCGAATCGATCAGCCGGTAGCCCTCGAGGGTTCGCTGGTCGGTGAGAATCTCGGTAACGCACAGATCGTCGTATTTCGCGCCCGGATAGAACGCCTCGACGGCGAACCTGTATTCGCGGGCCAGCGTTGCCGGCAGATTCAGCCGCTGCGGGCCCATCCGGTCTTCCAAACCGAAGCGGCCGAGCAGCCGGTCGTCGGCATAGGCCGCGACGGTCCGGACGCGCGCGTTGGCCCGATATGCCCCCGGGCTCTTGTGATAGCCGTTCAACCAGCCAAGCACGGGAAGCGGCGTCGGCCTGTCGAACTTCAGGGCGATCCAGGCGGGCTGGCCGGCCTTGCCACTGACGCACCACGCCGTGCGGGCGCCCCGGTCCGTCAGGTTTTGCGGCCCGTAGCCGATGTCGCCCGCCGTCGGCAGGAACGCCGATGACACGACGCGCATATCGGCAAATGCGCCGGACGGGGCGGTGACTGGCAAACCCGCGGCGGTCGCCGCGACCATGCGGAATATGAAACCCTTCATCGCCTTCTCCCGGCTGATAGCCCGTCGACGGACGGGTCTACGCGCTCAAGACTATCGATGAAACGTGAACAAGCGGTTTCCCGGCTCATGTTCGGCATACAGCCACGGCGGGGCTTTCTCGCAGGGTGGCGGCAACCTATATTGAACGCAACAGTTCCTGAAAGAACCGGCACATTCATGCACAAGACGATCAGCGTTCGCGGCGCCCGCGAGCATAACCTGAAGGGCGTCGACGTCGACCTGCCCCGCGACCGGCTCGTCGTGATCACGGGGCTCAGCGGGTCCGGCAAGTCGTCGCTGGCCTTCGATACCATCTACGCGGAAGGCCAGCGCCGCTATGTGGAAAGCCTTTCGGCCTATGCGAGGCAGTTCCTGGAACTGATGCAGAAGCCGGACGTGGATTCGATCGAGGGCCTGTCGCCGGCGATTTCCATCGAACAGAAGACGACCAGCCGCAATCCGCGCTCGACGGTCGGCACCGTCACCGAGATCTACGACTATCTGCGCCTCTTGTTCGCCCGCATCGGCATCCCCTACTCGCCGGCCACCGGGCTGCCCATCGAAAGCCAGACGATCAGCCAGATGGTCGATCGTATCCTCGCCATGCCCGAGGGTGCGCGGCTCTACCTGCTGGCGCCGGTGGTGCGCGGCCGCAAGGGGGAATACCGCAAGGAACTGGCCGATCTGCAGAAGCGCGGATTCCAGCGCGTCAAGGTCGACGGCAAGCTCTACGAGATCGACGATTCGCCGAAGCTGGACAAGAAGCGCAAGCACGATATCGAGGTCGTCGTGGACCGTCTCGTCGTGCGCCCGGACATCGCCAAGCGCCTGGCGGACTCGCTGGAAACCGCCCTGCACCTCGCCGAGGGCCTGGCGGTCGCGGAAGATGCCGATTCCGGCGATCGCACGATCTTCTCGGAGCGGTTCGCCTGCCCGGTCTCGGGCTTCACCATCGACGAGATCGAACCGCGGCTGTTCTCGTTCAACAATCCCTACGGCGCCTGTCCGGCCTGCGACGGGCTGGGCACGACGATGTATTTCGACCCGGAACTGGTGGTGCCGGACGACCGCAAGACGCTGGCCGACGGCGTCATCGCGCCCTGGGCCAACTCGTCGTCCCCCTATTTCCGGCAAACGCTGGACAGCCTCGCCCGCCACTTCAAGGTCAGCACGCGCGAACCGTTCCGCGACCTGCCGGAGCCGGTCCGCGACGCGATCCTGAACGGGACGGGCGAGACCAAGGTCAGGATGGCCTACGATGACGGGTTTCGCAGCTACACCATCGAAAAGCCGTTCGAGGGCGTGCTGCCGAACATGCGGCGCCGCTGGCGCGAGACCGACAGTTCCTGGGTGCGCGACGAGCTGGCCAAATACCAGAGCGTCTATCCGTGCGAGGCGTGCGGCGGCCACCGGCTAAAGCCCGAGGCCCTGGCTGTGAAGATCGTCGGCCTGCATGCCGGCGAGGTCGCGGACATGACGATCGCCGACGCCGGCGCCTGGTTCAGCGCGCTGTCGGACCGCCTGGACGCCAAGCAACGCACCATCGCCGAGCGGATCCTGAAGGAAATCAACGAGCGACTCGGGTTCCTGAACAATGTCGGGCTCGAATATCTGACCCTGGCACGCGCCTCGGCCACCCTGTCCGGCGGCGAAAGCCAGCGTATCCGGCTGGCCTCGCAGATCGGATCGGGGCTGACCGGCGTTCTCTACGTGCTGGACGAGCCCTCGATCGGCCTGCATCAGCGCGACAACCAGCGCCTGCTCGGGACGCTCAAGCGGCTGCGGGACCTCGGCAACACGGTCATCGTCGTCGAGCATGACGAGGACGCGATCCGGTCCGCCGACTATCTGGTGGACATGGGGCCCGGCGCTGGCATCCACGGCGGCGAAGTGGTCGCGGCCGGCCTGCCCGAGGAGGTCATGGCGCATCCGGAAAGCCTGACCGCGCAATATCTGACCGGGCGCCGCGTGATCCCCCTGCCGGCAGCCCGGCGCCGCGGCCGGCGCGGCCAGTCGCTGCGCATTGCCGGGGCGCGGGCCAACAACCTGCAGAATCTGGCCGTCGAGATCCCGCTGGGAACTTTCACCTGCGTGACCGGCGTCTCCGGCGGCGGCAAGTCGACATTGATTATCGAGACGCTCTACAAGGCGCTGGCCAAGCGCCTGAACAACGCCCGCACCCACCCGGGCGCGCACGACACCATCAAGGGCGCGGAATTCCTCGACAAGGTGATCGACATCGACCAGTCGCCGATCGGCCGCACGCCGCGTTCGAACCCGGCGACCTATACCGGCGCCTTCACGCCGATTCGCGACTGGTTCGCCAACCTGCCGGAATCGAAGGCCCGCGGCTATGCCCCGGGGCGCTTTTCCTTCAACGTCAAGGGCGGCCGCTGCGAGGCTTGCCAGGGCGACGGCGTGATCAAGATCGAGATGCATTTCCTGCCCGATGTCTACGTCCAGTGCGACCACTGCAAGGGCAAGCGCTACAACCGCGAAACACTCGAAATAACCTTTAAAGACAAATCGATCGCAGACGTTCTGGATATGACGGTTGAGGAAGGCGCGGAGTTCTTCAAGGCGGTGCCCGCGATCCGCGACAAGATGCGGACCCTGGATCGGGTCGGCCTCGGCTACATCCATGTCGGCCAGCAGGCGACGACCCTGTCGGGTGGCGAGGCGCAGCGCGTCAAGCTGGCCAAGGAGCTGTCGAAGCGGGCCACGGGCCGCACCCTCTATATCCTCGATGAGCCGACGACCGGCCTGCATTTCGCGGATGTCGAGAAACTGCTCGAGGTGCTCCACGCGCTGGTCGACCACGGCAACACCGTGGTGGTGATCGAGCACAACATGGAGGTCGTGAAGACCGCCGACCACATCATTGATCTCGGCCCCGAAGGCGGCAACGGCGGCGGGCGCATCGTCGCGCAGGGCGCGCCGGAGGACGTGGCGCGGGTGCCGGAAAGCTACACCGGCCAGTTCCTGGCGCCGCATCTGACTGGCGGCGCACAGGCCAGGAAACGCGCCTGAACCGCCGCTATTGCGGTTCTGGATGTTGCAGTTCCGGAAATTGTGGATTTGAATTCGGGCCCTCGATGCCGTCGGCTGTCTCCAGAGCCAGCACGACATCGCCGGCGCGCGCCAGGGCCACGGCGGCAAAGAACAGGGCGATAACGCGGTCCTCGGAACTGGCCGCGACGCTTTCGGCGATTTCGAGCGTCCGTTTTGCGGCGGCCCGGCCACCGGCCCGATCGCCCCGCCGGAGTTGCGCACCGGCCAGGCTGCCGTAGGCCGCGGCCACCATGGAGAGGTCGCCGTCACTGGGCCGGCTGTCCACGGCCGCTTCAAGGTAACCGGCAGCCGCTTTCGCCTGGCCCAACTGCGTCTTGGCCATAGCCGCTGCAACGAGGAGTTCGGTGGTCTTCTGGCCGGCGCCGCCCGGTATGCCGAGCACGTCGTCCGGCGATCCGCTTCGACTGATCGCCAACCTCATGGTCAGTACGTAGTCCAGCCCCTCCCCGACACGGCCCTCTCCATCCTCCGGCGTTTGCCCGGCGGCCAGCTGTTCGGCGTAATTCAGCGATTCGACCGCGCCGGACAGGTCGCCGGCCGCTGCCCGCGCCAGGGCGACGTTGCTCACGCTCCGGCTCGCATCCCACGCGCCGTTCGCCATCCCCGCGTATTGCATGGCAGCGAGAAACGATTGCCGGGCGCCGTCGGGATCGCCTGAGCGGAATTGCGCCGCGCCTATTCGCATCGTGACCACGGCTTTCAGCGGCATCTTGCTCTCGAACAGAATGGCGTCGAGCACGGTCAGGCTATCGCCGGCGATTCCGCTGAAGACCGCGCTGAAGATCCAGGCGTCGTTTTCGGATTGCCCGTCCCGGATCGAGATGGCATGCGCCGTCGTGCGGGCGCCCGCAATATCACCGGCATCCAGTTGAGTCATTGTGATCAGCCCCAGCAGGCCATTACGGTGTTCTTCGCTCGTGAAGCCATCGGCCCGCTCGCGGGCACCCGAAACGTCGCCTGTAAAAGCTTGCGCCCAGGCCGCGTTGACCAGCATCTCGTCCCCTTTGCGCCCGGGTTCGAGACGTTGCGCGGCTTCCACGGCCTGTGCCGCCGCCGCCTTCGCTGCCTCGGCGTGGCCCGAATCCACCAAAGCAAGTGCGAGGGCCGTATAGGCCACGACCCGACCGTCGTCACTGTCGGCCAGATCGGCCGTTTCGTGGGCGCCGTCGAGGTCGCCGGCGCGTACCTGGGCGATGGCGGCCGCCGGGATGCCGAAGATACGCTCGCGCTTGTCTTCCATCTTTTCGATCGCCGCGACCGCGCGTTGCGCCGTGTCACGCGCGCCGGCCGGATCGCCCGCCGCCATCTGGACCCGCGCGATTTCACTGTAGGCCGTGGCGCGGAAGGTCTCGACCGGCAGCGAGCAGGCCGCTGCAAGAAAACCGGCCAGAAGCAAGAGACCTGTACGCAACATCGTTTTCATCCCCTATCGTGTTGTTCGCGCACCGACAGTGCGCGTGAGCGTCGGGCACGGCATTCTATGAAATGCCGTATGCGGCCGATAGACGCGACGATCATACCTCCGCATGGTTAACGATCCGTGACCCGATGGCGCCATGGCGCCGGCCACCTGAACATCGATCCACGCATTGACCCGGCCCGCGCGCGCTTCTATCTGTTGCCCATGTCGCACAAGATCCAACCGGTCCATGTCGTCGGCGGCGGTCTCGCGGGTTCCGAGGCCGCGTGGCAGTTGGCGCGCGCCGGCGTACCCGCCATGCTACACGAAATGCGGCCGGTGCGCGGGACCGACGCCCACCAGACCGATGGGCTGGCTGAGCTGGTCTGCTCCAACTCCTTCCGTTCCGACGATGCGGAACATAATGCCGTCGGGCTGCTGCATGAGGAGATGCGCCGCTGCGGTTCGCTGATCATGCGCGCGGCGGGCGAGCATAGCGTGCCGGCCGGCGGGGCGCTGGCCGTGGATCGCGATGAATTCAGCCAGGCGGTGACGGCGGCGCTGGAGGCCGAGCCGCTGGTCGAAATCCGGCGCGAGGAGATCGCCGGCCTGCCGCCGGCGGACTGGGATTCGGTGATCGTCGCCACCGGCCCCCTCACCTCTCCGGCCCTCTCGCAGGCGGTGCTGGAGTTGTCCGGCGAGGAATCGCTGGCCTTCTTCGACGCCATCGCGCCGATCGTCCACAAGGACAGCATCGATTTCTCGAAGGCCTGGTTCCAGTCGCGCTACGATAAGGGCGACGGCAAGGATTACATCAACTGCGCCATGGACGAGGCGCAATACGAGGCCTTCATCGACGCCCTGCTGGCCGGGGAGATGACCGAATTCAAGGAATGGGAGAAGGACACTCCCTATTTCGAGGCCTGCCTGCCGATCGAGGTGATGGCCGAACGCGGGCGCGAGACGCTTCGCTTCGGGCCGATGAAGCCGGTCGGGCTGACCGACCCGCATGGCGACCGGCGCTCGCATGCGGTGGTGCAGCTTCGCCAGGACAACGCGCTGGGCACGCTCTACAACATCGTCGGCTTCCAGACGAAGCTGAAACATGGCGAGCAGGCCCGCATCTTCCGTATGATCCCGGGGCTTGAGAACGCCGAGTTCGCGCGCCTCGGCGGCATCCATCGCAACACGTTCCTGAACAGCCCGCGCCTGCTGGACGGCTTGATGCGGTTGAAGGCCGATCCGCGGCTGCGTTTCGCGGGCCAGGTCACCGGCGTCGAGGGTTACGTGGAATCCGCCGCCATGGGGCTGCTCGCCGGGCGCCTTGCGGCAGCCGAACGGCTTGGCGAGGCGATCGTCCCGCCGCCGCCGACCACGGCGCTGGGCGCGCTGCTGGTCCATATTACCGGCGGCGCCGAGGCTGCGACCTTTCAGCCGATGAACGTGAATTTCGGGCTCTTTCCGCCGGTCGCCCCTCCCGAAGGCAAGCGCAAGATCAAGGGGCGCGACCGCAAGAAGGCGATGAGCGACCGGGCGCTCGCCGATCTGGGGGAATGGCTGGGCTGCATGCGCGCCGCGGCCGAATAAATCGGGTCAGCCGTGCTCCCAGTCGTCGGGGGCAAGGTCGGGATAGTCGATGAAGATCGGCTGCAGTACGTCCTGCCTTAGATATCCCAGCACGAATTCGATCGTGGCAAGATAGGTCCTGTGCTCTTCCTTGTCGCCGCTGTCCTTGATAATTCCGGCGGCTGATTCGAGCTGCGTGCCGATTTCCTGCATCAATCCGGCGAGCTTTTCCGATGCGTCCCGTTCCATCATATGCGCATTCCTCCGGGAAGTCTGCGAGGGGGTCTGCCGATCCCCGGCATAGTGCCTCCAACCCGTTAACGAATTGCTTATCGTGCCCGGATTGAGGTGCTTTCCGGCCGACGGAACAAGGCGCTTCAGTAGCGGCCCGCCAGGGCCCGCGCCATGAGGCGCCAGGATCGCAGACGCAGGGGCGCCGCATTGCGGCCATCGAAAGGGTCGTGGCCAAGCCGCGACAGCCTGGCGAGGTACGCTTCGGCCAGCGTCGCCGGGAGCAGCGCCGGCAGGGCCGGCCCGGTCTTTCCGGGAATTATCGATCGTGATTCTTTCAATTTTTCCAATGCGGTAATACAGACTTCCCGAACCGATCTGCAAATGGCGCCGGAGGGTTTCATGTCGCGCAGGGCCCGTTCCTCGGCCCCGTGCCGGGCCATCACGTCACGCGGCAACAGGCAGCGCCCCTGCCGGAGCTGGTACGGCAGCGCCCGCATCAGGCCGGTCAGGGCCCAGGCGGTGCCGACCAGTCCGCCTGCCGCGTGGGATGCTTCGTCGGACACGTCCAGAATGAAGAGCGCAAGCCGCGTCAGCCCGCCCGAACTTGCCCCGGCATAGGCAATCAGCCGAGCCAGGGAATCCGGTGGCCCGTCCGCAAGGTCCATCTCGCGGGCATCGATCAGTTCGTCGAACAGCGCGCGTGGCAGGGCGTGGCGCCGGATTGCCTCGGCAAGCGGCTGCACCACCTGGTGCTGGCGTGGCTCGCCCTCATAGATTTCCGCAATGACGTCACGCCACCACTGCAGGCGGATATGCCCGAGCATGGGCTCCGAGACCGCCTCGCGGCCGCGCGCGACCTCGGCATTGAAGGCATAGAGGGCGAGCAGATCCGCGCGGTGCCCGGCCGGGGCAAACAGTGCGGTCAGATAGCGGTCGGAATCCTGTTGCCGGACCAGTTCTGCGCAGTAGGACCGTTCCGCCACCGGTCGCTCAGAGCGCGATCAGCGCCGCCGCGACCCTGCGCCCTTCCGCGAGGAGAACATTGAAGGTGCGGCAGGCGGCGCCGGTATCCATCGGATCCAGGGAAATGCGGTGGCCGCGCAGACCGGCGCGCAACGCTTCGGGCGGGCGCTGCATCCGCGCCCCGCAGCCCAGCAGCACGATATCGCAGGACGGTTCGGCCGCGATGAGGGGTTCAAAGTCGTCGGACGTCAACGCGTCAACGGCGACCGCGTCCCAGGACAGCGTGCGGTCCGGAAGCACCAGCACGGATCCGGCATGCACAACGCCGGCGATACGGAACATCCCGGGGCCGTATCCGTCGATGACCTGGCTGCCCTGCGGCACCAGCGGTGTTATGTCCATGGGCGTCTCCCGCCCCGCCGGTCAGCCCTCGGCCTTCGCGCCCGCCGGTTCGGCCTGCTCCTCGACGGTGCCGCGATAGACCTTGAGGTACAGCAGCAACGGCACGGCGAGCGCGATCGACGAGTATGTACCGATCACGACGCCCCAGATCAGCGCAACGCTGAATCCGCGGATCACCTCACCGCCGAGAAGATAGAGCGATCCCAGCGCCAGCAAGGTCGTCAGGCTGGTCATGACGGTGCGCGACAGGGTGCTGTTGATCGACAGGTTGAACAAATCGGTGAGCGGTAGCCTCTTGTATTTGCGCAGGTTCTCGCGCACGCGGTCGAACACGACGACGGTATCGTTGATCGAATAGCCGGCGATGGTCAGGATCGCGGCGACGGTCGCCAGGTTGAATTCGAGTTGAAACAAGGCAAACAGCCCGATCGTGCTGATCACGTCGTGCAGCAGTGCGATCACTGCGGCGACCCCGAACTGCCATTCGAATCGAAACCAGACATAGACCAGGATCGCGCCGATCGCCGCCAGCACCGCGATGATCGCAGCCTCCCGCAACTCCTCGCCAACCGTCGGCCCCACCGTCTCGGTGCGCCGGTACTCTTTCACAGTGCCGCCGAGCGCCTCCTTGACCGCCGCAACGGCCTCCTGCTGCGCTTCGTCCCCGCCCTCCTGGCGCTGGATACGGATCAGGACCACGTCCGGCTCGCCGAACTCCTGGAGGCTGACATCGCCGAGCCCGAGCTGGCCCAAGGTCGACCGCATCTCGCCGACGTTCGCTTGCGTGTCATTGGTCTGCACCTCGATCACGATGCCGCCAAGGAAATCGATGCCCAGATTCAACCCCTGGCCGACGAACAGGCCTGCCGAGGCCAGCACCAGCATCGCGGAAAAGGCGAACGCGATCAGACGCCGGCCCATGAAATCGATGGACGTGTCCGCCGGAACGATCGTCAGCTTCTTCATGGCGTGCGCCCTTCCCTCAGATCGGCAGTTCCGCCGGCCGCCGCCGGCGCAGCCAGGTCGCGACGATCAGGCGCGTAACCATGATCGCGGTGAACATCGATGTGACGATGCCGATCATCAGGGTGACCGCGAATCCCTTCACCGGGCCGGATCCGAACATGAACAGCAGCGAGGCCGCGATCAGGGTGGTCAGATTGGCGTCGATGATGGTCGTCAGCGCCCGTTTGTACCCGGCATCCACGGCATTCAGCGGCGACCGCCCGGCCCGCACCTCCTCGCGGATGCGCTCGAAGATCAGCACGTTGGCGTCGACCGCCATGCCGATGGTCAGCACGATGCCCGCAATGCCCGGCAGGGTGAGCGTCGCCTGCAGCGCCGACAATGCGCCGATAATCAGCACGATGTTGAAGAGCAGCGCGACGTCCGCGAGCGCACCGAACAACCCGTAGGCAATAACCATGAAGATCACGACGGCGATCAGGCCGATTATGCTGGCGATCTTGCCGGAATCGATCGAATCCTGGCCCATGGTGGCACCGACCGAGCGTTCCTCGATAACCACGAGATCGGCGGGCAGCGCGCCGGCGCGCAGCAGCAGGGCAAGGTCGCCGGCGGACTGGGTAGTGAAATTCCCGGTGATGATGCCGCTTCCGCCGAGGATCGCCGTGCGGATGCGCGGCGCGCTGATTACCTTGCCGTCGAGCACGATGGCGAACAGGCGGCCGACATTGTCCTGGGTCGCCTTGCCGAATTTCTGGCCGCCGACCGTATCGAACCGGAAACTGACCGCCGGCAGGTTGTTTTCATCGAAACTGGGCTGCGCGTCGACGAGGTTCCCGCCGCCGACGATGACCCGTCGCTCGAGCAGATAGTCGCGCTGGAAATCGTCGTCGCTGGGGACGATCTCGTAGCCCGGCGGCGCGCCGCTCCGACGCGCCTCCTCGACCGACATCTTGTCGCTGACGAAGCGGAATGTCAGCTTCGCTGTTTTCTTCAAGAGGTCCTTGATGCGTTCAGGATCTTCCACACCGGGCAGCTGGACGAGGATCCGGCTCAGGCCCTGGCGCTGGATCAGCGGCTCGCGGGTCCCGGTCTCGTCGATGCGGCGGCGGACGATTTCGATCGACTGCTCGATGACGCGCCGCTGGATTTCGACCACCGCCTCTTCGGTAAAGCGCATCCGGAACACACCGCCGTCGCCGGCCTCGACGACCATATCGGGATCGACGGCGCGCATCAGCGACTCGATCTCGGCCTGGCGCTCGGGTTCGAGGATTCCGAAGACGATGTCCTTGCCCTCGATATGCGGCGCCGGCCGGTAACGGACCCTTGCGTCGCGCAGCGCCCCGCGCACCGCATCGATGTTCGCGTCCAGCCGTTCCACGACCACCCCTTCCGCCTTGACGTCGAGCAGGAGATAGGACCCGCCCTGCAGGTCGAGGCCCAGACTGATCCGCTTGCCGGGACCGCCGTCCGGCATCCAGGACTGGATCCAATCGACCGTCTTATCCGGCATGAAGTTCGGCGCGGCGTAGAGCACGCCCAAGGCGCAGACGACCAGAACCAGCGTCTTTTTCCAGGTCGGGAACTGAAGCATGGTGGTGCGTGCTCCGCCCGGCTATTTCTTGATCGTGTCGTTCGCCGGGACGCTCTTGGCTTGGATATCCATCAGGGTGTGCTTCTTCACCCGCACCCGGATACCCTCGGCGATCTCGACGATGATTTCGTCACTGCCTTCCTCGATCCTGACGACCGTGCCCACGATGCCGCCACCGGTGGTCACGCGATCGCCGCGCCGCACCGCCGAGACCGCTTCGCGGTGCTGCTTGTGCTTCTTCTGCTGCGGGCGGATGATCAGGAAATAGAACACCGCAAAGATCAGAACGATCGGCATCAGCGACAGGAACGCGTCGCCGCCGCCGCCTTCCGCGCCTTGTGCCCAGGCGGTCGAAATAAACATGCAAAACTCCCTCGCAATTCGTCTTCGGCGGCGGCTCACGCGGTCTGCTCGAATCGCGCCAACCCGCGAACCGCCGGACTATAACGGCCTTCGCGGCGAATGCAAACGAGAGTCGACACGCGGCCGCTGATATGTTTGACGGGCCATCGCCTTATGCTATGCATCGGCCGCCGTCATGCAGATAGGAAGGGCGGCGCAGGTTCGCAACAGCGCATGGAATGGACCGAAGATGGAAGACAACGAGACGCTGCGCAGGATCGCCGACGCGCTGGAGCGACTGGCGCCGCAGGCACAAGCGGCGTCCAATCTGGAAACGGCGGATGCCTTCGTCTGGCGGGCCGACAACGATACCCTGGAGCCCGTCGCCTCCGTGAACCGGGTGGAAATCGGACTGCTCAAGGGTATCGACCACCAGGCGGACCAGCTGCTGGACAACACCAGGCGCTTTGCCGACGGGCTTCCGGCGAACAACGCGCTGCTCTGGGGCGCCCGGGGCAGCGGCAAGAGTTCGCTGGTCAAGGCGGTGCATGCCGAAGTGAACCGGAAGGCGGCGGAGAAGCTCGTCCTGGTCGAAATCCACCGCGAGGATATCGCCTCGCTGCCGCGGCTGCTGACGCTGCTGCGCACGGCCAGCCGCGCCTGCATCCTGTTTTGCGACGACCTGTCCTTCGACGACAGCGGGGACACCAGCTACAAGTCGCTCAAGGCCGTCCTGGAGGGCGGAATAGAAGGGCGTCCGGCGAACGTGATCTTCTATGCGACGTCGAACCGGCGGCACCTGATGCCGCGTGACATGATCGAAAACGAACGCTCGACCGCCATCAACCCATCGGAGGCGACCGAGGAGAAGGTGTCATTGTCGGACCGGTTCGGCCTCTGGCTCGGCTTCCACAACTGCGACCAGGACACCTTCTTCGCGATGATTGCCGGTTATGTCGACCATTACGGGCTGAAGGTCGCAGAAGAGGAATGGCGGGCGGCCGCGGTGGAATGGTCGATGACGCGCGGCGCGCGCTCGGGCCGGGTCGCCTGGCAGTTCATCCAGGACCTCGCCGGCCGGCTCGGCCAGCATCTCGTCGAAAAAGACTGAACCGGTCGCCTCGTAACAGCCACTGCGTCGGCCGCGCGGCCAGGATTCTAGCTGCTCGCGGGTTTCTTGGGCAGATAGCCGAGCGGGTCGACGGCCTTGCGGCCCTTGCGGATTTCGAAATGAAGCTGCGGCTCGCCGACGCTGCCGCTGCTGCCGACCCGGGCGATCGCATCACCTTTGCGCACCTTCTGGCCGCGCGTGACCAGCAGCGCATCGTTGTGGGCGTAGGCGGTCATGAATCCGTCCGCATGCTTGATCAGCAGCAGATTGCCGAACCCGCGCAGCTCGTTGCCGGCATAGGCGACGACGCCGCTCTCCGCGGCAACGACGGTGGCGCCGCGCCGTGCCTTGATGTTGATCCCGTCGTTATGGCGGCCGCCCGGCTGACCGCCGAAATTCGTTAGCAGCTTGCCGTTGACGGGCCACAGGAACAGCCGGCCCGTGCGCGGCGGCGGGCTGGGCAGCGCGGCGACCTGACTCGGGGTCGCCGGCTTGGGGGTGGCCCGGGGCGTCGGCGCCCGCGGCGCCGCGGGCGACGCCCGGGCCGCCTGCGTCGAATGGGCGGTTCCGGAGGGAACCGTAAGTTCCTGATCGACCACGATGGTATAGGGCGGCTGAATCCCGTTCACGCGCATAAGCTCGTTCATCGGCACGCCGTACTGGCGGGAGATGCTGTATACGGTATCTCCCCTCGCAACGCGGTGCATCCGCCGCCCCGGCAGGCGCAGCTGGTCACCCACCTTGAGCAGATAGGGCGGTTTCAGCCGGTTGGCCTCGATGATCGATCGGACCGGCACACCATAGAGCCGCGCGATCGAATAGACCGTGTTGCCGCGCACGACCGTGTGCTTGCCGCTGGCCGGAACCGGTATCTGCCGGGCGCCCGGCGGCGGCACCGGCACGAAATTTCCGTCGCCGCGGCTTTGTTTCCCCGTGGCCGTCCGCGAGGCCGATGATGTCGAGCCGCTGCGATCCCCGTCGTCATACCACCGCGCGCAGCCCGCCACGATCAGGGCGAGGCCCAAAATGGCAAGGAAGCGCAGGGGCGACGAGGTTCGGGGCGTCATCATGGCCGAATTATATCATCCGGAGACGGCTTCGCCAGCCCGGCCGGATATCAGCGGCACGAATTTGACCGGTCCCAGCTCCTCGATATCGAGGCCGGTCTCCTCGCGGCGAACCCGGACGATGCACTGATTCGCTGAATCGTCACCGATCGGAACCACCATGATTCCGCCGATTGCAAGTTGTGCCGACAGGTTCGGCGGGATATCGATGGCCGCGGCCGTGACCAGGATCCGCTCGAACGGGGCCTGTTCCGGCCAGCCCAGCGCGCCGTCCCCGGGCCGCGCGGTAATGTTGCGCCGCCGCAGCTTCGCCAGGCGCGACTCGGCCTGCCCCAGCAGCTCGCGGTGCCGTTCGATGGTGTAGACGCGGCGGCACAGATAGGACAGCACGGCGGTCTGGTAGCCGGACCCAGTGCCGATCTCCAGCACCCGCGTCCTGTCGTCCACCTGCAGCGCCTCGGTCATCCGCGCGACGACCGCCGGCTGGCTGATCGTCTGGCCGCAGTCGATCGGCAGCGCCACGTTCTCCCAGGCCTGGTGGACGAAGGCCGGCGGTACGAAGAACTCCCGCGGGACGCGCTCCATCGCGTTCAGGACACGCAGGTCGGCGACCCCGCAGCGGCGCAGTTCGAGGATCAGGCGCGCCCGTCCGTCAGCGTCGCTCACTTGAAGCTCTCCTTCAGCTTCTGCAGGGTTTCTTCGTGCGTCAGGTCCACATGCAGCGGCGTTACGCTGACCGCTCCGTCCTCGATCGCATGATAGTCGGTATCGTCCTTGCGCAAAAGCGCACCGAACTGTTGCGGGCCGATCCAGTAATAGTCGTTGCCGCGCGGATCGGTCAGGGCGATCAGGTTGTAGTCCGATACGCGCCGGCCCTGCGCCACCATGCGGATACCGGTCGTCTCGTCGGCCAGCCGATTGGGGAAATTGACGTTCATGAAGACGTCCTTGGGCCAGGCGACGCCGGCCAGCATGCGCAGGATATCGGGCGCGTGGCGTTCCGCCGTGCCCCAGTGAACCGGCTGCCCCGTGGTCCCCGTCACCTGGCTGAAGGCGATCGCGGGGACACCCAGGAGTGTCGCTTCCATCGCCGCCGCCACCGTCCCCGAATAGGTGATGTCCTCGCCCAGGTTTCCGCCGCGGTTGACGCCCGACAGAACGAGGTCCGGCTTGCGGCCTTCCATGACGTGCGCGATGGCGAACAGCACACAGTCGGTCGGGCTGCCGTTCACCGCATGACGCCGGCCGGCCAGATGCCGGTGCCGCAGCGGCCGCGAGAGGGTCAGGGAATGCCCGGTCCCGCTCTGCTCGGTTTCCGGCGCGACGACCCAGACATCGCTCGAGAAATCCTGCGCCACCCGCTCCAGCACGCGCAGGCCGGGCGCGTCGATCCCGTCATCGTTGGTGATCAGGATTCTCGCGCTGGAAAGGTCGAGCGGCGGTTCGAACATCAGTGCCCGCTACCCACCGGCAATCCGTTCCAGGCCGCCCATATAGGGGCGGAGCGCCGGCGGCACGGTGATCGAGCCGTCTTCGTTCTGGTAGTTCTCCAGCACCGCGATCATGGCCCGGCCGACGGCAACGCCGGAGCCGTTCAGCGTATGGACGAAGCGCGTGCCCTTCTCGCCCGGCGTGCGGAACCGGCCGCCCATGCGCCGCGCCTGGAAGTCCCAGCAATTGGAGCAGCTGGAAATCTCCCGATAGCGGCCCTGCCCCGGCAGCCAGACCTCGATGTCGTAGGTCATGCGCGCGCCGAACCCCATGTCCCCGGCGCACAGCGTGACGACCCGGTAAGGCAGGCCGAGCCTTTTCAGCACCTCTTCGGCACAGCCCGTCATGCGTTCCAGCTCGGTATCGGACTCGTCCGGATGAACGACGCTGACCAGTTCCACCTTGCTGAACTGATGCTGGCGGATCATACCGCGGGTATCCTTGCCGGCCGCGCCCGCCTCCGACCGGAAACAGGGCGTCCAGGCGGTAACCCGGACCGGCAGATCCTCGGCATCGAGGATCTCGTCGGACACGAGATTGGTCAGCGGCACCTCGGCCGTCGGAATCAGCCAGTAGCCGTCGTCGGTGTGGAACAGGTCCTCGGCGAATTTCGGCAACTGGCCGGTGCCGTACACCGCGTTGTCGCGGACCAGCGCCGGCGGCAGAATCTCCGTGTAACCGTTTTCGCCCGTGTGCAGGTCGAGCATGAAGGACGCCAGCGCCCGCTCCATCCGCGCCAGCGCGCCGCGCAGCACGACGAACCGCGCGCCCGACATCTTGGCGGCGAGGTCGAAGCTCATCAGGCCCAGATCCTCGCCAAGCTCGAAATGCTCCCTGGCTTCGAACGCGAACCGGGTCGGCTCGGCGTGCCGGCGCACCTCGACATTGTCGTATTCGTCGGCGCCCTCCGGGACCTCCGGGCCGGGCAGATTGGGCAGGCCCGCCAGCAGGTTGTCCAGTTCCTCGCCGAGCTGCCGCTCCCTGGCCTCCGCCTTGCCGATCCGGTCCTTCAGCGCCTGGACCTTCTTGATCAGGCCGTCCGCCTTCTTGCCGGCTCGCTTCTTCTCGCCGACCTCGCGCGATGCCTCGTTGCGCTGCTGCAGCATTTCCTGCAGTTCGGTCTGCACCTTGCGGCGCGCAGCGTCGAGTTCCAGCAACTTTGGCGATTGCGGCGCCATCCCGCGGCGGAAGAGTCCGATGTCGAAGACGTCCGGCGCCTCGCGAATCAGTTTAAGGTCGTGCATCGGGGAATCCCTGCGGAATTGCGCGCGCCGCGTTTATACGCAAGGATTTTGTCCGCGTCCAGAATTGGCCAATGTGGAACGGGCTATATCAGACGTTCTTGTCGCCATCGGGGCCGTCGGGGAGCCCGGCGACCGCGCCGTCATCGTCCAGGTCGTCGTCGTCATCCCGGTCTTCGTCGTCGACGTCGGCGTTTTGCGCACGTTTCCTCTCGATCAGGCGGGCGCTGATGATCGACACCTCGTACAGCAAGATTATCGGGAGCGCGAGGCCGATCTGGCTCAACGGATCCGGCGGCGTCAGGATCGCGGCGGCGACGAAGGCGAGGACGATCGCATAGCGCCGCTTGGCCCTGAGCCCCGCGCTGGTCGTCAATCCGGCGCGGGCAAGCAGCGTGATGACCACGGGCAACTCGAAACTGATTCCAAAGGCGAAAATCAGCCGCATGGACAGCGCCAGATAGTCCGCGACGCGCGCTTCGAGCTCGATTTTCGCGGTATTCGCTCCGCCGGGATCGACGCCGTACATATAGAAGAATTTCCAGGCCACCGGCATGACGACATAGTAAACGAATGCGGCGCCCAGGAAGAACAGGAACGGCGTGGCGACCAGGAACGGCAGGAAG
This sequence comes from uncultured Alphaproteobacteria bacterium, assembly GCA_947259105.1. Classification (GTDB taxonomy): domain Bacteria; phylum Pseudomonadota; class Alphaproteobacteria; order UBA8366; family JADFVY01. The sequence continues at coordinate 77,737 of CAMYKU010000002.1, forward strand.
GCGCGTTTCTCGTTCTTGTACAGGCCCGGCGCAACGAACAGCCAAAGTTGGCCGGCGATCAGCGGAAAGGCCAGAAACAGCGCCGCGAAGAATGCGATCTTGATGTCGGTGAAGAACTTTTCCTGCAGCGCGGTGAAAATGAACCTGTGCTCGGCCAGGTCACCGGTTTCGATCCAGACGTTGACAAGCGGCTGGGTGAGGAAGCTGAACAACTCGCCGGCAAAATAGAAACAGATGAAAAAAACGACGATCAAACCCACCGCCGAATAGATCAGGCGCTGGCGAAGCTCGACCAGATGATCGAGCAGCGGCATCTTCCTGTCGTCGGCGTCGGCCGTCCCGTTTGCGTCGACGGAGTCCATCAGGCGGTCCCGCCGGCCTTCTTCTTGGCCCGGGCGGGCGCCTTGTTGCTCTTCTTCTTAGCCCGGGCGGGCGCCCTGTCGTTCTCGTCGATTTTGTCGCGCGGGCTCGCCTGCTCGATAGCAGAAGACGGCGGGATCGGGGAGTCCGTAACCGGCTCCGGCAATTTGTCGGCGCCGGAGGCCTCTCGCGGATCTTCCTTCAGCGAGGTTTCGATTTCGCGCATCGACCTGGTCACCTCGCCGGTGGGATCGATCTCGTTCTCCAGCTCGCCGGCGATATCGGTGGTTGCCACCTTTTCGATGTCCTTCTTCAGGTCATCGAGTTCGGCCTCGCGCGCGAGGTCGTCGATACCGCTCTGGAATTCGCTCGCCATGGCGCGGACCTTGCGCATCATCTGGGTCACCGTGCGCAGGACGCGCGGCAATTCCTTCGGTCCGACCACAATGATGGTGATCAGGGCGACGATCAGAAGTTCAGGCCAGCCGATATCGAGCATCGCGGCGGGTCACCAGCATCGGTTGGGGGAAATTGCCGGCGGAATCAGCCGTTCGCGGCCTTGTCCTTCTCGACTTCCGGGGCTTCCGCCTTGGTGGGCGCCTCCGAGTCGATTTCCTTGTTCGACTCGGCGCCGTCGCCCTCATCCTCCTTCACGCTTTTCTTGAAGTTCTTGAGGCCTTTGCCGAAATCGCCCATGAGCCGAGAAATCTTGCCGCCACCGCCGAACAGGACCAGGACGACGGCAAGAACGATCAGCCAGTGCCAGATGCTAAAACTACCCATAAAAATTCCCTCACTGTCGGAACGCGCGCCGCGCCCCACAAAATCAAGCGGCGGATCATCGCAGAAAGCCCCGCTTCCCGCAATCGCGCCACGCTGTGCTTGGGTTATTTAATGCTCTTTTGCGGAAAAACAAAGGCCTGACTGGTATCGAGCGCGACCGAGAGCTTCTCTCCCTCCTCGGGAAGAAAGCGTCCCGGCGCCCTCGCATGCAAATGCACGTCCTGCCCCGCATCGTCGGTGATCGACATGTGGATCAGGCTCGTCCGTCCCAGCATCCGGGACGCGACAATCCGTCCGACCGGCGTTCCCGGCGCCTGGGAAAGCCGCAACGCCTCGGGCCGGATCAGGATCTCCGCGGCAACGTCTTCGGCAAGGCCGTTCGCGGGCAGCGGGCCGAACGGCGTTTCGACCTGGCCGTCGCGGACCACGGCGTTCAGCCGGTTGACCTCGCCGAACAGTTCGGCGACGTAGGCGGCGCCTGGATGACAGTACAGTTCATCCGGCGTGCCGGTCTGCAGGATCCTCCCCTCGCGCATGACGGCGATCCTGTCGCCCATGAACATCGCTTCCTCGGCATCGTGGGTCACCATCAGCGTCGCCGCGCCGCTGCCCTTCAGCGCATGCAGCGTCTGGTCCCGGACCTTGTCGCGAAGCCGCGCGTCGAGGCCGGAAAACGGCTCGTCCAGCAGCACCACCGACGGCCCGGCAGCAAGCGCCCGGGCCAGTGCGACACGCTGCTGCTGCCCGCCCGAGAGCATATGCGGGTATCGCGATTCGAAGCCTTCCAGGCCGACGCCGCCAAGCGCCGCCGTAATGCGGGCCTGGCGCTCCGCCCCGTCGAGCCGCCGCAGCCCGAATGCGATGTTCTCGCCCACGGTCAGATGCGGAAACAGGGCGTAATCCTGGAATACGAGCCCGATGCCGCGCTCTTCCGGCGGCACGGCCACGCCATCGCCGGCGATCGGCCGCCCGTCGATGGAAACGCGCCCGCCCTGGAGCGTCTCCAGCCCCGCGGCGATCCGCAGGACCGTGGTCTTGCCACAGCCGGACGGGCCGAGAAGGCATACGACCTCGCCCCGAAACACCGACAGGCTGACCTCGTCCACCGCGCACACATCGCCGAACCGGTGGCTCAGCGCGGTCAGTTCAAGGGCCGGCGGGTCCGCCGCGGCGCGGTGAGTTCGGTCCGGCACCGAATCCTCTCCGACGGCCGCAGGGGCGCCGGCGTCAACCCGTCCCATCATTGGCCGCCTTTGGCCGCGCCGGCGGCGCCTCATCGGGCTCCAGGGTCGCTTCCAGGAAATCCGGCGGCGCGTCGTCCGCGTCCGGCTCCCCGGCCTCGCCGCCGAACAGTTCGCCCTCGCGCATGGCGATGGCCGACACGCCACCGCTCCGGTCCAGCAGACCGGCGGCCTTCAGCTCATCGATACCGGGCAGCGCGTCCAGGCTTTCCAGCCCGAAATGGTCGAGGAAGGCCGCCGTCGTACCCCAGGTCACCGGACGGCCCGGCACACGGCGGCGGCCACGGGGCTTGATCCAGCCCGCCTCGAGCAGGATGTCGAGCGTTCCCCTGCTGAGCGCAACGCCGCGGATTTCCTCTATCTCGGCGCGGGTGACCGGTTGCTGGTATGCGATGATCGCCATCGTCTCGATCGCCGCGCGCGACAGTTTCCGGGGAACTTCACGCTCCAGCTTCAGAAACGGCGCAACGTCCGTAGCGGTGCGGAATGCCCATCCCCTGCCCCTGTGCACCAGATTGACCCCGCGGCCGGCATAATGTCCTCGGAGTTCCTCGATCAGACCGGCGACGTCCGCGCCCTGCGGCAGCCGCGCCGCGAGGTCCGCCTCGTCCAGCGGCGCCGTGCTGGCGAACAGCATCGCCTCCAGGCGCCGCAGCAGCTCGAAGCGCTCGACGGTCATGGCGGCGACCTCCGTGACGTCCTCAGGTAGAGCGGCGCGAACGGGTCGCTCTGGCTCAACTCAACCCGTCCGGACCGGACAAGCTCCAGCGTCGCCACGAAGGTCGAGGCAAGGGCCGAGCGCACCAGCAGCGGGTCATACAGGTTGCCCGGCAGAAACGATGACAGCAGCGTCCAGTCCGGAACGTTGCCGACCAGGCCTCGGAGCCGCGCCACCGCCTGCTCGATCGAGTACAGATCGGTCGGCGCGATGCGCAGGGTCGACGCCTGCTTGCGCGAATATTGCCGGGCATAGGCTTGCAGGACGTCGTAGAGCGTCACCTCGAAGGCGGGGCGGCTGTCGATCCTGAGCGGTTCCGGTTGACCGCGCGCGAAGAAGTCGCGGTTCAGGCGGGCGCGATCCATGAGGCGGCCCCCAGCTTCCTTCATGGCCTCGAGACGCTGCAGCTGGAACGCCAGCATCGCGGCCATCTCGGCGCCGCTGGGTTCCTCGTCGCCGGCCGGCGCAGGCAGCAGCAGCCGCGATTTCAAATACGCGAGCCACGCCGCCATGACCAGATAGTCGGCAGCCAGCTCCAGGCTCAGCTGACGGGCTTGGGCGACAAACTCGAGATACTGGTCGGCAAGCGCCAGGATTGAGATGCGCGTCAGATCGACCTTCTGATCGCGGGCAAGCGTAAGGAGGACGTCGATCGGCCCCTCGAATCCCTCGATATCGATCCGCAGCCGGTCGGTATCGCGCATCGCACCCGGCGCCGCGTCCTCCTCGAACGGATCGTCCACGTCCCGTTCGGTTTCTTCCGACTCGCTCATCCGCAAATCCTAACCGTGCCCGGATGCATATGCCAAGACATCGATAATCAGTTCCAGCGGCGCCCGGATCATCCATTGTACGATTCGCAGGTCGACACCAATTCTGTCGCCGAACATCGGCAGGACGAAAAACACGCCCAGAATGATCAGGAAACCGAAACGCTCGAGTTTGGCGAGTTCATATCCGAGGCGATACGGCAGTAGGCCGACGGCCACCTTCCCGCCGTCGAGCGGCGGCAGGGGTATCATGTTGAAAACCGCCAGCAACACGTTCAGGAACACCGATATCTGCAGCGTCTCAAGCGCCCAGCCCGCCATGACTTCGGGGAGGAACGGAGCGGCATGCAACAGCAGGGCCGAGACGTAGGCAATGACGATGTTCGCGCCGGGGCCGGCGGCGGCGACCAGCACCATGTCGCGGCGCGGGTTGCGCAGATTGCGCGGATCGACCGGTACCGGCTTGGCCCATCCGAACACGAACCCGGCCTTCATCAGGATCAGCAATGCCGGCAAGGCGATCGTACCGAACGGGTCGATATGCGCCAGCGGATTGAAGGTCACGCGCCCCTGCTGCTTTGCGGTGTTGTCGCCCAGCCGCCATGCGACCCAGCCATGCGCCGCTTCGTGGAAGGTGACTGCGAGCAGGACAGGCAGGACCCATACCGATATCGTCTGGGCGATATTCTCCATGCTTGCCTCTTACACTCCTTCCATTCCGCCGAACAGGCCCGCAAGCTCCGCCAACGCGGCCTGCCGGTCGAACGGTTCCGGCGCGCGGATCGTTGCGACCGCCCTTAGGTAGCGACGCAGGCCGGGTTCGTCCAGTGGCCGCGCCGCCGACGCCACCTGTTCCATTTCGTCGCGATTCCCGTTGCAGTGCAGCACAACGTCGCAGCCCGCCGCAAGCGCGGCGGCGGTTCGATCGGCAAACGTACCCCCCAACGCCTTCATGGACAGATCGTCGGTCATGAGCAGGCCGTCGAAGCCGATCGAGTCGCGGATGATTTCGCCGATCACCGTCGATGACGTCGTCGCAGGGCGGGCCGGGTCGATCGCCTCGTAGACGATATGCGCCGTCATCGCCAGGGGCATCCGGGCAAGCCGGCGGAACGGTTCGAAATCCGACACATCCAGCGCCTTTCGATCGGCCGCGACCGCCGGCAGCTCGTGATGGCTGTCCGCCATGGCGCGCCCATGCCCGGGAATATGCTTGATCACCGGCAGAACGCCACCCTCGATCAGGCCCTCGCACGCTGCCTCCCCCAGAACGGCAACCGTATCGGCGTCGGCGCCGTACGAACGGTCCCCGACGATGTCGTGGGCGCCGGGGACGCGCAGGTCGAGGACGGGCAGGCAGTCGACATTTATCCCGAGCGCCGCCAGATCGTCGGCGAGCAGCCGCGTGTTCAGCCAGGTCGCGCGCCGCGCCAGCCCGATGTCGCGTCCGGCCAGCATCCCGAATCGCCCCGCCGCCGGCGCGGCGCGCCAGTGCGGGGGCTTGAGCCGCGCAACCCGTCCGCCTTCCTGGTCGACCAGGACCAGGGCATCGGGCCGGCCGGTACTGTCCCGAAGGTCTTCAATCAGCGCACGGACCTGTGGCGGCGATTCGACGTTGCGCGCGAACAGGATGAAACCGGCGGGATCGGCCGCACGAAAAAAGGCGCGTTCCGACGCGCCGAGACGCCGCCCCGCACACCCGAATATCGCCGCCAGGGGCGGCTTCGCGGGCCCGGCGGTCACCCAATGGAGTCCTTCAACCCGATCCCGGCGCTAGGGCCGGACAACGAGACAGTCCTGACCCCGGGACTTCAGCTTGCGGCAAACGGAATCCGCCGCGTCGCGGTCCGCAAAGGGTCCACCCTGGACCCTGTAGAACGTGCCGCGGTTCTTGACGACGGCCCGCTGCACGGTCAGCGACAGGCTGGACAACACGTCGGGGTACTTGCTGACCTGGGCGCTCCATTCGCGCTGCGCCAGCCCTTCCGACTTGGTTGACGCGATCTGTACGCGATAGACCCCGGCCATGGTCCGAAACGCGGTCGTTCCTGAGCCCACCGCCGATGGCGCCGGAGCGGCGGGTACTTGCGTCGGCGCGGGCGCGGCCGTGGTTCCCCCCGCCTGCGCCGTCTGCATCGGCGGCTCGGGAACTTTCGTCCCCTGCGGGGTGTCCGCGGCTGGCTGTTCCGAACCGGCCGGCGTTGCCGGTTGCGGTGTTTCGCTGCCGCCGACGCTCGCAATCAGGTTTTCCAGCGCGGCGGCGACCGTATCCGCATTCTTGCCGCCGTCGGCCGCTGCGGCATCCGCCGGCGCGGCAGCCTGCCCGCCCGTGCCGTCCGCAGCCGGCGCGTCGGGCGGCGGTATCTTGACCACACCCGGCTGGGCAGGGTCCAGCGGCTCTTCGGGCGGCGGCGTGATCGCCGCGACCTGGGTATCGTCCGCACCCTGATTCATCGGGTTGTAGGCGGGATTGTCCTGGCCTTCGACCGTCACCGGCGCGCCCGCCGAGTCCGCCTCGATCTTGATCGCCGGCGTATCGGGGCCGATATCCTGAATATTCATCACGACGACCTCGTCGTCGTCGCCGCTATAGGCGACGATAACCACCACCGAAAAGATCGCGAGCGCTCCTACCGCAAGGATAACCGGCAGGAATCGCATGATCTTGGCCCGACCGTCGTCGTCGCCGCCGTCAAGTCCTTCAAGTTCCGCTTCCAGGGAATCGATGTCGTCGTCAACAGCCATCAGCGCATCTCCTCAACTGGCTCAATGCCAAAAATACCAAGCCCAGAGGCAATTACCGTTTCGACCCCGCGCACCAGCGCCTGCCGCGCCATCGTCAGCTCTTTGTCTTCCTCGATGACGAATCGCAGGGACGAATCGTCCTTGCCCTTCGTCCAGAGTCCATGAAACAGCGCAGCCGTATCATACAGGAAAAACGCGATCCTGTGTGGTTCGTGTGCCTCGGCCGCCGCTTCGATCAGCCGCGGCCAGCCCGCAACTGCCTTGATGAGACCAAGCTCGGCGTCATCCGTCAAGCACGATATAGGGGTTCGGGCCAGTGCAGACAACGACATATCGTGGTTCGGGAAGGCGGCGGCGGCCATCCGGCGGACCGAATGGCAGCGTGCGCTGGCGTACTGAACATACCAGACCGGGTTGTCGCGCGAGGCCGCCGTGACGGCCGCGAGATCGAAGTCCAGCGGCGCATCGTTCTTGCGCGTAAGCATAATGAATCGAACGACTTCCGGGCCGACTTCATCGACAAGTTCGCGCAATGTCACGAAGGTTCCGCCGCGCTTCGACATCTTCACCGGCTGGCCCTTGTCGGTCAGCCGGACGAGCTGGCAGATCTTCACGTCGAGTTCCGCCTCGCCGCTGGAAATCGCCTTCACAGCAGCCTGCATCCGCTTTACGTATCCCGCGTGATCGGCGCCCCAGACGTCGATCATTTCGGTGAATCCGCGCCGGTACTTGTCCAGGTGATTCGCGATGTCCGAGGCGAAATAGGTCCAGCTGCCGTCGGACTTCTTCAGCGGCCGGTCGATGTCATCGCCAAAATCACTGGCCCTGAACAGGGTCTGCGGGCGCTCTTCCCAGTCGTCCGGTTTCCTGCCCTTCGGCGGCTCAAGCGTGCCGGTATAAATATGGCCCATCGCCTCCAGCGTCTTGAGCACTTCGTCCACCATGCCCGACTCGACGAGTTTTCGTTCGGAGGTGAACACGTCCTGGTGCACGCCGAGGACGGCAAGGTCCTCGCGGATCAGGGCCATCATCGACTCGATCGCAAACGTCCGGATTTCCGCCAGCCAGTCCGACTCGGGAGCATCAAGCCATTTGTCGCCGTTCATGTCGGCGAGCTCCCGGCCGATCGGCTTCAGGTAGTTTCCGGGGTACAGGCCCTCCGGAATTTCGCCGATGTCCCGACCCAGTGCCTCGCAGTATCGCAGATGGGCCGACCGGGCCAGTGTATCGACCTGGCTGCCGGCATCGTTGACGTAGTATTCGCGGGTGACGGTATACCCGGCCTTGGCGAGGAGCGAGGCCAGCACGTCGCCGAACACCGCACCGCGGGCATGCCCGATATGCAGCGGGCCGGTCGGATTGGTCGAGACATATTCGACATTGACCCGCCGTCCGCCGCCATGATCCGAGTCGCCATAGGATTTTCCCAGACCGATCGCGGCTTCAAGGCACTGGTGCCACACCGAATTGCCGAGCCGCAGGTTGATGAAACCCGGGCCGGCGATTTCGACGGACTCGACGCCTTCGATCTCGCGCAGCCGCGCGGCGATCTGTTCGGCGAGGTCGCGCGGTTTCATGGCCGCCGGTTTGGCCAGCACCATCGCCGCGTTGGTCGAGACATCGCCATGCGCCGGGTCGCGCGGCGGCTCCACCGTAATGCGGCTCGAATCGAGCCCGGCCGGCAACGTGCCGGCCGCTATCAGATTCTCAATCGAATTCTCAATATAATCCCGGTATGTATTGAATATATTCATATTTTCATATTTTATCCTGATGTCAGAAGCGCATGCTTCTGCATTGCGTAACGGTCGGTCATCCCGGCGATGTAGTCGGCCACGAGCCGCGCCAGCACGGCCTGATCCTTGCCCTCGCCGCCCTGGCGCCACTCGGCCGGAAGCCGTTCGGGCGCCGCCATCAGCCCTTCGAAAAGCCCGGTCACGATCTGCCGCGCCTCGCCGGTCTCCTGCACGACTGCGGCATTCCGGTACATGTTTTCAAACAGGAAGGCTTTGAGAGCCCGGTCGTTTTCGCCCATCGCATCGGAAAAGGCAACAACCCGCTTGCCGAGCCCGCGGATCGCCTGGACATCGGCCGGCTGCGCGGCAGTCAGCCGCCGCTTCGCCTCGGCCAGGACATCGCGGACCATGCCGTCGATCAGCCGGCGCACCGTCTCGTGGATCAGCCGGTGCGGCTCGATCCCGGGATAGCGTTCGCCGATCTCCCGGAACGTGGCGGCGACGTGGGGCACCGCCTGCAGGTCCGCGGTCGAAAAGATCCTGGCCCTGAGCCCGTCGTCCAGGTCGTGATGATCGTAGGCGATATCGTCGGCGATCGCCGCCACCTGCGCCTCGGGGCCGGGCCAGTCGCCGAGCGCCAGATCGTGCCGCCTGTCGTACTCCGCGATGGTCGCCGGAAGCGGCGCCTCCCGCCCTGCCCCGGTCAGCGGACCGTTGTGTTTGACCACTCCCTCCAGGGTCTCCCAGGTCAGGTTGAGCCCGTCGAATTCGGCGTAGCGGCGCTCCAGCAGCGTGAGCACCCGCAGGGTCTGATCGTTATGCTCGAAGCCGCCCCACGGTTTCATGACGGCGTTGAGCGCCTCCTCGCCGGCGTGGCCGAAGGGCGTATGGCCGAGATCGTGCGCCAGTGCAAGAGCCTCGGCGAGGTCCTCGTCCAGGCGCAGGGTACGCGCCATGGTCCGGGCGATCTGCGCGACCTCGATGCTGTGGGTCAGGCGGGTCCGGAAGTGGTCGCCTTCCGGCGATACGAACACCTGGGTCTTGTGCTTGAGCCGCCGGAAAGCCGTCGAATGGACGATTCGGTCGCGGTCGCGCTGGAAGGGGGTGCGCATCTCGCTCGCGGACTCGGGATACAGGCGGCCGCGGCTGTCCTGCCAGCGGGTCGCGTAGGGCGCAAGGCGGTCGCTCATGGGGCGATGTATCGAACGGGTGCCGGCAAATTGCAAGCACCGGCGGCGATTGACAGTCGGCGTTTCGTTCCTACATTGAAGGATCCAGGCAACAATGAACGTGCGGAACCGATTTCAATGGGCGACATATTCGCATCCGAGCCGTCTACCGAAGGCCATAGCGTGACCGTGACCGACAGCGCGGCCCGGCGGATCGCCTTCCTGGTGGCGCAGGAGAGCGGCGACGGGCTGTTCCTGCGGGTTACCGTATCGGGCGGCGGGTGTTCGGGCTTCCAGTACGGCTTCGGTTTCGACGACGAGATCAAGCCCGACGACCGGATTTTCGAGCATGAGGGCGTAAAGGTCGTGGTCGACGAGACCTCGCTGGATCTCATGGGCGGCGCCGAGATCGATTTCGTCGAGGATCTGATCGGCGCCTCGTTCCAGATCCGCAATCCGAACGCGACGGCGTCCTGCGGCTGCGGGAGTTCGTTTTCCGTCTGACCGGCAAACCTGAGCCGTGTTAAGAATGAGGCCTGCCGCATGGCGGGCCTTTTCGATTCGGGGACCGAACTCATGAAGATCGCCACGTTCAACGTCAACTCCATCAAGGCGCGGCTGCCGCGCGTGCTCGAATGGCTGAAGGTGGCGGCGCCGGACGTCGCCCTGCTGCAGGAGATCAAGACCGTCGACGACGCCTTTCCGCGGCTGGAGATCGAGGATCTCGGCTACAATGTCGCGACCCACGGCCAGAAGACCTACAACGGCGTGGCCCTGCTTTCGAAACGCCCCATCAAGGACGTGCTTTGCGGCCTGCCCGGCGACGAGTCGGACGAACAGGCGCGCTATATCGAGGCGACGGTCGGCGATTTGCGCATCGCCTCGATCTATCTGCCCAACGGCAACCCCGTCGACGGCGACAAATACCCATACAAGCTGGCCTGGATGGACCGGCTGACCGCCCATGTGCGGGAGAACCTGCTGCCGACCGAGCAGCCCTTCGTTCTTGGCGGAGATTACAACGTCATTCCCACAGATATCGATGTCTACGACCCCAAGGCCTGGGCCGGCGACGCGCTGTTCCGCCCCGAGACGCGGTCCAGGTTCCGCGCCCTAATCCATCTCGGCCTGACCGAGGCCTGGCGGGCGTTGCATGCCGAGACCGGTTACAGTTTCTGGGATTACCAGGCCGGCCGCTGGGCCCGCGACGAGGGGTTGCGGATCGACCATCTGCTGCTCTCTCCGGCCGCCGCCGACCGGCTGGAGGCGTGCGAGATCGACCGCGCGCCCCGCGGCAAGGAAAAAGCATCGGACCACACGCCGGTGTGGTGCGAGATCCGGGAGGCCGCGTGATGGCCTGCGCGAAACCCGGCCACGAGGGCGGCTGCTTCTGCGGCGCCGTCCGCTATCGCGTCGACGGCCCCATCGAATCGGTCACCCACTGCCACTGCAATTCCTGCCGCCGCTCCTCGGGCGCGGCCTTCGTCACCTGGTTCACGGTGCCGCGCGAACGCCTTGCCTGGAGCAAGGGCGGGGTGGCGCAATATCCCTCCTCCCCCGGCGTCGTCAGGGGTTTCTGCGGCACCTGCGGCACCGAGCTCACCTATGCGAACGACCAAGCCCCGAAAACGATCGACATCACCATCGGCAGCCTCGACTGCGCCGCCGGGCATCCCGCCGACCGCCATGTCTGGACCGCCGACAAGCTGGACTGGCTGCGTCTCGACGAGCAACTGCCGGCCCATGAAGGCTGGTCGACGGAAGGCTGATCTCAGCCCTTGGCTAAGGCGCCCGCGGCCGGGTCGCCCACAGCGCGGCGGCCCCCTGCCCCGCCACCGCGGCCAGCACGAAGCCGCCGCCCGCGAGGGTCAGCAGGCTGGGGATTTCGCCACACCCAGAGCGGCGTCAGCACCACGGAAATACGGCTGATCAGGGCCGCCTGCGCCGCCGGCATGTGCCGGATCCCGAAGGTGAACAGGATGTATTGCAGGGCCAGCTGCGCCGCCCCCATCAGGCTGAGGATCGCAAGGTCGCGGCCGCCGACGCCGACGCCCGACGGCGCGATGACGGCGGCCAGCGCGGCCGACGCCAGCGCCGCCAGGATCACCGCCGGGATCATGTCGACCCCGCGCCCGCCACGCAACAGCACGATCGTCACCGCGAAGAACAGGCAGGTCATGAGCGCCAGAATATTGCCGGTGAGGTTCCCGGTGAGCGCGCCGTCGCCGAACATCAGCGCCATCCCGGCGAGCGACAGGGCGATGAAAACCATGGTCCGCACGCCGATCGCCTCGCGCAGCAACACCCAGGCCAGCAGCGCCGCGAACACCGGGGCCAGCCCCACCGTGAAGGCGACGTTGGCGACGGTGGTGTAGAGCATCGCGAAAATGAAGCACGAAAACGCGCCGGTCAGCGCGATGACGACCCCCATCCCCGCCCCGCCAATGCGCAGGAATGCGTCGCCCGCCCTGGCGCCATGGCGCCAGAAGGTGAACAGCAGCAGCGCCGCCGCGCAGGTCAGCGAACGCCAGAACAGGATCTGCCAGCCGTCCGCCTGCTCGACGATGCGAATGAGGATTCCCGAGAGGCTGGTGCAGAAGGCGGCGCCGAGAATCGCCAGCACGCCGAGGCGCAGGCGCGTATCGGGTGGTGCATCGCCGCGGACCGGCGCCGCGTCGGGCATGCCGTCGGCCCCGGTCCGGACGCGCTCAGATATCGGCGAAGATGTGGGTCTCCGCCGCGGCCCCGGGGTGGGTGACCGCGCCCTTCTCGGCCGGTCCCACGGTCTGGGCATAGCGCCACAGCGCGCCGGACTGGTAGTCGTGCTGCCGCGGTTTCCAGGACCTGGCGCGTTTCGCCAGCTCGGCGTCGTCGAGTTCCACATCCATCGTGCCGGCCTCGGCGTCGAGGGCGATCATGTCGCCGTCCTGCAACAGCGCGATGGGCCCGCCCACTGCCGCTTCCGGCCCGACATGGCCGATGCAGAAGCCGCGGGTCGCGCCGGAGAAGCGGCCGTCGGTGATCAGCGCCACCTTGCCGCCGGTGCCCTGGCCGTACAGCGCCGCGGTGGTCGACAGCATCTCGCGCATGCCGGGGCCCCCCTTCGGGCCTTCGTAGCGGATGACGAACACGTCGCCCTCCTGGTACTTGCGCTCCTCGACCGCCTTGAAGGCGTCCTCCTCGCAGTCGAACACCCGGGCCGGGCCGCGGAATTTCAACTCCGTCATGCCAGCGATCTTCACGATCGCGCCTTCCGGCGCAAGATTGCCCTTGAGGCCGACGACGCCGCCGGTCGTGCTGAGCGGCTTTGCAGTCGTGCGCACGACGTCCTGGTCCGCGGGAAACTTCACCTTTTCCAGCTCGTCGCCGATCGACTTACCGCTGACGGAAAGGCAATCGCCATCGAGGAAGCCGCCCTCCAGCAGCGCCTTCATCACCACCTGCACGCCGCCGACCTCGAACAGATCCTTGGCGACGTATTTGCCGCCGGGCTTGAGGTCCGCGATATAGGGGGTTTCCCGAAAGATCCGGGCGACTTCATGCAGGTCGAAATCGATGCCCACCTCATGGGCGATCGCCGGCAGATGCAGGCCGGCGTTGGTCGAACCGCCGGTCGCCGCCACCACGCGCGCGGCGTTCTCGAGGGCGCTGCGGGTGACGATCCTGCGCGGGCGGATGCCCTTCTCCAGCGCGTTCATCACCGCCTCGCCAGAGGCTTCGGCATAGGCATCGCGGGATTCGTAAGGCGCCGGGGCGCCGGCCGAGCCGGGCAGCGCGAGGCCGATCGCCTCGGACACGCAGGCCATGGTGTTGGCGGTGAACTGGCCGCCGCAGGAGCCGGCCGACGGGCAGGCATGGCATTCGATCTCGTGCAGTTCGGCATCGTCGATCGTGCCGGCCGAATGCCGGCCGACGGCCTCGAACACGTCCTGCACGGTGATGTCCTTGCCGTGCAGTCGGCCCGGCAGGATCGAGCCGCCATACATGAACACCGACGGCACGTCGAGCCGCACCATCGCCATCATCATGCCCGGCAGCGACTTGTCGCAGCCCGCAAGTCCGACCAGCGCATCGTAGCAGTGCCCGCGCATGGTCAGTTCCACCGAATCGGCGATCAGGTCGCGGCTGACCAGCGAGGATTTCATGCCCGCGTGGCCCATCGCGATGCCGTCCGTCACCGTGATGGTGGCGAATTCGCGCGGCGTGCCCTGCGCGGCCTTGACGCCCTTCTTGACCGCCTGCGCCTGGCGCATCAGCGAGATATTGCAGGGCGCGGCCTCGTTCCAGCAGGTGGCGACACCGACGAAGGGCTGGGCGATCTCGGCGTCGGTCATGCCCATGGCATAGTAGTAGGAGCGATGCGGCGCCGATTCCGGGCCGACGGAAACGTAGCGGCTGGGCAGTTTCGACTTGTCGATGGCCATGGGAATACCTCCTGCTTCGTCCGGGCATCTTGTTGGATTTGAGCGGAACAATATCGGCATGCCGGGCCGATTCATAGCCTCTATCATTCGCCGGAGATATCTACTAGTAGATGATCTTCCGCTGTCTTTCCGGGCCGGGTGTCCGAACGCCGTCTAAAGCTCTTCGAGACGTTTCAGCGCCGCCCGGATCTGCTCGCGTCTGGCTTTGAGATCCGCGAGCCGCTGCCTGTTCTCGTCGACCACGGCCTCGGGCGCCTTGGCGAGGAACCCCTCGTTGGACAGCTTCTTCTGCAGCTTTCCGATCTCGCCGGTGAGCTTCGCCTCTTCCTTTTCCAGTCGCGCTTTTTCCTGGGCGACGTCGATCACGTCGCCGATCGGCAGCGCCACGGTCGCCTCTTCGTGGACAAGCTGGATCGATCCCTTCGGCGCTTCGCCGGCCGCGGCCGTACGCATATCGCTCAGCCGCGCGAGCCGGCCGATCAATTCGCCGTAGCGGTCCAGCCGGTCCTGGCTGCCCTGCCCGGCGCCCAGCAGCAGCATCGGGATCTTCGCCCCGGCGGGCACGTTCATCTCTGACCGGGCGGAGCGGATGCCCGCGATCAACCCGATGACCCAGCCGATTTCCGCCGCGGCCGTCTCGTCGATCAGGGTGTCGGCGAATTCCGGCCATTCGGCGGTGATAAGCTTCGGCGCGCCGGGTTCGCCGAACAACTCCCACAGCTCTTCGGTGATGAACGGCATGAAGGGATGCAACAGGCGCAGCAGCCGGTTCATCACCCAGGAAGCGGTCGCCCGGGTTTCGGCCACAGCCGCCGCGTCGGCGCCGGTCAGCAACGGCTTGGCAAGTTCGACATACCAGTCGCAGAAGGTGTTCCAGGCAAAGGCGTAGATCGCGTTCGCCGCCTCGTCGAAGCGGTAGGCGTCGAGTGCACGGTCGATCTCGCGGCCGCAACGCGCGGCCTCGCCGGCGATCCAGCGGTTCAGCGCCGCCTTCGCCGCAGCGGGATCGAAACCGGCATCGGGCAGGCACTCGTTCATCTCGCAGAAGCGCGCGGCGTTCCACAGCTTGGTGCCGAAATTGCGGTAGCCCTCGACGCG
>CAMYKU010000003.1 GCA_947259105.1 uncultured Alphaproteobacteria bacterium
ATCTTCATCGTGCCGCCGTCGATCACGTTTCTGAGTTATCTCGAGATCACCGGCGGCCAGCTCGATTTCTTCTCGCGCAGCCTGTTCTACGTGACCATGTTCCTGACCGCGGTCCTGCTTTACATCGCCCGGGATTTCCTGAAATGGCCGTTCTCCGCCGCATGGTGGGCCTTCACCTTTCCATTGGTCGCCATGGCGTCGGCTTCCGTCACCTATTATGCCGCGGCGCCCGGCATCGTTGCCCGCATACTCGCGCTTGCCGCCATCGCGCTGACCACCTTCATCGTCGCCCTTGTGGCATACCGGACCCTCCGCGGCCTGCTGTCCGGCGCCGGATTCGGCGGTCCCGCCGCGCCGAAGGGGTGAGAGACGGGGGAAACTGCGGCGCCGGCTGCCGCCGGCAGGTAAATACGCGCCACCCCCTCCCCAACCCTCCCCCATCAAGGGGGAGGGGGTATTCTCCGCGCAATTTAAGCCCTCCCCCTTGATGGGGGAGGGTTGGGTGGGGGTGACCAAAATGCGTCTTGCCGGCGACAGCCGGCGCCGAAGAAACCGGAGCCACGAGATTCACAGGCTCCCAGAGTCAAAACGCGACCTGGTCGCCGCCCTTGAGGCTCAGGATCTCGCGCGCCTCGTCGGGCGTCGCGACCCCGAGGCCCAGCCCCTCGATGATGCTGCGGGCCATCTTCACCTGCTCGGCGTTCGACTTCGCAAGCTTGCCGCGGCCGGCCCACAGGCTGTCCTCCAGCCCGACGCGGATATTGCCGCCCATGGCCGCCGCCTGCGCCGCGATGCGCAGCTGGCTGGCCCCGGCGCCCAGCACCGACCAGCGGTAGTCGGACCCGAACAGCCTGTCCGCCGTCCGCTTCATGTGGATCACGTCTTCCGGGTGCGTGCCGATACCGCCCAGGATGCCGAACACCGACTGCACGAAGAACGGCGGCTTGACCAGCCCGCGGCCGGCGAAATGCGCCAGGTTGTAGAGATGCGCGATGTCGTAGCACTCGAACTCGAAGCGGGTGCCGTTCTCGTAGCAGGTCTCCAGGATGTACTCGATGTCCTTGAAGCTGTTGCGGAACACGAGATCCCGCGTCGCTTCCAGGTGTTCGCGCTCCCACTGGTGCTTGAACTCCTTGTACTTGTCGAGCAGCGGGTAGAGCCCGAAATTGATCGACCCCATGTTGAGCGAGGCGACCTCGGGCTTGAACTGGGCGGCCGGCAGGACGCGCTCCTCGACCCGCATGTACGGGCTGCCGCCGGTGGTGATGTTGATGGCGGCGCTGGTGCCCTGCTTGATGCGCGGCAGGAACCGGCCGAACGCCTCCGGTGTCTGGTCGGGTTTCCCCGAATCCGGGTCGCGGGCATGGAGATGCAGGATGGCGGCGCCCGCCTCGGCGGCGGCGATCGCCTCGGCGGCGATCTCGTCGGGCGTCACCGGCAGGTGTGGCGACATCGTCGGGGTGTGGATCGAGCCGGTGATGGCGCAGGTGATGACGACCTTTCCCTGGGCGGACATGCTCGGTGCCTCCTTCGCCTTATGGTTCGCGCGGCCTCCCGGCCGACCTGCGTCAATACGGGTTGGCGATCGGCAGCTCCTGGGCCGGGAACAGCGTGATCACCCGGCAGCCGTCATTGGTGACCACGACCTCCTCCTCGATGCGCGCCGCCGACATGCCGTCCGTGGCCGGGCAGTAGGTCTCCAGCGCGAACACCATGCCTTCCTTGATCTCCATCGGATCGTCGAACGAGACCAGGCGGGAGATGATCGGCCGTTCGTGCAGCGCGACCCCCAGGCCATGGCCGAACTGCAGGGCGAAGGCCTCCATCTCGTCGGTGAACCCGAACTCCTCCGCCTTCGGCCAGACGGCGGCGACCTGGTCGGTGCCGACCCCGGGCCGGATCAGCGCGATCGACGCATCGATCCATTCGCGCGCCTGCTTGTAGGCGTCGTTCTGGGCCGGCGTCGCCTTGCCGATGTTGAAGGTGCGGTAATAGCAGGTCCGGTAGCCCATATAGGCCTGGATGATGTCGAAGAAGGCCTGGTCGCCGGGGCGCAGCACGCGGTCGGTGAAGTTGTGCGGATGCGGGCTGCAGCGCTCGCCCGACACCGCGTTGATCGCCTCGACGTCGTCGGAGCCCAGCTCGTAGAGCATCTTGTTGGCCTTGGCCACGAGGTCGGATTCGCGCACGCCGGGCTTCATCTCCTCGAACATCATGTGGTAGGTGCCGTCGACCATCGACGCCGCCACGTTCAGCAGCATGATCTCGTCCATGCTCTTGATCTCGCGGGCGTCCAGCATGACCTGCTGGCCGTCGCGGACCTCGAGATTCTGCTTCTGCAGCTCGAACATCATCGGCGGCTCGACGATGTCGATGCCGAGCGGCTGGTCGGCGACCCCGGCCTCGACCAGCATCGCCTTGATCTCCTTGGCCGCCTTCTCCATCAGGCCGGCGTCCGGCGGCACCGTGCCGCGCAGGCCCAGCATGCCGGCATGGCAGCAGCTCTGCGGCAGCCATGGCGCATGCAGGCGGTGGTGCGCCGCGGCCGAGCCGAAATCCCAGACATGCGGGTCCATGTCGCCGGCCAGCAGGCAGTAGCGGGCGATCTTGTCGCGCGACCACTCGCCGATGGTGGTGCTGGAGATGTACCGGATGTTGTTGTTGTCGAAGCACAGCAGCGCGCCGAGATCGGAATTCTGCATTGCCTGGCGGGTGCGGGCCAGACGGTAGTTGTGCAGGCGGCGGAAATTCACCCGCTCCTCGAAGTCGACCGCCGAGTTGCCCGGCGAGGGGATGGCGCGGCTCCAGTTGTAGCCGGGGTTGATGTCCTCCGGCTTGATGATCGTCGGTTCGCTCAGTCTCGCCTTGTCGTTCATGACTCCGTCCTCCCGGTTTCGTCCATTATACCCGTGTTCGCGGCGCCGCGAAGGCCCGTCGAAATTCCGTGCGCTCAGGCGCCCCCGCCGGCCAGTTTCTCTTCCATCCAGTCGGCGACCAGCGGGCGGTACTTGTAGGCGATGTTGTTGCAGACGTGGTTGCCGTCCGGATACTCGACCCATTCGGCAAGCGGCCCCGCCATCTCGGCGACCTTGCGCGCGTCGGCGACCGGAAAGATGCGGTCGCGCCCGCCGTGGACGACGAGGACCGGGCAGTCCGGCAGGGTTACGCCGCGCAGCGAGAAGGCGCGCGCCCGCGCCGCGGTGTCATCCATCGTCTCGCCGCCGAGCGCGAAGCCCATATTGGCGCGATAGACCTCGGGCAGGTCGTCCCAGATGGCGCCGAGATCGAAGAAGCCGTTCATGCTGGCGACCGCGGCGATCTCCGGCACCGCGGCGGCGGCCTGCAGCGCGAGGTGGCCGCCGAACGCCATGCCCATGACGCCAATGCGGCAATCGAGCCCGTGCGTTTTGCGCAGCGCGTCCAGAACCGCGGCCAGCACCGACCCCCATTCGGCGCGCAGGTGGTGGTCCTTGCGTCCCTCGCCCTGGCCCGGCCCGTCGAAGCTGAAGGTGGCGAGGCCACGGGCAAGGAAATGCGCCTCCATGCTGCCGAATTCCTCTTTCGTCGAATCGGAGCCCGGCACCAGGATGACAAGCGGCGCCGCGGCATCTGCCGGGCGGCGCAGGTAGCCCTTCAGGAGGCCGCCCTCGAACGGCGCCGAAACCGCCTCCGCCGGCGGCTGCAGCAGCGGGGCGGCGCGGGCGTAGGCGGCCACCTTGCGGTCCGCCGCCGCCCATTTCTGTGTCAGGTCGTCGAAGAACATGAACTGGCCGAAATGGTAGAACAGCGCCGCCCGCCGGTAGGCCTCGCCGGCCGTCACCAGGCGCCCCGCGCCCTCCGCCGCCTCGCCCATCGCGAGGTGCCGGGCGCCCTCTGCGGACCAGGTCCTGCACCAGTTCGGCCATTCGCCGGTCTCCTCGATGAGGCGCACGATGTCGCCATGCGTGAGGCCCGCCACCATCATGCGCGGCAGCCAGTGCCCGACGACCTGCTGCAACCTCGTGGACTGCGGTTCGGCATTCATCTCGGTCATCCTCCGTCAGCGGGGACCGCCCGCAGCTGTTCGGCCATCCAGTCCGCCGTCAGCGCATCGTAGCAGTGCCGCCGATTATTGGCGTTGTGGCCGCCCCGCTCGACGACGAGGAAGCGCGTCGGCCCGCGCGCCTCCTCGGCGATGCGCGCCGTCGATTCGGGCGGAACGATGGTATCGTCGTCGCCGGTCACCAGGAACAGCGGGCAGGTGATCCTGGACGCCACCCCCTCGAGGGACAGCTGTCTGGACGCCTCCTCGGCCTCCGCCATGGTCGCGCTGCCGGAACGCTGCCGGAACGCGGCCATGGTCATCGGCGTGGACTTCGCCCAGCCGTCGTGCCTGTTGTATGGCCCCGAAAGCCCGATGCAGGCCTTGATGCGTTTCTCGAAGGCGGCGGCGCGCGGCGCGTAATAGCCGCCGAGACTGACCCCCCAGATGCCGATCCGCGCGTGATCGAGGTCGGGACGGGTCTCGATGAAGTCCACGACCGCGGTGACCGCCACCTCGTAATCGCCGCGGATGACGAAATCGTACTCGCCCTCGCCCTGGCCCGGGCCGTCGAAGGCCAGCGTCGCGATGCCGCGGCGCAGGAAGCCGGCCTCGTTGGTGCCCATTTCCTCCTTCGCCGAGTCGAGGCCGGCGCACATGATCATCACCGGCGGCCGCTTGACGCCGCGCGGCTTCCGCAAGACCCCATACAGCGCCTTGCCCTCGTATGGGATTTCCACCCGCTCGCCGGGCGGGTCGAGGTAGGGCAGCGCCAGCGTATGGCACGCCACCGCCTTCCCGTGCGCTTCCTTGAGCTGAACCATGTCGTCGACGAAGAGAAACTTGGCGAAGTGATAGAGAACGGCCGCCCGCTGCAGATGCTCGCCCGCACTTATGCCATGACCGTCCGCCAGCGCCTGCCGCCCGGCTTCTTCGTGCTCCGCGGCGCGCGCCGACCATGCCCGGCACCAGTCGTCCCAGCGCTCGAGCCCGCCGGTCACCTCCTGGAAGTCCGAGAGGGGCACGCCGTTGACGACAAAACGGCCGGCCCATTTGGCGATCGCGATGTCGATCAGTCGGTCTCTGGCCATCTCCGGTCTCCCTGTTCCTCACTGTCTTTAGATAATTCGGCCTGCCGCTTGTTTTGCGCCGCCTGCGGCGGCAGGGCATATCGCGTCCACCCCCTCCCCAACCCCTCCCCCGCCAGCGGGAGAGGGGCTTTGATTTTCCCGGCCGGAGTACGACATTCAGCCCCTCTCCCGCCTGGGCGGGGGAGGGGTTGGGGAGGGGGTGGGAAAACCAACGACTCGCCGGCAAGGCCGGCGCCGAACAAGCAGTTGCCGAAGTTTCGACGACTTCTCAATTGCAGGATCCCGTATTTCACGTGACACCCGGCGGCTCCGCTTTCGGCTTGCCGCCGATGCCTTCGTATTGTTCGGACAGCCGCGATCCGAAATAGAAGGCGGCGGCGCAGGACGGCCGCGCCCGCATCCGCGCATACCAGTCGACGACGGCGGGGCGGTCCGCCCACAGGCGGCCGAGTCCCAGATCGTCGGCGCGGTCGATCAGCGGCAGCATGCAGAAATCGGCCAGCGTGATCCGGCCGCCGGCCAGCCATTCCTGATCGCGCAGCGACGCCTCCATGCGGGACGCGGTGAGGGAAACCCGTTCCTCGGCCTCGTCCAGCGTCTCCCGGCTGAAGCCGGTGCGGGCGAACTTGCGGAAGAAATGCTTGCGCAGCGGCTTGGCGGCCGCGATGCGCTCGAACTCCGCCGCGTCCATTTCCCTGAAGTGTTTGGCGAACGCCTGGTTGTAGGACGGGTAGCGCACCGCCGGGGTCGGCACCTCGTCGATGAAACGCTGCCAGATCCGCATGCGCGCGCGCCCGGCCGGATCGGCCGGCGTCAGCCCGGTCTCCGGAAACACCTCGTCGAGATACTCGACGATCACGGACGATTCGATGATCACCTCGCCGTCGTGGATCAGCGCCGGCACCACGCCGTTCGGGTTGATCTTCAGGTAGTCCTCCTTCAGCTGGTCGCCGGCGAACAGCCTGAGCCGGTGGTCGGCGAAGTCCAGGCCCTTCTCGTGCAGCACCAGCCGGACTTTCTGGCTGCAGGTCGACTGCGCCGCGTTGTACAGCTCAAGGGTCATGCCGCCCTCCTCCGCGGGCCCTGTCCCGCTAATCCTCAAGTCCGGTCGGAACCTCGACATCCTCCGGCTTCAGCTCGAGGTTCGAGGCCTTGGCCTGCAGCTCCAGGAGCGTCGCGAAGTCGATGTCGGTATAGCCGTTGCCGATCAGCGCCTGGATGATCTCGCGGGTCGTCGAGGCGACCTGCATCGGCACCTCGAACTTGCGCGCCGCGGACAACCCGAGATCCATGTCCTTGCGCAGCAGCTGCGGCGTGAACGTCGTGGTGTAGTCGAGCTTGACCAGGGCCGGCGCCTTGTACTGCGTGAACATC
Organism: uncultured Alphaproteobacteria bacterium; assembly: GCA_947259105.1. Lineage (GTDB taxonomy): Bacteria > Pseudomonadota > Alphaproteobacteria > UBA8366 > JADFVY01. The sequence goes on from CAMYKU010000003.1 coordinate 6,487, forward strand.
GAGCCCATGACGCTCTTGTTGATGAACTCCAGCATCGCATGGCGCGGCACGCCGGCCTTCTCCGCCAGCACGGTGATCTCGACCAGCGACTGGATGACGACGCCAAGGAAGACGTTGTGGCAGATCTTGCAGAAGCGGGCCAGCTCGCCCTCGCCGACATAGCTGACGCCGCGGCCGAGGCATTCCAGATACCCCACCACCTCGTCATAGGTCTCCTTCGGTCCCGAGGCGACGATGCTCAGCTTGCCGGCCTTTACCACCTTGCCGTTGCCGCTGACCGGTGCGGCGAGGAAGGCGGCGCCGACCTTGCCGACGTCGGCGCGCGCCTGGGCCGAGGCGTCTTCCGAGACGCTGGTGCAGTCGATGAAGATCTTCGGCGGCCCACCGCTTCCCGAAAGCACCCCGTTCGGCCCGGAGATTACCTCCAGCAGGTCGTCCGACGTCGCCACCATGGTCATGATGATATCGCGGCCCGCGAGGTCCGCGGGCGTATCGACGATGGACGCTCCGGCGGCGGTCAGGGGTTCGGCCTTGCTGCGTGTGCGGTTGTACACCGCGATGTCGCAGCCGGCCTTGGCCAGGCGTTCGGCCATCGGATAGCCCATCCGGCCGGCGCCGATCCAGCCGATGCTGTGTCCTTTAGGGTCGAAGTCTGTCATCGATTTCCATCCTGCGTTTCTGGAAGAATCCTTGAATGAAGCCGTCAGTCCCAATCGAGAATTCGCGGCAGCCTGCCCCTTCTGCGCAGCGTGCCGACGATCCCGTTCGGGAAGAACATCAGGGCCAGGATCATGATGATGCCGGTCCCGAGAATGTTGATCTGGCTGGCGCCGAACTGGCTGACGAAAAACTCGTTGAAGGCGATCAGCAGCACCGTGCCGACGACCGGGCCGGCCACCGTGCCCTTGCCGCCGAGGATGCACATCAGCACCATGTTGGCGGCGACCAGGATGATCAGGAAGATGTTGGGGCGGATGTAGGTCATGTACTCGCCCCAGATCGCCCCCGCCGTGCCGACGAAGAACGCGCTGATCGCGAACGCCAGGATCTTGTAGAAGCGCGTGTCGATGCCGGCGCTTTCGGCCTTGATCTCGTCCTGCGAGATCGCCCGCAGGCCGAGCCCGAATTTCGAATGCCGTATGGCGTACGATGCGACCAGGCTGGCCACCGCGATGACCAGCATCGCATAGTAGTAGGGGATCTTGACGTACTGCACCGGCAGCTCCATCCGCGGCAGGCTGATCCCGTTGGAGCCGCCGACGAAATCCCAGTTGTCGAACAGGATCCGCGCCACCATCAGCAGTGCGATCGACGAGATGATGAAGGCCGGCCCCCGGACCCGCAGGGTAATGAATCCGACGCAGAAGCCGACGGCCATCGCGACCACGCCGGCCAGCGGCGCGGTCAGGAACGACGAGATGCCGTAGCTGGCCAGCAGCATGCCGGAGACATAGCCGCCGATGCAGAAGAACACGTTGTGCCCGATCGAGATATAGCCCGCAAAGCCGCCGAGGATGTTCCAGCCCGAGGTCATCGCGACGTACATGAACGCGTACAGCATCAGGTGCAGGGGATAGTTCCAGTTCCCTCCGGTCAGTTGCACCAGCGGAAACAGCGCGAGGGCGGCCAGTATGACCAGCAGTGCCGGCCATGAGCCGCCACGGCGGCGGGTGCCGGCAAGAGCCGCGTTGTACGCATCGCGCTCGGCGAGGACGGTGTCGATGTTTTGCCGGTCGGTCATCCCGGGCCTACTCCATCTTCTCGCCGAACAGGCCCTGCGGGCGCACCAGCAGAATCAGGAACAGCGCCAGGTAGAAGGTCATCATCGACCAGGTCGAGCCGAAATAGGAGCCAACGAACGCGGACACGATCGCCAGCAGGAACGCGCCGACCACGGCGCCCATCAGGCGTCCCATGCCGCCGAGCACGATCAGCGACATCAGGAGCGCGATCCATTCCCAGTGGCGCGCCGGGAAGAAGCTGAAGATGAAGCTGATCAGCGCGCCCGAGGCGCCGGCGAGGCCGATGCCGATGCCGAAGGTTATGGTCGAGACCAGGCCGACATTGACGCCCAGCAGCTGGGCCGCCTCGCGGTTCTGGGTGGTCGCCCGGATCGCGTATCCGAAGCGCGTGAACTTGAGGAAGGCGACCAGCGCGCCGATCAGGGCGATGCTGATCAGCCCGGCGTAGAACTGGCCCTTCGGCAGGAAGAGGTCTCCCAGCATGACGGCTTCCACCGCATAGGACGGCGAGGTGATGCGCTGGATATTGCCGAACAGGACGCCGAGCAGGCCATCGAACGACAGCGCCACCGCGAAGGTGAGGAGCACGGTCATCTCCGAGTATTTCGCGCTGCTCGCCTCGCGCTCGAAGATCAGCTTGTAGACGACGATGCCAAGGCAGAACAACGCGATCATGGCGATCGGCATCGAGAGGATCGGATCGAGCCCGACCAGCGTGAACAGCCAGTAGCTGATGTAGGCGCCGATAATGATGAAGACCGGGTGGGCGAGGTTGATGATCTTCATGACGCCGAAGATCAGCGTCAACCCCGATGCCATGAGGGCGTAGACGCCGCCGAGCACGGCCCCGATCAGCAGGATCTGCAGGATATCAGTCATCACGCCGCGCCCGCGCGTTTGCCGAGGTAGAGCTCGCGAATGCGCGGATCCTCGAGAATGCCATCCGCCGGCCCCTCGAACATCGTCCTGCCGAGGTCGAGAACGCATCCGAGGTCCGCGTTGGACAGGCCGACCACGGCGTTCTGTTCGACGATGATGACCGTGATCCCCTTGTCCTTGAGCAGCCGGATGATGTCGAAGACCTGGCTGACGATCCGCGGCGCCAGGCCGAGTGACGGCTCGTCCAGCATGACGATGCGCGGGCGCAGGACCAGGGTCCGGCCCATCGTCAGCATCTGCTGTTCGCCGCCGGACAGGGATTTGGCGCGCTGGCCGCCGCGTTCGCGCAACACCGGGAACGCCTCCAGCACCTCGTCGAGACGGCGATCCAGATCGGCCCTGTCGGTGATGATGTAACCGCCCATCCGCAGGTTTTCGCGCACGCTCATGTCCGGGAACAGGGCGCGCTCCTGGGGCACGAAGCAGATGCCGCGCCGCAGGATCTCGTCCGGCCGCAGCCCGGCGATCGATTCGCCGTCGAACACCACCTCGCCGGCGCGGGCCGGCAGCAGCCCGGAGACCACCTTCAGCAACGTCGACTTGCCGGCGCCGTTCGGTCCGATGATGCAGTGGGTGCGTCCTTCCTCGACGGTGATCCCGGCGCCGTTCAGGATCGCCGGCCCGCGGCCGTAACCGGCGACCACGTCGCGCACTTCCAGGAGAGCAGTGGATTCAGGCATCTGCGCTCTGCGCCCCCAGATAGGCGTCGAGCACCCGCCGGTCGGCCTGGATGGCATCCGGCTCGCCCTCGGCGATCACCGAGCCGTACGCCATCACCACCACCTTGTGGCTGATGCTCATCACCAGCTCTATGTTGTGTTCGACGATGAGCACCGTGAGGCCGCCGCGGTTGAGCTCCTGGATATGGCCGACGATGGCCTCCAGGAGGGTCGGGTTGACGCCGCCGGCGGGCTCGTCCAGCAGGATGATCTTCGGCTCCGACATCAGCAAGGCGGCGAAATCCATCAGCTTCTTCTGGCCGAAGGAAAGGTTGCGCGCTTCCTCGTGGGCGAGGCGCGTAATGCCGACGAAATCGAGGAGCTCCATCGCCCGCGCCTCCTCGGCGCTGCCGATGGCCTTGCGGAACAGGCCGCCTATGCCTGTGACCCGGGACTGCACGATCAGGTTTTCCAGCACCGTCAGATCCTCGAGAGTGCGGGTGATCTGGAAGGTGCGGCTCATTCCGCGCCTTGTGATCTGGTGCGGGCGCAGGGAATCGATCCGCTTTCCCTCGAGCCAGACCTCGCCCGAATCCGAGGCCAGCGTGCCGCTGATCAGGTTGAAGACGGTCGTTTTGCCGGCGCCGTTCGGGCCGATCAACGCCGTGATCGAACCCTCGTCCACCGCGAACGAGCAGTCGTTCACCGCGTGGATGCCGCCAAAGGATTTGCTCAGACGGCGAACCTCGAACATGCCCTCAACCCTATGGACCCGCAAGGAATACGAACGGCCGGACAGGCCACCGGACCCGGCGCGCCGCGATCCGACCGGACCGCGGCGTCCGGATTACCGGCTCACCACTGAGGCTTCGGATAGAGGATCGGCGACGTGCCCTCGAACTCATCCGTCGGATAGATGAATCTGAGCTCCCCGCCCTGCCACTGGGTCATCAGATGCGACTTGTCGACCGGCAGGCCAACGTCGTCCCAGTGGAACGGGCCGAGGATGGTTCTGACCGGATCGGCCGCAGTCCGCGCGTGCATCCAGTCGGCGATCTTCTTGTTGTCGGTCGAGCCGGCGCCCCTTATCGCCTGTTCCATGCCCTGGCACAGGGCAAACGGGATCGCGCCGTCCTCGTCCGGCTCGGCGCCGTACCTGGCCTTGAAGGCGGCGATGAAGTCCTTGTTCCCGAAGGGCTTGCCCGAGAGGACGCCCTTCCAGCCCGCGGCCGGGTGCCAACTCGAATGCACCATGATGCCCTCGGACGCCTTGCCGACGCTGTCGAGGTACTCGTTCTGGGTGCCCTGGCTCATATAAATCGCCTTGGGCTGGTATTTGAGCGTCTGCAGGGCGCGGGTCAGCTGCACCGCCTCTTCCGCCGAGGCGGTCAGCGCCACCAGGAATTCGGCGTTGCTGCGCTTGATCGAATTGGCCAGCGTCACCCAGTCCGAGAAGCCCTCTTCCGGCCATTTCTCGTTGAGCACCACCTTCATGCCGAGATTGGCGAGGTTTCCGGGCGCCAGGTTGGCGACGACCTTGCCGCTGCCCGGGAGCTTGACCTCGCTGCCGAGCAGGCCGGCCGCGATGCCATTGGCGAAGAAGTCGTCGGCCCGCACGATCGCGACCGTCTTCGGCATCTTGGATGTGTCCACGAGGTCCGTGAGCGTGCGCTGCACCGTCTTGCCGATGTACTCGGCCGCGTTCTGCTGGAAGTAGAACAGGTTCTTGTGGCCGATGCTGTAGATCCTGAGCGCGCCGCCCGAGGGGATCGGGTTCACCATGCCGTAGCGTTCGGTGATCGCGCTGACCGGGAAGGTCAGCTTGCTCGAGAAGGTGCCGAAGATCACGTCGACCTTGTCGACGTTGATCATGCGCTCGTACTGGCTGATCGCGGTTTCGGTGTCGGAGCGGTTGTCGCTGACGATCAGGTCGATTTTGCGCCCGAGAATGCCGCCATTGTCGTTGATCATGCCGACGCAAAGCTCGTAACCGACCTTGTGCTTGTCGCCGGTCACCGAGAACCCGCCGGTCAGCGGCAGCGAGGCGCCGACCTTGATCGGCTCCGCCGCGAAGGCCGCGCCCGAGATCGCCGAGACAACGAGCGTCGCGGCCGCAAGAAACGGTATGAGTCTGTGTTTCATCCTGTCCTCCCAGTACAACATGCAATGACACGGGTGGTCCCGTATTTTCTTGGAACTTTCTGGTGTCGAAAACGCCCGCCGGAACCGACCGAAAGCCTTCCCAAAACCGGCTAAAAGCCTTTCCGCGATCAGCCAAAGGCCATCTCACAACCGGCTAAAAGCCTTTTCGCAATCGTTTGCACGTGCTAGGCTGAAAATACTGCCGCCGCGCGCGCCAAGTCAAGCGCTTTGTCCCGTTCTCCGGGTTTCCATTACTGCGGACGGGTGGGCCGAAAACCGGCCGGGGGTGCTGTCCTGCCGGCAGCCATCCGGTTCAATGTCGAGTGCCGCGTTTATGGTCGATAGATCCCAACGAGCAACCGCCCGCAAGGCAACGACGCTCAAGCAACTGGCGGCACATGTCGGTGTCCATGTCTCGACGGTGTCGCGCGCGCTCAACCCGGAGACTAGGAACCTGATCGGGCCGGAGGTCGCAAAAAGGGTTCTCGCCGCCGCCAACGAACTGGGCTACGTGCCGAATTCGATGGCCGCCGCATTGCGCACGGGCCAGTCGCGGACCGTCGGTATCCTGATTCCGGATCTGATGAATCCCGTTTTTCCGCCCTTTATCCGCGGTATCCAGGATACGCTCGACGGCGCCGGCTACACCGCAATCATTGCCAATTCCGACGGCGACAAGGATTACGAACGTGTCATCGTGCAGAAGATGCAGGCGCGGTTCGTGGCCGGCCTGATCATGGCGACCGCCCTTTACCGGGACGATCCCGCGGTCGGGGAATGCATCGAAAAGGGCATCCCCGTCGTGCTCATCAACCGGGGCGTCGACAACCGGGAGATCAGCGCCGTGGTCAGTGACGACGGGGCCGGGATCGCCGCCGCCGTCGAACATCTGGTGCGGCTCGGGCACCGGCGGATCGCCCATGCGGCGGGCCCGCCGGAGACATACACCGGCATGATGCGGCGCCGGGCGTTCCTGAACGCGATGCAGGCCAGCGGCCTGCCGGCGGACGAGGACCTGATCGTCTTCGCATCCGGCTATACGGTTCCGGCCGGGCGGGAGGCTCTCGCCGCGCTGCTGGAGCGCGGCAAGCCCTTCTCGGCGCTGATCGCCGCCAACGATCAGCTCGCCCTGGGCGCCCTGGACGGCCTGGCCGAGGCGGGGTTGCGGGTGCCGCGCGACGTCTCGCTGGTCGGCTTCAACGACATGCCGCTGGTCGACCGCATCGATCCGCCGCTGACCACACTGCGCATACAGCATTATGAAATGGGTGCGGAGGCGGCGCGCATCCTGCTCGACGAACTGGCGGACCCGCAGCGCGACCGCCGCACCGTGATGCTGGAGCCGCAACTGATCGTGCGCGGCTCGACGGCCCCGGCCACCTGACCGAATCCGGTCGCCGGGAACGGCCGGCCGCGACGGGTGGGCGGCCGACGGCCGGTCCCGCCTTTCAGGACACGTTTGCCGCGCCAACGGGCAACAGCCCTGCGCGAGCGGCGTGTATCGCCCGCCGCCGCCGTAAAGAATTTCTTAATACTAAGGAATAATTTACGAGCCCCTACGTTTTACAGTTACGTGTTTGGGCAAAATCGGCGGACCCGATGAAGTATCTCACGATGTTCTTCGCTTCGTTACGGATGGTGAAAGCGCCAGACAGCGGCCATTTCGCGCATGATTTGGAGCGCTGGACGACACGGATCGACGAGCTTTGTCCCGAAGACACGGCCGGCCGGTTCACGGCCGAGGACTCGTACGAAGAGACCCGCACCGTCACGGTGCCGAAGGCCGCCTGAAGCAGGCCACGGCTCGTGGTGGATGCAGGCGCGACGAACCCGGAAATGGGCGCCCGTCGCGCCACGCCAGGCGCCCGGGTAGGGGGCGCCTGGCACCCTTTTCCGGCCAATTCACAGCGCCCCCGGACCGTTGCGTGGCGATCACCACACTAGCTTCCTCCGATCACAAACGCGGTGTTCGCAAGTCGCCGGCCGTCGTCTCGAATTGACAATCCTGCCGCCGCGGCGGGATAATTCCTGCGCACCGCGGCGGACCGGACGCCTTTGGCCGCGGCGCAAGGAGGAATGGATGTATCTCGGCCTCGACGACGTACGGCCCGCGGTGGTCGCCATCGACCTGCATCGCGGGCACATGGATATGGACGTGGCGACCCTGCCGGCGCCGCCCGAGGTGGCGGCGCGGGTGGTCGCCGCGAACCTCGCCTTCAACAATCGTTGCCGTCCGCTCGGCATCCCGATAATCCATGTCGTCTCGCAGTATCGCGATTCGGCCGAGACCGCGGGCAATCCGTACTGGAAGACCAAGGTGGATCGCGCCGGCGACACGCGGGCGAACCAGTTCCGCCACAACCTCGCCGGCAGCCCCGGCACCGAGATCATGCCCGGGCTGTTCGCCGAGGGCGACCTGGTGATCGACACCAAGAAGCGCAAGGACTGCTTTTATGCGACCGACCTTGATTTCATGCTGCGGGCGCGCGGCGTCAACGTGCTGCTGCTGACCGGGGTGAACACCAACAGCTGCGTGCTGTGCACGGCGGCGTCGGCGAACACGCTGGACTACCTGCCGATCGTCGTGGAGGACTGCGTCGGCTCGATGGACGGCGAGGACCGGCATGAGGCGGCGCTCGTGTGCATCCGCACCGCGCTCGGCTTCGCGATGCCCCAGGACGCGGTCTTCGCGGCGCTGGCCGCCAATGGCGTTGGCGCCGGGGCGGCGGCGGAATAGGGGCCCCGAAAACCGCAGAAAACGCCGGTGCATGGGGTTGTTTCGCCCGGTTCGGGTGGCGGCCCTCGTGTTGGCGTGGGAGGCACACAGAGATGATCCCCAGAGAAGCATTGCACCGGGCGACGGCAGCCCTCGTCATCGCATCCCTGCCGTTCGCGACAGCCTGCGTCGCCGCCGAGACCTACCCTTCGGAGCATTACAATTTGCGTCTCGTGACCGTCGCCGGCGGGCTCGAACATCCATGGTCGCTCGCCTGGCTGCCGGACGGCCGCATGCTCGTCACCGAGCGCGAGGGGCGCCTGCGCATCGTCACCGCCGACGGCGAAGTCTCGGCGCCGGTCGAAGGGTTGCCCGAGATCGCCGTGACCGGCCAGGGCGGTCTGCTCGACATTCTCGTCGCGCCGGACTTCGCAACCAGCCGGACGATTTATTTCTCCTTCTCCGAACCGGGCGAGGGCGGCCAGGGCACCGCCGTTGCGGCCGCCGAGCTTGACGGCGCGCGGCTCGCCAACCTCAGGATCCTGTTCCGCCAGCTCCCGAAGAGCGGCGGCGGCCGGCATTTCGGCTCGCGGCTGGTGCTGGCGCGCGACGGGACGCTGTTCGTCACCGTCGGCGAGCGCGGCGAGGCCGAGCGCGCTCAGGACACCACGGTCAACCGCGGCCAGGTGGTGCGCATCCACACCGACGGAAGCATCCCCCGCGACAACCCGTTCGTCGGCCGCGCCGGCTACCGGCCCGAGATCTGGTCGTACGGTCACCGCAACCCGCAAGGCGCGGCGCTCCATCCGGAGACCGGCGAGCTCTGGATCAACGAGCACGGCGCCCGCGGCGGCGACGAGGTCAACATCCCGCGGGGCGGGCGCAACTACGGCTGGCCGGTCATCGCCTACGGTCGCCATTACTGGGGCGGAGAAATCGGCGAGGGCACGCACAAGGGGGGGATGGAGCAGCCGGTGCACTACTGGGACCCGTCGATCGCCCCGTCCGGCATGGCGTTCTATACCGGCGACAAATTTCCGGCATGGCGGGGCAATCTGCTGGTCGGCGCGCTCAAGTACCAGCTCGTCGCGCGGCTCGTGCTCGACGGCGAGACCGTCGTCGCCGAGGAGCGCATCCTCGAGGAGCTGGGCGAACGCATCCGCGACATCCGCCAGGGACCAGATGGATATGTCTACCTGCTGACCGACGATAGCGGCGGCCGTATCCTGCGCCTCGAGCCCGCGGGCGGTTGAATGGCCGGCGCCGAATCCATTTGGATAGCGCTCCAGGCAGGGTATCTGCCGAGGGGCCCGGGACCGGGTGCACACCGTGACGGCTGTTGGTTGAAGTCGCCGCCACGGCGTGCGGTCCCGTGGGCAATTGGGAAGAAGGACCGTCGATGACGCCGAAGAGGACCCTGCCAGGCACCGCATCGGCCTCATCCATGGCGGCCAGACTGGCAGATTGCCGGCCGAAACGCATTGACATGCGTCAACGGGATCTACGATTTGCGCTCGGATCGTTGCCGCACGGGACCCTCTGTGACTTCGGCAATGTCGGATCGCCCGGTCAGGCAGACCGGGCACACGCAGCCGCTGGCGCCGGTGCGGATGATCATCGCCTCGTAATCGAAGTCGCGGTCGACCTTCAGGCACCAGCAATCGGCCGATCCGTCGCAGTTGAAGCCGCGCCCGCAATTGGGGCAACGGGTGCGCTGCGGCGTCGTCATGGCCGGCCGGTCACGCGCCGGCAGTGCCGTCGAACCGCCCCATCACCACCTCGGTGAACAGCGCGTTGACCAGCACGGCCCGCAGTGCCGCCTCCTCGGACACCTTCTCCGGGTCAAGCGATCCGTCCTCGCGCATCCGCACCGCCGTCTCGCGCGCCGCCAGAACCACCGGGTCCAGATGGCTGGCCGCCGAACCCGCTATGAACCGGACCAGCTTGTCGGCGGCCTTCATGGCGTCCAGATATTCGAGATCGCCCTCGTTCTGCAGGACGCCGACCCGGTCTTTCATGTGATCGACGCCGGCGCCCGATGCGTCGCCAAGCGCGTGCAACACCGCATCGGCGGCGGCGATCGGTTCCAGATCGTCGCCGTGCCGTCCCTGTGTCAGTTGCAGGGCCGCGCAGAGCAGGAATCCGAGCACATAGGCGTCATCCCAGAACCCGCTCGCCGGCGGAATCGCCTTCATCCGGTCGTCGACGAAGACTGCGATCACCTCGTCCGCGGTTTCCCGCGCCTGCGCTTCGATCGATTCGCTCATCGCGGCCTCGCTTTCGTTCGCGACCTGATTACCATCGGCGGGCGGCGATTGCACGCCCGACCGGCGCCCGCCGCGGGACCGGTTTGCGATCCCGCGAGGACACGGGTGCTAACTGGACACCGTCCCGAACACGCGCTGCAGCAGTTGCGTCGTGCGCTTGGCCGGATCGTGCCGGATCGCCGCCTCCTCCTTGCCGACATAGTGGAACAGCCCGTCCAGGCTCTTGCCGACCGTATAGCGCGTCAGGTCGGCCTTGACATCGGGCACGAAGGGCACGGCCTTGTAATTCGCCATCATCCGGTCGTAGGAGCGGATCGCCCCGACCTCATTCATCGAATCCAGAACGATCGGCGTGAAGCGTTGGGTCAGCGGGGTCGTCATCTTTCCGCGGAAATACCGTGTCGCGGCGTCGTCCGGGCCCTGCCAGATCGTGCGCACGTCCTGCAGGGTCATCTCGGTGATCGCCTGCCAGAACACCGCCTTGGCTTCCGGCGCCGCGCGCTCGGCGGCCCGGTTCAGCTTCAACTCCAGATCCGCGGTCAGCTTGTTCAGGCCGATCCTGGTCAGCACGTCATGGACCTTGTCCAGGTCGCCGGGCAGTGGAATACGGATCGCGGGATCCGCATAGTAGCCGTCCAGCGTTCCGACCTGGGCGACGACACGCTCTGTCCCGATCTTCAGGGCCTCCTTAAGCCCGGCGCCGATCTCGCCGTCAGTGAGCGGACTGCCCAGCCCGGCGCTGTCCAGCACCGATTGCAGGTTCAGCGTCCCGCCACCCAGCGTCGTCTGGCAGCCCGCCAGTGCGGCGCCCGACAGCATCATGATAAAGCTCCGTCGACCGATCATCGTCGTCTCCCGCTGCTCGAACCTGCCGAATGATAACGGCAAACCCTTGCCTGCAGGTAAAGAGCCGGACAGCGGGATCAGGCGCAACGGCCGGCGTCCGGGCGGCGACAGCGAACACGTAGGTTCAGTATGGTCGCGGCTGGTCGAGGCAATCGTTGCCTTCGACGGTGTGGCCCACGATATAGCCGTCCCTGTCGATTTCGAAATTCGTCACGCATGCGTACCGGAGTGTCGTAACGGGTGTTTGGCGGGTGATCGGAACGACCACCTTCTCGCCGTCGACAACCCGCGTCTCGGTGACCGTGTAGAGCTCGCCGCCCTGTCTTTCCGTACGGCTCCGGCGCCATGTCAGAATGCGGTTTCCATTCCTCATGTCGTAGACGGCGTCCGGCGCACCCCATTTGAGAGCCAACTTACGGTCCGTCATGCCGATCCAGTCGTCCAGCCCGGCCGCCGGCTCGTCGCCGCCGTCGTCCGGCCCGCCGCATCCGGCAGCCGCCAGCACGAGGAGAAATCCCGACAGAATGGCGACCGTACGAAAAGTCATCGCGTCCTCAAAATCACAACCGCCAGCAACATCGCACGAATTGCCTTGCACGTCACGCCACTAGGACTCCCTTCATAATTGCGTGTTACACAGGATCGCGAGGACCACGAAATGGAGAATTCAGGATGAAGGAGCGCGACCGCCCCGGCGCCTTTCCGTCGGCCCGGCAGGACGAGCAGGCCGCCCGGCACATCAGGGAGACGCCGCAGACGCGGTCGCCCAGCTACCGGCTGGCTTTCGCCGATCCGGAATTCCTTCTGCGCGAGGATCTGCGGCCGGTGCGCCTGCAGCTGGAGCTCCTGAAGCCGGAACTCGCGCTGCAGGAAGCGGACATCGTCTCGACGATCGTGGTCTTCGGCAGCGCCCGCACGCCGCCGCGCGAGCACCCGTCGGCCGACGAACGCATGCGCGACTACGAGGAGGCGCGGCGGTTCGCCCGGCTGATAAGCGAACGCGAGATCAACAACGGGTTGCGCAGCGTCATCGTCACCGGTGGCGGGCCGGGCATCATGGAGGCCGCCAATCGCGGGGCGCGCGAGGCCGGCGCCCGCACCATCGGGCTGAATATTGTGCTGCCGCATGAGCAGGCGCCGAATCCCTACATCACGCCGGAACTCAGTTTCCAGTTCCATTATTTCGCGATCCGCAAGATGCATTTCCTGATGCGCGCGCGGGCGCTGGTGTGTTTTCCCGGCGGCTTCGGGACGCTGGACGAGTTGTTCGAGACGCTGACCCTGATCCAGACCGGCAAGATCGAGCCGATCCCCGTGCTGCTGTTCCGCGAGGCCTGGTGGCGGCGCATCGTGAATTTCGACGCGATGGCCGAGGCCGGCATGATCGCGCCCAAGGATCTCGAGATCTTCCAGTTCGTCGAAAGCGCAGACGACGCCTGCGACCTGGTCGACGCGTTCTACGACGCGGAGAAGTGAGCGCCGGCGCCGCCGGTCCGGATCGCGTGGGCGGCCGTCCGTCCGTCCGCCGCCGGCTGAAAGACCACCGAAATTTCGCTGAACGCTTCGCGTGCGCTCTCGGCACTCTGGTGAGCCTGCAGATCGAAGGAATCGAACCCGCAGCGGGCCATGGCGAACAACTGGTCGCGCAGGACCTGGCCGGTGGCGCGAATCTCGCCCCGGTAGCCGTGCCGCTCGCGGAGCAGTCGCGCGGTGGTGAAGTGGCGGCCATCGTTGAGATTCGGGAAGTCGAGTGCGATCAGGTCGAGCCGCTCGAGATCGCCGGCCAGGCCCTCCAGCGTCTCGTGGCTGGCGAGCCGCACGCCGACCGCGACATTGCGGCGGACAAGGTCGTTGCGCCCCGACCGCCAGCGCGCCAGCGAAACCATGGTAGGCGCATATTCCGGCAAGGGTTCGCCATCGTCGATGCGGGTCCAGACATCGATATCGGTCGCCGGTTGTCCTTCGATGAGCCGAATGATCTGCATGGTTCGCTCTCCGCTTGTTGCGCCGGTCATGGCTGTTTGTAGAGGGCGCGCCGGAAGGGGTCCTGTCCGACCCGCCGCACCGTGTCGAGGAAGCGTTCGCTGTCTTCGCGCTGGCCGAGATAGGTGATCAGGATCGTCTCGACCGCGTCGACGACGTCCTCCGCGCCGAACCCCGGTCCGATGATTCGTCCGACCGCGGCGTCTTCGGCCGAGGATCCGCCGAGCGTGACCTGGTACGATTCGGCACCGCCTTTCTCAAGCCCGAGAATGCCGATATGGCCGACATGGTGGTGGCTGCACGAGTTGACGCAGCCGGAGATGTTGATCGACAGCTGGTCGAGGTCGTACTGCTCGTCGAGGGCGGCCAGCCGTTCGCTGAGTCGCTGCGCGACCGGGATCGAGCGCGCGGTCGCAAGGCCGCAGTAGTCCATCCCGGGGCACGCGATGATGTCGGTGGCGCGCGACAGGTTCGGTGTCGCCAGGTCGAGCGCATCCAGCGCCCGCCACAAATCGTGCAGCCGGTCCTGCGGTACATGGGCGAGCACCAGATTCTGCCGGTGCGTCACGCGGATCTCGCCGAGGCTGTAGGCATCGGCCAGTGACGCGACGGCGTCCATCTGCGCGGCGGTCAGATCGCCGGGGACGCCGCCGATGGGCTTGAGCGATATCGTTACCGCCGCATAGCCGGGCTGCTTGTGCGGGAAGAGATTGGCTTTCGCCCAGCGCGCGAAGGCACTGTCTTCAAGACGCTTCGCCTCGAATTCGCGGCTACGGCCCGGCATGTCGGCGTATGGCGGCGCCCGGAAATGCGACTGCATGCGGGCGATTCCGGCCGTCTCCAGCCGCAGCCCGGGCCCGCTGGTCAGGGTCCATTCGGCCTCGACGAGGTCCCGGAACCTCTCTATGCCGAGCGTCGAAACGAGGATCTTGATTCGCGACTTGTAGAGGTTGTCGCGCCGTCCCTCGACGTTGTAGACCCGCAGGACCGCCTCGAGATAGCCGAGCAGATGCTCCTTGGGGAGGAACCCGCGCAGCAGCTGGGCGATCATCGGCGTGCGGCCGAGTCCGCCGCCGACCCAGATTTCGAACCCGATCGCACCGTCGATGCCGCGAACGAGCCTGACGCCGATGTCGTGGACACGCATCGCCGAGCGGTCGCTCGCCGACCCCGTCACCGCCACCTTGAACTTGCGCGGCAGAAACGAGAATTCGGGGTGGTTCGTGGACCACTGGCGAATGATCTCCGCCCATGGCCGCGGGTCCTCGATCTCGTCGGCGGCAACCCCGGCGAACTGGTCTGTGGTGATATTGCGGATGCAGTTGCCGCTGGTCTGGACCGCATGCATCTCGACCGCGGCCAGGTCGTTCAGAATGTCCGGGGCGTCCTTCAGGCTGATCCAGTTGAACTGGATATTCTGCCGTGTCGTGAAGTGGCCGTAGCCGCGGTCGTAGCGCCGCGCGATCCGGGCGAGGGCGCGAAGCTGGTCCGCGCTCACCAGCCCGTAGGGAATGGCGACCCGCAGCATGTACGCATGAAGCTGCAGATAAAGCCCGTTGCGCAGGCGCAGCGGCTTGAATTCATCCTCGGACAGCTCGTTGGCCAGCCGCCGCCGTACCTGCTCGCGGAACTGGGCCGTACGCTGTGCAACGAAGGTCCGGTCCAGCGTGTCATACGCGTACATGATGCATCTCCATCAGTGCAGCGCCACCGTCGGCCCGCCGGCGCGGATTCGCTCGCGCAGGTGGGTCGGCAGAAATCTTCGGGAAGCCGTATTTTGCTCGACCTCGACCTCGACCTCGTAAGGACCGATGACGACTCCCGCCGCCTCGTCAGTGCGGGCGCCTGACAGCAACCGGGCGACCGTCTTGTCGTCGTCGCTCGCCGCCGCACGGTCGATCTCCTCGCGCCAGCGTCCGGCAGCGTCGCGCCAGACGACGACGCCGTCGATCAGCCGGTTGGCGGTGATTACGCGTCTTGGCACGGTAACCCTCTCTCAGGCCGTTCCGGCCGTGCAAATATACGATGAATTATCGTATAACAGATCTTATCTCATTTGTATATTGTTAATTAATATTAAAAACAAAATTTAACTGTAAAATAGGTCCACCGAGCGACCGGGACAGAACGACGGCTCCGTATCGAACCGCCTGGATCAGACCGTGACGGCGCTCTCCGGTGCCGATGGCGGGAAGACGTATCGTCGATAGACCCAGGCAATACCCAGAATGAATAACATCAGCCCGAATAGTGAAGCGACCAACCAAAGGCCGCGCATCTCGGAAATATCGAAGACGGTCTTGCCCACTGCCAGGATGACAACGACGAGCGAAGCATAACGCACCCGCGTGCTCTGCCGCCATACGCCGGCCGCCAGCAGGAGAACGGCATAAAGCAGCCAGAAGACGGAATATGCCCACCATTCCGCATCGGTGGTCCAGCCGGCGTCGAGGTAACTGCCGTGGAACGCGTGGCGAACCTCCATGTTGATCCAGACGAATGCCAGGACCAGCCCGCTGATCCCGGCGATCGCCGGCGCCGACGGATGCCCCTGCCGTTCGGATTCGATCCGGATAGCGAGGGCGAATACCGCCGGTACGGCGTAGGCCAGAAGCAATACATTCGCGAACCACCAGGACCCCACGGGATCGCCGGTAAGTAACGGATTCAGGCCCAGGAGGTGACCCATCGCGAGGTGGCCGGCGGCAAGCAGTGCAAGGATCTGCCAGCCCCAGACCGCCACCACGCGGGGCTTCTCGGCGCGGCACTGCCACAGCAGCGCGACCGAGATGGTCAGCCAGGCAATGGTCCGGAGACTCGCTTCGAGCAGGCTGTCGCCGGGCAGGAACCGCCCGCCCTCGATGATATCGGCGATCTCCAGGGTGCAGAACAGCGTCAGGAACGCAAGCGCGCCGGCCTCCAGCGCCAGCACCAGCCGATCGTCCGCCGACCGCCGGAACAACCTGGACGCCGCATAGAACGCTATGGTCGGGATGCCGTAACCGTAGAGCATCCAGTTGAGACCCGGTGTCGACCCCAGCCCGTAGTCGAACACCTCGTAATTGAACACGAGCCGGATCAGGATGCTGCTGGCAAGCAGCAGCGCTACGATGCGAAGCGCCTGGACCTTTGTCTTCTCGTATATCCAGCCCAGCGCAGGAAGTTGCAGCGCAAGGGCTACCGTGAGCCACGCATTCTCCAGCGCCATAGTCATTGCCAGGGTGACCGATGCGACGACGCCGACCGCATAGGCCGCCACGGCGCCCTCCATGCCGGCGACGCCGCGCTGTCTCGAGACCCACATCGTCGCACCAAGGTTCAACGCCGCCAGGGCCAAGCCCATGCCGGCCCATGCAAGGTCCACCTCGAATCCCCGGATCCGGGCAAAAACGACAGCCAGAGCCACGAGGGGCACGCCGGCTGAGACAGCAGCCCAAAGCCCAGGCCGCGCCGCGCCCCGCAGCATCCCGAAACCCGCCACGCCAAACAACGCCGCATAGCCCGAGGCGGCCATCACGAAGGGCACGAGACCCGGCGGCAGGGTCGCGAGGATGTCGATCTCCCCCGGCCAGTACGGCAGATCCCAGGTCACCAAGACGACGGCGACGATGGTCGCCGCGCCGACGGCCAGCAGATCGAAGGTCACATCGCGCCGTCCGGCGATCATCAGGAACGTACCCAGCAGGCCAGCCGAGACCACCGACCCCGTCTGGAAATCATCGACCCAGACCAGCAGCAGGGATAGCAGCAGCGTGGCCGCCGATGCGCTCCACGCCAGGATCGCCGGTCGTGGCAGCCCGTCGAACAGATTGGACAAGGTGATCGGGGCCTTATGCGGCGCAAGTCCGGCCGGGACGTATATGAATAACGCCGCAACCGCCGTGAGATAGGCACCGACGGCCGGCGCGCCCAGGTCGAGTGCCGGCTGCTCCACCATCCAGATGACGGGCCAGATCGCGGCGCCCGCGAGGGTGCACCAGGCGAGCCAGCCCCAGCCCTTGTAACGCAGGACCCCCAACGCCGCCGCGCTGACCGCCAGCAGGTAGGGAAACAGCTTGTAAGCCGACGGATTGCCCGTATGGACGAGAAACGGCACCAGGAACCCGCCCAGTATGCCCAGCGCCGCGACAAGCGGGCCGTAAAGGATCGACAGGGCGATTGCCAGACCCCAGACAATGAACATCAGCCCGAATGCCACTTCCGGTATCAACAGGTGGAAGAGGGCGTAGGCCGCGTAGATACTGAAATACAGGCAAGACACGCCGACCGCGACCAGCGCTGCCGGGATGAGCGACGGTTTGATGACGGCCGCCGCGCGCTCCCACGGGTGCCGGCGCAGGACCTCGCCGGCCGTAATGAATATGAGCCCGAGACCCGCGCCGATGATGCACTGGCCGGCCGGACCGAGCCAACCCATTTCGACCGAATAATCGTAGAGATAGGCGATACCCAGGAAGCCGGCGATCGCGGCTAGTGGAACCAGCCAGCGCGATACAAACCGTTCCTCCAGCCCTTCCTTCTTCGCGACCGCCGCTGCGGCGGCCGGCGGTGGCGCCGGTTGGGGCGGTTCCGCGACGGTCCGCTGCGGCGGCGCGGCGCGTTCGGGCACGGGCGGAGGTGCGGCTGGCGTTGCCGGCCGGCTCTCCGGCGGCGGCGCGGCGGCGCCCGAAACCCGGCCCTGCAAGTCGCGCAGCAGCCGGTTGGCGTGCGCAAGGTCGGATCGAAGGTCGCTGATCTTGACCAGCGCGACGATCGCCATAATCGGCGACGCGATGAGCAGGCCGCCGAATCCCAGCAGCATCAGGATGAACACGAATTCCATGGTCCGTAACCTTTTCCGCGCCTGTGCAAGGCGAACGACCGGACAAGTTATGCAGACAAATATGAAATGCAAAGTTAACCGGGTTTCCGATGCCTGGAGAGGGGGTCGGCCGGAGCCGGCAGGTCACGCCGTGACCCGCCTGTACCGGTTGGCCTGCGTCTTCGCAATCTGGTAAGAGATTGACGTTAGGATCGGCGCCGGCTTTGGGCGGAAACGGCAGAGGACGGGATGCTGGCCTTCGAGAAGGAAGAATATCTCGAGCGTATCGAGAACACGAAACTGCGGATGATGCAGTTCGGGCTCGACGTGCTGCTCGTCGCCGATCCCGCAAACATGAATTACCTGACCGGCTATGACGGCTGGTCCTTCTATACGCCCCAGGTGGTGGTAGTCGCGCTGGCGCAGGACGAGCCGATCTGCGTGGTGCGGGGCATCGACTTGAACGGCGCGAAGGTCACGACCTTCCTCGACGAGAGCAGCCTGATCGGATACCCGGACGAGTACGTCCAGAACAAACGCATGCACCCGATGGATTTCGTCGCCGAGGTGCTGGAGGCGCGCGGCCTCGCGCGCGGGGCCATCGGGGTAGAGATGGATGCCTACTATTTCACCGCCGCCTGCGCCGAGGCGCTGCATCAGAGCCTGCCCAACGCGACCTTCAAGAACGCCTACACGCTGGTGAACTGGATACGGATGATCAAGTCGCCGCAGGAGCTTGCATACATGCGGCAGGCGGCGCGAATCCTCGAGAAAGTGATGGCGGTGGCGATCGACGCGGTTACGCCGGGCACGCGCCAGTGCGACGCCGCGGCCGAGATCCTCGCCGCACAGGCCCGCGGAACGGCAGAGTTCGGGGGCGAATACACGGCCATCGTGCCGATGCTGCCGACCGGGATCGGGACCTCGACCCCGCACCTGACGTGGTCGGACAAACCCTTCGTCTCAGGCGAGGCGACGATCCTGGAGCTCGCCGGCTGCCGCATGCGGTATCACTGCCCGCAGGCGCGCACGGTCTTTCTCGGCACACCGCCAAAGAACCTGACCGATACCGCAAAGGTCGTCCTGGAGGGGCTGAACGCCGTCGTCGGGTCGGCGCGGCCCGGCCTGACCTGCGAGGAGGTCGAGGGCGTGTGGCGCGGCGTCATCGCCAAAGCCGGCATCGTCAAAGAGTCACGGATTGGCTATTCCTGCGGCCTGAATTACCCGCCGGACTGGGGTGAGCACACGATCAGCCTGCGGCCCGGCGACAAGACCGTGCTGCAGCCCGACATGACGATCCACGTCATCCCCGGCATCTGGCAGGACGACTGGGGCATCGAGATCAGCGAGTGCATTCACCTTACCGAAAAGGGCGCCGAGCCGCTTGCCAGAACGCCGCGGGAACTGATCGTCAAGGCATGATGCGGGAACGCGCAGCTGCGATCCGCGGTTCCGGTCCCGCGACAATGCCCCGAATTCAGAATGTAAGTCTGGTTACCGCGCGCCGCCCCGGTCCGAAATCGGCTTTGCATAGGCCAGTTCCACGTCCCACGGGAAGAGGATCCAGGTGTCCTGGCTGACCTCGGTGATGAACGTGTCGACCAGGGGGCGTCCGGCGGGCTTCGCATAGATCGTGGCGAAATGCGCCTTGGGCAGCATGTCCCGCACGATCTTCGCGGTGGTCCCGGTGTCGACCAGATCGTCGACGATCAGCCAGCCTTCGCCGTCGCTGTCCAGACCCTTCAAAACCGTTGTCGCGCCCTGGTCCTTGTGGTCGTATGATGCGATGCAGACCGTATCCACCAGGCGGACGTCGAGTTCCCTGGCGACGATGGCTGCCGGGACGAGGCCGCCGCGGGTGATCGCGACGATTCCCTTGAACGGCCCCTGCTCGTGCAGACGCCAGGCCAGCGCCCGCGCATACCGGTGCAGTTCGTCCCACGAGACGGGAAATTCCATTTGTGCCGCATCGCTCATGGTCGGGTATCCTGTTTGCCGCGCGTTGTGTGCGTTCTAGCGGATACACCCTGCTGCGGCAACGGCGATGCGTGGCATCTGCGGCGTATTGGCGTTTTCTTAACGATTTCATGCACGTAATAGGTTCTGCAAGAGCTTAACGGATGGCGAGTCCGTGCCGTTTGAGGACACTGTTATGACCAGACAAGGAATTCCGCAACGTCTGAAGATCGCCGCTTCAGCCAGCGCCTTGCTGGCGCTTGCAGGCTGCCTGAGCAGCAGCAACGACCCCCCGCCCCCTTTCGGGAACAACCTGCCCACTCCGGATCCGCTGGCAGGCGCCCAGCCTGCGACGAATTTCGAGACGGTGGAATTCTTCGCCAACTATGGCCTTGACCAGATCGGCGCGCAGGATGTTTACGCCAAAGGCGCTTATGGCGGCGGCGTTGTCGTCGCCGTGATCGATACCGGCATCGAAGCGACCCATAGCGACCTTGACGCCAATATTTCAGGAGACAGCATCGATATTGCCGGTGGCGGGACAAGCATCGGGAGCGGCGGGACGATTGCCGATGACGACGGGCATGGCACGCATGTCGCGGGCACCATCGCGGCGGAGAAGAACGGCGTTGGAATGCACGGCGTCGCCTTCGACGCTACGATTCTCGCGATCCGGGCCGACACGCCCAGCGCTCCCGGGAGTTTCACGGTCGCCGACGTCATCGCGGGGCTGGATTATGCAGCGGGGAAGGCCCACGTGATCAATTTGAGCCTCGGCGGACCGTCGCCGCTCGGCCCCGCCTTTGAACGGTCTTTGCGCAGCGCGATGAGCGCCGGCGCAATCGTTGTTGCCGCCACCGGCAATGACGGCGTCACCCAACCGGGCTATCCGGCGATATATGCCGGTAACCCGCGCGTCAACGGCAGCGGCCAGTTGATTGCCGTGGGCGCGGTCGACAATACCGGCACTATTGCCACCTTTTCGAACCAATGCGGCGTGGCCATGAATTTTTGCCTCGTTGCCCCTGGCGTTGATATCCTCTCAACCGTTCCCGGCAACGGTCTGGCGGTCTATTCCGGCACCTCGATGGCGACGCCCCATGTTTCCGGTGCGGCGGCGCTTCTGATCCAGGCCTGGCCGATGACGGCCCCGGGGGACATCGTGCAGATCTTGCTGACGACGGCGACCGATCTGGGGGCGCCGGGCGTCGATACAATCTACGGCCACGGGCTTCTGAACCTTGGCGCGGCGATCGCGCCGCTGGGGGTCCTGGCGATCCCGCTGACCGATTCGGCGACGGGCGAGACCGTAATGCTGGCAGGCACGGTGCTGTCGCTGGGCCCGGCGTTCGGTGACGCGCTGGGTGGTTCGAGGCTTCTCGGAGAGGCGTTCGCGCTGGATGACTACGACCGCAACTATGCGGCCGGGCTCGACGGGCATGTCATCCGCGCGGAACGGAGCTTTGGCCTTCAGGCCTTGATGAGCGGCGGCGGCATCGAGTCGATCGAGTCCGCCCTGCCGAACGGCGCGACGGTGTCCATGGGCGTGACCGACCGGGACACGACTGACTCCGCCGCGCGCTGGACCGGCATGGCGGCCGACGTCGCGCCGGAGCGGCAACTGCGCGGTATGAACCTCTCGGTGGCGGGGAGCGATGGTACCGCCTACCGTTTCGGATACGGCATAACGCCGGAACAGCACCTTCCCGGTACGGCGGCCGCCGCCGCCGCAAGCCTGTTCTGGATGCCGGGCGACCTGCTCGGCCCGCAGCATGCGCTGGTCGGTGCGGGCGCGGCGTTCTCGGCCAGCCGGGAGGTCGGCGGGGGCAATGTGATTACCCTGGGCCTGGTCGAAGAAGGCGGTGCGCAGGACGGTGCGGCTGGCGACGCGCGGATCGGAGAGATCGTATTTGCCCACCGGTTCGCGGGCGGCGCCGTCCTGACGGCGGGATTCTCCAGCGTGGACGAGCAGAGCGGCTTCCTGGGCAGCGAGGCCGGCGGCGGCCTCGCTGTCGAAGGGGCCGATAGCCGGTTCTACGTGTTGGGCGGCCGCGTTCCCCTCGGCGCCGGCGTGGAACTTCTGGGCAGCTACACGCTGGGCCAGACCGACATGACGGCGGATGGAACCAGCCTCCTGAGCGACTGGAGCGGTGCCCGTGCAGACGCGTTCGGGGTTGGCATCGTCAAGCGCGACATTTTCGGCACCAACGGCCGGATCGGGTTCCTGGCAGGGCAGCCGCTTCGCGTGAACGCGGCTTCGGCCAGGCTGACCGTGCCGGTCGACTACCAGATCGACAAGACGGTGGTGCAGGGGTCGGAGCGCGTCTCGCTGGTCCCGACCGGCCGCGAGATCGACCTGCAACTGGCCTATGACACGTCTGTCGGTGCACGAGGCAGTGTCTCCGGCTGGCTGATGATGCAGGTGGAGCCGGGCCACGACGCGGATGCGGCGCCGGCATATGGCGTCGGGCTGCGTTTCAAGACCGCGTTCTGAGGACACCGATCGTCCGCCGGGCCGGCGCTGCACGAAGCGGCGAACGGCCCGGGTTGCATGCCGACGGCGCGGATCGATCAACGGGATGTGATGGTTCGCCGAAGCGCGCAGCTTGACTTCCAAATTCGATTATTACAATCTTCTAATGAAATAGCGCGCCAAGATACCGGGCATTCCGGCGGCGCCCCGGGTTCCGACCGCATGCGTGGTGCGCGGGGGACCAACTGGAAGAAGGAAACGCGACGATGTCGGAACAAAACAACGCCAAGAGCATGTCGATCATCGTGACCAAGGGTTCGCTCGACTGGGCCTACCCGCCGTTCATTCTCGGTACGACGGCTGCCGCAATGGGCATGGACGTGACGATGTTCTTCACATTTTACGGTCTCGCCCTGTTGAAGAAGAAGCTCGACCTGCAGATCACGCCGCTGGGCAATGCCGCCATGGAAATGCCGATGATGGGCGGCCATATGACGATGCCGAACGTGATGGCCATGGTGCCCGGCGTCGACCGGGCCGCGACCGTCATGATGAAGAACCTTATCAAGAAGAAGGGCGTGGCGTCGATCGAAGACCTGCGCGAGGCCGCCGTGGAGTCGGACATCCGCATGATTGCCTGCCAGATGACGCTGGACCTGTTCGAGTACAGGCGCGAGGACCTGATCGAGGGTCACGAACTGGGCGGTGCCGCGACCTACATCGAAGGGGCGACCAAATCCGATATCAACCTGTTCATCTGAGGCGGCAAGGGGCAGCCTCTCGAGACGCGACGCAATCAGGAAGGAGAGATTTGAAATGGCCGATCAGGTGCTCGACGCGAAGGGGCTGAACTGTCCCTTGCCAATCCTCAAGGCGAAGAAGGCATTGAAGGACGTGCCCGCCGGAGGCACGCTGGAGATCCAATCGACGGATCCGGGTTCAGTCGCGGATTTTGAGGCATTTTGCCGCACGACCGGGAACGAACTTCTGGAGTCGAAGACCGAAGACGGCGTTTACGTCTTCCTCGTAAAACACACGGCCTGACTGGCTTACGGACACGGCTGCAGACCTGACAGGATGCCGGTCGGCCCGGGGCGTTTTCGCTCCGGGCCGATTTCGTTGTGCGCGGAGCATTTCAGGTATTTTAAAAGAAAACCATAATATAAATGTGGTTTATGGCCGCCACGCCTGCCCGACAAAGAGAAAGAAATTCGTCTAGGAAATAATAGACATGAAGAAGCAGAATTCAGAATTTGTAAATTTCTACGAAGATCAATTCGGCCTTAATACGAATTCTGTATTTAAGAATATAAATGTGTGTATTGCGACAATGATGATGGAATTATATTTAGGGGCGTGCATTTGGTTTCGCACGTAACTAGCTGGAGTTTACCGATAAACCACAGAATATCTTTTGCACAATACATTAGATGATGTTAATTTAGAGTTCGATAACAAAGTGCATTCGCATTCGATGGTGGACGCAAACCAGGACAGGGGGGTGCGTCTGGTGCTTCCGTCGGTAAGCCAGGGCAGAGGGCCGTGGGCGGGAACTCCGGGGCAATTCAACTTGGCAACCCGCTCTTCATTCTCAGGAGGGAACATGAAAAAGGCACTGTACAGCTGCGCGGCGGGAGTGACTGCCGCCGCGGTTCTCGCTTCCGCGCCGGCGCAGGCGACGGAGGGGTATTTTTCGCATGGTCTCGGCGCCGTGAACAAGTCGTTGGCCGGGGCCGGCGTGGCGACCGGCTTCGACCCCATGTCGCAGGCGACCAACCCCGCGGCGCTGACCCAGGTCGACCCGCAGTTCACGATTGATTTCTCGCTGTTCAGCCCGGTCCGTGAGGCGGACGTGGCAGGCAACAACGTCTTCCCTGGCATCCACGAGAGCGACAACGAGTACTTCCTGATCCCGTCGATGGCCGGTGCATACGAGATCGATGCGGTATCGTCCTGGGGCTGGGCGATCTACGGCAATGGCGGCATGAACACCACCTATCCGCCCATCGGCCCGTTCGGCAGTACCGCCAAGACCGGTGTCGATCTGTCCCAGCTGTTCTTCCAGGGCACCTACGCGCGCGA
The DNA here is from genome assembly GCA_947259105.1 of uncultured Alphaproteobacteria bacterium. Taxonomy (GTDB): domain Bacteria; phylum Pseudomonadota; class Alphaproteobacteria; order UBA8366; family JADFVY01. Next base: position 31,093 of record CAMYKU010000003.1, read on the forward strand.
CGTCGGCGGCGGGGTCTCGATCGGTATCGGGCCGATCCTTGCGGCACAGCGATTCAAGGCTTACGGCATCAGCGCATTCGGCCCGTTTTCCTCGGATGATACCAAGCTGAGCAATAACGGCTATGACTGGGCCTACGGACTCGGCGGCCGGTTCGGCCTGCAGTGGGAGATCGTGCCCGCCCTCCGCTTCGGCGCCTCCTACCAAATGCGCACCTATATGACCGAGTTCGACAAGTACAAGGGGCTGTTCGCCGAACAGGGCGATTTCGACATCCCGCCGGCGCTGCAGGCCGGGTTCGCCTGGGAGGCGACGCCTGGCGTCGTCCTGCTCGCCGACTGGAAGCGCATCTGGTACAGCGACGTGGAGTCGGTCGGCAATCCTTTTGCATCGCCGGGGCAGCTCGGCGACGACGGCGGGCCGGGATTCGGCTGGGAGGATATCGACGCCTTCAAGTTCGGCGTGCAGTGGCAGACGACCCCGACGATCGCGTTGCGCGCCGGGTTCGCCATCAACGACAATCCGATTACGTCGTCCGAGGTTCTGTTCAACGTGCTTGCGCCGGGCGTGCAGGAACAGCACTACGCCGCCGGCCTCACCTGGCAGCACACCCCCACCAGCGCGTTCAATTTCGGCGCCATGTATTCGCCGAGCACCAGCGTCACCGGGCCAAATCCCTTTGGTGGCGGCGACATAAAGATCGAAATGTATCAGTGGGAGCTCACGGCCGGCTGGACGTGGACCTTCTGACGGGAATATCTGTGATCCCGCGGAAAGGGCCGGGTGGCAACACCCGGCCCTTTTCCTTTGTCTGCGCTGCAGGCGCCGTCAAGGGCGCGAGCCCGTGACATTTGAAACAATGTCGGCACGGGATCGCAAAAAAAGATTCGCAGGCCAGGGATTGATTCGGGGTGGCTGCGGCGTTTCCTCTTCAACAACGAATAATAAATTGTGTTTGTCACGTCGGGAGGAGACGGTGCGAAAGATCAAGATCACGATCGGACCGGTCGAGTTGCACGCGAAGCTGCTCGATACGCCCGCCGGGAACGCGATATTCGGTTCGCTGCCGTTCCTGTCGATGGCGCGGGTCGCGGACAGCGCGGTGACGTTTTCCGCGCCCGGCCTTGTGCCGGCGCATTCGGGGCCGCCGGCCATGGGCCGGCCCGGGGATTTCGTCCTCTGCGGCCGGAGCGGGACCTGCGGCATCGATTTCGGGAACCTGCCGTTTACTCGCATCAGGCGCCGCGGGCCGCGCCGCTCGGGCGACGTCTGGGCACGTGCGATGGGCGACATTGCGGCGCTGAAACATGTCATCGACGGCGACCGTGTGGCGGTGCAGGGCGTCGACTGAGCCGACCCGACAGAGTCCCGCCGCCAGAGTGTTATCCCGTTAAGTTCGCGCCGCACCGCCGGCCCGCCTGTTTCCCTCCGCTTTTGCCTGCAGCAGTTTGAGTGCAACCATGGCCGGCCCCGGGATTTGGTTCGCCCGCGGCCCCGCATTGCCCCGATCTGGGAGAGCCATTGCGGGTACGAGGGAATTATCACCGACCAAAGCAGATAGTGCGATACCCTGAATCACTCTGCCTGTGAAGCGTCGCCGACACCGAAAATCCGTTGGCGGGATCGGCGCCCGTGTTGTATATTAGAGATATCTAATTATTTCCATATCAGGAGGACACCGATGGCAACGATGGCACGCGTGAAATGGATCGAAGGGTCCCGTTTCGTTGGCGAGTCGCAAAGCGGCCATGCCGTTGTCATGCAGGGCCTTCCCGGAGAGGGGGAACCGTCCGTGGGCATCCGCCCGATGGAGATGCTGCTGCTCGGCATGGGCGGCTGCACGTCGATCGATGTCGTGATGATCCTGCAGAAGGCGCGCGAAAAGGTGACCGACGTCGTCGTCGAGATCGAGGGCGAGCGCGCCGACAACGTGCCGAAGGTCTACGAGCGCATTCACGCGCACTACGTCGTTACCGGGCACGGCCTCAAGTCATCGGCGGTCGAACGCGCGATCAAGCTGTCGGCGGAAAAATACTGTTCGGCGACGATCATGCTGGCCGCGACCGCCACCGTCACGCACGATTTCGAGATCGTCGAGGCGGAGTAAGGCCGTCATTCGCCGGGCAGATAACGGAAATGCCCGCTGATCGGATAGTCGAACAGCATGTCCTCCAGTTGCGGGCCGCGGCCTATGTTATGGGCGATCAGCGGCCGCCTGCCGTCCCATGAGCGCCGGTCGGTGACGACGCCGATATGCGGCAGGTTGCCGGGCAGGCGCCAGGTGACGAGGTGTCCCGGCGCATAATCGTCCGGGTCCCGGGTGACCGGAAACGACTGGCCGTGCCGCGTGAAGAAGGTTTCCAGGTTCGGTACCCGCCGGTGGTCGATATTGCGGTCCGGCCGCTCGAGGCCCCAGATCTTCGGGTATGCGGCGAAACCCCGCGTCATATCCTCATGGACCTCCTTTTGAAGGTCGATGCCGAGTCCCGACCGGTAGGCGCGGATCACCACATCTGTGCACACGCCGATATCGTCGGGCACGTCGCCGCCGGGATAGGCCAGCGTCCGATAGGAGCCATCATAGGTGACCCGGTGCCCGGCGCGTTCGATCGCGGCCTCGACCAGCCTTTGGGCAGCCGGCAGCGATTGCTGCTGGGTCCATGCGGCGCGTGGCGCAAACGTGAGGCACGCCAGCAGCAGCACGGCTCCGCCCACCCGAATTCCCGCAGCCATCGGTTCCTCCATAATAAACGGCGACGGCCGACCCGCCCCGATGCGCGGATACTGGACCATAATATTCTGACGAAAAAGGGGCGGAACCGCGATCGGCTGCTTTAAACGGGTACGAGGCCGCGCTTTTCCAGATATCGCTGGTGATGTTCCCCGGCGCGCCAGAATTCGCCGGCCGGGACGATGTCGGTGACGATCGGCGCCTGATGACGGCCCGAATCCTCGAGTGCCCGTTTCGAATTTCGGGCGGCGCGATCCTGCGCCTCATCGTGCACGAAAATGACCGAACGGAAGGCACTGCCGATATCGGGCCCCTGGCGGTCGCGCTGCGTCGGATCGTGGATATTCCAGAATGCGCTCAGCAGCTCGCCATAGGTCAGGTCGTCAGCGTCGTATTCGACGCGCACCACTTCCGCGTGTCCGGTCGCCCCGGAGCCGACCTGCCGAAACGTCGGGTTCGCCACGTGGCCGCCCATGAATCCGACTTCCGTGGCGACGACCCCCGGAATGAGCCGAATCGCAGCTTCGACGCCCCAAAACCGTCCGGCAGCGAAGGTCGCGGTGGCCATGTTCATGTTCTCCTGTGCCTCATCAAGGGATGGTATCACGATATTCCGGTTCGGCAACGGTTGAACGTCGGGGTGCGGATTCGCGTTGGAGGATTTCGTCCCTGTGATCGCCCGTCGCGTTCATTCCCGCTCGCAATTCGCGGCGCGCTCCATGGCGGCGCAGACAGCCGACTGGTCTTCATCGCCGTGGCCCTGGGCAACCGCCGCGTAGTAAGTCTGCAGGGCCGCGTGATAGATCGGTGTCGGGACGAGATGGCGTGCGGCGTGCTCGGCGATCAGCCGCGAGTCCTTGAGTGGGATGGAAAAATTCATGCCTTCCCTGCTGTAGTCGTTCTCCGCCATCAGGGCGCCGCGCACCTCGAACATGGCGGAAGACGAACCGCTGCCGCTGATCACCTCATGGATCATCTTCGGGTCGAGTCCCGATTTCATGCCGAGCACCATGACCTCCGCCGCGATGCTGTTGTGGACCAGGTTCAGGATGTTGCCGCAGAGCTTCATCTTCATGCCGCAACCGAATTCCCCGACATGGTAGCTGCGCCTCGTAAACAGGCCGACGATCGCCTCGACCCGCTCCCACGCCGCCTTGTCGCCGCTGCCGAACGCGGTGAGCTTGCGCTCCAGCGCCATGATGCGGTTGCCGCTGACCGGACAGTCCAGCAGGATCTTGCCCGCTTCAGCCAGCGCGTCGCGCGCCTTTTCCTTGTCCGCGATCGAGAAGGTGGACAGCTCGACGACGACCTGGTCCGGCTGTCCGCCATGCGCCAGCCCGTCCGGCCCCGACACGACATCGTGCAGGGCCTCGGCGGTCGGCAGGCAGAGGAAGACCACATCGGCCCGGTCCGCGGTTTCGCGTGGCGTTGCGGCGGACTCGCCCCCCGCATCCTGCAATTCGGCGGTCTTGCCTGTGTCAATGTCGCAACCGACGACCCGGCAGCCGCCCGCGACGAGATGGCCCGCGATAGCCGAGCCCAGTACGCCAAGCCCGATGAATCCGACTGTTTCGCTCATCTGCGTGTTCTCCGTTCGTCGCCGAGTGTAGCGGTTGTTTCCGCCGCGGCAAGCGATCTGCCCGTGTGCGGGCATGGCCCTCGGTTTTTCTGGTTAGGACACCGATTGATGGAAATTTAACATACCGGCTGGTAAAGGTATGTGTGGCGCTTGCGTCGGCCGGAATAACGGAGTTGGAACGTGCGAAACCGAATCGTTGCTGCAGGTCGTACCGGTATTGTCGTCCTTGGCGTGGCGGCGCTTGCCGCCTGCAGCAGCCCCAAGGTCAGCGACTCTCTGTATCGCGACAGCGAGGTCGGCACGTCGAAGCGGATCGTCCGGTGCCGCGTGCTGGAGGTCCGCGAAGTCGCGATCCGCGGCGACGACGCACCCGAAAAGGGCGAGGCGATCGGCGCCATCGTCGGCGGCCTCGTCGGCGCCATACTGGGCAGCCAGATCGGCCAGGGCGCAGGCCAGGAAATTGCCGTCCAGACCGCCGTGACGGTCGGCGCGGTGGCCGGCGGCGGCGCCGGGCGCCAGGCCGCCGACAAATTGAGCGAACGGCCCGGTATCGAATACTCGATCATCCTCGACGACGGTGAGGAACTGACGCTGGTCCAGGACCTTCTAGAGAGCGACCGCGTCGTCCAGCCCGACGAAACCTGCCGCCTGCAAATCGAGAGCAACGGCATGAACCGCGTGCTGCCCGCCGAACACCTGCCCGACCAGATCAACGCGCCGAAGACGACGACGGTTCAGTAAATGCGTCTCCACCGCCGCCGGTGACCCCGGGTTCCAGCCGCCGCTTTGCGACCTATATCTGTATCCCGGACGGATATGGCGACCATACCAACGACAGCGAAAGGCGGCATCATGGCGGACAGTGCGAGCGACAACAACCCGACGGTCGAATGCGCGGAAAACGGACCCTACATCGTGAAGAGCTGTGACCGGCTGACCGACGCCGCCGGCGGTGCCATCGCAACCAAGAGCCTGATGGCGCTGTGCCGCTGCGGCGCCTCGGCGAACAAGCCGTTCTGTGATGGAACGCACGCCAAGATCGGATTTTCCGGCGAACGCCTTTCCGACGCCTCGAACGACCGGCGCGACCCATACGTGGGCAAGGCGCTCACCATCCACGACAACCGGGCGGCCTGCGCCCATGCTGGGGTGTGTACCGACACGCTGGCCAGCGTCTGGCGCATGGGAGAGGAGCCCTGGATCGACCCCGACGGCGCGGCGGCCGAGGCGATCATAGAGGTGATCCGCGCCTGCCCGTCGGGCGCGCTCAGCTATTCGATCGATGGCGAGGCGGCAGCGGCGCCGCAGGAGAGCCCCGCAATCAGGGTCTCGAAGGACGGCCCCTATCACGTGACCGGCGGCGTAGGCTTGGCCGACGCGCCCTGGGCCGAGGGAGTCTCGCGCGATCACTATGCGCTGTGCCGCTGCGGCGCGTCGAAGAACAAGCCGTTCTGCGACGGCTCGCACTGGGATATCGGATTCAAGGACGGGGGCGGGTAATCGGCCCCGTTACTGTCCGGGGAGGACCAATCCGCCCGCTGGCCGGCACGACCCGCTCTATATCCGCTGGTCTTCCGGCGCACGGTAGAGGGCGAATACGCGGAAGGGTGCATGCTCCGGAACCCGCCGGTCGGTGACCCCGCAGTATTCCCGGGCATCGGCCGCCGACGGGAACAACCCGAACTCATTGACCCGGTCTTTCCAGCCCCGGCTCAACTGCCGCATCTCGCTGGAAGCACTGCCGCAATTGCTGAGACCGCTGATCCAGCCGAAATCGCATACGTCATGGCCAAGAAAAACCCAGTCGCCGGGGCGGCTCTGGATGGGAACCTCCGTGTCGAAACCGGGCCATGGCGCGATATCGGATTCAGGCGTTGTGTCACCGACCATCTCCACTGCAACCGGCACGCCGCATGCGCCAGCCGAAGCATGTTCACGGAAAACCGCCAGCATCTCGTCCCGTTCCGGCCACAGATCCATAAACGCGTCGTAACGCTTGTTAACGGGTTCTGCGACAATGGTTGGGGGACGATCGGGCCACCAATCTTCAACCCCCGGCACCTTTACTTCATCCGGACTTTCAAAAATCGACGGCCACACCATCGTGTCGAAAGACAATGGCCATTCGGTTTCCGGGCGCAGCAAATAATGTTCGCGGCGGTCGCTTGTCCAATACCCCGGAAGGTATGCATCGGCGCAAAGCCGAATATCGTAACCTAGCGGGAGCGCTGGCAAGAAACCTACTCCGCGGCTTTGGGCCATGCGCGGCCGCCCTTGCGCCCGAGCAGCGCCGCGGCGCAGGCGTCGAGGATGGCGTCGGCGTCGATGCGGTAGGTATGGAACAGATCGGGCAGGCTGCCCGACTGGCCGAAATGCTCCACGCCCAGCGGTTTGATGCGGTGCCCCAGAACGCTGCCGATCCATGATAGCGCTTCCGGGTGGCCGTCGGTCACGGTCACGATGCCGGCGTCCGGGGCAAGCGGCTCCAGCAACCGTTCGACATGGCTGCGGACGCCCGGGCCCTCGCCATGCTGGCGGGCGCGTTCCGCCGCATGCCATCCGGCCCCAAGGCGGTCGGCCGAGGTCACCGCCAGCAGCCCGGCGCCCGGCGCCTCCGCGGCAAGCTGCTCCCAGGCCGCCAGCGCCTCGGGCGCGACGGCGCCGGTATAGGCGATGGCGATCTCGGCGCCGGGATCCGGTTCGCGGATCCAGTAGCCGCCGGCGACGACGCCGCGTTGCGCCGCGGCGTCGAGTTGCCGTTGCGGCTGTTCGAGCGGCCGAGTCGAGAGTCGCAAATAGACCGCGCCGCCCTCGACGTCGCGCAGCCACTCGATCTCGGACTGGCCGGCGCCGTCCCGCTGCACGTAGTCGAACGCCCATTTCATGAGGATCGCCAGCTCGTCGGCATAAGACGGCTCGAAGGCCGCCAGCCCGTCCTGCGCGATCCCGATCAGTGGCGTTCCGACTGACTGGTGCGCCCCCCCTTCCGGCGCCAGCGCGATGCCGGACGGCGTGCCGGCGACGATGAAGCGCGCATCCATGTAGCAGGCGTAGTTCAGCGCATCGAGCCCGCGCGCGACGAACGGGTCGTACAGCGTGCCCACCGGAATCAACCGCGCGCCGAACAGCCGGTCGGCGATCCCCGCTGCGGCCAGCAACAGGAACAGATTGTTCTCGGCGATGCCCAGCTCGATATGCTGGCCGGCGGGCCCCTGGTCCCATTTGAGCGGCGAGGCGATCGACTGCTCGCGGAAGGCGTCGGGGCGGTCCTCGCGGTGGAACACGCCGCGCTGGTTGATCCAGCCCGCAAGGTTGGTCGAGATCGCGACGTCGGGCGAGGTGGTGACGATACGCCGCGCAAGATCGCCCTGCGTTTTGCCGAGTTCGTTCAGGATGTTGCCGAAGGCGTCCTGGGTCGACAGGGTCCTGGCCCTGGGTGGCGCGATTGCCGAAACGTCGGCCATGGCGGGCGGCGCCGGTTCCGGCCGCTGCGCGAACGGCACCCGCTTGAGGAAGGCGCGGGTCTTCTCATCGGCGATCTCCATGCCGGCGAACGGCTCCCACTCCTGGCCATGCGGGACGTTGTGCAGCGCCCGGAAGGCGTCCATCTGGTCCGGCGTCATCAGCCCCGCGTGGTTGTCCTTGTGGCCCGCAAGCGGCAGCGCGTGACCCTTGATGGTGTATGCGATGAAGCAGTGCGGCCGGTCGTCCGCGACGCCGTGGAAGGCCTCAAGCACGCTCTCCATGTCGTGCCCGCCCAGATTGGTCATCAGGCGGTGCAGCGACGTATCGTCATGTCCGTCGAGCATTTCCTTCAGCCCGGAGGTGTCGGCAAGGTCGCGCTTCAGCCGCTCGCGCCAGGCGCCGCCGCCCTTGAAGGTCAGTGCCGAATAATGCTGGTTGGGACAATCGTCGATCCACTGTCGAAGGGCTTCGCCCGCGGGTCCTTCAAACGCCGCCTCCAGGCGCTTGCCGTATTTCAGGTTCACCACCGTCCAGCCGACCGAGCCGAAGAAGTCGCGGATCCTGCCGAACAGGTGATCGTTCACCACGCCGTCGAGCGAATGGCGGTTGTAGTCGATCACCCACCACAGGTTCCGCACGTCATGCTTCCAGCCCTCCAGCAGCGCCTCGAACACATTGCCTTCGTCCAGCTCCGCATCGCCCATCACCGCCACCATGCGGCCGGGCGCGCCGGTATCGCCGGTCAGCCTGTGCAGGCGGACGTAATCCTGGACCAGCGAGGCGAACAGCGTGACCCCGACGCCGAGCCCGACCGAGCCCGTGGAAAAATCCACGTCGTCCGAATCCTTGGTGCGCGACGGGTAGGACTGGGCGCCGCCCAGCGCCCGGAAGGTCTCCAGATTTTCGCGGCTCTGCCGGCCTAGCAGGTACTGGATCGCATGGAATACGGGGGAGGCATGTGGCTTCACCGCCACCCGGTCCCGCGGCCGCAGCACGTCGAGGTAGAGCGCCGTCAGAAGCGTCGTTGCCGAGGCGCAGGACGACTGGTGGCCGCCGACCTTCAGACCGTCGGAACTGGGGCGGATATGGTTGGCGTTGTGGATGGTCCAGCACGCGAGCCAGAGAATGCGCTTCTCGAGCGCCTCGAGAATCGCCACATTGCTCTTGCCGGGCATGTTCGTCATGCAGCCGATAATGCCGATTCAGGCGCGCTAGTAAAGAGAGCCTGACGACAATCGCCCGTTCGGTATGATTCATAGCAGACGCTGCGGCGGCATCCGCATGCCTAGAACGTGAATCGGACCCCCAGCGACCAGTCGTCGAACTTGATCTCCCGTAGCTCATCGGTCTCGAAAAGGTCCGAATAGCGATCCGCGGCCAACCTGAAATAACGGGTTTCCAGGGTCACCATCGCTCCCGGCGACAGTCGGTAACCGATCCCCGCGATCGCCTGCCACGACAGCGCGTAAATATCGTCGTCGAAGAATTGCGGAAAGGGTTCGCCATGTTGCGCGCGGTTCCCGTCCAGGGTATAGCCCTTGGCGATGATTTGCGATATGCCGGCGCCGACGCCGATATAGGGGGTGAATCGCGTCTGCGTGTGGAAATCCACCAGCACGTTGAACATCGCGCTTCCGACTTCCAACGACCCGACGACCGGAACAGTCTCAAACCCGAGCGTAACGGAGTCCGGCCTGTCACTGAGCGCATCCCATGGCGAGTTGATCTCACCATCTTCATGTCTACGGTAGATTCCTTCCACCTCGAATCGCAGGTCGGCCACGCTGTCGGGATAGGCCATGGTGTACCCGATCGATGCGCCGACGACGTAACCGTAATTCATCTCGAGCGAACGACGTTCGAGGTGATCATTGAGCCCGAGGAACAGAACGTTGGGGGGAGTTGCGTTGTCGTATGTCGGGTCGAATCCTCCCCACGACCAGATCGCAAGGTTGCGCACCTGCGAGAGGCCACCGCGCACGCCCCAGTATAGCCCGCTATCGGATTCGTAGATTTCCTTTGCCTGCGCCACAGGCGTGCCGAGGGAAAACAAGACGAGTCCCAAAAGAAATGCGCGCAAACTCTTCATTGAATGGTTCCTGCTGTTTCCAGCGGTGTAGCCGACCCGATGTTGCGTATCTAACAGCCCTAAGGTTGACGAATTGTAAATTCGGCGAAATTACCGGGTTCTTTTGCCGAGAATCAGAGGCAAATCACGGGGTGCCTGAAGGCACCCTGGCATTTGATCCCTTGACCACGATGCGCGAGGGCTGATCTTTTCCACCCCCGGGAGGTGTACCGGGCGGATTCGTCTGGGCGGCGCTCGTCAACCCGAAACTCTGCTTTACTGCGACCGCAACCGGGCATGATCGACCCCGCCCGCAGTTTAACGTTGCATTAACGCGACATGTCGATAGTGCCTTACGCGGCGCATGCAACGAGCGTTACGATGCAAATGAGAAGGGTCTTGCCATGCGGTTCATGTTCGGCGCGCCGATTGCGTTCCTGGCCCCTGCGGTGGGCTATATGCTCAACTGGATCACGGCCTGGGTCGTCAAGGGCGTCCCCAACATCGCGACCACGTACTGGCCGGCGAACATCTTCTGCGCCAGCAACGGCAAGATCACGCTGTATTGCGGCCGCTCGCCGGGCGACCTGGAATATTTCATGCTGATCTTCTTCTTCGTCGCCTGCATCATCGGCTGGGAATCGATCCGGATCCTCATGCCCAATGCGCATGGCCCCGGGGAAATCGAGGCGCGCAAGTCGCTCGGCACGACGATCAGGCGGATTATTGCCTGGAGCATCGTCGTCCTGCCCAGCCTCATCCTGGCGCCGCATATCTACCTGACCCTCGAGGCCATGCCGGCGGCGTTCAGCTATTACGGTTGGGGCACGGAAACCCTTGTCGATTTCCTGCGCAGCTGGATCGCCGGCGCCAGCTTCATGCTGCTCTACGCCGTCGCACGCCGCGGCGGCAGCACCGGGTTCGCCTGAACGGGCCCCGCGCCGTGAGTCGCGCCGCGGGTTGCGCCCGGGCGCCGGCCTGACCTGACATCTTGCCCCGAACCGCCGCCCGTGGCAGGTTCCTGCTCCTGTCCGTCTATCTTCTGGAAGGAAATTATCGATGCGGCTCCTGGCCTTCGACAACGATGGTGTTCCGACAATCGCCGTGCGGCGCGGCGATGAGGTCGTCGACCTGTCCGTCGCCGCGCCGGACCTGCCGCGCGACATCCCCGGGCTGCTGGGCCTGGGCGAGGGGGTCATGGAGCAGGTCGCTGCTATCGTCCTCGACCCTCCGGCGGACTCGGTGCGCCCGGGCGAGGGGATTCGTTACGTACCGGCGGTCTGGAATGCGCCCAAATACCTCTGCTGCGGGCTGAACTACGCCGAACACGCCAAGGAGGGCGGGCGCGAGCCGCCGGAACATCCCTCGCTGTTCGTCCGCTATGCACAGTCGCTGGTCGGCCACGACGAGCCACTGGTCAAGCCGTGGATTTCGGACAAGTTCGACTACGAGGGCGAACTCGCCGCGGTGATCGGCAAGCCGGGGCGGCATGTCGCGCTGGAGGACGCGCTGTCCCACGTCGCCTTCTACTCGGTGTTGATGGACGGATCGGTGCGCGACTTCCAGCGCCTCGGCACGCAATGGACGCTGGGCAAGAACTTCGACCGTTCGGGCTCGTTCGGACCCGATCTTGTGACACCCAACGAGCTGCCGGCGGGCGCCTCGGGCCTGCGCCTGGTGACCCGCGTCAACGGTACGGTCGTGCAGAACGACACCACCGACACGATGCTGTTTCCGGTCGCGGACCTGATCCACCGCTGGTCGAAGGCGATGACGCTGCAGCCCGGCGACGTGATCGCCACCGGCACGCCGTCGGGCGTCGGCTATGCCCGCACGCCGCCCTTGTTCCTGAAGGCCGGCGATGTCTGCGAGGTCGAGGTCGAGGGCGTCTGCCGGCTCAGCAACCCGGTGATCGACGAGGATGCGGGATCCGCCGCCCGAAAGCCCGCCGCCGTGCCGGAATCGGCGCCTGCACCGGCCGTGATCCGTTCGCAGCCCGTCGCTGCGCCCGGCGCCACGTCCGAAGCGCCGAAGGCGGCCGTGACGCCGTCCGGCGATTCCCGCATCGAATCCCATTACACGCAGCCGGCGCTGAGCACATCGATCCTGGCGGCGTTGCGCGAGGACGGCAAGGATCCGGACAACCTCAAGCCCCACGACGTCATGGGGCTGGGCGAGATGCATGTGCGCGCGCATGAGGCGACGCGCGAACTCGCCATGCAGCTCGGCCTCAATCACGAGAAGAAGGTGCTCGATGTCGGCTGCGGCGTCGGCAGCCCGTCGCGTTTCATGGCCCTGCAGTATGGCTGCCGGATCACCGGCGTCGACATCACCGATGCCTTCATCGAGGCCGCCGGCATGCTGGCGGAACGGGTGAAGCTGGGCGACTACCTGGCCTACAGGAAGGCCGACGCGCTCGACCTGCCGTTCGGGGACGCCAGCTTCGATGTGGTGGTCAGCCAGCACGTGCAGATGAACATCGAGGACAAGGCGCGCTTCTATGCCGAGATCTTCCGGGTGCTGAAACCCGGCGGCCGCCTCGGGATCTACGACGTGGTCGCGGGCGAGGGTGGCGAGCCCTTCTATCCCGTGCCCTGGGCCGCCGATGCGACGATCAGCTTCCTTGTGAAGCCGCACGCGCTGCGCGCCGATATCGAGGGCGCCGGTTTCGAGATCGCGTCGTGGCAGGACACCACGGCCGCCGGGTTGATCTGGTTCGAGGAACAGCGCCGTCGTGAGGCGGAGCCGGGCCACGAGGCCTCGCTGCTCGGCCCGGAACTGTTCCTCGGCTCCGACTGGTACGAAATCATCGCCAATCTCTACCGCAGCCTCGCCGGCGATTGCGTCGCAGTCATCGAAGCGGTGTGCGGGAAGCCGGCGTGAGCAGGTGCAGGCCGGAGCCGATTCCACGTAAGGGACAATGCGCTAGACGGCGCCGTCCTCAAACAACCGGGAAAGCCGGTCGGCGGCCTTCCGCAAGGCTGGGAGTTGTGCCTTTGCGGCCTCCAGCGTCAATCTCTGGGTCGGGCCGTGCATCGCAAGAGTGGCGGTTAGTCGCCCCTTGCCGTCGCGCACCGGCACGGCGACGGCGACCATGCCTTCGAGGAATTCTTCATTGTCGTCGCCGAACCCGTTATCGCGGGTTCGCTCGAGCATCGTCTCGAGCGCTGCGGGATCGCTGACCGTATTGGGGGTGTGGGGCTCCAGTACCAGATTGGCGATGACCTGCCTGCGCCGGGCCGGCGGAAGGCTGCTCAGGAACATCTTTCCGCTGGCCGTACAATGCAGGGGTACGCGGGTGCCGACCGGAAGCTGGAGCCGCAGCGGCCAACGCGCTTCCACCCGGTCGATATAACGCATGGCGTTACCGTCCGGGACATTGATGTTGCAGGTCTCACCAACGGTTTCCGCCAGTTCTTCCAGAATCGCATGCAGCGCCGCACGCTCCCCGCCGGCGCCGGCGATTACGTCGAGCGCCATGCCGCGCAGCTTCGGTCCGGCGGTAAGGCCTTTGCCGTCGATGCTGCGCTGCAGGTAGCCTTCGTTCTCCAGCATCGTGCAGAGCCGGTGGATGGTCGGCTTTGGCAGGCCCAAATCGGCGTTCAGTCCGGTCGGCGTGAGCGGCCGGCCGGCCTCCGCGACCTTTCCCAGGATGGCCAGGCTGCGCCGTATGGACGAGCCCTTGCTTCGGCGCATCGTGGTCATGCCGTTGTATTCCCCTCTATTGCACCTGGAAGACCCCGGCGCCGGCATGCACCAGCAGCATCGTCGACAAAGGCGGCCACAGTGCAATGATGAGCCAGGCCCCGATCAGGGCGAAAAGATATGGCATGGTGTAGCGCAACAGCCGCAGGTACGGAATGCCGGTGATGCCGCTCGCGACATAAAGGTTCAGCCCGTAGGGCGGGGTAATAAAGCCGATCGCGTCTCCGACCAGGAAGACCACGGCGAAATGGATCGGGTCGACACCGATATTGGCGGCGATCGGCGCCAGGATCGGGGCCAGGATGATCGTATTCGGCAGGCTTTCCAGGATCGTGCCGGCGATCAGCACCAGCGCCATGCAGGCGAACAGTATGGCGTAGTAGCCGCCAAGCGCGCCCAGCATGTCCGTCACGAAGACCTTGGCGCCGAGCAGTGAGAGGATCTGCTGCATAACCACCGAAACGGCGATAAGCGGCGCCAGCAATCCGGTGATCTGGCCCGACCGCAGCACGATGCGTGGAAGCTGGAAGGGCGAGAATCCAGGGATAACGATGGTCTCTGCAACAAAGGATCCGCCGCCGCTCCCGCCGAGCATATTGTGGATCGGCCGCATGACGATGCCGACGATCAGGCAGAATCCCGCGGTCACGCCGGCCGCCTCGGTCGGCGAGAACTTGCCGGCGTAGATGCCCCAGATCACCAGCCCGATGGCGAAGAAGCCGAGCCAGGCGCCGAGCGCCGCGCGCATGATCCTGACCGGGTCGATCCGGATCAGGTGGCCCCAGCCGTTGCGGTTGGCGACGTACCAGCAGGTCACCTGCATCGCGATCACCATCAGCAGCCCGGGCAGCAGGCCGCCGATGAACAGATCGCTGATCGACAGGTTCATCAGGAATCCGTACACGATGAAGATGATGCTCGGCGGGATGATGATGCCGACGGTACCGCCGGCGGCGACCGTGGCGGCGGCGAAGTGCTTGTCGTAGCCGCCCTTGGTCATCTCGGGATACATGATCGAGCCGATGGTCGCCGTCGTCGCCGAGTTGGAGCCGGAGATCGCCGCGAACAGCCCACACGCCCCGAGCGAGGCCATGGCGAGGCCGCCGCGCATCCATCCTAGGATCGAGTACGCGAAATCGGACAGCCGCCTGGCGATCCCCGCGGCGTTGATCAAATCGCCGGTCAGGATAAACAGAGGCAGCGCCAGCAGGCCGTAGAAGTTAAGCCCCTCGTACAGGGTCACCCCGACATTGGCGAGGGTGAAGTCGATCACCAGGCTGACGCCGATCACCCAGAAGCCGATGACCAGGAAGATCGGCACGCCGAGAATGAACAGGACGGTGACGCCGATGCTGATGAGTGCGATAAGCAGGCCATCCATGATCCAGCCCCCTAATCGCCGAGCATAGAGGTCTGAATGGTGAAGGATTCACCGCGGCGGTAGGTTCGCCAATCCTCCGACAAATTCTGCAATGCCCGAACAACGAGCAGAATCCAGGCGACCGGCGTGGCGAGGTAGAACCACCACTGCATCACGTCGTCGGTGCCCTGCACGATCGAGAAGTTGTCGTATGAGAGCCGGACCTGCTCGATGGAAAAGACCACCACAATCGCCGCGAACACGATCCACAGCACGGCGTCGAGGCACAGACAGGCGAACTGCGCGTTGTAGGGCAGGCGGACGCGCAGTTCGTCGAACCGCAGGTGGGTCCGGATCTTCACATTGTAGGCGGCGCCCATCCAGGTTACCCAGAGGAACAGGTAAATCGGAATCGTCGTGCTCCAGGCGGCCTGCTGGTTGAACAGGAAACGGCGGATTACCTCGACGAAGATGATCCCCGCCATGGTCGTGTAGCAGATCAGGATAACGATCTTCTCGATGTTGCCATCGATCCATTTGAGAAGCGAAAGCGCCATATCATCTTCCCCCCTGTTCTTGCCGGACTTGGGTCACGCGCCCTGCCGGCACGCGCCATCCATTGTGCAAAACGGAATAGTCGGGGGCGCGGACGATGCCCGCACCCCCGGTCCGGAGGAAATCAGGCGCCCTTCCACCAGCGGCGCGGTTCGACATTCTCAGCCAGCGTATCCTTCGGAATCTCGCGGGCGATGTCGAATATCTCCTTGTAGGTGTCGATGCCGCCGGCCCAACCGTTAAGCCGCTCGCGCCACTGTTCCCATTCCGCCGGATGGAACTCGGGCGAGCACATCTCCTCGGCTTTCCTGATCTCGGCGTCGGACAGTTCGGCGACGCGGACATCGTTCTGGGCGAAGATGGTATTCGGCTTTTGCGGGTTCGAGGCGCCGACGGTGTTGACCAGCGCGGCCTCGTTGGCCGCCTGCACGTGGACCTGGGAGAGATAGGCGGATTCCATCACCGCGTCCTGCAGCTGTCCGCCCAGCTTGTCGAACACGCTGGCGTTCATCGCCGTGTGTTCGGTGCCGCAGAAGAACTTGAGGTCCACGCATTGCGAGACCACCGGCGACATGTTGGCGTAGGCCACCGCGGACATCCAGGTTTCGGCGCCGTCGATCAGGCCCTGTTTCAGGCCGTCCAGAGTCTCTTCCCAGGCGATCGGCACGGGGTTCAGCTTCATCAGGTTCATGGCGATGCGGCCGAGCTGCGTGCCGGTCACGCGGTTCTTGGTGCCGGCCAGCTGATCGACGCTGGTGACCGTGGGCTTGTCCTTCCATTTCAGGCCAAGCTGGATGCCGCGCAGTTCCGCATGGGTGAACAGGAACTGTATGCCATGCCGCTTGCGCATCGGCTCACGCAGGATCTGCTCGCTCTTCGGGTGGTACATGAAATAGTACTGCGCCGCCCTGCCGGGGAACATGTAGGCATAGTCCAGCACGTTCAGATAGGGCGCGCCGCCGGCCGAATTCTGGGTCGAAGCGGCGTAGATATCCACGATACCCTGCTGCGTCTTCTTCACGCAGTTGAGCTGGCCGCAGATCTGGTTGTTGCCGATGAATTCGATCCGGATCGCGCCGTCGGTACGTTCCTCCAGGTCGTTCACGAACTGCAGGCAACCGGCACGCTCGATCAGCAGATTGCGCTCGTTGAAGCCCGCCGCGCCGAACTTCAGGGTGAATTTCGGCTCCTTCGAAAGGCGTTTCGTATAGGTGGAATTTGCCGCCTCCGCGAGGCGGGGCAACGTAACGGCGCCGGCCAGGCCGCCTGCCGCCAACAGTGTCGAACTCCAGCCATAGGTGGCCGCGAGCCGGAACAGGTCGCGGCGTGAGACCGCGCTGAGTGTTTCCTTGAGCATGATGTCCTCTCCCTTGGACGTTAGCCTCAACCGATTGCGGGGGACCGCTATACCGGCCCTTGTTTTTTGGATTACGATAGTCTCGATAAATGAGATGATCAGTATCATTATTGCATCAAGTTTTTGTCTGTGCAAGTATCAATGGTTTCGGGGGCAAAACGTGAAATTTAATTACCCGGATTCCCGAAGATTCGAGACAGCAGGGAGGATGCCCGCGACGGGCAAGGCAATCGGTGAATTCCGCTGAAACCTTCGATTACATCATCGTCGGCGCGGGCTCGGCCGGGTGCGTTCTGGCGAACCGGCTGTCGGCCGATCCGAAAACCCGTGTCCTGCTCCTGGAGGCCGGCGGGCGGGACTGGAACCCCTGGATCCATGTGCCGGTCGGTTATTTCAAGACCATGCACAACCCGGCGACCGACTGGTGCTATCTGACCGAGCCCGATCCGGGCCTGAACGGGCGCAGCCTGCAATGGCCCCGCGGCAAGGTTCTGGGCGGCTCCAGCTCGATCAACGGGCTGCTCTACATCCGCGGCCAGCCGCAGGACTACGACCGCTGGCGCCAACTCGGCAATGCCGGCTGGTCCTACGAGGACGTGCTGCCCTATTTCCGTAAATCCGAGGACTATCAGCACGGCGAGAGCGAATTTCACGGCGTCGGGGGGCCGATCGCCGTTTCCGGGGTGCGCATCCACCGCAAACTGTGCGACGTGTTCATCGAGGCGGCGGAGGAAGTCGGCATCCCGCGCAACGACGATTTCAGCGGCGCCGCCCAGGAGGGGGCCGGATACTTCCATCAGACCTGCCGCAACGGCCGCCGCTGCAGCACCGCGGTCGGCTATCTCAATCCCGTCAAGGGCCGCAGCAACCTGACGATCCTGACCCACGCGCTGGTGCAGCGGGTCCTGTTCGACGGGCGCCGCGCCAGCGGCATTGCCTGGACGATCGATGGGAAGCGCCACGACGCGCACTGCCGCGGCGAAATCATCCTGTCCGCCGGCGCGATCGGCTCGCCGCAGATCCTGATGCTGTCGGGCGTCGGACCGGCCGGACATCTGAAGGACACCGGAATCGAGCCGCTCCACGACCTGCCCGGCGTCGGCCGGAACCTCCAGGATCACCTGCAGATCCGCTCGGTCTTCAAGACGAAGGAACCGATCACGCTGAACGACGAGGTCAACAACCCGGTCCGCAAGATGCTGATGGGGATCGAGTACCTGCTGTTCCGGACCGGGCCGCTGACCATCGCGGCAAGCCAGGTCTGCGTGTTCACGAAAACCTCGCCGGACCTGGAGACGCCGGACATCCAGTTCCACATCCAGCCGCTCAGCGCCGACAAGCCGGGCGACGGACCGCACCGGTTCTCCGCCTTCACCGCCTCGGTCTGCCAATTGCGTCCGGAAAGCCGTGGCCGGATCGAGCTCAAATCCGGCGACCCCGCCGCCCACCCGGCGATCCACCCGAATTATCTTTCCACCCCCTATGACCGGCAGATCGCCGTCGAGGCCATCAAGGTGACGCGGAAGATCGCCGGCACCAGGGCACTCGGCTCGCTGATCTCGGGCGAGCACGAGCCCGGCGCGGATGTGCGGACGGACGAGGACCTGCTCGAATACGCCCGCAACCGCAGCCAGACGATCTACCATCCGGTCGGCACCTGCAAGATGGGGTCCGACGCCATGGCGGTGGTCGATGACCGGCTTCGACTGCACGGGATCGGCGGGCTGCGCGTCGTCGACGCCTCGATCATGCCCAACCTCGTTTCCGGCAATACCAACGCGCCGGCCATCATGATCGGCGAAAAGGCGTCCGATATGATCCTGGAAGATGCGAAATCCTGATTCTTCCTGTTGCCAGCCCACAGGAAGGCGCGTTTATTGTCCGCGGTACCGTGCCGGCCGCGCCGTCCCCCAGCAACGGAGAAACCCATGGGCTGCTGTCATCACTATTTCGCCGCGACCGAGGGCGGGGAGGACGTCTTCTCGGTCGACGTCTCGTCGATCGCCTATGGGCCCGGCGCGCTGCGCGAGGCGGGCGAGCAGGCGAAGGCGCTGGGCATCGGGCGCATCGCGCTGTTCACCGACAAGCGGCTGGCGGCGCTGGAGCATGTGGCGATCGTCCGCAAATCGCTGCAGGACGCCGGCATCGATATCGCCTTCTTTGACGAGGCCAGGGTCGAGCCGACCGACCAGTCC
Source organism: uncultured Alphaproteobacteria bacterium (assembly GCA_947259105.1). Classification (GTDB taxonomy): domain Bacteria; phylum Pseudomonadota; class Alphaproteobacteria; order UBA8366; family JADFVY01. Next base: position 50,106 of record CAMYKU010000003.1, read on the forward strand.
TTCCAGGCCGCCACCCGCTTCGCCGAGAAGGCGAAGGTCGACGGCTTCATCTCGGTCGGCGGCGGCTCGGTGATCGACACCGCCAAGGCGGCCAGCCTGTACGCGACGTACCCGGCCGATTTTCTCGCCTACGTCAACGCGCCGGTCGGCGAGGGCCGGCCGGTGCCGGGCAAGCTCAAACCCCACATCGCCTGTCCGACGACCTCGGGCACCGGTTCGGAATGCACCGGCATCGCGGTATTCGATTTGCTTTCGATGAAGGCCAAGACCGGCATTGCGTCGCGCCACCTGCGCCCGACCCTGGCGCTGATCGACCCGCTGACGACACATACGCTGCCGGCGAACGTGGTCGCCTGCAGCGCCTTCGACGTGCTTAGCCACGCCCTGGAATCGTACACGTCCATGCCGTTTACGCACCGTACGCGTTCGCGTACGCCGGCCGAGCGGCCGATGAGCCAGGGCGCCAATCCATGGTCCGACCTCGGCTGCCGCGAGGCGCTGCGGCTGGCCGGCAGGTACATGGTCCGCGCGGTGGCCGACGCCGCCGACCACGAGGCGCGCGAGCAGCTGATGTGGGCCTCGACCCTGGCCGGCATCGCCTTCGGCAATTCCGGCGTCCACGTGCCGCACGGCATGGCCTATGCGGTGGCCGGTCTGGTCAGGGATTACCGCCCCGAGGGCTACCCGGACGACGAGCCGATCATCCCGCACGGCATGAGCGTCATCGTCAACGCGCCGTCGGTGTTCCGGCACACCGCGGCGGCCTGCCCCGAGCGGCACCTGGAAGGCGCCGAGTGCCTGGGCGCGGACGTGCGCGGCGCGGGCGAGGGGGACGCCGGCGAGGTCGTCGGCGCGCGCATCGTCGAGCTGATGAAACCGACCGGCATCCCCAACGGCATCGCCGGCGTCGGCTACGGCGAAGCCGACATCGAGGCGCTGATCCAGGGCACCCTGCCGCAGCAGCGCCTCTTGAAGAACGCCCCGATGGAGATCGGCGCCGAACATCTGCACACCATGTTCGAAGGGGCGCTGAGCTACTGGTAGGCGCGCGGTGCCGGCATGGCGGATTTCGAGTACGAACCGGGAGAGACCGAGACGCTCCGGCATGCGCCGGTATGGGTCGACCTATGCGTCGTCGCGGCGATCCTGCTGATCGAGTTCGCGGTCGTCGCCACGGCCTCGGGCGAGATGACGGCGGAGCCGATGCGCTACGAGCAGACGACGCTCGCCGTTGTCATCGTCACCGCCCTGTTCGCCGGGGCCTGCCTGCAGTTCGTGATCCTGGTCATGCCGCCGCTGGTCGAGGTCACCGACCGCCGGATCGTGCTGCGCCGGCGGCTCGGCTGGGACGACCCCGAGACGTTGCGGCTCGACGAAGTCGAGGACATCCGCCAGCAGGGCTGGCGGCTGGTCGTCAGCGGCGGCGGAACGACCCTCGGGTTCTTCTGCCCGCCGGCCTTCGCGCGGCGCATCCGTGCCGCCATCGACCGGGCGAAGATGGCAGCGTGACGGGCGTACACCGCGTCCCGATAGACAGCGCGATAGCTGGTTTTGCAGACACCGTTAACTATTCCCGTTAATCCCGCGCAAACCTCGATCTGTCATGCTGCCCCCGGCTGTAACCGAAGGGGGACGGGCCATGCCGGGCATTGGCGATATTCTGGAGCCGGGGGAGCGGGTCGTGTTGCGCGTACCCGTCTTGCCCCTCTGGCAGCCCGCCTTGATGACGTTCACTGGCTTGATCCTCGCATTGCCGGCTGCTTCACGTCTGGCGGCCGATTCCGGGGATTTTGGTTTCGACATTGCTCACGCCGCTGCAGGCGGCTTCATGCTGGTCGCCATTCCGTTTTCGATAGTCCCGGTCTTTTTCCTGGCCGCCCTTGCCGCGAAGACCCTCTTCGGGCTGGAATGGCTGCGGCGACATCTGTCCGTCGTGCTGGACCGGGACCGTTGGTCGGGCCGCACCACCGCGCTGCGGAGCAGCGGCCGGCTGGCCCGGTTGCTCCCCTGTTACTTCAAAACCTGCGCGCGCTGGCTAAGCGTTGCGCCCCTGTTGGAGCCCCAACCCGACCTCCGCGCCGGCGCAACGCCAGAGATGGCTGTCCGATCCCTGAAACTGGCGGAGGGCGCGGAATGAGCAAGCTCGACAAACTGATCCCGCCCAGCGAGACCGTGCTGTGGCGCTGGCCCGCGCCGCGGAAGGTTTCGGACACGCTCGGCTGGCTCGCCTTCTATGCGGTTGGCGCCGTCGCGGGCTGGGTGGTCTGGGTGGATTTTTTCGCCGACGATCTCTGGTCCGGCGCGGCCTTGTCCCTGGCCACGCCCGCGGCAATCGGCGCGGCCGGCAAGGCGTTCGGCGTTTTGCTCTGGGAGCCGCACGCCATCGCCGTGACCGGCCAGCGCATCGCCATAGTGGCCGGGCGCGTCCTGCGCCGCACGGAGACGGTGTACCGCGACGCCATCCACACGGCCTCCCTTTACGAGGACAACACGCTGGTCCTGCATAGCCGGTATGCGGAAGTGCTGCGCCTGGCCGACCTGGATAAGGAAAAGGCGATCGAATTTATCGACTTTCTGGACGTGCCGACCGCCGTGTGGCGCAAGCGCAAGCCGGGCGAGCCGGTCCGCGCGATCCGCCGGAAGACGCTGGCGGCCACGCTGCTTCTCATGGCGGGCCTTGCGGGCGGGGCCGTCGCCCTGGCCGGCCCCTGGAATATCGCGGTTACGGCTGTGTCGGGCTTCCAGTACCTGTCCGGCCTGGCCACACGCCCCGGCGCCGTTGCGCTGACGCTTGCCGGCAGCGGGGCCGCGCTGTTCGCGCTGTGGGTGGCGCAGATGATGCTGCACGACCTTGCGGCCGTGGTGGTCGCGCGCTACAGGGCCTCGCCGGAGGTGCTGCGCGAGCTAATCTGCAGCGCCGGCGACCCGCTCTGGCTCGGCTGGCCCCGCGACCCGAAGAAGGCCGCAATAGTCTCGGACACCGTCGAATTTCTCAACGATTGGGCGAAAATCCTCGGCGCCCGTCCCGTCGAGCCGATCCCGCTCGAGCCCGAATACCGGGAGTCCAGAACCGAAGCCGCGAAGAACGCGGAGGTCGCGGAATGAGCAAGAGCATTGCCAATGTTGCCGTAGCCGTTCTGGCGCTGGCCGGTTGCGGGACGCTGGCCAATACCTTCGAAGAGGAGCCGGGGAACAGGATCTATGTCGGATTGCGGGCTGATCTTGGCGCCATCGGCCATGGCGGCCTCCTCGACCTGCCGTTCTACTTCGTGCTCGATACGATCCTGCTGCCCTACACGATCCCGAAGACCATCGCGAACCGCTCGGCGGTTGAAAGTGTTGGGAAGCCGGAAGACATGAAGCCCGCGGACGGTATCGGGGAGCAGGAATAGACACCCGTGCCGTGGCTTGGCGGGCATCTTGAAGCCGGGGCGCGGGTTCGGTGGCGCTATACCCGGATGAACCGCTGGCTGGTGCCCCTGGGGTTTTCCTGCCCGCCGGCCTTCGCGCCGCGCATCCGCGCCGCCATCGACCGGGCGAAAGCGATGCTGTAACAGCAACGAATCCCGAAGTCTGAGGCCGCCCGATAGCGGGCGTTCGCAGCCCCCGTTGACCATCCCCGTTAATCCCGCGCAAACCTTGACCTGCGATGCTGTTCCCGGCTGCAACCGACGGGGGGAGGGCCATGCCGGGCATTGGCGATATTCTGGAGCCGGGGGAGCGGGTCGTGTTGCGCGTACCCGTCTTGCCCCTCTGGCAGCCCGCGTTGATGACAATCACCGGGTTGATCCTCGCACTGCCCGCTGCTTCACGTCTGGCAGCCGGTTCGGGGGATTTCGTTGTCGACATTGCTCTCGCCGCTGCAGGCGTTTTCATGCTTGTTGTCGCGGTACCCATTTACCGCACATCCAGAATCTGCATGTTGCTGGTGACCGACCGGCGCCTGCTGCAGCGCCAGGGCAACGAGAAATATGAAGAGATATCCTTGGCGGCGGTCGACGCGGTCAAACCCTACCGGCTCGGCGACGGGCTGTTTGTGGCCGCCCAGGACCAGAAGATCGTCGTCCCTTGCAAGGAAAAGACCGCCGCCCGCATCCGCGAGGCCATCGCCCGCGCCAAGGGAGCAGCGTGATGGCGCGGCTGACGGACATGCTGGAGCCGGGGGAAACGGTGCGGTACCGCGCCGCCATGCCGCGGGAGGCGGTGTGGATAGTGGTCCTATGGGCTATTTTGGTGGGCGGCATGGCCGCGGATAAGATGTACCGGTATCCGCTCGAAGAACCGGGCGATATCCTTTTTGTTCTGGGCGTCTTTTTTCTGCCGGCGTTTATCGTCCCGGCTGCCATCGGTCTTGCGATCATGTGGCCTCGCTTTCCGGCATGGGCGATCACCGACCGGCGGATCATCGCCCTCGGCGGGCTGTTGCGAAACCGGCGGCAGGATATCGCGCTGGCCGAGATCGAGGAGGCGCGGTTCGCGGACCAGCAACTGATCCTCGAAGGTGGCGGCCGAACCCTGAAAATAAGGGCGGTGAGAATTCCGGCGCACGTTCTGACCCGATCGCTTGGACGGTGGTTCCCGGACACGGGTAGACCGAAACTGCGGCTCGGCCGCATCCTGGAGCCGGGAGAGGCGGTTCTGCTGCGTGACCCCGCGCTCCGGTGGGCCCTTCTGCCGGCGGCTATGGTCGCGTTCGGGGGCTATATGCTGGTGGGTGGACTCTGGTTACTCGCTACCGGGGGCGAGGTTGATTTTTTTGACATCTCCGTCGGTATGGATTTCATCCTGATCGCCGGATGGGGGATCGTCGACGTGCGCGCGCATACCTTCTGGGGGTTCATGGTGACCGACCGGCGCCTGTTGCGAGGGCTGGCGCACGATCCGGCGCTCTACGAGGAATTCCCGCTGGCGGCTGTAGAGGCGGTCCCGCCCGCCACGTTCGGCGACCGCCTGTTCGTGACGCTGCGCGGCCAGCAGGTGCAGCTTCCGGCGAAAGGCAAGGCCGCCGCCCACATCCGCGAGGCGATCGAGGCGGCAAAGGGGGCGGCGTGATGGCTTGGTTTGGGCCGAAACTGGAGCCAGGCGAGCGGGTGGTGCTGCGGCACTGGCCGGAGCGTTTCGTATACGGTCTTGGCGCCCTGATCGCCGCGATGGATGTCGGCTCGCTCTTCGCCGTTGACCGGTACGTGGCGCGCAGCGGCGCGCCGGGCGGGCAGGAGCTGATGCTCTTCGCAATTGGAGCCGTGGTCCTGAGCCTTGCGCTGCTACCGCTTATGGTCTGGTTCCTCCGACTCGCCGTGGTCACGGACCGGCGGCTCCTGGTGCGCAACGAGATGTCCTGGTCCAATTCGAGACAGATCCGTCTCCACGAGATCGAGGACGCCTATCAGGAAGACGGACGGTTCCATATCCGCGGCGCCGGCCGGACCCTGGAATTCCCCTGTCTGCCGGGTTTGGCCCGCCCGCTCCTGAAGGCACTAAGCCGCGAGCCGGAAGTGGGGCTGCCATGAACGGTCGGTTCAGGCGCGTGCTGGAGCCGGGGGAGCGGATTCTGGTGCGCTCGACGGACGGCAAGACGACCTGGTATCTGGCCGGGGCGTTCCTGCTGATCCTCGCCGCGGGGTGGCTCCGCGGCGTCTGGGGGGTCGATTTCCTCGGGTTCGAGTTCTGGTATGCAACCCTGTTCCCGCTGACCTTCGCACCGCCGATCGTCGGCCTGGCCTGGTTGTGGACCCGGTGGAAATGGGTGGTCACCGACCGCAGGGTGCTGAAGGGTTACGGTCTGTTCTCGTCCGAGATCGCCGAAATGCGGCACGAGACTGTCGAGGACGTCCGGCTGGACGACAGGACGTTGACTGTCCATGGCCGCGACTATCGGTGGGACTTCCCGATTTCCCGCAACTTCTGCCGCGCGGAGGTCCTGTACGACCTGTTCGGCGACCGCTTCGGCGATGCTGGCCTGCCCGCGAAACCGCTCGTCGAGATGCTCGAGCCCGGCGAGACCGTCCTGCATCGCGCCTCCCCCCTCGTCACCGATCTCCTGCCATGGGCGGTCCTGCTGATTGGGCCGATCCTGTTGTTCGCCGTGACCGTATTGACCGTATGGCCGGAGACGCTGGGGAGTTGGTATTCCATCCCGGCTGTTGCATTGGGCCCGTACGCGTTGCTGCTGGCGGATGTGGTCGCCGCCTGGCGCCGGCGCGGCTGGCAGACGGTGCTGACCGACCGGCGGTTGTTGCGGCGGCGCCCCGAGGCGCCGTCGCGTTGCGATCCCGTTCCCATCGACGCGGTCACCGAGGCCTACTGGGATTCCAAGGGATGGGAACTGGTCCTCGTCAGCCCCGCTCGCCGCGACACTGTTTTTTGCCTGCCCTGGAGCGCCCGCCGCATCCTCGATGCCCTCGAACGCAACGACCGCGGCGAGGCGTTGGCGTGATGGCACGGCTTGACACCATGTTGGAGCCAGGCGAGCGGGTGGTGCTGCGTTCGCCGCTGCGGGCGCGCATGGACTGGCGGGGGAATGCCCGTTTGCTGGCCGTCCCAGTCGTCGTCTTTGCGGCGACCTACGCGACCGGCGTCGGCGATATGAAAAGTTGGGACTACTGGGGTTATATGGGCATGCTGGCGGCGGTCCCCATTCTGATCACTGTCCTGGGGGCGATTGCAGTCTTTGTCAGGAACCGTTACTGGCGCGTTGTCGTGACTGACCGGCGGGTCCTGGCCATGACGAATCGCCTCGGGCGAAAGCACATCGAAATGGATCGGAAGGCAATCCACACCGTAACGCGCGACACCGTCAGTCAGAGCCTCGTGTTCCAATTCGCCGGCCGGCAGGTGGCAGTGCCGTTTCCGCATCACGGGGAGGAAAACGAGGTCCTCGCCGCACTGGGCCGCGAACCGGCGGAGGCGCTGGCGTGAGCTGGTTCGGGCCGAAGCTGGAACCGGGGGAGCGGGTGGTCATCCGGCGTCCGGACCGCAGGGATGGCACGTTCTGGCAGGGTCTGATGGCGGTACTGCTTGTAGTCGAACTGGTTGTGTTCGTCGCGATGCACGAGGCCTTTGGGATCGGCCGGCGGGGAACAGGCGTCTTGCTGTTCGCCGTTTTTGCCCTAGTGGCGTTTGCGGCGACGCGCTGGCGGCTTATCGTTACGGACAGGCGGCTACTACACCGCCGCGGGCTGTTCCTGTCCCGAATAGAGGAAATCCGATTGGACGAGATCGAGGACGTGCGCAGCGAGATGGGGGCGTTCGCCGAGCGCATCGTGATCCGCGCCAGATGCCGCGAGACGGTCGTCGCGATGGTCGGCGTCGACCCGGCACCCGTCGTCGCGGCGATTCGAGGTGCAGCGGAGGCTACGTCATGAACCAGTCGTCAAGGTACATGCCGAAAACCATTGAAGGTGTTGCTGTCAACCCCGCGGCGGCGCTGTCGAGCCGCGCACGACGAGGCGCACCTCGACCCTTGTGCGGTGCCGGGCCGGCTTTCCCTCGATGCGGTTGACGAGGTAGTCGGCGGCGAGCGCGCCCATCTCGCCCGACGGCACGTGCATGGTGGTGAGGCCCGGCGGGATGTGGCTCGACAGCTCGGTGTCGTCGAAGCCGACGACCGACAGGTCGCCCGGCACGTCGAGGCCCATCGCTGCGGCCTCGAAGATTGCGCCGAAGGCGAGCAGGTCGTTGCCGCAGATCACCGCCGTGGGGCGCTCCTCCGGCGGTCCCGCCATCACCGCGCGCAGGCCGTCGCGACCCTCGCGCACGCCATAGGGCTCTTCGATCAGGCGGCCGTCGTCCAGCCGCAGGCCGCGCCGCGCCAACGCCTCGCGCACGCCGACGGCGCGCGCCGCCGCCCGGTCGTTGCCCTCGGCGATGCCGGCGATCATGGCGAACCGCGCGTGGCCCAGATCCAGCAGGTAGTCGGTCAGCCGCACCGCCGCCTCGACATTGTCGAAGCCGATGCAGGGATGCGCCGCGTCGCCCTCGTCGACCCAGGTGTTGACATGCGGCACGCCGCGGGTCTCCAGCAGCACATAGAGCGACGGGTGGTGTTCCGTGCCCATCAGCATCAGCCCCTCGATGCCGCGCTCCAGCAGGTTCGTCGCCTGGCGCAGCTCCTTGTCCACCCGGTAGTCGGAGCCGGCGACCACCAGCGCGTAGCCGCGCTCGTTGAGCCGCGATTCGAGCCTCTGCACGCCGGTGGCGAAGATCGGGTTGTCGAGGGTCGGCACCACCGCGCCGATGGTGCGCGAGCGGCGCGACGCCAGGGCCCTTGCCGCCGCGTCCGGGACATAGCCCAGCTTGACGGCTGCGGCCCGGACCCTCTCGCGCATGTCGGCGCCGACCTTGTCGGGCGTATTCAGGGCCCGGCTCGCGGTCGCCGGCGACACGCCGGCCAGCGCCGCCACGTCGGACAGCTTGACCGATTGCGCCGATTCTTGAAATCGCTTTCTCTTCGTTCCCCGCTCCATGGTCATAGCTTGCGCTGAAGCGCCGACGGGGGCAAGAAAATAAATATCATCAGAATATCAATTCTTTAGATGTAACATTCCTGATCCGTTCCCTCGCCACGTCGAATTTTAGGTTGACAGGGAACCACTGTATTCCGTTAACTTCACATAATAATTGAAAGCGCTTTCATTCATGCATTCCGATGAGCATGAGAGTGCGCCGCCCTTACGGGCATGAACCGGGAGGCCACGCATGACGCGGCCTGGACAGGACGAAACGGGCCATAGCAGACCTGCCGGGCGGCGGGGCGGCTGGTATCTGTCCGGCTTTATCGGCCTGTTCGGCCTGTTCACCCTCAATGTTCTTCTCGGCAAGGCCCGCATCCAGTTCGGCTGGGATGTGCCGTTCCTGCTGGGCGACGTTCCCGAATTCCTGCTGCTCCTCGTCGCGGCCGTCTTCCTGATGCTGGCGGCGCTGGGGCGTGAACAGAACCGGGACCGGGACCGGCCCGGCGACAACACCTGACGACCAATGAAAGCCACCAGGGAGAGACCTATCATGACCGACCGAAAAGACGACGACACCCGGCTGATCCGGCCAATGCAGCAAGAGGACCGGCGCGGCTTCATGCGCACGGTCGCAAAGTTCGGCTTCACCACGGCGGTGGTCGCGGCCGGCGCCGGAACGCTGGGCAAGCCCGCCGCGGCGCAGACCAGGGCCGAGGAGCAGGAGCGCCAGAAAACCGCAACGCACACGATGACGATCGGCACCGCGTACAAGATCGGCACGACGCGATCCTATCCGATCATGCAGCTGAACCTGAAGGAGAACATCCAGAATCTCACCAACGGCCAGGTCTATGTGAAGCTGGCCCCGGGCGGCTCGCTGGGCGTCGGCACCAAGCTGGTCGAGAAGGTCCAGGCCAACACCATCCAGGCGGCGCAGCATTCGCTCTCGAACTTCGCGCCCTTCGCGCCCGCGGTCGACCTGATCAACCTGCCCTACTGGTGCGGCGAGAACCAGCGCTTCGTGAACCTGGTGACATCCGGGGTGTGGGAGCAGGAGGTCAACAGCCGGGTCAAGGCCAAGGGCTTCAAGCCGCTGTTCTATTTCTGCATCGACCCGCGCACCGCGGCCAAGCGGCGCGGCCTCAGCGACGAGCCGTTCCGCACGCCGGCCGATCTGCAGGGCATCAAGTTCCGCGTGCCGGGCTCGAAGATCCTGCAGCAGTTCTACCGCCTGCTCGGCGCCAACCCGACGCCGGTGGCCTGGGGCGAAACCCCCTCGGCGATCAAGCAGGGCGTGGCGGACGCACTGGATCCGGCGGTCGAGGCGCTCTACGCGTTCGGTTTCAAGGATATCCTGTCGTGGGTCACCTTCAACCGCTCGGTGCCCGACAGCCAGGTCTATTCCTGTAATCTGGAATGGTTCAACGGCCTGCCCAAGGACGTGCGGGAGGGCATCGACTTCGCCAGCGAAGTCACCTTCCAGCAGAACCTGGCGCAGGTTCCCGCATCCCGCGCTTTCGCGATGGCCGAAATGGCCGCGGCCGGCGTCAAGTTCCATTCGCTGACCAAGGACGAGTACGCCGCCTGGGTCGAGACCGCGGGCCAGCAGCGCAAGGAATGGGACGATTGGAAAAAGGAACTCGGCGGCTCGATCGCGACCTTCGACAAGCTGTACGAGGCCGCCAACACGCAGAGCAAGTATATCGTCCACGACGTGTGATGTTGACGTTTCGGGGGCGGCGCAAGCGCGTCGCCCCCGTCTTCTGCAAAATGACCGGAAGATGGACCGGAAGGTGGATGGCGTAATGCTCGATCTGTTGCGAAAGCTCGACCGGAACGGGGAGCGGGTGCTCCTGCTGGTCCTGTATGCCTTTATCGTCCTGGCCATTTTCATCGAGGTGGTGCGGCGGTTCGTGCTGCTCTATTCCTCGGTCTGGGGCGAGGAGACGGCGCGCTACGCGTTCATCTATCTGGTGTGGATCGGCGCCGCGGTGGCGGTCAGGGAGCGCGCCCATATCCGCATCGACGTGCTGTTGCATTACCTGCCGCCGCGCGGCGTCGCGATCTTCTACCTGATCGGCGACGTGCTGACCGCGGTGCTCGCCTGTTTCGCCATCTACTGGTCGATGGATCCGGTGCTGGTGTCCTGGAAGTTCGGCAACGTGACCGACGGGCTGCGCATCGTGCGCGTCTGGTTCCTCGCCGCCGTGCCGCTCGGCTTTACCCTGGTGATGATCCGCCTCGTGCAGTCGATCGTCCGCGACATTGCGGATCTGCGGGCCGGCCGGCCGCCCTATACGGGCGAGAAGCTGTTCGATTAGGAGCGCCGGGGCCATGCACAACCTTTACGGAATCCCCGAAGCCTCCACCGAGCTGGGCTGGGCGATCGGCCTGCCGCTGCTGCTCATGGTGCTGCTGTTCGCCATGGCGGTGCCGGTCTGGGTTTCTCTTGGCATCTGCGCGATCGTCCTGCTGGTCTCGACCGAGGTGCTGCCGCTGACCCTGTTCGGCGAGGCGCTGTTCTCGGGCATCGACGCCTTCGCCCTGATCGCCATCCCGCTGTTCATCCTGACCGGCGACGTGCTGGTGCGCTCCGGCCTGTCCAACAAGCTGCTGGACGTGGCGGAAGCGACGATGGGGAGTCTCCGCACCGGGCTCGGCACCTCCACCGTGCTCGGCTGCGGCTTCTTCGCCTGTATCTCGGGCTCAGACGCGGCGGGCGCCGCCGCCGTGGGACGCATCACCGTCAAGCGCCTGACCGACAGCGGCTACCCGCTGCCTTATGCCTGCGCACTGGTCGCCTCGGGCGCCTGCACCGGCATTCTGATCCCGCCCTCGATTGCCTATATCATCATCGGCCTGGTGCTCGGCATTTCCGCCTCGACCCTGTTCCTGGCCGCGGCGGTGCCCGGGGTCATGATCATGGTTTCGATCATGATCACCAATGTCATCATCAACCGGCGCAGGGGATACGAGCACAGCCGCGCCAGCTTCTCGTTCGCCCGCTGGGGCAGGGCGATGTGGGACGGCAAGTTCGCCCTGATGATTCCGTTCATCATCCTCGGCGGCATCTATTCCGGCATCTTCACGCCCACCGAAGCGGCCGCCGTCGCCGTCGTCACCACGATCGCCATCGGCATGCTGCAGGGCACCCTGACACTGGCCGACTTCCCGAAGATGCTGGAAAGTTCGGCCAAGGTGAACGGTGTGATCGTGCCGATCATCGCCTTCGCGCTGCCGCTCGCGCAGGTGCTGGCCGCGCTTGAGGTGCCGCAGACCTTCGTCCAGGGTATCACCACGCTGACCGACAATCCGATCCTTGTCACCCTGATGATGCTGGGCATCTTCATTGCGGCCGGGTGCGTCATGGAGACCACGCCGAACATCGTGATCCTGTCGCCGATCATGCTGCCGCTGGCGCAGGAGATCGGCATGAACGATATTCAGTTCTGCATCTTCATGGTGACCTCGCTTGGCGTCGGCTTCATCACGCCGCCGCTGGGCCTCAACCTGTTCGTGCTGTCAGGGCTGACCAAGCAGTCGGTGCTCGGCATCGCGCGGCGCGCCGTGCCCTATGTGCTCTCCATGCTCATGGTGGTGCTGCTGCTCGCCTTCATTCCCGAAATCTCTTTATGGGCAATTCCGGAACACCTCCGTTAACCCCAATCCCGAGGAACGACGACCATGGCTATCGAATATCTGAAGAAAGCGGAGAAGACGCCGGCGACGGGCGAGGACGATACCCGCCGCATCGTCTCCGAGATGCTCGCCGACATCGAGGCGGGCGGCGAAGACCGCGTGCGCCATTATGCCTCGACACTCGACGGCTGGACCGGCGATATCGTCGTCCCGCGCGACGAGATCGCGGCGGCGGCGGAGAAGGTGCCGCCGCGGCTGCGGGACGATCTGCGGTTCGCCCATGATCGCGTGCGGAAATTCGCCGAGGCGCAGCGCGCCAGCATGACCGAGTTCGAGACCGAGCTGTCGCCGGGCCTGTTCGCGGGCCAGAAACTGATCCCGGTGAATACCGCCGGCTGCTACATCCCGGGGGGGCGATACGCCCACGTGGCGTCCGCCATCATGAGCGTCACCACCGCAAAGGTCGCGGGTGTGGACAACGTGATCGCCTGCTCCGTCGCGCAGAAGGGGCAGGGCGTGCCGCCGGCGATCCTCTATACCGCGGATCTGTGCGGCGCCGACACGATCCTCGCACTGGGCGGCGTCCAGGGCGTCGCCGCCATGGCCTTCGGCCTGTTCACCGGGCATCCGGCGGACATGCTGGTCGGCCCCGGCAACCGCTTTGTCGCCGAGGCCAAGCGCCTGCTGTTCGGCCGCGTCGGCATCGATCTGTTCGCCGGGCCGACGGAAATCGCCATCATCGCCGACGGAACCGCGGATCCCGATATCGTCGCCTCCGACCTCGTCGGGCAGGCGGAGCACGGGCCGGACTCCCCGGCCTGGCTGATCGCCCTCGACCGCGACCTTGCGGGATCGGTGTTGTCCCGCATGGACGGCCTGATCGCGAAACTGCCGGAAATCCAGCGCAACGCCGCCACGGCCGCCTGGCGCGACTACGGCGAGGTGGTGCTGTGCGCCAGCCGCGAGGAGGCGGCCGAGGTTTCGGACAACTACGCCGCCGAGCATCTGGAAGTGCAGGCCCAGGATCTGGACTGGTGGCTCGAACGGCTGCGCAATTACGGCTCGCTGTTCGTCGGCGAGGAAACGACGGTCGCGTTCGGCGACAAATGCAGCGGCACCAACCATATCCTCCCCACCAAGGGTGCCGCGCGATATACCGGCGGACTGTCGGTCGGAAAGTTCATCAAGACGGTGACCTTCCAGCGCATGAGCCGCGAAGCCAACCGCGACGTCGCCGCCGTCGCCGCGCGCATTTCCCGGCTGGAAGGCATGGAGGCGCATGCGCGAACCGGCGACGACCGGCTGCACAAGTACTTCCCGGACACCGATTTCAACACCGAGGCCGCATGACCGGAACGCGGGACCTGTTCGACCTCGGCGGCAGCGTCGCGCTGGTCACCGGCGGCGGCTCGGGACTGGGACGGCGTATCGGCCTCGCACTGGCGCGCGCCGGGGCCGCCGTGGTGCTGCTTGCGCGTCGGGCCGGGACGCTGGAGGGGGCGAGGGGCGAGATCGAGGCGGAGGGCCGCCGCGCCGCCTGCCTTGCGGCGGATATCGAGGATACCGCCGCGCTCGAGGATGTCGCCGCCGCCGCCGCGCAGCCGTTCGGCGCCCCCGACATCCTGGTCAACGCGGCCGGCGCCAACCTGCGTGAGCCCGTGGAAGACGTGACGATCGACTCCTGGAACCGGACCCTTGCCCTCAACCTGAGCGGGCCGTTCTTCCTCTCGCGTGCGCTGGTGCCGGGCATGCGGGCGAACGGCCGGGGAAAGATCGTCAATATCGCCTCATTGCAGTCGGTCCGCGCGTTTGCCAACGGCATCGCTTACGGTGCGTCGAAAGGCGGGATCGTCCAGTTGACCCGCGCCATGGCCGAGGCCTGGTCGCGGTTCGGCATCACCTGCAATGCGCTCGCGCCCGGGTTCTTCCCGACCGGGCTGACTGCGCCGCTGTACGGCGACGACACGATGCTGCAGAAGCTGGCCGCGCAGACGGCGATCGGCCGTAACGGAGAGTTGAGCGATATTGACGGCCCCGCCATATTCCTCGCGGCGCCGGCGTCGGACTATATTACCGGGCAGGTGATCTTCGTGGATGGCGGTTTCACTGCGAAATAGAGGCGTTCCGAGGGAACATGCGCAAATGAAGGCACTCGTCTACACCGCGCCCGAAACGCTGGATTACCGGGACGAATCGGACCCTGAACCCGCGCCGGGGGAGGCGCTGGTGCGGATCGATGCGGTCGGCATCTGCGGCTCGGACATGCATGCCTGGCACGGGCACGATCCACGCCGCGTGCCACCCCTGATCCTGGGACACGAGGCCGCCGGCGAAGTGGTGGCCGGCGCCGGCATCGGGCGGCGCGTCACCGTGAACCCGCTGATCGTCTGCGGCCACTGCACCTACTGCCTGACGGGGCGTAGCAATCTGTGTGAGAACCGGACCATGATCGGCATGACCCGGGCCGGCGCCTATGCGCAATTCATGGCAATCCCGGAACACTGCCTGGTCGATCTTCCGGACGGCATGAGTCCGTCGCAGGCGGCGTTGACCGAACCTGCCGCCACTGCGTGGCATGCGGTCGATCTGGCGGAGCGCGCGTTGTGGCGCCCGCTGGCCGAGTGCGATGCCTTGGTGATCGGCGGCGGCGCGGTCGGGCTCCTGACGGCTCTGGTCGTGCGGTCGCGGGGTGCCCGCATGGTGCGACTGGCCGAGACCAACAAGCTGCGCCGCGAGACGGCGGCGAAGGCCGGCATTGATTGCTTCGATCCGGTGGACACCGACCCGGCGGGACAGTGCGCCCACGTCGCCTTCGACTGCGTAGGCAACTCGGGAACCCGTGAACTGGCGGTCCACGTGGCCCGGCCCGGTGGTGCCGTGGTGCATGTCGGCCTGCAGGATTCGGCGGGCGAAATGGACGTCCGCAAGATCACGCTGTCGGAACTCGCCTTCATCGGCGTGTACACTTATACCACCGCCGATCTGCGGGCCTCGGCGGATGCCCTGTACCGCGGCGCCCTCGGGGATCTGCAATGGGTCGAATACCGTCCGCTGAAGGATGGCCCGGCCGCGTTCCGCGACCTCGACGCCGGCCGCACCGCGGCGGCCAAGATCGTGCTGCTGCCGCAATAATGCGGCCCGGGATGCCGGATGAAGCCCGCACAACGGTTCCTTAACCGTTTTCGCCTATAACCGGCTCGGATCCGCGGCATTGCGGGTGTGCGGCAATGGCGACGGGTTTAGCTCCGAGGGCGTATGACGGCAATACCCACAAGCTCGGCCGGTTTCGGCACCGCCATCGACAGGGTCAGCCTGTTCGCGGGGACCTTCCTCGTCGCGCTCGCGTTGCTGGCCTTCGAGATCAACACCGTTCGCACGATCAATTTCGTGGTTGGGCCGAGCCTGATCTACGTTGCGATCGCGCTTGCCATGCTGGGACTCAGCGGCGCAAGCTCGCTGCTCAGCCTGTTCGACATTCGCACCCTGCCGGTCAGGCGCGAAATCCTGCTGTTTTCGCTGTGCGTTGCGATCGCGGCGCTTCTGGTGCACGCGCATTTCCTGGCCGCCGACCAGAAGGGTCTGCTGAATGCCGCCGTCGCCGAGGCCGGCCGCGCCGACGGCCTGCGTGGCGTGCTGATCGCCGGCATCGGGTATGGGCTGAAGACCGCCTTCATCGTCGGCATCGGCCTCAGCCTGCCCTATTTCCTGTTCGGGGCATTGCTGGCGCTCCTGTTCACAACCACTGAAAACCGTTTATACGGGCGACTCTACGCGTCCGACCTGATCGGGGCGGCGGTCGGCTGCATGGCGGCGATCCTGGTCATGGAGACCACGGGTTACGCGTTCTCGGTCACCGCGCCTGCCGTCGTGGTGCTGTTGGCCGGCGCCGCCTATGTCTGGCCGGCGCACCGTATGCTGGCGGTAGCCGGCGTCCTTGCGGCGGTGGCCCTGGGTATTCTGCCCCGCGCCGACTGGTATGCCGAGCGGATCGAACCGCCCGTCAACGCCAACTACCTCGCCAGGGACTATCGCTACCAGGAGGAAATTCGCGAGGTCTGGCGCGACTGGAACAGCTACACCCGGGTCGGTGCGGTGGTCTGGGGCGGCGCGAATGCCCGCCCCTACGCCATGATGTCGCTGGCCAATGGCGACGGAATGGCATGGGTGTGGCCCTATCATGCCGGCGCCGCGAATCCGCTGCCGCATCGGGCCGCCAAGCCGGCGATGCTGCTCGATCCGCCAAGGAACGCGCTCGTGATGTTCGCGGGCGCGGGCGCCGATCTGATGAGCCTGCATCAGTTCGGCAACGGCACGACGCGGGTCACCGGGGTCGAACTCAACGCAGAGCTGGTCGCCGGGGCGCGGGACCTCCCCGACCATCGGGTTGCGGAGCTGCTCGGCGAGCCGATGGTCGATCTGCAGATCGAGGAGGGGCGGGTCTTCCTCGAGCGCGATACCCAGAGATACGACCAGATCCTGCTGTCGTTCAGTGGCGCCACCGCTTCGTACTACGCGGGTGCGCTCGGCGGGACGACGCAGTTTCTGTTCACCTATGAGGGGCTGGAGGCGATATTCGGGCGCCTGACGCCGGACGGCTATGCCGTCATACTGCAGGTCAACAAGGTCAACGCGATTGGCGCCCTGCGCCGATACCTCGACCGGCACCGCATCGATACCGACCCGGCGCACACGGTTGTCGTGCTGTTCAAGCCGGACGGCCGCAACCGTCTCTGGACCGGCATATTCGACAACAATCCGCTGCTGTTCAAGCCGGCCGGCTGGAGCGACACGGAGATCGCACGCCTGGAACGCAGCGCGACGCGGGAAGGCTATGTGATCGCCTATGCTCCGGGGCGGCCCGCCCATCCGGAGTACGAGGCGTATGCGCGCGTCGTGCAGGCTGCGGACGCCGAAGACGCGCTGCGGGCGCTCAGCGACGAAACCGGCCTGCGTTTCGAGGTCGTCACCGACGACCGGCCCTTCTATCTCGACCTGTTCGTCAACCGCAACTACGTGGATCCGGCATTCTGGTCGACGGTTTTCGCGGGCAAGATAACCCGCTTCCACGAACTGGCCCACGCAACGCGGGTGATCATCGTCGCGATCGTCGCGGCGCTGGCGTTCATCGTCATCCTCGGGCCGCTGGCGCTGCGCGGTGGCCCGCCGCGGACGCGGCGTTCGCTTTACCACCTGGCGTTCTTCTTCTGCCTCGGCGCCGGTTTCATGTTGCTGGAGATCGGTGTCATGCAGCGCGCCAGTCTGCTGTTCGGCAATCCGGGCCTGGCGATCGCCATCGTCCTGGGGGCGCTGATCCTGTTCACCGGTCTCGGCAGCCTCGCGAGCGACCGGGTCTTCCGGTCGGGTGTATCGCACGGCGCCGTGGCCGCCGCGGCGGCGCTCTATGCCGTCGCCGTCGGGCTGTTCATCGGGCCGGCGATCGGCTGGATGCTGGCATGGCCGCTGGCCGCGAAGACAATCGGGCTGGTCGCGCTGATCGCGCCGGGCGGCCTTGTGGTGGGCCAGCTGTTCCCGCAGGGCCTGGCGCTGGCGCAACGCGACGACACCGCGCTTGTGCCCTGGGCCTGGGCGATCAACGGCGCACTCAGCACGGTCGCCGCGGGGGCCGCGCCGTTGATCGCCCAGGCCTGGGGCTTCAGCGTCCTGTTCTTCGGGTCGGCGGCGCTGTATGCGTTGATCCTGCTGCTGCCGCCCTACAGGCGGCTGCGGGCCGCGGCAGCCTGACGGGACATCGCCCGCAAAATTGGTGCGAAGCCGTTCAGCCGCCCGCCAGCATGGTCAGTTGCCGGTGCAGATCGGCCGGGATATTGACTCCGTTATAGCGGGCCTCGCGTCGCCTTGCCTCTCGATTGGCCCCCGGCACATGGGTGCCCGGCTGCATCCTGATCTGCGACATCAGCGTCTCGATCCGCCCGCCGAAGGCATTGCCGGTGAAGATATCGACCGTGGCGTCGGAATCGATCGCGATCAACATCTGGCCGACCCGTGGCGGCTTGCCCTCGGCATCGAAGAACGAGCTTGCCTCGTAGCCGTAGCTGGCGCCGGTCAGCGTCGCCGCCAGGATTTCCACCATAAGCACCAGCGCCGATCCTTTCGCATCGCTTATCGGCAGCATGGTGCCCTCCATCGCCGCCTTGGCGTCGGTGGTTGGCCGGCCGGCACTGTCGACCGCCCAGCCTTCGGGGATTGCCTCGCCCTTCTGCGCGGCCACCATGATCTTGCCACGCGCCACCTTGCTGAGCGACAGGTCGATGACCAGCGGCATCCCGGTGTTGCGCGGCGCCGCGAAGGCGATGGGGTTGGTGCCGAACAACGCCTTGCTGCCGCCCCAGGGCGCGATCGCCGCCGGGCTGTTGGCGAACATGATGCTAACGAGGCCCTGTTCGGCCAGGCGTTCGACATGATAGCCGAGCGCGCCGCAATGGTGCGAATAGCCGATGGCGGCCCCGGCGATGCCGTATTTGCGGGCCAGCGGGACCAGCTTGTCGATCGCCATCGAGATCGCCGGAAAGGCAAAGCCGTCCTTGGCGTTGATCCGCACCACCGCCTTGTCCGGATCCTCGGTTGCGATCGGCGTTGCGCCGCCGTTCACCTTGCCGCTGCGCACTTGTGCGGAATAGCTGGGCAGGCGCGACAGGCCATGACCCGACAGCCCGTCGGCCTCGGCCACGGAAAGCGCGGTCGCGACATGGCCTGCGTTGGCGTCACTGGTGCCGCTCCTCACCAGCACGCGCGAGGCGAGGTCGTACATGTCGTTAAGGGTCAGGGTTACCGTATCCATCAGCGTCTCTTCCTGCCGAGCAAACTCGTGCCTGCAGACGTGCCTGTAATTGATCTGGGCCAAATGCGCGCATGTTTCATCTTGCATGTGACCTTGTTTGGCGGATCGCCCCTGGCTGCCGTCGGCAATCCATCGCATTTAGACGGGCGCGAGAAGAAGGGCCGGCACCTTCCCGGGAGCCGGCCCCAACTTCGGATTGCGAATGCCCGGAATTCAGGCGCTGCGATACAGCTTGGTCAGCACGAATTCGCGGTGCCCCAGCGCTTCCGCGGCGGTGTGGCGGCCGTTGCAGGTGCGCAGGGTCATCTCCAGCAACGCGTCGCCAGCCTCGTCAAGTGTCATCTCCCGGCGCAGGATGCCGGACACGTCGACATCGATATGCTCGGCCATCTCGCGCGCGGTGCGCGGGTTGGCGGTCAGCTTGATGACCGGTTCGATGGGGTTGCCGATGACATTGCCCTGGCCGGTCGGGAACAGATGCACGACGAAGCCGGCGGCGGCCTGCAGCGTCACGCACTCCGCCGCGGCGGACGAGGTGTCCATGAAATACAGACCCGGCCCCTTGGACGGTTCCTCCGCCGGCTCCAGCACGTCGACGTACCGGGTCTTCTTGCCGATCTTCTCGAGGTTGCCGAAGGCCTTTTCCTCGATCGTGGTCAGCCCTCCCTCGATGTTGCCCTTGGTCGGCTGGCTGTCCGACAGATCGGATGTCTTGTGCGGCTCGATGACCTCGTCCATGTAGGCCTGGAAGGTCTTCATGAACTTCTCGCCGGCTTCCTTGGTCTTGGCGCGCTCGGCGCAGATCATCTCGGCGCCGGTGATCTCGGAGGTCTCGCCGAAGCAGGTATGGGCGCCCAGCGGATCGACCTTGTCGATCACGTTGCCGACGGTCGGATTGGAGGCAAGGCCCGAGGTGGTGTCGGACTCGCCGCATTTGACCGATATCCAGAGCTCGGAGATGTCGGCGTCCTCGCGCTGCTTCTCGGACGCCCAGTGGACGAACTCCTTGGCCTTGCGGGATGCCATCTCGATGGTCTTGTGGTCGCCGTTGCGCTCGATGGCGAAGCCTTCCACCGGCTTGCCCGTTTTGGCGATGCCGTCGACGACCTTTCCGGTCCAGCCCGGCTCGATGCCGATGACCACGACCGCGGCGACGTTCGGGTTGCAGCCGGTGCCGATCAGGGTGCGGAAATGCAGGTCAAGATCCGCGCCGAACTGCAGGCGCCCATAGGGATGCGGGATCGCCAGCGTCCCCTTGATATTGTTGGCCACGGCCTCGCAGGCGGCGTTCGAGAGATCGTCGAGCGGCAGGATGATGACGTGGTTGCGGATGCCGACACGGCCGTTCTCGCGGCGGTATCCCGTGAATTTGTTGTTCGCCATGTCACCACCTCTTGGTCTTGACGTTGTGGACGTGCATGTGGCCGCCCCGCGGGATGTCGGCGACCGCCTTGCCGATGTCGTGGCCGTACTTCATGATGGTGTCGCCGTTCTTGATATCGGTAAGCGCCACCTTGTGGCCGATCGGGATCGTGTCGAGCGCGGCGACATGGATGGTTTCGTCCGTGTCCATCACCCAGCCTTCGAGCTCCATGCCCGCCTTGGCGTCCTCGACGACGATGACGCCGGCGGAATCCTGCGGATTGTGAACCAGAAAATGCGGAGGCATCTGCCTTCCCCTCCTGTCGTGAGATGTCAGAGAGTCGGGGCGCGTGTCCCCGAAATTTATGTCTTATATAAGACATAAGTGTTGGCCTTGAGTCAACGGCTGCGATATCATGCCGCATGGACGCCATTCCGGAAAGCGGGACGGTCGAGGGCCCCAGGGCGCGGCCGCTCTATGCCCAGGTGAAGGCGCTGATATTGCAGCGCCTGATCGCCGGCGCATGGCGGCCCGGGGAGCTGCTGCCCAGCGAATTCCAGCTCGCCGACAGCTTCGGGGTCAGCCAGGGCACGATGCGCAAGGCGCTGGACGCGCTGGCCGCGGACAATGTCGTCGTGCGCCGCCAGGGGCGCGGCACCTTCGTCGCCGAGCACGACCACCGCCGCGCCCTGTTCCACTTCTTCCATCTGGTCGGGCCGGACGGCGTGCGCCGGCTGCCGGAAAGCCGCCTGGTATCGGTGCGCAAGGGGCTGGCCGGCCGCATCGAGGCCGGGTGCCTCGGCATCGGCCGCGGCACGCCGGTGATCCGCATCCGCCGGGTGCGCAGCCTCGACGGGCATCCCGCGATCGCCGAGACCATCGCGTTGCCGCAGCTGCTGTTCCCGGATCTTGCCGATATCCGGGAGGTTCCGAACACGCTTTACGACCTCTATGAGCGCCGTTACGGCGTCACCATTGCCCGCGCCGTCGAACGGCTTTCGGCCGTCGCCGCGGACGGGCGCGACGCGAAACTGCTGGGCATCGCGCGGGGCGCGCCGCTGCTCGAGATCGACCGCACCGCGCTGGCCCTCGACGGCAGGCCCGTCGAATGGCGCGTCAGCCGGTGCCTGACCGCGACCCACCACTACCAGGTGGAACTGGGCTGACGGTGCGCGCCGATGTATGAGATAGAACGCTGGATCGGTGTGGCGGTGCTCGGGCTGCTGTGGCTCAAATTCACCGCATACAACGTCTTTTTCGCCGCCGACCGCATTCACCGCCGGGCCCATGACGGTCCCTCGCCATTGCCCGTTTTCGGCAGCATCTTCGGGATCGCCGCGCTGCTGCTGGCGCCGGTCGCGACGTTGCCGCTGCGGCTGCTGTTCATCCCCCTGGCCCTGATCCCCGATCTGGCGGCGCCGATCGGAAACCGGATCGTCGACCGGCTGGGCCCGAAGGACGAGCCGCCGGCGGACTGACGCGCCGCGCCGTTGTGCGGCGCGTGTCCGGCGTCAATACAGCTGCTTGCGCGCCCGTTCCGGCCATTCTTCGTCGACTGTGTTCGCGTCCATGCGGTGATTGCTGAGATCGGCCAGGATCGTCCCCATGCTGGGCAGCTTCTTTCGGTCGATCCGGTTCTCCGGGTTCCAGAGGTCCGACCGCAGGATCGCGCGGGAGCACTGGAAGAACACCGTCTCGACGGTCACGATCAGCACCGAGCGCGGCGCCTTGCCCTTGACCGCGAAGCGCTCCAGCAGGTCCGGCGCAACGGAGATCGCCGCCCGCCCGTTGACCCGCAGCGTCTCGCCGATGCCCGGGATCAGGAACAGCAGCGCCACGCGCGGGTCGGCGACGATATTGCGCAGGCTGTCGACGCGGTTGTTGCCGCGCCGGTCCGGGATCAGCAGCGTCTTTTCGTCCTCGACATGGATGAAGCCCGACGCATCGCCGCGCGGCGAGGCGTCCATCCCGCCGGGGCCGCTCGTGGCGAGGGCCACGAAGGGCGCCGCCTGGATGAAGGCCCGGTAGTGCGGGTGGATGAAATCGATCTCCTTGACGATCGAGGCCGGGGAAGGCGCCCCGTAAAGCTCGTCCAGGGCGGCGATGGTGTCGATGAGGTGGTCTGTGTTCGCGGTCATGGGGATCCCGGATCGATAGGCGGTTCTGTGTGACGGATTGCCTGGCGCCAGATTAGCCCTTGGCCCGCAGCCCCGCCAGCGCCTCGGTCAGGGCGGCGGAATAGGCGAATGCGGCGGGCGCACCGCCGGTATGGATGAACAGGATATTCCGGTCCGGCCCCGATTCCTCCGCGCGCCGGATCGCGCCGGCCAGCACCTTGCCGGTATAGACCGGGTCGAGGATCAGCGCCTCGCAGCGCGCGGCGAGGTCGATGGCGCGGATCGTCGGCGCGTTCAGCTGCCCGTAGCCGGGCGCGAGCCAGTCGTCGGCCGTGACCACGTCTTCGGGGTCGACGACGGATGCGGTCCCGAGAAGGTCCGCGATCTCCGCGCAGCGCGCAACAATGCGATCGCGCTGGATACCGGCTGCACGGCGCACGCAGATCCCGGTCACCCGGATCGCGCTGCCCAGTGCGCGCAGACCGAACAGCAGCCCCGCATGGGTCGCGCCGCTGCCCGACGCCACCACCACCTCGTCGATGCGCAATCCCCGGTCCTCCAGTTGGGCGAGGATTTCCCGCGCCGCGTCGACGTAGCCCAATGCGCCCAGCGGCTTGTGGCCGGGCGCGAGCGGGATGACATAAGGCTTGCGCCCCGCCGCCGCCAGTTCATCCGCGATCTCGTGCAGGCGCCGGTCCGCGCCCGCCTCGTCCTCGCCCTGCGCGTAGGAATGCAGCGTCGCGCCCAGCATGCGGTCGAGCAGCACGTTGCCGGAATTGCGGT
Organism: uncultured Alphaproteobacteria bacterium; assembly: GCA_947259105.1. Classification (GTDB taxonomy): domain Bacteria; phylum Pseudomonadota; class Alphaproteobacteria; order UBA8366; family JADFVY01. The sequence continues at coordinate 73,260 of CAMYKU010000003.1, forward strand.
ATTCGGGGTCCGGCTTCGCCACCCGCTCCTCCAGCTGGACGTGGCAATCCATGCCCAGCCTGGCCGCGGCCGCCGCGGCGGTGCGCACGAAGTTCGACTGCACGGCGCCGGTAATCAGCACCGTATCAGCGCCTTGCGCCCGCGCCTCACCCAGATAGAACTCCAGCTGCCGCACCTTGTTGCCGCCGAAGGCAAGGCCCGTGCAGTCGTCGCGTTTCACGTAGAACACGCCGCCGCGGCCCAGCGCCGCCGCCAGATTCGGCATCGCCTCCAGCGGCGTCGGGTAGTGGCCGAGGCGCGCTCGCGGCAGCCCGTCGAGACCTCCCAACGCTTCAGGCATATCCCAGCATCCCCGCCAGCGCGTTGACGATCAGGCTCAGCGACGTCGCCGCCAGCAGAAGCGAGAGCACGATCCGGAAGCCGCGTTCGCTGAACCAGCCGACGATCAGCCGGCCGACGACCACGCCGGCCAGGGTCGTCGGCGCCAGCCAGGCCGCCAGCACCAGGGTCTCCTGCGCGATGCCGACCAGCGCAGCCTGGAAGGCGATGGCTGCGATATTCGACAAGGCCAGGGTCACCAGGACGGTGGCGCGAATGGCGTCCTTGGAATGGGCCAGGGCGGCCATTCGGGCCGCGACGGCGGGCCCGGGCATCGCGAGGCTCGTGCTCATGAGGCCGGACAGGATACCGGCGCCGAGATCGCGGGTGCCCCGCGCCCCGCCGCCCGGTACCGGAAGTCTTATCAATCCCGCCACCGACAGGAACATATAGAAAACGGCAACCCCGGCCAGCAGCTTGAGCATGAGGATGTCGATAGCCTGGAAGACCAGGATGCCGAGGGGAAAGCCGGCGAAACTTCCGAGCAGGACCCGTTTGAGGAGGGTCCTGTCGACGTTGCCGAGAAGCGACGGCGTCAGCACCAGCGCGATCAGCAGGCTCATCATCATCGAGATCTGGATCGCCGACCCGCTGTTCAGCGCCAGCAGGATCACCGGCCCCGCCAGCAGGCCGAAGCCGATGCCGGTCGCGGCCTGCAGCAGCGCGGCGACCAGCACCGCCGCATGCAGGGCCACTATGGGGACATCCATCGCCAGGCGCTCAGCCCGCCAACAGGCTCGGCACGCCCTGCCAGACCAGGCGCACGCCCGTCAGCGTAAGCATGGCAAAGACGATCCGATAGAACCACTTGTCGCTCAGCATACCGTGGAAGCGCAGGCCCAGCCAAACCCCCACCGGGATGGCCGGGGCCAGCGCCAGCGCGGTGCCGAGATTGCCCGGAGAGAGCTGTCCCAACAGCCCGTAGGGGATCAGCTTGGTGTAGTTCACGACCGCGAAGAACACCGCCATGGTGCCGACATAGACCGATTTGTCGAGGCGCTGCGGCAGCAGATACACCTGCACCGGCGGCGACCCGGCATGGGCGACGGTGCTGGTGAAGCCCGACAGTCCGGCCCACAGCACACCGCGCGGGCCCGGCTGGCTCGGCGCGCGTTCGGCCTGGCGCAGCACGATCTTGCCGGCAAAGCGCCAGGCCACGAAGGCCAGTGCCACGGTGCCGACGATCAGCCGCACGATATCGTCGCTCAGATAATGGAACGACAACCCGCCGACGGTGATTCCCACCAGCGCGCCCGGCAGCATCAGCGCCATGTTGCGTCGGTGCCACGCGCGGCGATAGGCCCACAGCGCGGCGATGTCCAGGACGCACAGGATCGGCAACAGGATGCCGGCCGCCTGCACCGGCGGAATGACCAGTGTCATCATCGGCACCGACACGATGCCGAGCCCCCCGCCGACCCCCGTCTTGGAGATGCCCGAGATCACCACCGCGGGAATCGCGACGGCGTAGAACAGGGGATCGGTGATGAGGTCCACCGGCGGGCGACTCCCTCGAGGCACGGCAAAAAGACAAGGCCGGCGATCCCCGGCCGGCGCCGACCCTAGCACGAAACCGGTGGAAAGGCGCTAGCCCCGAAATCGGTCCGACAGTTCACCCGTGGCGGTGCAGTAGCCGCCGGGGGTGGGGGCACGGCCCTGCCTGAAAAAGTCGGTGAAAGCATATGTCCCCCAACTCTTGCTCTCGGTTGCATGACTGGAGACGAATCTGAGCATCGGTTCGGATTGTCCGCCCACCGGGCATGTCATGCGAATGCAGTATTTCAGGTCGGACGCCGCCTGTTCGTCGGGAAGCCACGCAATCGCCCCGTGTTCGAAGAGGTCCGCGACGCCGGCGGCCATGACGATGCTGCATCCATGGGAAAGGACCTGGCCGGGTTCTCCGATCAGGGTGGCCAGGCCCGCTTCCGGCGCGTCGGGCGACCATCCGCCGGCCCGGTTCAGCTCCGCGGCGATCTCCGCTGCGGTCCGGCCTTGCTCGCGCTGCGTGGCGACCCAGCCATCCACAGCTTCCCGCGTTTCCACGCTGGATATAATCGGCCCCGGTAAAACCGTCAGTACAAATGAGCCGATAAGCACGCCGGCGATCAACATGGCGACCGTCAGCGGCACCAAAATGGCCCTGCCCGGTGTATCCGGCCCCACCCCACCAGCCGCGTCGTCAACATAGGCGCGAACCGCAGTGTCCGTCTCCGTCCGGGTGTAGGCCAGACTTCTGCCTATCGTAAACGCAGTCGCGGAGATCACAAGCGTCAGTGGCAACATCGGATAGGCCACCGCCAGGTCCCAACTGGTCTCTATTCCGTCCACCTCACGCTCCGCGGCCTGCACGAAAATTAGTGTCAGGGTCAGGCATGAGAAAAGACTTACCACCCCAAGGTGCATGACAGACATGCTGAAGAAACTTCTGCTGAAACGTTTGGTGCCCTGTTCGCGGATACCCTGAAGAAACTTTGAGGCCGCGCCGCCATTTCTGCGCGCAAGGCGCGGCGCAAACGCGATAAACAATGCGGACGGAACGGTTATCGCAACGGCCCAGCCAGTAAATTTCTGCATCGTATCGCCGGACTGGAGCGGCCACCACGCCCATACGACCAACACCACGACGATAAGCGCCAGATTAATCATGCCAAATGAGAAGGCGTAAAGAAACAGCAGCCATTCGATTTTTGCTGGCTGCTTCGGGCCACTGTCGTAGAGGCTGGCGAGTGACACCGAGCCAGAATAAACCAGCAGGAGAAACCACGCTAACAACGGCCCTGCAGCTGGCCCGAATAACATGAAGGCGCCCAACGTGACCGCAAGCACAATCAGGATTTCGTAAAGAATTGAGCGGGGCGGCCGCGACGACCATTGCGCCAGCGCCCGGTTTTCGATAATTGCGTTGACCACGGCTTTCCCCTTTCGGAATCAATCGCCATCAGCCTGCCAGCTATCGGCCAGATCTCCCTCGGTAGTGCGACAGACGCCGCGGCAAATTCTATCTCGAGAGGTATAATCTGACGTTAACGGCCATCCATACGGGTCAGCCCTGGTACGTGTCGGCCAACTCACCCTCGGCGGTGCAATAGCCGCCGGGGGACGCCTCGCGCCCCTCCAATAGCAAGTCGGCGTATGCTCTGAAAATCCAGCGCGGGCGTGCGCTGGGATGGCTGGAATACAATGCGACGGTGTCCGGCGCATGCCACGCGAGTACGCCGGGGCAGGTCGCCCTGACGCAATAACGAACCGGCGGTATCGGCGTTGCCTCGTCGTCTTCCTCTTCGGCCTCCTCGGATTCTGATTCCCGGCGGTCGATCTCCTCGGCGAAGCGCCTGGTGGCGTCATGCACCACATGTGTCAACTGATCCGATGTTTCGGGCCAGGGCCGGGCTTCCCGTTCGGCCGTATCGATCGTGCCCGCGGTCACCGTCACGGTGCAGTTCCAACGGGCTGTGCCCTCATCCAGATCCTCGACCAGATCCGGCAGAAGTCGGGCCAGCCCTTCGCCCGGCGCGTCCGGCGACCAGCGCCCCAGTTCGTTGATCGTCGCGACGATCTCCGCCTCGGGCCGCCCCGATTGCTGAAAACCGTCCGCCCAGCGAGCCAGTGCCGTCCCGGAATGAGCGCCCGCGGAAAGTGCGAGGACCGGACCCGTCCTCACAACGAACATGAAGTGAATGGTCAAGATCAGGGCGGCAAGCGGCGCAGCAAATCCGATGATCGCCACCGCGAGGCGGACAGGCATGCCGACGGCTTTCGTGACGCCGTGGCCGGGGCCGCCGTCCGGCGGATCATTGGCGGAAAAGCCGCCGTCGCACTGCGCGATGTGCCGCCATGAAACCACGATGCCGGCGGTCGCCAGCAATCCCAGTGGCAGGACCGGGTCGGCCAGGAACAGGTCCCACACCGTCGGTATGCGGTCCCACCAAACCATATCGAGAAAATGATAGAACAGGATGGCCGGCCCGATCACGATAAGCATCAATACCAACGATTCCATAGCGGTAGCCCCGGAAATCCAGAGCGAGAGGACGCGGGACGCGCCGGACCTGTCGTTCAGGCGAGCGGGTGCGGCGGCGCGCGTCCGTTCGGCCCATGGCCGGATCGCGAAAGCGAGCCCGAGAAGCAGGGCCGCCAGCGCCAGAAGGATCGCCGTCTTCGACAACCAGGGCAGATAATCCGCCGGTCCGAACGGAAACGGGGGGCCGTCCGGATCCCCTTCGAAAATTGCGAACACTCGCTCCCAGTCGTATGCGTGGCGGAGCCAGGTCAGAAGCGCGGCGATGAGAAGCCCCACGACAGCCAACTGGGCGCTGATCGTGCAAAGAGACTGAAGGATGAACTCCCGGAACGCTATTTTGAGCCGCTTCCATCGATCGCGGTATCCGATCAATGGCCACAGGGAATAGGTCAGATCTACTGCGACAACCGCGCAGAAAGTGATAAGGAAGCCTGCCGGCCAGACGACGGCAAAAGCGGCAGCCATCGCCGCGAACAACAGTGCCGTATGCAGCAGCCAGCGCATCGTTTTTCCGTGCCGTTTGTTCGCTGTCCGCATGCCGGCTAACCCTGATATTCCGCCGCCAATTCGCCGTCGGTGGTGCAGTAACCGCCGGCTTCGGGCGCGGCGCCGCTGGCGGACATATCCATGAACACGTTGTAGGCCCAGCCGCGGTTGCGCGACGGGTGGCTGGAGCTGAAGATCACCACCGAATGCGAATGCGCGGCCACCGGGGACGGGCAGGCCAGCCGGATACAGTAGCTTATTTCGGGCAGCGGCCGGAAGGCGGCGACATATCCTTCGATCCAGCTCAAGTCCCGCAGCGCCGAATTGTCGGCGGCGCCGGCGTCGACCGTGACCGTGCAGCCGCTGCCAAGGCCCAGATACTCGAGGTCCTCGCCGAGTTCCGGCAACAGCGCCGGGAGGCCGGCGCCCGGCTGCGGCGTCGTCCAGTTGCCGTGGTCGCGCAGGTCAGATGCGATCTCGGCGGGGGGCCGGCCCGCCGCCTGCTGCGCTTCGATCCAGTTGTCGGTGGCGCGGGAGATTTCACCCCAGCCGGCGATCATCGAGGCCGCGCCGAACGTCCCGATGACCCAGATATGCACGAAATACAGGTACCATCCGTAAGCTGCGGCGGCGCTCCCCAGCACCGCCAGGACCGCCGGGATTCTTGCCCCGCGGCGCGGCCGGCGCAAGGACGCCAGCGCCGCGGGCTGCATCCGCCGGAACGCCACCGTCAGGACCGCCGCCGCAAGAATGGCCGCTGCGAAGCCCGGATACTCGTTGGCCAGGTACCCGATATCGACGATCTGCGCCGGGTTGGTCGACCGCAGCAATTCGGGCAGCGCCGTGCCTGTGGCGGCGACGCCAAGAAGGCTCACAAGCGCCAGCCCGAGCAATAGCCAGGCCACGGCCGCGGGCCGGAGGAGTCCGGCGCCCTCTGCGCGGACGCGGCGAACGCAGGCGCCGACGTCTTCGTCGTCGCGCCGCAGCAGGGCGACGGATGCCAGGAACAGGGCGACCGCCCCGACTGCTGCCCCCAACGCAACCGGCGCCATGGCTGCGAAGGCCAGGGGGAAACCGGGCTCCGCGCCGCCGGCGGCAACGACTTCCCAGCGATAGGCGAGCGGGAACCAGGCGGCGAAACCGAGAATGGCGAAGGCGCCGACGATGCTGGTGCCGCCGACGAGCTGGGCCAGCATGAACGGCGCCGCCCGCAGTTTCCGCGGCTGTCCGGGGGCTGTCCGCCGAAACGCCGCGACCAGCGCCCATGTTACATAGGCGGCGGCCACGCCGAGAGGAACAAGGGCGTAATACGGCCGGGAGACCACCGCAGACAGCGGCGCCGCCAGAATCAGGAACAGGACCGCGATTTCCAGCAGGGCCAGCACCAGGGACGATTTCGGGCCGGCCGGCCAAACCAGGGACGGTATCGGATCCTTCGCCATCGCATCATTACCTTTTGGCTGTCACAACCGATACGTACAGCAGGAAATGCGGGCTATCCTAACCGGAAAGGCATAACCGTGAGTTAACCGAGCGGCCCTGGCGTCAGCCCTGATATTCCGCCGCCAGTTCGCCGTTCCTCGTGCAATACCCGCCCGGCGCGGCGGCCACGCCTTCGGCGGAGACGTCAGCGTACCAATATTTCCCCCAGCCTTCGGCCTGGCTGGAACGGTTTGTGAGGAGCAGCAGAGCCGGCGGGGCGCTCCAGGTGAACGGTGGGGCGCATGCCACTGCAATGCAGGCTCTTAATTCCGGTTCGATCTCGCCGGCAACAGACGGGCCGTCTCGATCTTGGGTTGGCGGGTCGATGACCCCGGCGGCGATCCGCACCGTGCAGGAATCGGGAAAGGCCTGCCCGGGGTCCGCGACCAGCGCCCCCAACCCCGCCCCCGGCGCGTCCGGTGTCCAGTGGCCGAACCGGTTCAGCGCCGCAGCCGTTTCCGCATTGGTCCAATCGTCGTCCTCGTGCGTATTCTCCAGAATCCGCAGCGCTTCGATCACGCCTTTCAGGGCTTTCCTGCCATCCGCCACGCCTTTCGCCGTGATGCTCAGGTGAAATGGATAGATGATGAAGAACAGGGCCGCCACGAGGGCGCCGGCCGTCACCGCGGTCAAGACGGAATTGGCTGTCGCGGCCGGTAGCGGCGCGTCCTTCGCGCCGTCGATGTAGGCCCGAACGACGGCGTCGTCCCCTTCCCGGCTCGTTTCCAGAATCCTGCTCAGCGACAGAATGGCGGCGGCTGCAAGCAGCGAGAACGGCAAAAACGGATAGGCCGCAATAAGCTCCCAGATTGTCACGATACCGTCGCCGTCACGCCACCACGCCAGTTCGCGCAAATCCGACGGTACCCAGGCTATGCTGAGCAGGCAGAAGAGTCCCGCGTTGAAAGCCACGTAGCGCAGCCAGTTATCGTGGAACCATCCGAACCCCTTCGCACGGACCCCCTTGAGGAAACGCGAGGCGGGCCCGCCGCCTTCTCGCGCCAGCAGCGGGGCGAACAGAAGAAACAGGATGGGCGGGAATATCATCGTGGCTGCGATTGCGATCAATGCAGCCATGCCGCCGTCCCAAATGTCGCTGGACCTCGTAAGGGGCCGGTATGCCCACAACGGCCATTCCACGATCAAGGCGAACAGCAGCCCCTGCACGGCAATGGGGACGGAGATATCGTACAAAATGAACAGCAGACGGACTTTCGCCGGCTGCTTCGGTTTGCCCCGGTCGCGCAGATAGAGGGTCACCAACCACCACAGCACGTACATAGAGCCGATGCCGACCGCCGTCAGCGACGCTGTCGCGATCTTCAGCATGAAAAAAGGCGCCGCCATCGCCGCGAACAGCAGACCGGTGTGCACGACGCAGCGTCTTGCGAGCACCGAAACGTTCATCTGCCTGCGTTCTTCGCCCATATATCGCCGCCCGCTAGCCCTGATACGATTCCGCCAGCCCGCCGGTCTCGGTGCAATAGCCGCCGGGCTCGAAGGCCCGGCCGTTGCCGAATAAGTCCATGGATAAATGGGTGATCCAATACCGGTTGCGCGAGGGGTGGCTGGACTCGAGGACCACGACGGAGTGCTCGTGCCAGACAACGGGGGAAGGGCAAGCCATCCGGATGCAATAACCAACATCGGTCAGCGGCCGGATATCGGCTTCGAATTCACGGATCCAGTCCCGATCCCGGAGTGCCGCACTGTCGACGACGCCGGCATCAATCGTAACGGAACAGCCGCTGGCAAGATTCAATTCCCCCAGGTTCTCGCCTGGCCCAGGCAGGAACGCGGCGAGGCTGGCGTCGGGTTCGGCCGAAGTCCAGTTGCCATGCGCGCGCAGGTCCGCGGCGATCTCATCAGGGCTTCTGCCTGCTTCACTCTGCGCCGCGACCCAGTCGGTCGTGGCGCCGGATACAACCTTCCATCCCATAATCATGTCCACCGGTCCGAGCGCCGCAATCATGCCAATATGCACGACGTACAGGAACCAGCCTAAGGATATGCCGCTACCGCCAAGGGCCGCCAGCACGGCCGGTGCGCGGCTGCCCGCCACGGGGCGCGTCTCGCGCAGGCACGCCAGCGCCGCGGGCTGGGCCCGCCGGAACGCCACCAGCAGGACCGCCGACGCAAGGATGGCGACTGGTATGGCCGGGAACTCGCCCGCCACGAACCACCCGCCGACGTCGCGATACGGGTTCGCCTCCTGCAGCAGGAGCGACAGGGCACCTACGCTGGCATTCACGCCGCCAACGCTGGCAATGGCGAAACCGAGCAGCAGCGTCGCCGCCGCGGCCGGCAGTAACGACCGCACCCGGTCCGGCCGGAGCGCGCAATCGTCGCCGCTCTCGCCGTCGCGCCGCAGGAAGAAGGACGAGGCAAGGAGGAATATCGCGACCGAGACGACAATCAGGGCGAAATCGATGGGCGCCAGGAATGAATGACGGGTGGGGTCGGTGTGACCATACTCGACGACGTCGTTAACTTTGCGGCGGTATGCGGCCTGTAGCCAGATGCCAAGAACCAACGAGCCGGCGCCACGAGCAGCCAGCCAGGCGCTGGCAAGCTGGGCCAGCGAAAACAAACCCGCGCGCAGTTTCGATGGCAGTTCACGCGACGGCCGCCAGTACGCGGCGACCAGCGACCAGATTACGTAGGCAGCGATCAGACCGACAGGCCCAAGGATCAACAGATCGTTGGAAACGCCCATAAAAAACGGCCCTGCCAACACCAGAAAGACGATCACCGTTTCCAGCAGCGCCCAGCCGTATGCGGGGGCCGGGGCGGTCACTGTGCCGGGGCTCTGCGAATGATCGGCTGCCATCTCGGTTCGGTCTCCGGGCTGTTGCGCCGAACAATCGCGGCGGAACTGCGCCCGGTACCCTAGCGATAAAGGTATAACTCCCGGTTAACCGGCGGTTGCCGCATGCCCCGTTGCCGCCTCCGCACCTCCGTCACCGCTGCCCGCCGTCGTACATCCCCTTTGCTTGCTCTCCTGAAAAAGCGCCCGGAAAGGAAAGTTGTGGCGGCGCGTCACGGCACGATTTCCCTCAGGGCCGGGAGCATTCGCGCCACCGACCGTCGTCCCTCGGCAATGGATTCGTCCGCCCGGTCGAATTCCATAAGGCCGATCTCGCTCAGCTTGGGCATCAGCATCACATGGGGTGGTTCGCCCGCCAGGCGGCTGCGCGTGATCTGGTCCTGCATGATATTGATCGCGCCGGCGATCACGTCGAAATATCCTGGTCCGGCCGAACGCTTTCCAAGCAACTGGGCGGCGATTGCGTTCACGCCGTTCCTGATCCCCGCGGGAAGGTCGCCGGACAGCTTGGCCAGGAAATCGGTCTCTGGTTCCGGCGCGGCACTCTCGCGGATGGCCAGCCGTTTCGGGATACCATGGCGTCCGACGATATCGCCGTTGAGATTCACTGCGATGACGATCTCGGCGCCCAGGGCGCGGCAGGCCGACACCGGGATCGGATTCACGACCCCGCCGTCGATCAGGCACCATTCACCCTTGCGCACCGGGCTGAATATCCCCGGCAGGGCGATGGATGCGCGTACGGCTTCGACCATGGACCCCTCGCGCAGCCAGATCTCACGCCCCGAAACGAGGTCCGTGGCGACGGCGACGAACGGCTTGGGAAGATTCTCGATGGCCGTATCTTCGTGGCGTTCGCGAAAGAATTTCATCAGCCGGCGGCCTTCGATCAGGCCGCCACTGGTGAGGCTGACGTCCATGAAGCGCACGATATCCCGCCAGTTGATCGAGCGCGCCCATTTGTCCAGGATTTCCAGTTCCCCGGCGACGTAGGCCGCTCCGACAAGCGCGCCGATGGAGCTGCCACAAACGATGTCAGGCTCGATGCCGGCCTCGCCAAGCGCCTGAATCACCCCGATATGCGACCATCCGCGCGCGGACCCGCTGCCAAGCGCCAGCCCGATCCGGGGGCGGCTCACCAACGCGGGCTCCGGAACTGCCGCAGGCCGGGGCCGAGGACCGCCGCACCCTCGGAAAGGCCGACGATACCGGCCTCCGCAACCGCGAGGGCACAAAACGGCGGATCGGCGAAGCCAGGCAAAGGCAAACCCCATTCAACTCGGAACCGGTAACGGCACGCTATACCACAGCGTGCATCGGCGCGACAGCGGATCGGATCAGGCCCTGCCCGGCAAGTCGGGCTTGAAAGCCGCGCGCGTCGATGCCGTCGACATCGAGGTCTTCGCTCATGGGCCTCCGGCCACGAGCCCCTCGACCCCCTGCCAGACCAGGCGGCAGCCGGTCAGGAAGATCAGCGTGTAGCAGACCCGGTAGAACAGGTCCTCGGGCAGGCGCTGCTGGAAGGTCACGCCGAGCCAGATGCCGACGGGCGCGACCGGCGCCAGGATCAGCGCGGTGCCGAGGTTGGTCTCGTCCAGCGTGCCCAGCAGCGTATAGGGCACCACTTTCATCACGTCGACCAGCGCGAACAGGATCACCGTGGTGCCGATGAAGACGCGTTTGTCCAGGCGCTGCGGCAGCAGGTAGATATGCACCGGCGGGCTGCCGCCATGGGCGACGACGCTGGTGAATCCGCCGACCGCCGCCCAGAAGGTTCCGTACCCGCGGTGCGGCGGCGCCCGATGGTCTGCGGCGCGCTTGAGCAGCCGCAGGCCCACCCAGCGGTACAGCGTGAACAGGATAGCGATGGCGCCGATGAGGATGCGGATCATGTCGTCGTTCATGTAGCGGAAGGTCAGGCCGCCGACGACCACGCCGATCAGCGAGCCCGGCAGCAGGATCATCAGGTTGCGCCGGTGGAAGATGCCCCAGTAGGCGCGCAGGCTGAACACGTCCATGAACAGCAGCAGCGGCATCAGCACCGCCGCCGCCTGGACCGGCGGCACGATCAGCGCCATCAGCGGCACCGCCATGATGCCCAGCCCGCCGCCGACCCCGGCCTTGGAAAACCCGACGATCAGGACGGCGGGCACCGCCAGCGCGTAGAACCACGGATCGCTGATGAATTCCAAGCACTGCACCCTTCGTTGCGGCGGCCCCAATCAACCTGCCGACGCCAGCCGGCGCGGCGCCGTCGGCGGAGCCAGGCTGCCGTGATTCTTCATTGCGGGGAAACGATTTAACACGGGCCAAGAGAAAGTGATAGCGGATGCCGCCATATCCTGCGGCGCACCCCTTGACTCTCATCCAATAACGCGCAATTCATGCCTAGTGGTGTGTATCAGACATATGGCACCCTTGGGACGGTCTTGCGCGTTCATCCGGCGAGGCGCGGGGCGCGCCGCGATACCGGCGCATCGCAAGCGGCGCGCAACGCGGCCGGTGGGCGCTCAAGGCCGCCCTTTGGGTCACGTTTCCCGCCCCCTCGGTGCGTCGGGCGCGCTTGACGATGCTCCAGCATCGCCTGCGCGCACCCTCCTGCCGAGGAGGCGGGAAACGCGATCCCATGGGCGCCATATGTCTAGTACACACCACTAGCCCATACCGGAGGGTTGCCGAAACCCGGTGGAATTGTTCCCGAGGCTTGTGCATGCCACTCGCAAACGAAAAAACGACGGCCGGGCGCGACGACGGAAGCTTGCGAGTCCTGAACGGCGAGGCGGCAGACCGGCTGGCGGCGATATCGCGGGTCCTCACCGTGCCGGCCGGCCGGCCGGTCATGATGGAGGGCGCGCCGGCAACGGAACTGTACAGCGTATCCCAGGGCATCGTCAGCGTCTTCAAGCTGATGCCGGACGGCCGGCGGCAGATCACCGGCTTCCTGTATCCCGGCAGTTTTCTAGGCGTCACGTTCAACGCTGAGACGACCTACGCTTATAGTGCCGACGCCGTAACGGCGGTGACGCTGCGGGCGTATCCGCGCCGCGACTTCGAGCGGCTGCTCGACGAGGTGCCAGGCGTGCGTCGCGCGTTCATCGCCGCAATGGCTGACGAGTTGACCGAGGCGCAGGACCGCATGCTGCTGCTGGCCCACAGGTCGGCGAGCGAACGGCTGGCCTGTTTCCTGCTGACCCTGGCCGGCCGCCAGGCCGGCAAGGGGGGGGAGCCGGTCGACACCGTTTACATTCCGATGCGCGGCAGCGATATCGCCGATTATCTGGGTCTGACCGCCGAAACGGTGAGCCGCACGCTGGCGGTGTTCCGCCGCAAGGGAATCGTCCATGCGGAAAGGGGCGGCAGCATCGGAATCCTGGACCGCGGCGCGCTGGAGGCGCTGGCCGGACCACTGTCGCGCCACATCTGACCCGGTGCCATCCTGGTGAGAAGCCCGCTCTAGCCGCGCCGCACTGCATATTCCGATCTCACCCGCCGCCCGGGTCACCGGGATTTGAGCGCTCGTGACGTCCGCCGGGACAGTTCCGTGAACAATTCCTGCCACGATCGGAAACAGCACGAACATGAAGGAGCAACTGTCATGCTTGTCCGCCCGTTTCTGGCCACGGCTTTGATCTCCATCGGCCTCTTGTCCCATGTCGCCGTTGCGCCGGCGGCCGCCGCGGATCCCGTCTCTACAGGCACGTTCGGCAATCTTGCCGTCAGCGGCTACGACCCGGTCGCCTACTTCGCGCAAGGCAAGCCGGTCGAGGGACGCAGTGTCCTGGAATACGAATGGAACGACGCCACCTGGCGCTTTTCCAGCGCGGAGAACCTCGCGGCGTTCAAGGCGAGCCCGGAGGCCTATGCACCGCAGTATGGCGGCTATTGCGCCTGGGCGGTCAGCCAGGGCTACACCGCAAAGAGCGATCCCGATGCCTGGCGCATCGTCGACGGCAAGCTCTATCTGAACTACAGCAAGGACATCCAGAAGCGCTGGGCGCAGGATATCCCCGGCAATATCGCCAAGGCCGACGCCAACTGGCCCAAGGTTCTGGAATAGGGCATTTCAAGATCGGTCGGCTCCGGCCCGCTCCCCCACCCCGGGAGCCAGGGTCAGGCTCGTGTAACCGCGCCTTCCGCGTCACGCGTCGCGCGCCATCCCGTGTCCGCCATGACGACCGATGTCTCGACCTGGCGGTCGGGAATGTCCCAGTAGCGGCGCAGCAGGGCGTGGGTCTCCTCGCGCGGTACAAGGTGGAACCCGTGCTTTCCGTAAAAACCGATGGCCCAGTTCGCGGCGGCCCAGGTGCCGACCAGCAGCGGGCCGTCGGTGAAGGACCGGATGTGATCCAGCAGCCGGCCGCCGATGCCGCGGCGGCGCATCGCCGAGCGCACATAGGCGTGGCGGATCAGCACCACGTCCTGTACCGGCTGCAACCCCATCACGCCGAGCAGACGATTGTCCCCCTCGAATCCCCAGAACTTGACGCCCGCCGCGATTTCAGCCGCCAGCGCGTCGCGCGGCATATAGGGGTCGCGCCAGCGGTCCTCGGGAATGACGTCCTTATAGGCCTGCGCCGCATCGTTGACGATGGCGAAGATATCCTCTCCTCGAAGTCCCGTTGGTTGCAGTAGCGGATCATGATGGGTCACACTGTAACATAAATCCCGCCCCGTCTGCTATCGCCCGCGCCGTCGAAGGCGCCGGTCGCGGGGTCCAGGGCGACCGCGTGGACCCCGCCGTAGAACATGCTGAAATGGTCCCACAGCTCCTTGTCCGGGAACGGGTCGGTGAAGCGGGCGATGCGGTCCGCGTCGAAGCCGCCGTCCGCGCCGACCGCTTCCACGCTCAGCCGGCCGCGTTCGCAGTGGATGCGCGGGGCCGAGATCGCATCCGGCAGCCCCATCCCGAAGCGCAGCACATTCATCAGCACCTGCAGGATCGCCGTGCGGATGCGGTTCGAGCCGCCACTGCCCAGCGCCGTTCGCCGCCCGTCCGCATGGTCCACCATGGTCGGCGCCATCATCGACGAGATGCGGGTATCCGGCGTCCATTCATGGAAGCCGCGCGGATTGATGTCCTCCTCGCCCAGCATGTTGTTCGGCGCGATGCCGCAGCCGGGCAGTACGTGGCCGCAACCCTCGCCGTTCGACACGCTCATCGCCGCCGCGTTGCCGTCGGCATCGATCACGCTGACATGGGTGGTGCCGCCCTGCTTCAGCGCACGGCCCCGCATCGATTTCCGGTATTCCGCCACGACCGGGTCGGACAGGAGCGTCGCGACCCGTGCCGCATCGCAGCCCTCGTCGAGCCCGCAGCCGGTGCGCGCCGCGTTGGTCGCCGCCATGGCATCGGCCAGCCGCATCAGCCAGGCCGGGTCGTCGGGCGCGCTGCGCTCCTCGAGACCGTCCAGCAGCGCCAGGGCGAAGGCGATCAGCGGGCCGCCGGAGGACGGCGGTGGATTGGTGAGGATCCGGGCGCCGCCGAAGCCCCGTTCCAGCGGCCGCCGGCGCACCACCTCGTAACCCTGCAGATCGGACCGCGTCAGGGTGCCGCCGGACGCGGCGCAAGCCTCGACGAACTCCGATGCGATGGCGCCGCGATAGAACAGGTCGCGTCCCTCGCGCGCCAGCGCCTCCAGCGTCCCGGCCATGGCGCCGGGCCGGTAGATTTCGCCCGCGCGCAGCACGCGGCCGGGCGCCGCGGCGCTCTCGAACAGGGCGGTCGCCGATTCGGTCGCCAGGTAGATCGGCTCCACGATATCCAGGATGTGCGCCTGCAATGCCGAGATTTCGGCGCCTCGGCGGGCAAGCCGGGCGGCGGGTTCGACGATCCGGGCCATCGGCAGCCTGCCGAGATCCTGATGCACGGCGAACAGTCCGGCCACCACGCCGGGCGTCGCCATCGCACCCATGCCGATATGGAATTCCTGTGTCGTGGTGCCGAAATCGACGTCCACCGGGTAAAACTCGACCTCACCGGCCGGGCGCCTGCGCCTGGGAGTCTGGCAGAAGAAGTCGTACAGCACCGGCTCGCCTTCGGCCGGCTCCGCCAGCAGGAAGCCGCCGCCGGCCAGCGAGGCCAGCACCGGTTCCGCCACCGGCGCGGTGCACAACGCCGCCAGCGCCGCGTCGAAGGCGTTGCCGCCGTCGCGCAGCATCTCGGCGGCGGCATTTGCGGTCGCCGCGTCGCCCGCGGCTATGGCGCCTCTGGTCCGTGTCATCGCGCTTTTCCCGGGCGGCAATCAACCGTCAGCCGTTAGCCGTTGGCGTAGTGCCAAGTGCCAATAGCCAACCGCCGAATGCTAACAGCTGCTTTCCCCCAGCCCCGACTCCGTCTGTTTGCAGGTTTCCGGCCGTACCAAGGCGCCGAAATCCTCGACATAGGCGGTGTGGCTCAGCAGCCCGCCACCCGGCGACCAGTTGTGAAGCTGAAACGCAGGCGGCTCCTTCGTCAACTTGATGCCCTTGGAGTCGTCCAGCTTCAACTCGACCTGGAAGCTGGTGGCCGGGGCGACGCTGACCGGCACGCCCGCGAACATGGTCTGGATCGGCCGGTGGATGTGCCCGCAGAGAATGCGGACGATCTGGCCGTGCCTCGCGACGACCGCGGCAAATCCCGACGGGTCCAGCAACCCCATGCCGTCCATATGGGCGATGCCCGTGGCGAAGGGCGGATGGTGCATCATCACGACCGTCGGCCTGTCGGGCTGCTCCGAAAGCACGTCGTCCAGCCAGCGGCAGCGCGCGGGGCAGAACTCGCCATGGGGCCGGCCCGCAACGACGGTGTCCAGCGCCACGATACGCAGCGGCCAGTCGTCCGCTGCGTACATGAGAAAACGCCCGTCTTCGAAAGGCTGGCCGGGGAATGCGTCGCGCAGGTTGCCGCGGTCGTCGTGATTGCCGGGCAAGAGCAGATAGGGCATACGCGCGCCGTCGAGAAGGCTGCGCAACGCGGCGTATTCCTCCGGTCGGCCGTCGGCCGCGAGATCCCCGGTCGCGACCAGCAGGTCGGGAAGCGGGGAACAGCCGTTGATTCGCTCGATCGCGCGTTCGAGGGCGCTATAGCTGTCGAACTGGTCCAGCAGCAATTCGCCGCGGGGCTTGACGTGAGTGTCCGTGATCTGTGCTATGAGCATGATGTCTCGACGATTCGGGTGGATGCCGAAGGGCCGTACTCTCCGTCATGCCGTCCGTGCCGTCAATTCGCAATGCTTTAGTGTGGCGATCACCACACTGGAGGGAAAGGCATGACCCGCGGCGATATCGGGGCGTTCGTCGCCCATTGCGACAAGGTGATCGAGGGCGAGGAAGACGCCCTGTTGAGCGACCTGACCTTCGCGGTGAAGGACATCATCGACGTCGCGGGCTGCCGCACCGGCTGCGGCAACCCGGACTGGCTGCGGACCCACGAGCCGGCGCAGCAATCGGCGCCGGTCGTACGGAAGCTGATCGACGCCGGCGCCACCATGATCGGCAAGACAGTGACCGAGGAGATGGCGTATTCGCTGATCGGCGAGAACGCCCATTACGGCGCGCCGGTCAACGTGAACGCGCCGGGCCGCGTCGCCGGCGGCTCGTCCAGCGGCTCGGCCGCGGCGGTGGCGGCGGGGGACGCGCATTTCGCGCTCGGCTCGGACACCGGCGGCTCGGTGCGCATCCCGGCCAGCTTCTGCGGCATCTACGGCCTGCGGCCGACCCACGGCCGCATCCCGCTGGAAGGCATCATGCCGCTGGCCGCGAGTTACGATACGATCGGCTGGTTCGCGCGCGACCCGGCCGTGATGTCCGGCGTCGCCCATATCCTGCTCGACGACTGGCGGGAGCCGGAGATCCTCACCCGCCTCTACGTGCCCGAGGATATCTGGGCGCTGGCCGACGAAGCGGTGCAGGCGGCACTCGTCCCGGCGCTGGACAGGCTGGAGGCGCTGGTCGGGCCGCACCAGGGATTCCTGATCGGCGAGAACGGCAGCATCGAGCCGCAGGCCGCGGCATATATGGCGCTGCAGGGCCGTGAGGCCTGGGAAACCCATCGGGGCTGGGTCGAGGCCGAGAACCCCACCTTCGGCCCCGGCATCGCCGAGCGTTTCCGGGCGATCGCCGCGATCGCGGACGACGAGGTCGCGCGCTGGACCGAGTGGCGCGGTGATTTCGCCGGCGGGCTGTGCGGCGTGCTCAACGAGGGTGCGGTGATGGCCCTGCCGACCGCGCCCTGCATCGCCCCCTTCACCGGCGAGCCGCAAGGCAGGCTGGCGGACGTGCGCAAGCGCATCCTGCTGATGACCGGCGCCGCCGGCCACGCCGGCCTGCCGCAGATCAGCATTCCGTTCGCAACGGTCGAGGGCTGCCCCGTCGGTTTCTCGATCGTCGGCCGCCGCGGCGGCGACGAGGTCCTGCTCGACCTCGCCCGGCGGCTGAACCCGGCCTGATCAGATTAACACTTCGTAAGAACCGGACCGGTATCATCGGTCGGACGGCCGCGACGTGCGGCCGGAGCCGGAGCCGCGCGCATGGACAAGCAACGCATCCTGAACACCAGCATCGCGGCGGCGGCGGCGGTGAACGTCGTTGCCCTGCTGATGGTGATCGTCGTGGTCTGGCTGCTCGGCGCGCTGCTGCCGTTGTCCTATGGCGGGTTTGTCGAGAAGCTGGCCTTTGCGGTGGCCGCCGGCGCGATGGCCTTCGGCCTGCGCCGGCTGGTGCGCAAGGCCCTGGTGCCGCGCATGTTCGAGCCCGGCCCCGTCGATCCCGAGCTGCTGGAGGAATTCAAGGAGCACCGGTCCGTCGTCATGCTCTCATGGTGGGGCGGCATCGTTCTTGGCCTGCTGTGCCTCGCGTTCCCGCTCGAACTGATCCGCGAGGGCGCCGCCTTCGCGCTGGCCGCCGCCCTGATCGTGCTCAGCCGCGAGAAGATCCTGGTCGAGTATTACCTTCTGAAAACCGAGGATTAGGTGTGCTCCGGGCTCTTCCGGAGTGTGCGCCGATTCCGCGTCTCACACCGCGGCGCGCGGCCATAGGTGCGGTTCTTTCCGACCGCATGTTGATCCTGATCAAGGCATGGCGACCGGTTTTCCGGCAGACTGCCGTCGCGTAAGGCTTCCACGATTGGAGGATGCCATGTTCGCGATTCCACTGCAGATCACCTTCAAGGGTATGGGGCCTTCCGAGGCCATCGAGGCCAATGTGCGGGAAAAGGCCGGGAAGCTGGAGCGGTTCTCCGGCCATCTGATGAGCTGTCGGGTGGTGATCGAGGCGCCGCACCGCCATGGCCGCAAGGGCAGGCTCTATCACGTCGGCATCGATCTCGGTGTCGTCGGCGGCGAACTGGCCGTGACCCATGAGGGTCCGCTGAACCACGCGCATGAGGACGTATACGTGGCGATCCGCGATTCCTTCGACGCGGCGGTCCGCCGGTTGGAGGATTACGAGCGCAAGCGCCGCGGCAAGGTAAAGACGCACGAGGTGCCTGTGCACGGCAGGATCGCCGGCATGTCCCACGATCACGGCTTCATCGCGACCAGCGACGGCCGCGAGATCTATTTCCACAGGAACAGCGTGGTCGGCGGCGATTTCGAGGCTCTGGAGGCCGGCGACCAGGTCCGCCTTGTCATTCACCCCGGCGAGGGCGAGAAAGGACCGCAGGCAAGCACCGTGACGCCTGTCGGCAAACACCATCTGGTGGACAGCTAGTCCATCATCCGTTCAAGTGGAATCGGGTCGGGCCGGCGGCGCGACCTCATACTTCGAGACGGGCCTTAAGGCCCTCCTCAGCATGAGGCCCCAGCGCTTGTGTCCTCATGCTGAGGAGGCGCGAAGCGCCGTCTCGAAGTATGAGGTCGCTCGATGCCGGCGCCGGACGATCTTGAAATGCGCTAATCCGGCGCCGGTTGGCGTAAGCGGGAGTCCCTTACGCGTCGTATTTCAGCAGCACCTCGAAGGGCACGTCGATCTTCTCGCGGCCGCCCAGGAAGGTCAGCTCGATGACGCAGGCGGCGCCGCGCACGTCGCCGCCGACCTCACGGATCAGGTCGATGCCGGCCGCCATGGTGCCGCCGGTCGCCATCAGATCGTCCAGAATCGCCACGCGCTGGCCGGGCGCGATGGCGTCGGCCTGGATCTCCACCGTGTCGGTCCCGTATTCCAGGTCGTAGGTGTGGGCGATGACCGGGCCCGGCAGCTTGCCCTTTTTGCGCAGCATGGCGAAGCCGCAGCCGATATGCAGTGCCAGCGGCGCCGCGACGAGGAACCCGCGGCTGTCGACGCCGACCAGGATATCCGGCTCCCAGTCCGCGACCAGCGCCGCCAGTTTGGCGGTGCAGTAGTGCCAGGCCCGCGGATGGGCCAGCATCGGCGAGATGTCGTAGAAATTGATCCCCGGCTTCGGGAAATCCGGGATGTTCCTAATGTGCTGCTTGAGGTCCATGCGTGCGCTCCGCCGCCCTTGAACGAATTCGGCCGGGCGGCACTCTAGCGGGGTGCAGGGGCGGGGGCAATGCGGTGGGGCGATCCGGCGCAGCATGTCGCCCCGGCCCGGGTTCGTGCGGGGCCGATGCGTGCGCACTCACGTGATCGTACAAGGGCACCTGTCCTGAAACCCGCAGAAAACGCCGGTGCATGGGGTTGTTCCTCCGGTATCGCGGTGGCGCCCCCGTCCGGCGGCGGGGTATCGTCCGCCCGCTTTGCCGCCGCAAGAGACTCGGCTATGCTCCGTGCGCGAACGGGAATGGGGGGAGCATGGAAGACGGGCCGGGCTGGATCAGGCAGGCGGAGGCGGACGGACGGCTCGTCGTTTCGGCGGGCGGCGCGTGGACCGTCGCCGGGGCCGCCGCGCTGGAACAGGCCGTCGCCGCGCTGGCGCCCGGGCCGGCGGGGCAGGTCCGCTTCGATCTTTCGGCGCTGGAACGGGTCGACACCGCCGGCGTCTTCCTGCTGCGCGCGGCGGCGCGGCGCTACGAGGAAACCGGCGCGGACGTCGCCCTCGAAGGAATCGCCGCGCAGATGCGGCCGCTGTTCGAGCTGGTCGCCGGGAACGAGGGACGGGAGCCACCGGAGGCGCCGCGGAGCAACCCCCTGACCGCCGTGGTCGAACGGCTGGGACGCAGCACAGTCGCCGGTGTGCGGGAATTGACCGCGCTGGTCGGTTTCGTCGGCGAGGTCACGCTGACCGCGGCGCGGATTTCCTGGCGGCCGCGCCGCTTCCGCATCGTCTCGCTGACCAACCAGATCGAGCGTGCCGGGCTGAACGCGATTCCGATCATCCTCCTGATGACGTTCCTGATCGGCATCGTGATCGCCTATCAGGGCGCGGTGCAACTGCGCCGCCTGGGCTTCGAGATCCTGACCATCGACATGCTGGCCATCACCATGCTGCGCGAGCTGGGCGTGCTGCTGACGGCGATCATGATCGCCGGCCGGTCGGGCTCCGCCTTCACCGCGGAAATCGGCACCATGAAGGTCAACGAGGAGATCGCGGCGATGCAGGCGCTCGGCCTCGACCCGGTCGAGATACTGGTGCTGCCCCGGATCATCGCCCTGGTCATCGCGCTGCCGATCCTGACGGTATTTGCCGACGTCATCGGGTTGCTCGGCGGCGCCGCCATGGCGGTCGTCAGCATGGACATGAACACCACCCAGTTCATGGTGCGGCTCGGCGAGGCGGCGACGCTCCCGCATTTCATCGTCGGACTGGTCAAGGCGCCGGCCTTTGCCGTTATCATCGGCGTTGTCGGTTGTTACGAGGGCCTGCGGGTTTCGGGCGGCGCCGATAGCGTCGGCGTGATGACGACGCGTGCGGTCGTGCTGTCGATCTTCCTGGTGATCGTCGCCGACGCTGTATTCTCGATCATGTTCGCCGCGATGGGGGTCTGAGGATGGCCGGCGAGGCGGTGATCCGGATCCGCGGCCTGCGGAACCAGTTCGGCCGGCAGGTGGTGCATGACGGCCTGGATCTGGACGTGCTGCGCGGCGAGGTGCTCGGCGTGGTCGGGGGCTCGGGTTCCGGCAAGTCGGTGCTGATGCTCACCATCCTCGGCCTCAACCGCCCGAGCGCGGGGGCGGTCGAGTTGCTGGGGGTGGACGTGCTGCGCGGCGATGCCGAGGCGCGCGCCGCGGCCCAGACCCGCTGCGGGGTGCTGTTCCAGGACGGCGCCCTGTTCTCGTCGCTCACGGTCACCGAGAATGTGCAGGCGCCGATGCGCGAGCATCTGCGCTTGCCGGCGCCGCTGATGGACGAGCTGGCGGCGCTGAAGATCGCCATGGTCGGCCTGCCGCCGGACGCCGGGCCGAAATATCCGGGCGAGCTGTCCGGCGGCATGCGCAAGCGCGCCGGACTTGCGCGGGCGCTGTCGCTGGACCCGGAGGTCGTTTTCCTCGACGAGCCGACGGCCGGCCTCGATCCGATCGGCGCCGCGGGTTTCGATGAGCTGATCCGCGATTTGCAGCGGAGCCTGGGGCTGACGGTGGTGATGGTGACCCACGATCTCGACAGCCTCGCCGCGATCTGCGACCGCATTGCGGTGCTGGTGGACAAAAAGGTCCGTGTGGGCACAATGGCCGATCACATGCGCGACAGGCATCCGTGGATCCAGGAATACTTCCACGGGCCGCGGGCGCGCGCCGCTTTTGCAGCCGCGGACATGGCGTCCGGGGAAGGGTCATAGTGGAGACACGTGCGAGCTACCTGCTGGTCGGGATCTTCGTCATCGCCGGCATCGTGGCGATGCTGGCGGCGGCGGTCTGGGTCACCGGCTCCCGCACCGACCGCGCCACGGTCCTTTACGATATCTATTTCGAGGGCAGCGTCGCCGGCCTCAAGCCCGGGAACGCCGTGCAATACCGGGGCATCCCGGTCGGCGGCGTCATCGACATGCGGATCGACCCGGAAAATGTCGAGCGGATCCTGGTCACCGTCGAAGTCGCAGGCGGCACCCCGATCAAGGAGGATACCGAGGCGACCCTCGCGCTGCAGGGCATTACCGGCGTCGCGTTCATCCAGCTGGCCGGCGGCACGCAGCAGTCACCGGACCTCAAGCCCGCCCCCGGCCATGACCGCGCAGTCATCCGCTCGCATCCCTCGCAGCTTGCGGCGCTGATCGACGCCGCGCCGGAGTTGCTCAACCGCACGATCAACGTCATCGGCCAGCTGGAGAAACTGCTGGGCGAGGAGAACCTCGCGCATGTCGAGAGCACGCTCGGCAACATCGAAACAATGACCGGCAGCCTGGCGGACAGCGGCGACGATATCGAAACGATGCTGGCGGAAGGCGCGCGAGTCATGGAGGAGTTGCGCAACGCGATCACCCGCGCTGACAATATGCTGGCAGCGGTCGAAGGCGACGTCGACGACATGACGACGGAAACGCGCGCCGTGCTGACCGGCGTAAGACGGGCCGCGGGGAGCCTGGCAGTGGCCTCCGACAAATTCGCGAACCTGCTGAGTAAGAACAGCGATTCCCTGGGCGATTTCAGTCAAACCGGGCTGTACGAATTCACCCAGCTCATGGCCGAGGCGCGGATACTGGTCGCGGCGCTAAGCCGGCTGGTGGACGACGTCAACCGCGATCCGGCGCGCTTCTTTTTTGGCGACCGACAGCAGGGAGTAGAGGTGGATTGATGCGTATATTCGGAACCAAATGGCCCGGCGCAAGGACCGCCGCGGCACTGGTCCTGGGCGCGGCCTTCGTGCTGGCCACCGGTTGCGACGTCCAGCTGCCGGGCACGGGCGAGCCGGCGCAGCTCTATGTGCTGACGCCGAAAAGCACCTATCCGGGCGACCTTCCCGAGGTCGACTGGCAATTGCTGGTCGAGCAGACGACATCGCCGGCGGGCCTCAATACTCCGCGGATCGCGGTTGCCTACAGCCAGATCGAACTGGACTATTTCGCGCGCTCCAACTGGACCGACCGGGCGCCGGAAATGGTCCAGCGGCTTCTGGTCGAGAGCTTCGAGAATTCGGGCAAGATCATCGCGGTGGGCCGGGATGCGGTCGGGCTGCGCTCCAATATCCTGCTGAAGACCGAGCTGCGCGAGTTCCAGGCGGAATACGACGGTAAGCCGGGGGCCGGCCAGCCGCAGGGCGAGGCCACGGGTTCGGGCCGGGCGCCGCAGGTCCGAGTGCGCATCGCGGCCAAGCTGGTGAAGATGCCGCAACGGGTCATCGTGGCCTCTGAGACCTTCGAGGATGTTGTACCCGCGGAAGAAAACTCCATGGAGGCCATCGTCAGGGCATTCGACGGCGCGCTGGGCAAAACGCTCAAGGGAGTCGTCGTCTGGACCCTTACCGAGGGCGAAACGATTACGGGTAAGTCCGGCGGATGAGGCCGGAGAAGAATCGGGCGGAGTAGATGAGAAATATCCGCCGCAACAGAGCTGCATCGTCTGGACCTCGGGCGGGGGCGGCGCCATTATGGGCCGCCGCCCAGGCGGGTGCGGGGCGGCTTGCCAGTCAGGGATTGCCGCAGTCATGACCCACGTCTTCCACCGGCATACGAGCGCGCAATACCCTATCGCCGCAAAGGGCGACGGCGTGTTCATCGAAGACCGGGAGGGCAAGCGCTATCTCGACGCGTCCGGCGGGGCGGCGGTGTCCTGCCTCGGGCACAGCAACGAACGGGTGATTGCCGCGATCAAGGCGCAACTGGACGCCATACCCTTCGCCCATACCGGCTTCTTCACCAGCGAGGCGGCCGAGGCGCTGGCCGACCGGATGGTGGCGGACGCGCCGGACGGCATCAACCATATTTATTTCGTATCCGGCGGCTCGGAAGCCGTGGAGGCGGCGCTCAAACTCGCGCGGCAGTATTTCGTCGAGATCGGCGAGCCGCAGCGCCGGCACGTGATCGCACGGCTGCAGAGCTATCATGGCAATACCCTGGGTGCGCTGGCGGCCGGGGGAAACATGTGGCGCCGGCAGCAGTACGAACCCCTGCTGATCGAAACGCATCATATATCGCCCTGCTTCGCTTACCGCTGGGCCGAGGACGGCGAGGCCGAGGAGGCATTCGGCCGGCGCGTCGCCGACGAACTGGAAGCAAAAATCCTCGAGCTCGGCGCCGACAGCGTCATCGCCTTCGTCGCCGAAACGGTGGTCGGCGCGACTCTCGGCGCGGTCGCCGCGACGGACGGCTATTTCAGGCGTATCCGTAAAATCTGCGACCGGTACGGCGTGCTGCTGATCCTCGACGAGGTGATGTGCGGCATGGGCCGCACCGGAACGCTGCATGCCTGCGAGCAGGACGGCGTGGCGCCGGACATCATGACCGTGGCCAAGGGGCTCGGTGCCGGCTACCAGCCGATCGGCGCGACCATGGTGGCTGGAAGGATCCATGATACGATCCGCGACGGCTCCGGGTTCTTCCAGCATGGCCACACCTATATGGCCCACCCGACGGCCTGCGCGGCGGCGCTGGCGGTGCAGCAGGTAATCGCCGGGGACGGCCTGCTGGCCAACGTGCGGGCGGTGGGCGAGTTGCTGGACCGGACGCTTACCGAGCGGCTCGGCAATCACCGGCATGTCGGCGACATTCGCGGCCGCGGCCTGTTCCGAGGTGTCGAACTGGTCGCCGACCGCGCGACGAAGGCGCCTTTCGATCCAGCCCGGCGGCTGCACGCCCGCATCAAGGCAGAGGCGATGCAGCGCGGCCTGATCTGCTACCCGATGGGCGGCACGGTCGACGGCAAGAAGGGCGATCACGTTCTGCTGGCGCCGCCGTTCATCGTCGAACCGGAACATGTCGAGATGATCGTTGACCGTCTGGCCGCGGCGATCGATGCGGCGATCGAGGCGGCGGCATGACCGGGCAGAATTTCGACATTGACGCACCGCTGATTCTGGCGGTCGCGCCAAACGGGGCGCGCAAGACCAGGGCCGACCATCCGGCCATGCCCGTCACGGCCGAGGAATGCGCCCGCGCCGCCGCGGCGTGCCGGGAAGCCGGGGCGGCGATGATCCATCTGCATGTGCGTGACGCCGATGGGACGCACAGTCTGGACGCGGACGCCTACGCCGACGCCATCGCCGCGGTCCGACGCGAGACCGGCGATGCGATGATCATTCAGATGACGACCGAAGCGGTCGGCATCTACCAGCCGGAGGAGCAGATGGCGGCGGTGCGTGCCGTTCGGCCCGAAGCGGTATCGATGGCGATCCGCGAGTTATGCCCCGACGACGGATCCCTTGGCGCCTTCGCCGATTTCCTGTCCTGGCTCAAGGGCGAGCATATCAGTCCGCAGTTCATTCTGTACTCGCGGGAGGACTGCGAGCGCTTCGCCGATCTGCGTCTGCGTGGTGTGGTGCCTTACGACCATCCCTTCGTCCTCCATGTGCTGGGCCGGTATACGCCAGGCCAGAAATCCGTCCCCGCCGATCTGCTGCCTGTTCTGCACGCTGACGGGGGCCTGGCGCTCGACTGGGCGATCTGTGCCTTCGGCGCGCGGGAATGCGCCTGCGCCCTGACGGCGGCGGCGCTGGGCGGCCATGCGCGGGTCGGCTTCGAGAACAATATTTTTCTGGCGGACGGATCGGTCGCTCCCGATAATGCGGCGCTTGTCGGACAGATCGCGGATGGAGCAAATCTGTTGGGCCGCGCACTTGCCGACGCCGACCGGGCCCGCGCCCATCTGGGGAGACCATGAGCGTACTGCGATCGACCCTCGTTCCGGCCTTGTTTGCTGCGGCATTGATGGCCGCACCGCAGCCAGCGAAAGCGGACAGCCACGACCCCGCCCAGCCCGAGGAAAGCGGCATGGCCGAGGAGAGTGGCGCGGCCCCAACCGAGGCGGCGCCCGAACGCGACATCGTAATCGGCGGCGGCAACGTGGCCGGGGTTTATTTCCCTGCTGCGGGCGCAATCTGCCGCGTGGTTTCTCAGCAGACCCCGGACAGGCGCTGCCTGGTGGAAAGCAATGCAAACTCATCCGCGAACATCGAGCGGCTGACCGGCGGATTGCTGGATTTCGCAGTGGTTCAGTCGGACTGGCTGATGCACGCGTCAAGGGGAACCAGCCTGTTCCGACCCAACGGACCCGACGAAACGCTGCGCGCCGTGCTGTCGCTGCATGCCGAGGCGCTCACCCTCGTCGCCCGGGCGGGCGCGCGGATCGAGAAGCCGGAGGATCTGAAGAACAAGCGCCTGAATCTGGGCCCGGCCTATACCTACCAGCGTGTCCTGACCGATGCGCTGCTTCGGGCGATCGATCTGGATGAGGATGACCTTGCGCAGCTCATGGAGATTTCGACGGCTGAGCAGTTCACCGCACTGTGCATCGGAGAACTGGATGCCGCAGCGATTGTCGCCGCCCACCCGTCGCCCGTCCTGGCCGACGCGATGCAACGTTGCGATCTGCGGTTGGTTCCGATAGCCGGCGACGCGGTCGACAAGCTTGTCGAGGACCGCAAGGAACTCGCGGCGGCCATCGTGGCCGGCGGCCTTTATGCCGGCGCGCCCGACGACATCCCGACCTTCGGTCTGCGGGCGGTCCTCGCGACAACCACCCAGGTCGAAGACGAAATTGTCGCGGCGGTCGTGAAAGCTGTGCTGGATGCGCTGCCGGCATTGACCGACCAGCACCCCGCGCTGGCCCGCCTCGACCGCGAGACCATGGCGACCGCCGGCATCGCCCTGCCTCTGCACGCGGGCGCGCAACGCGCCTTCAAAGCAAGCGGCGTGCTTCCCTGAAAGCCCCTGAAATTACCGGATTCCCGGTTGACGCCGCGCGTTAAGGGCAGGCATAGTCGTGCATATCCTTATGGATAAGGAACGGACGGCAACGGTGGTGGCCCGGCCGGGTTCGCACCACGGTTTCCGTTGAAGAACAACAGCGCCGGCACACGGCGCAGGTTAAACCAGATACGGGAGCCTCTCATGAAAATAAAGATATTGATCGCGGCGATATTGATAGCTGCCGCGGTTGTTGTCGTCTGGGCTTTAAGCACAAGGGTCGATAAGGAGCCGTCAGTTGCACAGGGGCCAGGCAACTTTATCACCATCGGCACCGGCGGTGTGACCGGGGTGTATTATCCCACCGGCGGCGCCATCTGTCGTCTGGTCAACAAGGGCCGCACTGAACACCGCATCCGCTGCTCGGTGGAGAGCACCGGCGGGTCGGTTTACAACATCAACACGATCAAGGCCGGTGAGCTGGACATGGGCGTGGCCCAGTCCGACTGGCAATATCATGCCTATCACGGCTCCAGCACGTTCGAGGGGCAGCCGTTCCCGGAACTGCGCGCGGTCTTTTCCGTGCATCCGGAGCCGGTGACGATCCTTGCGCGCCGCGATTCCGGTGTCACCCACATCGACCAGCTGAAGGGCAAGCGTCTAAATATCGGCAATCCCGGCTCGGGCACACGCGCGACCTGGGAGGTGATCGAGGAAGCGCTCGGCTGGAAGCGCAGCGACCTGAAACTGGCCGCCGAACTGAAGTCGGCGGAGACCGGACAGGCGCTGTGCGACAACAAGATCGACTCCTATTTCTGGCTGGTCGGACATCCGTCCGGCCTGACCAAGGAATCCGTCTCGTCCTGCGATGCGGTGCTGGTGGACGTCACCGGGCCGGCGATCGACAAGCTCGTCAAGGACAACCCGTTCTACCGCTATGCGACGATTCCCGGCGGGATGTACAGCGGCAACCCGGAGGACGTGAAGACATTCGGTGTCGGCGCCACCTTCGTCTCGTCGACGCGGGTTCCGGCGGACGTCGTGTACCAGGTCGTCAAGGCGGTCTTCGAAAATTTCGACGATTTCCAAAAGCTGCACCCGGCATTCGCAAATCTGAAGAAGGAAGAGATGATCAGGGACGGGCTTTCCGCCCCGCTGCACGATGGGGCCGCAAAGTATTACAAGGAAGCCGGCCTGATGTGATGCGGCGACCGGGGGAGCGGCACGCTCCGTTCCCCCGCCTCGTTGCACACCATCGATACCGGCTGTCCGATGCCTGGGCCTGCGCGCGCAATACAATCCCGAGCAAGATGGACGCGCATCCTGTGCGCGGCCGCGCTGCTGCATGGCGTGTTTGCGGCGACGGCAGCGACCGCGACCGAGGTCGTCATCGGAACGGGCAGCGTTCTGGGTGTCTATTTTCAGGTCGGCCGCGGCATCTGCCGTCTCGTGGAGCGGCATACGGAGGGGCTGGAGTGTTCCGCGGTGCCCACGCCGGGCTCCAGGTTCAATATGGACAGCGTCCAGCTCAATGCCTTTGAAGTCGGGATCGTTCAGTCGGACGTACACTTCAAGGCATACAACAAGTCCGGGGATTTTCTGGAATTCGCGGATGTATCCTACGACAATATCCGGTCGGTCTTCTCGGTGCATGGTGAGCCGTTCACCCTGGTAGCGCGGCGCGATTCCGGCATTCGCTCACTGGCGGACCTGGCCGGGCGCAGGGTCAATCTCGGCAATCCGGGCTCCGGCCAGCGGTCCACCATGGAGGTCGTCATGGACGCGATGGGCTGGACACCCAAGAGTTTTGCCTTTGCCGGCAGCCTGCCCGCGGCGCAGCAATCGCTTGCGCTGTGTCACGGGCGGATCGAGGCGATGGTCTATGTCGTGGGGCATCCCAACAAATCGATCCAGAAGGCAACCGATCTCTGCGATGCGGTTCTGGTGAATGTCGAGGGGCCGGAAATCGATCACCTGGTGGCCAGAAATCCATACTACTCCTACATGACGATTCCGGGTGGCATTTACAGGGGAAATGAGCAACCGGTCGCTACATTCGGCGTGCGGGCGACAGTGGTCGTCTCCGAGGATCTGGATGCCGACACGGTCTATGAGATCACCCGTGCTGTGTTCGAGAATCTCGACCAGTTCAAGAAAATGTACCCCGCCTTCGACGCGCTGGATCCGAAACGCATGATCGTGGAAGGCCTTGCGGCACCGCTCCATGAAGGCGCGATCCGGTATTTTTCCGAAAAGGGCTTGATGTGATCGCGCGGTGGCCGGGTGGAGGCCGAACCTATGACAGGGGAGAATGGTGGTGGCCGACAATAAAATGATGACCGAAAAATCGGCGCAAGATTTCGTGGCCGAGGCCGATACCGGAGCCCGCGCGCCGGGGGATCCGTTCTCACGCAAGCTTCTGTTCTATGTCGCGGTCGCATGGTCGGTGTTCCAGATCTGGATTGCATCCCCGCTGCCCTACATGCTGGCCGACTACATCCCGCTGATGAACGACACCCATACAAGGTCGATCCATCTCGCGTTTGCGATCTTCCTGGCCTACCTTTCGTTTCCCGCTCTCAAGCGATCGCCGCGCCACCGGATCCCGATTCAGGACTGGGTGATCGCCATCATCGGTGCGGCGGCGGCGAGCTATACCGCGGTGATGGCGGTACCGCTTTCGAGCCGTCCAGGTTTGCCGGAATGGTACGATCTGGTCGCGGCCGGAATCGGCCTTGTCTGCCTGCTCGAAGCGACGCGGCGGTCGCTGGGGCCACCGCTTCTGGTGGTCGCGCTGCTGTTCCTGTCCTACGTGTTCTTCGGCCACCTGGCGCCGGAGGTGATCGCCTGGCAGGGGGCTTCCTTCAAAAAGGCGATGTCGCATCTGTGGCTCGGCCAGGAAGGCGTCTTCGGCATCGGCCTCGGGGTGTCGACGACGTTCGTCTTCCTGTTCGTGCTGTTCGGTGCGCTGCTCGACAAGGCCGGCGCCGGCAATTACTTCACCATGGTCGCCTTTTCGCTGCTCGGCCACCTGCGCGGCGGGCCCGCCAAGGCGGCTGTCGTGTCGTCTGCCATGAACGGTATGATCTCGGGCTCGTCGATCGCCAACGTCGTCGTCACCGGCACGTTTACCATCCCGCTGATGAAGCGGGTCGGCTTCTCGGCGGAAAAGGCCGGCGCCGTTGAGGTCGCCTCTTCGACCAACGGACAGCTGATGCCGCCGATCATGGGCGCGGCAGCATTCCTGATGATCGAATATGTCGGCATCTCCTACGTCGAAGTGATCAAGCACGCGTTCCTGCCGGCCGTGATCTCCTATATCGCGCTCGTTTATATCGTGCATCTCGAAGCGCTAAAGGCCGGAATGCAGGGGATTCCGAGACGCACTGTTTCGCCGCTGGCGCGCCGGCTGATCGGCTTCGCCCTGACCGCCGGCGGCATCGTCATCCTTTCGGGCATCATCTACTACGGCTTCGGCTGGGTGAAGGATGTGGCGGGTGACGCGTCGATCTGGATCGCCACGGCGGTGATCCTGGCCGCCTATCTGTATCTCGTCCGGATTGCCGCCCGGGTTCCGAATCTCGCATCGGAGAGCGAGATCGCGAATATGAAATACCTGCCGGAGGTCGCGCCGACCGTCCGATCCGGCCTGCACTACCTGCTGCCGGTCGTGGTGCTGATCTGGTGTCTCGTGGTCGAGCGCTTCTCACCGGGGCTGGCCGCGTTCTGGGCCTCGCTGCTGATGATCTTCGTCGTCGTCACGCAGGATGCCCTGAAGGCGTTCTTCCGGGGCCAAGATCCCGATTACATCGCCGCCATCCGCATCGGCTGGTCGCATACGGTTGCCGGACTGGCGGCCGGCGCCCGCAACATGATCGGCATCGGCATCGCCACCGCGGTTGCCGGCATCGTCGTCGGCACGGTGACGCTGACCGGTATCGGACTGGTGATGACCGAATTCGTCGAATTCATCTCCGGCGGCAATCTGATCCTGATGCTGCTGTTTACCGCTTTCATCAGCCTGTTGCTGGGCATGGGTTTGCCGACCACGGCCAACTATATCGTGGTCTCGACCCTGATGGCGCCGGTGATCGTCACGCTGGGCGCCGAGTCCGGCCTGATCGTGCCGCTGATCGCGGTGCATATGTTCGTCTTCTATTTCGGCATATTGGCGGATGACACGCCGCCTGTCGGACTTGCCGCGTTCGCCGCTGCGGCGATCTCGCAGGGCGATCCGATCCGCACCGGTCTGCAGGGCTTCGCCTATGATATCCGCACGGCGATCCTGCCGTTCCTGTTCATTTTCAACACCGAACTCCTGATGATCGGCATCGACAGCGTGCCGTATCTGCTGCTGGTGGTCGTTTCGGCGGTGGCGGCGATGCTGCTGTTCGCGGCCGGCACGCAGGGGTATTTCATTGTGCGCAGCCGGCTGTGGGAGTCGCTGATGCTGGTCGTCATCGCGCTGACGCTGTTCCGGCCCGGCTTCTGGATGGACATGATCGTGGCGCCGCTCGAAACCCGCCCGGCCGGGGAAATTGTTGCGATCGCCGAAGCGCAGCCGCCGAATACCGTTCTGCGTGTCCGCATGTCCGGCGAGACGATCGACGGCGATTTCGTCACCAAGTTCGTGCCGCTGCCGCTCGGACCGGCGGGGCCCGGCGCGGAACGGCTCGCCCATGGCGGGATCGAGGCGCGCCAACAGGGCGGCAAGACGCTGGTCGACAACATCGTCTTCGGCACGGCCGCCGAGCAGGCCGGCGTCGACTTCGACTGGGAGATTCTTGATGTCCAGGTGGACGCCGAACAGCCGCCCAAACAGTTGATCTACATCCCGACACTGGCCCTGCTTGGCATGATCGTGCTCTTGCAGCGCCGTCGCCGCCCGGCTTCGGCCGCGGCGACAGCATAGCGAGGCAAACCATGTACCAGACCATCCTGCTGACGGTCGATCTGAACGAGGAGTCGTCGTGGAAAAAGGCGCTGCCCACCGCGCTCGAGCTTTGCCGACTGCAAGGCGCCAAGCTGCATGTCATGACCGTCATACCCGACTTCGGGATGTCCATCGTCGGCTCGTTCTTTCCCGATGGCTACGAGAACCGGGCACTGGCCGATGCCGGCAAGGCGCTGAAGGAATTCATCGCGACGCATATTCCCGGCGACCTGGACGTTGTGAGCGATGTGTGCCACGGCACCGTGTACGAGGAAATTCTCGACGCCGCGCAGCGGGTCGGCGCCGACCTCATCGTGATGGCGGCGCACCGGCCGGGGCAGGCGGACTACCTGCTCGGCCCCAACGCCGCCCGCGTCGTGCGTCATGCCGACTGCTCGGTCCTTGTGATCCGGGGTTGAGGCGGCGTTCCGCCGCGCTACTGCGCCGCCGCGTCTCCCTTCTTCGACCCGCTGTCCAGGAAGTCGCCCAGCACGCCCGCAGCGCCGGCAAGGCTGTTGGGACCCCCGCTCCCGCCCAGCGTAAAGACCCGCTCCGGCACGAACTTGTGCGCATTGGTCAGCGCTGAGGTCAGCACATCGGGGTTGCCGTCGAAGAAATCCAGCAGCCGGCCGACCACGAACTCGAACTTGCGCAGCTCCACTACGCGATCCTGGCCCAGGATTTCCGACTGCGACTTCTGGCCCTCGGCGATCAGCATCAGCTTGTCGCGCTCGCCCTGACCTTCGTTGCGGCGCGCCATGGCGAACTGTTCGGACCGCTTCACCTCGATTTGCGCCTCCACCAGCTTGTCCTGCTGGTCGGCGGTGGCGCGGGTCTGCTCGGTCTTGATGCGCTCGCTCTGGGCGCCGCGCTCCTGATGATAGGCCTTCGCGAGCTGTTGTGCCAGTTGCTCGCGCTTGCGGGCGACCAGCAGTTCGGGCGGCAGGTCGGGCTCCAGCAGGCGCACCTCCTTGATGTCCACGCCGGCCTTCAGGCCCTCGTCGTGGATGATCACCTCGATGGCCTCTTCCAGCGCCGTGCGGTTCTCGATTACGTCCAGCACGCGGACCCGCCGGGTAACGGTGCGCATCTGCGGCTCGCCGTTCTCGTCGAGGATCGGGGCGCCGCGCTCGTCGAGGACCTGCGTCGGGACCCGGATCACGCCGCCGGCAACGTTACGCACGACCGATTGCACGGCCGGGCTCATGATGCGGTCCTCGACCTCCTGCAGACCGCCGACCGAAGCGACCACGAAGGGCGCGTGTGCGGGCGTGACCTGGACCAGGACGCGCAGCTGCTGGGCGATGGTCCAGCCCTCGACCTTCAGGAAAATCGCCTCGTCGGCCGCATGCTGCGGCACCTTGATGTTTTCCGACTCCTCGCGCTGGGTGATGCGCCCCTGCTGGTCCACGGCCAGCGAAATCTGCCGCCGCGTGAAGCCGCCGCGGTATTCCCAGGTCTGCACCCGCGTATCGACCAGGGTGACGGTGTAGGCCTTCTCGTTGATGTAGTATTTGCCGGGGTTCAGCGCCCTTCCCCAGACCCCGATGCAGCCGACCGGAACCAGCGGCACGCTGAGCACACCCTCGACTTCGCCGACATCGGCGGTCGGCGAACAATCCTCCGGGCGTTCGGCGCGCAGATTGCCGAAGTCGACGCGCGAACGGACATTCGATTTCACCACGCCGACGAAGCCTTTCGGGATGTCGGTGACGTCGCCGATCTGGACATCCCACAAGAACCCGTTCAGGCGGTACTTTCCAGGCGTAAGTACGGTGGTCTGTGGTCCCTTCTGCCCGCCATTGGTCAGGAAATATGCCGTATCGTTGATCATCTTGTCGGCGTCATCCGCGGCGAACGGGTTGGCGTAGGTCTGCTCATCGCGCAGCGGAACGCCGTCGCGCGCCACGAGGAACCCGTACTTTCCCGACGGGATTTCGATAACGTCCTGCATCGTCACGTTATACTGAATGCGCAGACCCGGCTGGAAATGGAAGCCGGGCGGCAGGACGTCCGCCTGCGGACCCATTTCCCCCTGGGTCGCCAGGATGCCACCCTCCTTCAGGGCGTTGAAGCCGTATACCTTGTCCTTGTGGCCGGTCTGGTCCTTGTCGACGTATACGAACGATAGAGACGCGACGAGGCCCAGCGCAACGAGAAAACCCAGGCCGCGTATGGCAAGCCGGGCGGACGACAGCAGTCGGTCCTGAGCGGGGTCGGTCGAGGTGACGTAGCTGGCGCCGAACCAGGCGACGAGAACGACGACGACGGCGAGGATGAGGGTGGTCATGGTCGGCTCCTCCTGCTATCCGGGCGACCGCGGCAAGTGCCGTCCGCAACGGGCGGAAGCGCCTCTGCGCCAAGCGACCCGATCGCGACGTATATTTGGCGGCTCTTTATTAAGGCCAGGTGAACGTGGCTAAGAAACGGAGCAATCGAGCCATTTTCAGGGCAGTTCAAGACTGATGCGGAAGGCCATGCGCTCAACATGCGCCTGCTCGCCCGCGACCAGATTGCCAAGCTCCAGCGCCTCGATCCGCATTGCGCCTTCGATGCGCGGCACCAGGGCCAACTGGTTTTCCGCATTCCTGACGTTCTCTTCCGAACGCTCGCCAGGCCAAAGAAGGACTTCCAGCGCCTCCTGCGCCGCCTGGTATCCGGCGCTGTCCCGTACGAAGGCAAAGCGCCGCTCCATCTGTGGCGCGTTGACATTGCCGTCTCCCGGCTCGTTCGGGCCGGTGTTGTCCCTGTTGCGGAAATGCCAACCCTGAATGACCGCAGGATTTATACCGCGGAAGGGTGGCGTTACGGCGGTCACGTAATTCTGGTCGCGCTGCATCGGATCGCCGATCCAGATGGTCCAGCCGCCGCCTGTCGGCACCAGACGAAACTCGTATCCGGCGCCGTCATGATCGAACCGGTGGACCAGCGTATCGCCGCGACTCACCTCGCCCCGCAATTCCAGCGGGTCCGCCGCGGCGGCGCCGGTGGTGGCGACGCCAAGAGACAGCACCAAGGCGGTTATGAATCCAAATCGGGGCATGGCAAGCAGGTGGATGATATATGCAGAACGTAAACAGAGGATATAGCTGTTCGTCGAATCGCCCAACCGCTTCCTTGGTGTCCGACCTGGCCCTCCAGGTTCGATGCGCGGAAGGTACTTCGAAGCACTTGGCCACATCGCCGAATAGTGGCAGCATACGCATGCGATCGTTAACAGCGGAGAGCGATGCGACGTCTTCTGGTCATTCCGATCCTGCTTGGCCTCCTGTCTGGTACGGCGCCCGCGGCGCCGTACCAGCCGGTGGTGGTGCCCGTGGCCTCCGGGCCGTTCATGATGGGATCGGACGATGCGGAACGGGAGGCCGCCTACGATCTGGACGAGGCAGCCTACGGCCACAGCGCCACGCGGCAGCAGGGCTGGTACAGTCGCGAAATGCCCCGCCGGGTCGTCACGACCGGAAGCTACGGCATCATGCAGCGCCCCGTGACCAACGACCTCTATGCCCGCTTCCTGCTGGCGGCGCGCCGGCCTGCGCCCTATATCGACAGGACGACGTGGGAGCGCCAGGGCCTGATCCACCCGTACGGGCTGGTCGAGCGGTTTCTGTGGCGCGAAGGCAGTCCCCCGCCGCGGCGGGGAGTCCATCCGGTGGTGCTGGTGAGCCATGCCGACGCCACGGCCTTTGCCGCATGGCTCAGTGCCGAAACCGGCGTCGCGTGGCGGCTGCCGACCGAGGCCGAATGGGAGAAGGCGGCGCGGGGAACGGCCGGCCGCCGCTTCCCCTGGGGTGACGAATTCGATCCCCAACGACTCAACAGTCACGACAACGGACCCTTCGATTCGGTCCCGGCCGGCAGTATCCCGGCGGGTGCCAGCCCTTTCGGCATGCTCGATGCGGCGGGACAGGTGTTCGAATGGACCGCGACGCCGGCCGGCGGCAACCGCTTCATCGACAAGGGCGGTTCCTGGGACGACAAGGGATGCGGCGTATGCCGCCCGGCGGCGCGCCATTCCCGGCTCGCGGCCCTGAAGCATATCCTGATCGGGTTCCGGCTGGTCCGGGGTGCCGGGCCGGAATGACATTCAACAAGAGGTGACTGGCATTCCCGGGATCCGGCCGATACAACCTTGCGACAAGAGTGGAAGGGATACGGTGTGTTGACGCAAATTGAAACGGCCGATTTGGCCGCCCTGTCGGAAGCGCAGCTTGCGGCCATGCTTGTGGCTGGCGAGAAGGTTCTGGAAAGCGTGCGCGTGCTCGGCAATACCGGCGACAACATCGTCGGCGAGTTGCTGCACGATGTCGAAACCTTTTACGAATGGAACCATTATCCGGAGGGCGACGTGTTCGACCCGCGCAGCAACGCGCAATACTATTATCACGCCCATCCCAAGGAAGAGCGCCCGGGCGAGCACGGCCATTTCCACACCTTCCTCAGGCCGAAGGGCATGCCGCCAGGCATCGCGCCCGCACCGCTGCCCGATTTCGAGCCACCGAAGGGCGAGAACGATGCGTTGAGCCATCTGATCGCGATTTCCTGCGACAAGCAGGGTGTTCCCAGCAAGCTGTTCACGACCAACCGGTGGGTGACCGGTGAGATCTGGTATTCGGCCGAGGACGTTTGCCGGATGGTCAATTATTTCGTCATCGATCATGTCCGCCCGTCATGGGCCGTCAATCTCTGGCTGTCGAACCTGCTCGTTCTGTTCCGGCCGCAGATCCGCGCACTGATAATGGGGCGCGACGAGGCCGTCGAGGCGTGGGCGGCAGAGCACAAAAGCGACAGCGTCTACGAGGATCGCGAACTGGAGGTGACGACGGAGTGCGAAATCTCCGTCCCCGACCAGATCACGACGATCCGCGAAGAGTTGAAAATAAGGACGTGATGGCCTGGTTAGAGCCTCTGGCGGGTCTCGCGGTCGAACACCGATATCTGCGACAGGTCGATCCGCGTGCGGACCGGCGTGCCGAGCTTGATCTGCTCGCGCGGGCTGAAGCGACCGCTGATCTCGCTGTCGCCGAATGCCAGGTTGACGTGCTGATCGAAGCCGTTTGTTTCGACCAGCGTCGGTACGAGATCCAGCGCTACGTTCGGCCTGTCGGCGGAAGGGTCGGAGCCGGAGACATACTCCGGCCGGATGCCGAGGATCACTTCGGCCCCGTCCTCGATACCCCCGCCGAAGGGGTAGTGGTCGGCGGGCAGCTCCCGTGTCGCGCCGTCGAACGAGACCTGTATGCGGATCGCGCCGCCGTCTTTGCTAATGCGGCCATTGATGAAGTTCATCGCGGGCGAGCCGATGAAGCCGGCGACGAAGGTATTGACCGGATAGTCATAGACCTGCTGCGGCGGCCCCAGCTGGGCGATAACGCCGCCCTCCATCACCGCCACTTCGGTGGCCAGGCTCATCGCCTCGGTCTGGTCGTGGGTGACATAGACGATGGTGGCGCCGAGCGCCCGGTGCAGGCGCTTGATCTCGGCCCGCATCTCGACGCGCAGCTTGGCGTCCAGGTTCGATAGCGGCTCGTCGAACAGGAACAGCTTCGGCTGGCGCACAAGGGCGCGCCCCATCGCCACGCGCTGCCGCTGACCGCCGGAGAGGTGTGCCGGCCGCCGGTTGAGTAGATGATCGATCTTCAGCATGTGCGCGACCTTTTCGAGCGCCGATCTCTGCTCCGCGCGCGTTGCGCCGCGGACCTTCATGCCGAAGGTGATATTCCTGGCGACCGACATGTTGGGGTAGAGCGCATAGGACTGGAACACCATGGCGATGTCGCGGTCCTTCGGCGCCGCGTCGGTCATGTCACGCCCGCCGATCAGAATCCGGCCCGACGTCGGCGCCTCCAGTCCGGCGACGCAGTTGAGCAGTGTCGACTTGCCGCAGCCCGACGGCCCGACGAGCACCAGGAACGCCCCTTCCTCGATCGCCAGGTCGATATTCATCAGGACGTGAACGTTTTGAAAGCTCTTGGTCAGGCCTTCGATCTTCAGGACGGCGTCATTCTGTGCGGCCATCGTCTTAACCCTTCACCGAGCCCGCGGTCAGGCCGCGGATGAAGTACTTGCCGGCCAGCACGTAGACGATCAGGGTCGGCAAACCGGCGATGATCGCAGCGGCCATGTCGACGTTGTATTCCTTCACGCCGGTGGTCGAGTTGACGATGTTGTTCAGCGCCACCGTGACCGGCTGCGTGCCGGCCTGGCTGAACGACACGCCGAACAGGAAGTCGTTCCAGATCTGGGTGAACTGCCAGATCACGGTCACCACGATGATCGGCGGCGACAGCGGCAGGAAAATCCGGAAGAAGATGGTGAAGAACCCCGCGCCGTCGATCTTGGCGGCCTTCACCAGCTCCACCGGGATCGTGACGTAGTAGTTCCGGAAGAACAGGGTGGTGAACCCCAGCCCGTAGACGACGTGCACCAGGACCAGACCGCCCAACGAGCCGGCAAGTCCGAGCAATCCCAGCGTGCGCGCCATCGGCAGCAGGACCACCTGGAACGGGATAAAGCAGCCGAACAGCATCAATGCGAAGATCAGATTCGCGCCGCGGAAGCGCCAGTGCGACAGCGCGTAGCCGTTCACGGCGCCGAGAAAGGTGGACAGGAACACGGCCGGTACGACCATCTTTACGCTGTTCCAGAAGAACGGCTGCAGCCCCTCGCACTGGATGCCCGCGCAGGCCGAACTCCATGCCGTCGCCCACGAAACGAGGCTGGCGCTGTCCGGCAGGCTCATCAGCGATCCGGCGCGAATTTCGTCCAGACTCTTCAGCGAGGTGACCGCCATCACGAAGAGCGGCAGAATGTAGTAGGCGACGAACAGGGCCAGCAGCAGATAAAGCAGTCCGCGCAGCGCGACGCGCACGATACCGCGCCGCGTCGCACGGCCTGCCGGCGCGCTCGTCAGCGTCGCATCAGTCATGGCGTGGTCTCAACTCGGAATAGAGGTAGGGCACGATGATCGCCGCCACCGTCATCATCATGACCGTGGCGCTGGCCGCGGCCTGACCCAGATCCCCGCGCGAGAACGCCATCGCGTACATGTAGGTGGCGGGAAGGTCGGTGGCGTAGCCCGGACCGCCGCCGGTGAGCGCGATGACCAGGTCGAAGCTCTTGATCGCCAGGTGGGCCAGCACGATGACCGCGCTGAGGAACACCGGCGACAGCGACGGGATGACGATGCTGACATAGATGCGCGGAAGGTTGATGCCGTCGACCATGGCGGCCTTTATGACCTCCTGATCGACTGAGCGCAGCCCGGCCAGGAACAGCGCCATGACGAATCCCGACGCTTGCCAGACGCCGGCGATCACCACCGTGTAGATCGCCATCTCCGGGTCGACCAGCCAGTCGAAGCTGAAGCTTTCCCAGCCCCAGGACCGGACCACCGATTCGATGCCGAGACCCGGGTTGAGAATCCACTTCCAGGCGGTGCCCGTGACGATGAACGACAGCGCCATCGGATACAGGTAGATCGTGCGAATCGCGCCCTCTGCGCGGATGCGCTGGTCGAGCAACACCGCGAGCAGCAGGCCGAGGGCGATCGAAACGGCGATGAACAGGAGGCCGAAAACGAAGAGATTCTCCATCGCCACGTCCCAGCGTGGCGTGCGGAACAACTTTACGTACTGGCCGAAGCCGTCGAAATCGTATCGCGGCATGATTCGCGACCGGGTCAGCGAGACGTAGCCGGTCCAGACGATAAACCCGTATACGAAGAACAGAACCGCCGCGAGCGAGGGCGCGACGACGATCTTCGGGATGTTTCGCGTCAGCCAGCCGGACATGGCGAGACCTGTCCCGTCGCCGGGGCCGCCGCCACGTGCGGCTCCCCTGGTGACGGGTGCGGGTCTAACGCGAATTGGCGACGGCGTCGGCCAGCGACTTGGCCGCCTGCGCCGAGCTCATGTCCGAATTGAAGTGCTGCGTTACCAGGTCGGTGATCGCCCCGGCCTGCTGCCCGCGCAGCGCCATACCGTGGGCATAACTCGGCAACAGCGTCCCGCTGCTGGCGGCGACGTCCATGTCATAGGCGGAACGCCGCGCGCAGTAGTCGAATTCGCCGAGCGGCGTGCCGAGCCGGGCCGGTATCGAGCCCTTGGCAAGATTGAACGTCTTCTGGAAGTTCTCGCCGACGATCAACTTGGCGAGCAGCTTCTGCCCGGCCTCGCGGTCCGCGCCGGATACCTTGAACATGGCGAAACTATCGACATTGTACAGGAAGCCGGCGCCTGGCGTGGGGTTGCATTGGTAATCCTTGCCGGGCGTCTTGCCCGCGGCGGTAAACTCGCCCTTGGCCCAATCGCCCATGATCTGGAACGCCGCCTCGCCATTGATCACCATTGCGGTCGCAAGGTTCCACTCGCGGCCCGAGAAATTGCTGTCGACGAAACCACGCAGGGTGCGCATCTGGTCGAACACCTTGACCATCGTCGCACTGTTGAGCGCCGCCGGATCGAGATCGACCAGCGCCTTCCGGTAGAAGGCCGGGCCGCCGATGCCGAGCACCACGCTCTCGAAGACGGTCGCGTCCTGCCAGGCCTGGCCACCGTGCGCCAGCGGCGTGATGCCCAGCGCCTTGAGCTTCACCGCCGCCGTGTTGAATTCATCCCAGCTGGTCGGGATCGAGACCCCGGCCCTGGCCAGAACTGCGGTGTTCGCCCAGATCCAGTTCACCCGGTGCACATTGACCGGAGCGGCGCAGTACTTCCCGCCACACTTCATATGCCCGGCGATCGCGGCCGGCAGGAGCAAGTCCCATTTCTCCACCTTGCCGACACCGGAGAGGTCGGCGAGCACGCCTTCCTCGTACCATTCCTGGATGCTCGGCCCCTTGAGCTGGACCGCGGTCGGCGCGTTGCCCGACAGCACACGGGCGCGGAGCGCCTGCATCGCGGCGTCGCCGCCGCCACCGGCGACCGGCATGTCGACCCACTTGCCGCCGTTGCTCTGGAACTCGTCCATCAGTGTTTGCACGGCGCGGGCCTCACCGCCCGAAGTCCACCAGTGCAGGACCTCGGCCTGCGGCTCGGCCAGCGCGGTGCCGGCCCCAAGCCCTGCGATCAGTGTCAGGGACGCCAATACAGATCGTTTCATCGGAACCTCCCGATTATCGTTGACCCATAGCCGCGTCGCACCTGCAGCGCGGCTTGAGTCCATCAATGACCGGACAGCCCTCCACAATCAACAAAGAACATGCGTTCGTGTCACTCCACCGGCCAGGAATTGATCGCACCTTGTCATGGTCGGAGATATTACCGCGTATCAGTGCGATGGTACCGAAGTTCGATCGAACGAATTCCGGACTCGGGACGCCAGGGATGGACGCGGTTACCCGTGCGCCGGACGGTGATAGGTTACGCGGACCCGGGCCGTGCCGTTGTTCACGAAGCCCAGATAGTCCGCAGCGGCCCACGACAGGTCGATGATCCGTCCTTTGACGAAAGGTCCTCGATCGGTGATGACCACGATCGCCGACCGCCCGTTCGCAAGGTTGGTGACCTTGACCTGGGTGCCCGTGGGCAGGGTCGTATGCGCCGCCGTCATTTCGTGCATGTTGAATTTGCGGCCGCTGGCCGTGGTCCGGCCATGGAAGGTCTTGCCATACCACGAGGCCATTCCGGTAAGGTCGTAGGACCGGTCGTCCCGCGGCACATATCGCACGCCATTGACGACATAAGGTCGGCCGAGTTTGTACGGGACATTTTTCGGCGGCGACGCCGGTTGCGCCGCTGGGCCGGTCGTGGCGCCCGTGGTTCGCGCCGTCTCCCCGCCGCCGCAAGCGGCGAGCGCCGAAAGGGCGGCCAGCATGGCAACAATACGGATCGGCCGAAGGGTTCGTGTGCGAAACATGATGAGCCCCGGGAGCGATGTTCGTTCCCGCTAATTCAAACCGATTCGGGTTGGCAATTCGTTAACTCCCCCCCCGGTGCCCTCGCCCGACGATTCTTTCAGATCAATCGGCCAGTACACCAAGCGGCATCCCGGCATCCCGGTCCACGCGCTCTGCCGCCGTCAGCTTATTGTCGAGGTGCAGCCGCAGTACTTCCGCAAGGCGCTTTCCGTCACGCGCCGCGAGCGCCTCCAGCATTTGCTCGTGTTCCTGCATGGCCTGTTCCCAGCGCCCGCCGGACCTGTTCGCGGCAAAGCGCTGGCGCCGGATCCGCCCGCCCAGTTGCCTGTGCGTCTCGATCAGAACGTTGTTGCCCGACAGTTCGACCAGCGTCTCGTGGATGCGCTGGTTCAGTCGGAAATATTCGCGCAGTTCACCGCGAGTGTGGTGCAGCGCCATCTGATAGTGCAGTACGCGGATCTCGGCGATTTCGTTCTCCTTGACCCGCTTGCAGGCCAGTTCGCCGGCCAGGCCCTCCAGCGCGCCGATCACCTTGAAGGTATCGGCAATGTCCACCGGTCCGGGGTCGGAAACCATGGCGCCACGGTTCGGCTGCAGGATCACCAGGCCTTCCGCCGCCAGTACTTTCATTGCCTCGCGCAACGGCGTGCGCGACAGGCCGAGTTGGTCGCAAACGGCCTGTTCGCGGATCCGTTCGCCCGGGGCCAGCTCGCCCTCGACGATCATGTCGCGCAGGCGGTCTGCCGCCTCTTCATGCAGGGGGCGGCGGGACCGCGGCCCGTGTCCCGGATATCCGGCCGGCGATGGATCGGGGCCACCTTCTGTCATGTCATTTCTCCCTGTCATTGTTCAATGCTTATAAATTGCGTCTGCCAGCACCCGCGCGACATGGACCGCCTGCCGGCCGGCGCCGTCCTCGATCTGATGCCGGCAACTGGTGCCGTCGGCCACGATAATAACGTCGTTTTCGGTCGCGCGAACCGCCGGCAGAACATCCAGTTCGCCGATCCTCATCGAAATATCGAAATGCTCCGCCTCGTATCCAAAGGCGCCGGCCATGCCGCAACATGTGGACTCGATGGTCTCGACCTCCAGACCGGGGACCAGCGCCAGCGCCTTTTGTACCGGGCCCATCGCGCCAAGTGCCTTCTGGTGGCAGTGGCCGTGCAGCAGGGCCCTGCCGCGGCGGGGCGGCCCGAAATCCAGCGCAAACCGCCCGGCGTCGATCTCGGCCGCGATAAACTCCTCGAACAGCATCGCGCAGGCCGCCAGCCTTGTGGTCTCTTCGCCCGGCAGCATTGCCAGGAATTCGTCGCGCAGGCTGAACAGGCAGGACGGCTCCAGGCCGATGACCGGGACGCCCTTGTCGACCCATGGGCGCAGCGCGTCAATCATGCGCCGGGCCTCCGCACGCGCGTTGTCGATCAGCCCCGCGGCCAGG
Source organism: uncultured Alphaproteobacteria bacterium (assembly GCA_947259105.1). Classification (GTDB taxonomy): domain Bacteria; phylum Pseudomonadota; class Alphaproteobacteria; order UBA8366; family JADFVY01. Next base: position 116,341 of record CAMYKU010000003.1, read on the forward strand.
AAAGTCCGTCCGCAGCACAGGGGTCGCCGGCCGTCCGGCGCTTTCGCAACGTGCACCCGGTATCCCGCGGCCGCCAGCACCTGCTGCGCTGCCCGCGCGTTCTCCGGCTCGAACCAGGTATTGAAGGTGTCGACGAAGAGCACGACGTCGCGTCCATCCTCCGGCCCCACGGCGGGCTGGTCGTGCCGGAAGACGTCGCGCCTCCACTCCGGCAGCGTGCGGCGGGCGCTCAGGCGGGTCAGTATTTCGCCCAGCCGGGCCAGCAGCCGGATTCGGTTGCGCAGGTTCAGCAGCGGCGCCAGCCGCGCTGCCCACGGGGCGTAGCGCGGCACAAATGCGATCAGCCGGTCGCGCAGGGACAGCCGGTTCCTTTTGCGCCATTGCTGCAGGAATTCGTATTTCATCCGTGCCATATCGACGCCCGTCGGACATTCGCGCTTGCAGCCCTTGCAGCCGATACACAGGTCCATCGCCGCCTTCATTTCGGGCGAGGTGAGGGCGTCCGGCCCCAATTGTCCGGTGATCGCCAGGCGTAGCGCGTTGGCGCGCCCGCGGGTCACATGGATCTCGTCGCCGGTTGCCCGGTAGGAGGGGCACATGACTCCGGGGCTCGCCTTGCGGCAGGTGCCGTTGTTGTTGCACATCTCGATCGCGGCCGGGAAACCGCCCCATTCGGACCAGTCCAGCGCCGTCTCGATCCGCAGTGGCGTATAGCCCGGCGGGTAGCGGAACAGCGAGCGGTCGTCCATTTTCGACGGGCGGACGATCTTGCCCGGGTTGAACAGCCCGTCCGGGTCGAAATCGTCCTTCAGCGCTTCGAAGGTGCGGGCGATCTTCGATCCGTACATTGTTTCCAGGAATTCGGAGCGCACCAGCCCGTCGCCATGCTCGCCGGAGAACGAGCCCTTGTACTCGCGCACCATGGCGAACGCTTCTTCTGCGATCTCGCGCATCTTCCGGACGTCGCTGCCTTCCTTCATGTTCAGGACAGGACGGACATGCAGCGTTCCGACCGAGGCATGCGCGTACCATGTGCCGCTGGTGCCGTGCTTCGCGAATATTCCGTTCAGCCGTTCCGTATAGTCGGCCAGATGCTCCAGCGGGACGGCGCAATCCTCGATGAAGGACACCGGCTTTCCCTCGCCCTTCATCGACATCATGATGTTGAGGCCGGCCTTGCGGACCTCCCAGACCTGGCGCTGGAACCCGGGATCTGTCGCTTGCACAACCGCATCCGGATAACCCAGGTCGCCCATCAGCTCGACCAGACGCTTCAGGTCACGAAGCTGCGTTTCGGCGTCTTCGCCCGCGAATTCCACCAGCAGCAGGGACTCCGGCTGGCCCCGCACGAAGCGTTCGACGGTCGGGCGGAACATCGGGATATCGCGGGCAAGTTCGATCATCGTCCGGTCTACCAATTCCACCGCCGCCGGATTCAACGCCACGATATGCTGCGTTGCCTCCATCGCCCCGCGGAATGTCGGAAAATGGCAAATGCCCAGGGTCTTGTGCGGCGGTATCGTCTGCAGGTCGAGTTCGATCTCGTGGAAGAATCCGAGGGTCCCTTCCGAGCCCACCAGCAGGTTCGCCATATTGTGGCCCGTGGCGTCGATCGTCTCGATATTGTAACCGCCCACCTTGCGCAGCAACTTCGGAATCCGCGCGTCGATGTCCTCGGCATTGATCTGCCCCAACGCGCGCATTTTCTGAATCAGCGCGATATAGCGCGCCGGCGCGTCGAGCCCGGCGAGATTGCCCGGCACGTTGCCGAAATTGGCCTCCGTCCCGTCCGCCAGGATGGCGTCGATCGAGCGCACATTGTGCACCATGTTGCCGTATCGAATGGACCGCGAACCGCAGCTGTTGTTGCCGGCCATACCGCCGATGGTCGCACGGTTGGAGGGCGACACATCGACCGGGAAGAACAGGCCATGCGGGCGCAGATACGCGTTCAGTTGATCGAGCACGATGCCCGGCCGAACACGGACCCGGCGCTCTGCCGCGTCCAGCGAAACCACATCGCGAAGATGCTTGCTGGTATCAATCACCAGGGCGGCGCCTACCGCCTGGCCGCATTGCGATGTGCCGGCGCCGCGCGGCAGTACCGGCACGCCATCCTCGCGGGCAATTCGGATCGCGGTCCGGATATCGTCCGCCGACCGCGGGACCACCGCGCCGACCGGCACGATCTGGTAAATCGAGGCATCCGTGCTGTAGCGGCCGCGGCTGAACGGGTCGAACAGAACTTCCGCCCGGGTCTCGCGACGCAACCGGCGCGCCAGCGGGCTGTCCGATTCGTCCGCGACAGAAATTACATTATTGGATCGTATCGTCGCCATGCAGAGCGCTTCCCGGATTAACCGAATTCGTTAATCATAGTCCTTAATATTGCATACAATAGATATTGCATACAATGGGCTGCATAGGGCTGCTTATTGGAACCGACGGCCTTACAGGTTCGTCGGAAAGGCATTTGGAGGATATAGGCATGCGTTTGCACGGTTTTCCCCGAGAGGGTAGTTGCACTCCCTAAAATTGTATGCAAAAATTATGAATATTAACTTCGGTTCCTTTTTCCGAAGTGCCACACGGAGTTTTGCATGGCGTTCCACAGCGGGCGGCATTATTTGCAGATCCCCGGTCCCACGAATGTGCCGGACCGTGTTTTGCGTGCCATGGACAACCCGACCATCGACCATCGCGGTCCCGAGTTCGCGGTGCTCGGCGGCGAGGTTCTGGCCGGTATGAAGCACGTCTTCCAGACCGAGGGCGAGGTGGTGATCTATCCGGGGTCCGGAACCGGCGCGTGGGAAGCGGCGCTGGTCAATACCCTGTCTCCCGGCGATAGCGTGCTGATGTATGAGACCGGGCATTTCGCGACGTTGTGGTCGCAACTTGCCGGGCGTCTGGGCCTCGATGTCGAATTGCTGCCGGGCAACTGGCGGCGGGGCGTCGCTGCCGCCGCGATCGAGGCGCGCCTTGTCGAGGACAAGGCGCACGACATCAAGGCGGTTTGTGTTGTCCACAACGAAACCTCGACCGGCGTGACCAGCAATATCAAGTCAGTGCGCGAGGCGATCGATGCAGCCGACCATCCGGCACTGCTGATGGTCGATACCATTTCGTCGCTCGCCTCGATCGATTACCGGCATGACGAATGGGGTGTGGACGTTACGGTCGGCGGCTCGCAGAAGGGACTGATGCTGCCGCCCGGGCTCGGCTTCAATGCAATCGGTGCGAAAGCGCTCGAGGCGTCCAAGTCGTCGACCACGCCCAAGTCTTACTGGTCCTGGGCGGAAATGCTGGGGCCGAACGCGAAGGGTTTTTTCCCCTACACGCCTGCCACGAATTTGCTTTATGGTCTTCGCGAAGCGTTGAAGATGCTGCTGGATGAAGAGGGGCTGGATGCCGTCTTCGCCCGGCATCGCCGGCTCGCAGAAGCAACGCGCCGCGCGGTGCGCGCCTGGGGACTGGAAGTTTTCTGTGCCAACGAGGACGAACACAGCGCCTCGCTGACCGGAGTGATTATGCCCGAAGGCCACAGTGCGGACGGATTGCGGAAGGCGATTCTCGACCGCTTCAACATGTCGCTTGGCTCCGGCCTGGGCAAGATCGCGGACAAGATCTTCCGCATCGGCCATCTGGGCGATTTCAACGAACTCATGCTGATGGGAAGCCTGGCAGGAGTCGAGATGGGACTGGAAGTTGCGGGAACCCCGCACAGCAAGGGTGGCGTTACGGCAGCGATGGCGTTTTTGTCGGAGCGTCGCAACGACTCGGTGAAACTGTCGGCCGGACGGCCGATTACGGAAAAGCAACAAGAACAACAACTATGAGTGAAATAAGGAGGAAACGATGAGAATACTGAAATTGTTTGCAGGGCTTATATTGGCGCTCGGAATTGCGGCGCCGGCTGCGACCCCCGCTTCGGCCGAGGAAATAACCTTGAAGTACGGCCATGTCGGCGCGCCGGGTTCGCTGTTCGCCGTCTCGGTCGAGGAATTCGCCAAGCGCGTCAACACGCAGATGGCGGGCAGGGTCAAGATTGAGGTGTTCGGCGCCAGCCAGCTTGGCAAGGATCAGGAACTGCTGCAGAAGCTGAAGCTTGGCACCGTCGACTTCTCGCTGCCGTCGAGTGTCATGTCCTCGGTGGTCGACGAGTTCGGCGTATTCGATATGCCGTACCTGGTCAAAGACCGCGCCCATATGAACAGGATCGAACAGGAAATCTTCTGGAAGCAGCTTGCGCCTCTGGCCGAAGAAAAAGGCTACAAGGTGATTGCGATCTGGGAGAACGGATTCCGCCATATCACGAACAACAACCACCCCATTGCGTTACCGGCCGATCTTAAGGGTATCAAGCTGCGTACGCCCAAGGGCAAATGGCGGGTCAAGATGTTCCAGGCCTATGGTGCGAACCCGACGCCAATGGCGTTTTCGGAGGTGTTCGTGGCGCTTCAGACCGGTGTGATGGATGGCCAGGAGAACCCCTTCGCGCAGATCCACAGCGCGAAGTTCCAGGAAGTCCAGAAGTATCTTTCGCTGACGGGCCATGTCTACACACCGGCCTATGTGCTGGTCGGCAAGAAGAGATGGGAAAGTCTGCCGAAGGACGTCACCAGCGAAATCGAGAGAATTGCAAAGGAAACGCAAGCCTTCGTTTATGAGACTGCGGCCGCCATGGAGACCGATCTCCTGACCAAGTTGAAAGCCGGTGGCATGCAAGTGAACGAGGCGGACAAATCGGCCTTCGTCAAGGCCAGTGCGTCAATCTATGAAGAGTTTGGCGTCGACGTCAAAGGCGGGAAGGAACTCGTCGACAAGGCCCTGAGCCTGTCCAACTGACGCCTGCCGTATTACCGCCCCGTCACCTGCTCTCTTGGCAGGCGGCGGGGCGGATTTCCATGGTTCAACGACCTTCTGCTCGGATCGGGGGCTGTTTCAATGCCAGTGTTGGCGCGCTTGGAATTCTGGTTCGAGCGGCTGCTTGAGTTGATCGTCATGCTGCTCACCAGCAGTTTGGCCATTGTCGTCCTGCTAGCGGTCATCTACCGCAAGGCCGGTGCGTCATTCGTGTGGTACGACGAGGTCGCGTCGATCATGCTGGCCTGGCTTACTTATTACGGGGCCGCGCTGGCGGCGCTCAAGCGCGCCCACATCGGTTTCCCCGGTGTGGTGGAGGCCATGCCCCCGAAATGGCGGGTGGCGGCGGTCATCGCGGGCGAGATCATCATTATCGGTTTCTTCGTCGTGCTCGCCTGGGTCGGTTGGGAAGTCTTGCTGGTGCTTGAGGGCAGCTACCTGATCAGCCTGCCGACGGTCTCCAACCAGTTTACCCAGTCCGTCATTCCGATCGGGGCCATGCTGTTCGTAGTCGCCCAATTGCTCAGCCTGCCGCGGACGCTTGAGGAGGCCCGGCGCGGGCTGCACCATGAAATTCCGCCGGAGTTGCAGGACACATGACCATTCTCTTCATGTTTCTCGGCCTCGTGGTGCTCGTTCTGCTGAATGTGCCGATCGCGGTGGCGCTGGGGGTGGTCGCCGCAGTGGCCATGGTCGTCACCGCCGGGCCCGACATTCTGCCCAACATGGCGCTGGTCATGTTTGACGGATCGACGAAATTCCCGCTGCTGGCGATCCCTCTGTTCATCCTGGCCGGCGCCATTATGAACTCGTCGGGTATTTCACGACGCCTGATCGCCTTCGCATCGGCACTGTTGGGGTTCGTGAAAGGCGGTCTGGCGATGGTCAATATCGGGACTTCGCTGTTTTTCGCCGAAATCTCCGGTTCCGCCGTGGCCGACGTGGCGGCGCTGGGCTCGATTCTGATCCCGGCGATGAAGCGGCGGGGCTATCCGAACGCATTTGCGGCGGCCGTGACCTCGTCATCGGCAACGCTGGCCGTCATTATTCCGCCCTCGATCCCGATGATCCTCTACGCCGTGATGGCGGACTCCTCGGTCGTGCAGCTGTTTGTCGCCGGCGTCGTCCCGGGCCTGCTGGGCGGATTTCTGATGATGTGCGTCGCCTACTGGTTCGCCCGGCGGTACAATTTCCCGGTCGAGGAATCGTTCCGTCTGCCGCGCGTCTGGGCCACTTTCAAGGACGCGGCATGGGCGTTTCTGCTGCCGGTCATCATTCTGGGCGGCATCTTCGGGGGCATTGTGACGGCGACCGAGGGCGCGGCGCTGGCGGTGTTCGCGGCGCTCTTTATCGGCGGCGTGATCTATCGCGAGCTCGACTGGCCGCATCTGCGCGAGGCCATGATGGAAGGCGGTGTGCAGACTGCCGTCGTCATGCTGCTCGTCGCCTCTTCGGCGCTGGTCGGGGTGTACCTGACCGAACAGCAGGTGCCGCAGCAACTGGCCGCCACCATCAGCGAATTCACACAGAACAGATATGTCGTGCTGGCGTTGCTGAACGTTCTGTTCCTGGTCCTTGGTCTGTTCCTGCATTCGGCCGCTGCAATCATCCTGGTGGTGCCGATCGTCATCCCCCTGGTCAACGCGGTCGGCATCGATCCCATCCATTTCGGATTGATCGTCACGCTGAACCTCGGCATCGGGCAGCAGACCCCGCCGGTCGCAAGTGTGCTGATCACCGCCTGCTCGGTGGCCAAAGCGAACATCTGGGAGGTCAGCAAGTACAACGTCTATTTCGTCGCCGTGCTGGTGTTCGTCTTGATGTTGGTGACCTACGTTCCCATCGTCCCGATGGGTCTGGTGGAACTCATTTACCGTTAGGGAAGGCTGGGCCATGCCGCACGACACCATCCTGGTCCGCCGCGATGGCAAGATCGCGACGGTCACGCTGAACCGTCCTGAAAAGCTGAACGCCATGACCAAGCCGATGTGGCAGCGCCTCGGCGCGGTCATGGAGGAACTCGGGGCCGACGATGAGCTGCGCTGCATCGTGCTGCGCGGGGCTGGCGGCAAGTCCTTTTCGCCGGGCAACGACATCTCGGAATTCGCAACCGACCGGTCGAATCCCGCGCAGGCCAAGGCATATGGCAAGATCCTGCACCGCACTCTAAGGGCGCTCGGCAACTGCCGCCATCCGACCCTGGCCCTGATAGAGGGTATCTGCGTGGGCGGCGGGATGGAGATCGCGGGGTTATGCGACCTGCGGATCTGCGGCGAGTCGAGCCGCTTCGGCGTGCCGATCAAACAGCTCGGCCTCGTTATGGCCTATCCGGAAATCGCCGCCCTGCAACGGCTGGTTGGCCGGTCGATCGCGCTGGAAATCCTTCTGGAAGGACGCATCTTCGATGCTGCGGAAGCAATGGAAAAGGGGATCGTCACACGGGTCGTCCCGGACGACAGGGTCGAGGAGGAAGCCTACGCCGCGGCGCAGCGTATCGCCGAGGGTGCGCCGCTGGTCGCGCGCTGGCACAAGAAATTTGCCGACCGTCTGGAGGACTCTGCGCCCCTGACCGAAAATGAGCTGGACGAAGGCTATGCCTGTTACGCCACCGAGGATTTCCGCATTGGCTACCAGGCGTTCCTGAACAAGACCAAGCCGGAGTTCGAGGGGCGCTGAGCATGGCCGAACGCAGCGGTCCGCTCAAGGGTGTGAAGGTTATCGAGCTGGCTCATATCATGGCGGGGCCGGTCTGCGGTCTGATGCTTGCCGATATGGGCGCGGACGTCATCAAGGTCGAGAAAATGCCGGGCGGCGACGACACGCGCCGGTCTGTGCCGCCGGATATCGATGGCGAATCCGCGGCCTTCATGATGATGAATCGCAACAAGCGCGGGATCGCAGTCAATCTTAAAGACGGGCAGGGCAAGGCGGTGGTGCGCCGCCTGCTACGCGATGCCGACGTGGTGATCGAGAACTACCGCCGCGATACCATGGCGCGGCTGGGGCTTGGATACGACGTGCTGCAGAAGAGCAATCCCGGCCTGATCTACTGCGAGATTTCCGGGTTCGGTCGCACCGGACCCTATGCCGACCGCGGCGGCTTTGACCTGATCGCACAGGGCATGTCCGGTCTGATGAGTATTACCGGCGAGGGCCCGGGCCGCCCGCCGGTCAAAGTCGGTGCGCCGGTGAGTGACATCACCGCCGGCATTCTCGGGGCGCTGGGCGTGGTTTCCGCTTACATCCACAAGATGCGGACGGGCGAGGGGCAGCGTGTCGATACCTCGTTGTTCGAAGCTGCCATTGTCCACACCTACTGGCAGTCGGCCATCGCGCTCGCGACCGGCGAATCGCCGGGGCCGATGGGCTCCGCCCACCCGCTGAACGCACCCTATCAGGCGCTGCGCACCAAGGATGGCTGGGTCAATGTCGGCGCCGCGAACCAGGCCAACTGGCTGCGCCTTCTGGACGCCCTGGATGCACGGAGCCTGGCCGAGGACAAGCGCTTCATGGAAAACGCCGACCGTATGGCCCATCTCGACGAACTCGCGGAAGCGCTGGAAGCGCATCTGGCCGCCCGCACGACCGATGAGTGGCTGGCCGCGTTCGAGGCGGCGGGCCTGCCGGCCGGGCCGGTTCTCGACATTGCCGAGATGCACCGCGACCCGCAGGTTCTGGCCCGCAAGATGGTGACCGAGGCGGCTCATGCGCGCCTCGGACCGGTCAAAACGCTGGGCCTCCCGGTCAAGTTTTCCGGGACTCCCGGCGGTGTGGTCATGGGGGCGCCGACCTATGGCCAGCATACGGTCGAAGTGCTGGCCGAGTACGGTTACGGCACCGATGAGATCGAGGCGCTGGCCGCATCCGGTGCGGTCGCGCTGCAGACGGCTGCCGATTAACCCGATCTTAAACCTCGCTGCCCCATCATCCCCGAACGAGGATCGGCTGCGCCGCCGCGCGGCGTAGCGGGTTTCCGCGCGTATCGAAGGCCGACCGAGCTGGTCGAAGAGTGGGCGCGCCATGGTGTTCGGGCTGGAGCCGAAAGAATGAAACTGACGATCAGACTGAAACTCGTGTTCATGGGATCAGTAGCGGTCGTCGCACTGATCGTGCTGGTTGCGGTTTCCTGGAAAGCGAGCGACGCGGTCGGAAGCGCGACCAGGGGCAACCAGGTCATGCTGCAGGAGGCCCAGACGCTTGGCGACCTCCGCGTTTCCACCCTAGAGCTGGTGCTTGCCGCCGCGGACTCAATCGTCGACGCGGACGAAGGCTACGTGTACGACGAACGCCTGGAGAGGATGGACCGGGGCATTACCGCGCTGCGCGAAAACCAGGTAATCGTGGATACCGTGGCCAGACGCGCGAACAAACCCGAGCTGGCGGCCGAAATAATTGAACTGACCAATGTCGCCGACCGCGTGATCCGGGTCGAACTCGTGCAGGCGATCGAGAGCCGTGCCGGCAAGGATGCCTTCGCCCGGTTCGATGACGACATCGACGAATATGGTGAAGGCCTCGTCGATCTGTTGGCCGAACTCCAGGACCTGGTGGTGTTGGATCTGGCCCGCTCCGGCGCAGCGTTGAATCAGGAGGTCGTGAGTTCGTCGCAGATTGCGCTGGCCGTGGGCGCGCTTTTCGCCGGCGTTCTCGTCATTGTCATGTCTTTCGTCGGCGTCACCATAACCCGGCCGATTTCACGTCTCACCCTGGTGATGCGTGAGCTTGCGGGCGGCAATACCAATATAGCGGTATCCGGGCAGGACGGCACCGACGAGGTGTCCGACATGGCTCGTGCCGTGCAGGTGTTCAAGGACAATGCCGTCGAGAAACGGCAACTCGAGGACGCACAGACAGCGACCCAGCAGCGTGCCTCCGAAGAAAAACGCCAGACTGTGGTCGAGATGGCCGACCGTTTCGAGTTGCAGGTCAAGAAGGTCGTCGACGGTGTATCCTCTGCCGCCACCGAAATGCAGGTTACGGCGCAGCAGATGTCGGCGACCGCCGAGGAGACCAGCCGCCAGTCGGCAAACGTGGCGACCGCTTCCGAGGAGGCCGCCGCCAATGTGCAGACGGTGGCGGCGACGGCCGAAGAACTGTCGGCCTCGATCGCCGAGATCGGGCGGCAGGTCATGCAGTCGGCGAAGATCGCCCAGAACGCGGTGGCCGAGGCCGAGTCGACCAATGAAACCGTATTAGGCCTGTCGGAAGCCGCCAGCAAGATCGGCGACGTGGTAAAGCTGATCAACGACATTGCCGGGCAGACCAACCTGCTGGCGTTGAACGCAACGATCGAGGCGGCCCGCGCCGGCGAGGCCGGCAAGGGTTTCGCGGTCGTAGCCCAGGAGGTCAAGAACCTGGCCAACCAGACCGCCCGGGCGACCGAGGAGATCTCGCAGCAGATCACGTCCGTCCAGGAGGAGACCAACGATGCCGTCGGCGCGATCGAGAAGATCCGGGCGATCATCGGCGAGGTCAACGAGATCGCGACGACGATCTCCTCTGCCGTCGAGGAGCAGGGTATCTCCACCCAGGAGATCGCCCGCAACGTCCAGCAGGCGGCCCGCGGCACACAGGACGTCAACCAGAATATCGAGAGCGTTTCCAGGGCGGTCGGCGAAACAGGCACGGCGGCAGGCCAGGTCCTCGGCGCCTCGCAGGAAATGGCGCGTCAGGCCGAGGGATTGCGCCGCGAAGTCGAAAAGTTCCTCGGCGAGGTACGCAACGCCTGATGCGGTCAATTACGGACCTCTGATCCGGCGTGCCCACGCGGCCACGGCGGCTGCTGTGATATTCACGGGTCATCCGGGTCCGCTGGCCGTTGCGGCCAGGCAAGAACCGCTCCTGCCATAGGCTTTGTTTGCCCGGAAATGTCTGCCGGAAATGGCCCGTTCACCGTAGATATTTAGGTCTTGCAGACGTGTTCCGGTCTCCTGCGCAATTAGCGGAAGTGCGCGGTTGGTAACCTTTGATTCACTATATTCGGCGACACTTGTGTAAAGTGGCGCAAAAGCCCGGTCCCGCGAGGAGCAGTGTTGTTGCTGCGATGAGCATCTGGAAGACGAACCTCTCAGAGCTGAACATGTTCAGCTTGCGGTTTCGCAACAGGATGGCCGAACGGCGTTTCCTGCGCACGCATATGCTCGATTCCCGGCCCGTCATCAGGTTAGGGCTCCTGGCTGGAGCGGTGCTGTACGGCCTGTTCGGCGTCCTCGATGTCCTGCTCATGCACGAGGCCGTGGAGAAATTCTGGATCGTCAGGTTCGGCTTCGTCTTCCCCGTTGTTTTCGGGGTGCTGATCCTGACCTACCACCGGAGCTTCGTGCGCTGCGCCCAGGCGGGGCTTTCACTCGCGATGTTTGCCTCCGGAATGGGGATCATCGCGATGACGGTGGTCGGTACGCCGCCGGCAAGCCATTGGTATTATGCTGGGCTGATCATGGTGGTGATCTATTGCGCCAGTGTCTTGCGCATTCATCACGTTTATTCGTTGATCGTGTCTCTGATTCTGTTTGGCTTTTACCAGTTGTCCGCGTTCTTCCTGAACCCGGTTCCGTATGAAGTTCTCCTGAGCAACAATTTCTTTCTGGCTATGGCGATCGCGGTGGGCGCGACAGTAAACTACGTGCAGGAAATCTATCTGCGTCTCAACCATCTCCAGACACGGCTGCTGATGTATGAGAAGGCGGCTTCGGAGAGATTGCGTCGAAAGGCAGACGCGGCAAACAATGCCAAGACCGAATTCCTGGCCAGCATGAGCCACGAGCTGCGCACCCCGCTCAATGCGATCATCGGGTTTTCGGAGATCGTGAAGGAAGAGATCCTGGGGCCGCTGGGGACGAGACGCTACAAGAACTACGCCGAGGATATCTATTCCAGCGGCACCCATTTGTTGAATATCATCGGCGATATGCTCGACCTTGCAACGGCGGAGGCGGGCAAGCTTTCGTTCGTCGAGTGCGAGGTCGACGTATGCAAGGTCGTGGATGAATGCCTGCGTATGTTCCGGGTTCCCGATATATCCCATGGTCTCAGGATTTCCGCGTCGTTGCCGCCGGACAGCATCGTCGTGTTGGCTGATCCGGGCCGGCTTCGCCAGGTGATCATCAACCTGGTTTCCAATGGGGTCAAATTCACCGAAAGGGGCGGGGATGTCTCCGTTGCCCTCTGGATCGACGAAACTGGCAGTTGCGTCTTGAACGTATGCGACAGCGGGATCGGCATGGCGCCGGAAGATCTCGGAAACGCAACCCAACCATTCTATCGGGCGGGGAATCCGTACACCAGCGGGCGCGGCGGGACCGGGTTGGGGCTTCCCCTTGTGCAAAAAATCATCCAACAGCACGGTGGCCAGCTGACGATAGACAGCAAGCCCGGACAAGGCACCGTCGTGACAATGCGCCTTCCACCCGAACGCACCGTGGTCAACGCCCCGCGGCCTCTGAAACTGCCGGGTTGAAGCGCTGTCCGCTCACCCGAGAGCGGCCTGAATGGATATTTCTTCGACCCGGGGAAGACGTCAGGGTTTGCGCAGACTCAGCATGTACACCCGGCCGGTCCGGTCGGTCTCGAGTTTGAGCGAGTCGGCCGGCAGGCCTTCCACCATGGCCCACATCTGCGACTCATCGCGGTAATAGACGCTCCAGTCACAGATAAATTCCATCGGCCAGAGATTACTGAGGCTGGTGTCCCGCATATTGCCAATGACGATGAGGCCGCCCGGCGCCAGCCGGTCGTACAATGAGGCGACCAGGTCGTGTGCCCGCCGATCGGTCAGATAGTCGACAAGACCCACGCTGTATATGAAGTCTTGCGGCCCCACGCCGGGGAACACGCGGTTCTTCTTCGCCAGTTCCACAAAGGACAGGTTCAGGCATTGCACAGTGGCCTTGCCATCGTGCCGCGTGGTTTGCGGATATATTTCGCCATATGCCTGCTCGAGCGCCTCGTGCTCCTGGTCGATCAGCGTAAAGGACGCTCGCCCGGGGATATCATCCGCCTGCAGAAAATTGGAAACCTCTTTGGCGGGCCCGCTTCCGATGCTGGTGATATGTGTGATCGTGTCCGCCCCCCGGGCCGCGATCTCATCGGCAATCATCTGCTGTAACATTTGCATGCGGGTGCCAATGCACTCTGCAACTTCGAGGCCGGCGCGGTGTAGAAGCTTGCCGGTCGCGGTCTTTCCCTCGCGCCGCCAGGAATAGACATTGTTCATCACCTGGTAATCGCCGGGATAGCCGAGCGGTTTCTCGTAACTGCGGCGCCAAATAGGCCCATCCATGAATTCCGGCGTTACCACGAGTTCGGTAAACTGCTTGGTTGCCCGCAGGCGATCCGGGTCGGACATGATCGGTTCGACCAAAGCGTTGGCGCGTTCCCAGTGCTCACGCCACGCCGGGATAATCCGCTCTTCGCAAATCGCCAGCGCCTCGTCCGCCGAACCCTGCGACACCGGGGAACAACCGTTGCCCCGCAGTTCGTGACGCTCCAGGACAGCCCGGAAGTTCCGCAGCAGATGAAGGACATCGGCGGCGAGCTTCCGGTATGCGGGGTCGACCAGTCCCGCGTCGGGGACCAGGCCGCCGCCGATTTCCAGATCAAGAAGAAGCCGGTTGCGTTTGCTGATCACCTCCGCGATATCGAGGTAGTCCGAGGTCAGGCCGAGGCCGACTCTTACCCCGCATTTCTGGCGGCCAATCCGGCATACCCGCGCCCGCCCTTCGTGCAGAACCATATCGTCAAGCAAAAGCCGGACGGCAAATTCATCGCCGATTCGAGGAGCCCACAGCGCCGATCCGGGTGCAATCGCGCTGAATCCGGTCATGCTCAGGTCTTCCAGCGCCAAATGGGTATTGTCGATTTCCACCTTGGCGGTCGCCTGTGGAAACAAGTCCCGCGCCTTGAATCGCTCCGCTCTATAGAATACACGTCGCCCGGACGCGCCGGAAAGGCGTTCGTACGTAAGCATATCACCCTGCCTTCAAAAAACCTCTGTCAGTTCACTCCTACGATCCTCGTCGAATGCCCCATAAACGAGCGAGGAAAGTATTCGCAATCTTCCATTCAATGGGAAATCGTTTTTAACCCATTGTGCCTCAACATTTTTTTTTGATGCTACCCCGAACCGAGAAAAAGTGTAAAGCTTTTTTTTCTAGATTTGCAGTAGAGCCAGTTTTTGTTTTTTTACGTGACTTTCAATATCGATTCCAAATCAATCATTGACTTGGATACTTTAGTGCACCTCTGTCCCCAGGCTCGTCCGCACGGCCACGTTAGAAGCTACTGTAACAGGATATTACGATATGATGGGATTATTATAAAGTGAAAATCCAGACAGATTCTCCCGGATTCGGTTACCCGGAGCGGCGTGCCGGACATGGCCTTATTTCGACTAACTATTTAAAAACAAGCCATATTCCGTGATATGGCTGAATCATGGCCGACAGTGGCCATGAAGCGCCAGGCAAAGGCGAAACGCCCGGAATCGGCCATTGTTATAGTTGCGAACGGATAATCGCAGCACCGCCGGCTTGAATCTCGATGCGTCGATCGGTCGCGGGCTCATTGCCGGTACCAGACAGGGAAATCTCACGCATATCAGCCGCGCCTTGCGACTCGCCACTCGAATCCGACCCGGCAGGATGCCGCAGCCCCGAAACCTCTGCTGGCCGGGGGGACAGGCCGCGTTGCGCCGGTCCTGCAGCGCCCGCGATCGGCGTTGCGAGACAATTGGACGAAACCGATCGCATGGCGACACCCCGCTATTCCGCTATTTCCGGGCCACGCGTTCACGGATGCTCCGGGCCATGGCTTCGACGGTATCTGTCTGGGAAAAGGCGGTGGCGTACAAACCATCCGGATCCATCAGGTAGAGATGGGCTGAGTGATCCATGGCATAGTCGTCAGTGCCTGTTCCCGTGCCGTCCGACACAGGGACCTTTGCATAGTACGCCCGGTGCGATTTCGCAGCGCTTGCGACCTGTTCCTCGCTGCCCGTCAGGCCAATGATTCTGGGGTGGAATGCGGCAACGTACGCGCCCACCACCTCCGGCGTGTCGCGGGCGGGATCCACTGTTATGAAGAGCGGCTGCAACGCATCGCCGTCCGCGCCCAGTTCATCCATCACCAGCGCCACCGTGCCGAGCGTGGTCGGGCAGATATCCGGGCAGTGGGTGAATCCGAAGAAGATCAGTAGCCATGAGCCACGGAAATCCGCGTCGGTAACCGGCCGGCCGCGCCCGTCGACGAGCGCGAATTCGCCGGTGACGATCTCGCGGGCGATCTCTTCGGCGGTTCGCGCTTTTTCCGCCTCGCCGACCGGTGCCGGGGTCTTCAGGTTCGTGACATAGGCCGCCGCAAACAATCCGACGGCGGTTGCAGCGGCGAACCAGAGCATCAGCCTCAACTTGCGCACGATCCCTCTCCAGCCCGGCGGGCATTGATGTTGATCCGGAAGCAAGTGTCAGGGGCCGGCCGAGCGCGACCCCGGGGGTGCGCCCGCCTACCAGTAGAGCGGGCTGCAGGTCTGCACCTGGCCGGTCGCCGTCACGGCGCAGGTATAGTTCTTGCCTCGATATTCGATCAGCAACAGGAACCCCTGAAATCCCTGGCTGGACGATGCCCGGATCTGTCCGCCCTGGACGATCGCAACCGCGTCCTGCCCCTTTACGGGCTGTTGCGCCGCGGCTGGGCCCGCCGTGTATGCCATCACCAAAGCCAGCAAAATAGCCGAAATCATTGCACGCATGAATTCCTCCTCCTCACTGCCGGCGCACCGCCGCGCCAGGAAAACAGGATGTAATGTTGGCACCGCTTTGGCGAGCAATGTCAAGGTATGCTGAAAATTCGCTATAATGCGCGGCGTAACGCGCCGGCCAGCCGCAATCCACAGGTGGGCGAGCGCGCAGACGGAAACACGGTCGGCCACGCTTCGATGCGCGGGCAGCTACGGTGCGGCGAAACAGGAGACATCAATGCTGTCGTTTCAACCAGCCCTCTATGGATCGCGACCGACCCGTGATGCCGACTCCAGGACGGGGCCCAGAGCCGCGTGCAGGCGCCCAAGAAGCTCCGGCAACAGGTCTTTTTGCTCATTCCCTGCCGCGGTTTCCACGAGTTCCGCCGCCGCCGACAGTTCGTTTGCCGAGAGGTTGCCGGCCATGCCCTTCAGGAGATGGGCGAGATCCCGAACGCGCTGAAGGTCCGCCTGGTCGAATGCCTCCTGAATTTCGTCCCCCACGCTGCCGTGTTTCTGGTGGAACTTGTGCAACAGTATCCCGAAGAACTCCCTGGTTATATCGAGCCGCTCGAGCGCACTCGCAACATCGATACCCGGAAGGTCGTCCGGAAGACTCCCGGTGCCGCTGTTTGCGGGCGCCGCAGATCCGGATGACGGACCATTCAACTGCCGGTCTCGGGGCTTGATCCACTTGTTGAGCGCCGCGATGAGCCGGGCGACCTCCACCGGCTTGGGTACATGGTCGTCCATTCCCGCCTCGAGGCAATCCCGCCGCTGTTCGGCGAAGGCGTGCGCGGTCATGGCAATGATCGGCAGATCCTTCAGATCCGGGTTTTCCCGGATCGCCCGCGTCGCCTGAAGGCCGTCCATCACGGGCATCTGCACGTCCATGAGAACAGCTTCGAAACGCGTCGGGTCGGCAGTGACCATCTCGACAGCTTCTTTGCCGTTGTTTGCGGTTTCGACCACGAGGCCCGCGCGTTTCAAAACCGCTTGACTGACCTCCTGGTTAATTTCGTTGTCCTCCACAAGCAGAATGCGAGCGCCTTGAAGTTCGGGCCGCAACTGTTTCGCGGATCGGGTCGCGTGGCCCACCGGGGAGGTCTTGACCGCATCCCCCCCCGAAACCGTGCCGAGGATCATGTCCGCCAATACGGGAATGTATACGGGTTTGGTGATGAAACTGCACCGCTCCACGCCCTCGACATTCGACCGCGACTCTTGCCCGCGCAGCATGAAGATCGTCTCAACTGGCCCCAGCTTGCCGGCGCGCATGATCCGGCGTGCGGTTTCGATACATCCCGATACCTGGGCGTTGCAGTCGACGATCAGGACATCACAGGATGGCCCTCCGTTTTCGGCGATCCGATCGATTGCCGAAATGGCGGTCTCGGCCGAGTTCGCCGACTGAACCTTGATGCCCCATGCGGAAAGGCCGCCCGGAAGAATCTCCCGCGCCTCGCGGCTGCTCGTTACCAGCAGCACATTTGGCGCCGGTATTGTCGGGCGGACCGGCGCGGGCTGGGCCGCCGGCAAACCGAACTCAGCGGTAAAGCTGAATGTGCTGCCCTTCCCGGGTTCGCTCTTGAGGTCGATCACGCCACCCATCAGCTCGACGATGCGCCTCGAGATGACCAGGCCCAACCCGCTGCCGCCATATTTCCGCGTTGTCGAGCCGTCGGCCTGGACGAAGGCCTCGAACAGCCCGGACTGCACGCCCTCGTCGATTCCGATCCCGGAATCCTCGACCGAGAATCCAAGCGTTACCCGCTTTTTCTTTCGGTCCTCCACCCATGCGCGGACTACGATACTGCCGACATCGGTGAACTTGACCGCGTTGTTCGTGAGATTGAGGAGAACCTGTCCCAGGTGAAGTGTGTCGCCGATCAGCATTCTGGGAAGGTCCGGAGCCGCCATGATGAACAGGTCGAGCTTCTTCCGTTCGGCCTCGGTCGCCACCATGGTCGACACGCTGCTCAGGGTATCGTTCAGATCGAACTCTGCCGATTCAAGCTCCAGCTTCCCGGTTTCTATCTTCGATATGTCGAGAATATTGTTGATGACCTCCAGGAGCGCTCGGGCCGCGGTCCGGGTCTTGTTCAGGTTGTCGGCCTGCTGCGGCGTAAGGTCGGTCTGCATCGTCAGGTCGATCAGGCCAAGGATGGCGTTCATCGGGGTGCGGATCTCATGGCTCATGTTTGCCAGGAATTCGCTCTTGGCGGCTGTTGCGTGCTCGGCACGGGATTTTTGCACGGCAAACGTATCGGCCAGGTCGCGAAGCTCGTGCGCTTGCTCTTCGAGAAGCTCCCGACTTGCTTGTAGCTCGTCCTCGATCAGTCTTCGTTCGTTGATGTCGTAAATCCAGGCGAGGTAACAATCCCCGGTATAGAGATCCGTCGGCATGAATGAGAGTAGCGCCCAAAAGGGAGAATCTCCCTTCCGCCGGAGATGAACCTCGACATTTTCCATCCCCTGGCCGGTTTTCAGGATTTCGACGATCTCGTCCCGGTCCTCGGGATTGACGTAGAAATCCTTCGCATTTGATCGGAAGTACTCGTCCTGCGAGAGGCCGAGCATCTTCAGCATTCGGGCATTGGCGAATACCGGGGTGCCATTCAGGGTTACGATGGAGATGCCCAGAGGACTCGACTCCAGTATCGACCGCAATCTGCGTTCGTTCTTTTGCAGCGTGTCTTCATCGGATTTTCGGTGCTCCATCATCTCGTTGTAGGCGTTGATCACTTCACCCAATTCATCCGGCGGGTCGAAGGCGGCCGGTTGGCGTCCGGCCAACGGCTGCGAGGTTCGGACCGCCTTTAGAAACTGTCCGAGCGGGCGGTTGACCACGTAATGGGTGGTCAGCGCGATGCTGGCGATAATCGAAGCCATGACGATGATCATCAGAATTGAGTAGTTGACTGAATTCTTGATCAGGATCGGTCTGGGGTCGACCTCTTCTGCGAAGATCCGCAGCCGTCCCAGCTCGCGATTGACGAAACCCTCATTGGCGATGATGGGTATCTCGACGGACACGTAACTGTCGGGGCTTTCCCCCAACTGTCCGGCTGCAAAAAGAACCTCGCCGGCTGCATTCAGGAGCACGACCCGTTTGACCTGCGGGGCCGCGTGAATGTCGGAGAGGGAGTACGACATCATGACCTGGGCGGTGTACGGATTGCTGCTGCTCAAATGGGTAGCCAATGTCTCGCTGTGGGTCAGAGCATGGCTCCGCAGGAGGTCTCGCAGATGCTCCTCTTGCCAGCGAACCTGCAGCGTTCCAACCGCTATCATCGTAGCCAGAGAGGCCAGGAACACGAAGGGCAGCGTGACCAGGAGGAATTTGCTGTTAATTGATTTCGCGATACGCACGGTCGTTTTTACTCCTCTGCTCGCATGTATGCTGGCCAACCCGGCACCATAATCATTCCCTTGTCCGAGCCTGTTGGAAGCCGGCGCGCGTCATGCGGCCCCATTCCTTGCTGCCGCGCAGGAACTGCCAATAGCCGACGACTCGCCACAGATTGTTGATCTGGCGGTATCCGAAGTTCTCCAGGACGGCGATAAATCCCAGCAATACCACGTGTCTGGCTTTCGGGATGCGCTTCAGTTCCATCTCTTCCAACAGCAGGGCGCCGACGCTGATCGTGATCCCCCACGCGAAGGTCAGCGCCAGGTAGGCCGCAAAGAATTCGGGGCTCAAAAAGCCGAAATACCAGGACACCGGGATCAGGAAATATCCGAGCACCTCTATGGGCGGTCCGATCACATCGAACAGCAAGACGTATGGAAATCCGATGAGGCCGACCACGCCAAAGCGTGGATTGAAAAGCATTCGAATATGCTTGAAAAAGGATTCGAGTGCACCGCGCTGCCATCGTTTGCGCTGGCTGCCAAGCATACCAAGCCTCTCGGGCGCTTCCGTCCAGCACACCGGATCGGGAACGAAGCGAATGACGTAATCCTCGCCCCGTTCCCGCATATAGCGGTGAAGCTTGAGGATGATTTCCATGTCCTCGCCGACGGTGCCGTGCGAATAGCCGCCCGCCGCCAGGACGGCATTGCGCTTGAAGATCCCGAACGCGCCGGAGATCAGCATAAGGGCGTTGAACTCACTCCATGCCAGGCGCGCGATGAGAAACGCGCGTAGATATTCGACGATCTGAAACAGCGGCAACAGGGTGTTTGGAAGTCCCACCGAAACCACGCGACCGCCGTGTACGGTACTGCCGTTGGCGATCCGGATCGTGCCCCCGACGGCGATGACCCGGTCCGGATCTTCGGAAAACGGCTGTACGGCCCGCAGCAGCGAGTCCGCCTCCAGAATCGAGTCGGCATCGACGACGCAAAACATCGGCAGACGCGACATATTGATGCCGGCGTTGAGGGCATCGGCCTTGCCACCGTTCTCCTTGTCCACGACGATGAGGTTCGGAAAGTTGGGCGACCCGTAGACCGCCTTGATGGGCTGGTGCGGCACCTCTTCCTCGTAGACCCGGACAGTCGGCCGCAGGTCGTAGTTTTCGATCAGTGTCTGGAGCGTGGCATCGTTTGAGCCGTCATTGATGACGATGATCTCGAAGCGCGGGTAGTGGAGCGCCAGCATCGACCGGACGTTGGCCACCACGGTGGCGTCCTCGTTGTAGGCCGGAACCAGAAGGGAAATTGGCAGGGATGTGTCGCTCAGCTGCCGCCAGGCGCGGACGGCGTTGGGAACCAGGCGCCAACGCCGCAAGACATTGAAGGCGAGTCCGAGCTGCAACATGGCGAGCAGATTCTGCATCGCGCCCGTGCCCAGGATGACGACGCTGGCCCACCACGCCGTCGCCGCCACGTAGGACGGCAGGGCATCGGTAGAAAGTGAGGAAAATACGCTCATGCCGCGGCACTCTCCTCGGCCAGGATCATGTCGGCGATGCTTGCCGACCGCCCGACCCCCATACGCGCGGTCTCCAGGGCGGTTCTGCCTTCACCCCCAATTGTCCTCAAGGCTTCGGCGGCCCGGAATCGGGGCCACCACTCGATGTCGTCCAGTCTTTCGCGAAGCAGGTGCACGGCCCTCGGCAGCGGGATGCGTCCGGCGCAGATTGCGGCCTCGGTACGGACCTCCCATGCGTCGTCTCGCAGTCCTTGCAGAACGGCTGGCTCAGCGTCGGGATGACCGATGGCGGCAAAGGCGCGCATGGCTTCGGCACGAACATCGATCGATGCCGAGCGGGCGTGTCGGGTGATTACCGCGACAGCCGAATAGTCCTGGGCGGTGCCGAGGGCGTAAATGGAAAGCGCGGTGACGAGATCGGGTGGATCGTTTTCAAGAAGCCGTATCAGTTCACCGGTGTTGTATGATGCAAAGATCCGGAAGATCTCGCGCAGCATCCGCGAGCGGATGGTAGCACCGATATCCAGCTTTCCGACCAGGTCGTCCACGGTCAGATTCGGTCCCAAGCTGACCAGGTTTCGCGCGGCCGCAAGGCGAACGTCCGGTTCCCGATCGTCCAGCATTCTGCGCAGGGCCTCGATGATTTCCGGGTCGGGAACCAGGGCAAGGGTCTCGATCGCGTTGATCCGTGTTTCGACGCGCCGGTGACGCAAATCCGCAAGGCAGATTTCCCGCGCCGCCGTGGTCCGCAACAAATCGACGAGACGCTCGCGCGTGCCCCCCCGAACAGAGCCCAGGAGGTCCTGCACGATGTCGCGCAGCAGACGAAGATCTCTGCGGAGCTGCGGCTTTCGCCGCCGTCCCTCAACGAGTCCTGCCGCCACCTTGTGCAGCACATTGAGATCGAAATTCCCGCAGATTTCCTTGATCCTGCGGTCGTCTACCGGTGCTTCCAGGTAGATCATCGCAAGAAGCATCAGGGCCTTTTTGCGTTCCTGCAGCCTGCGCTCGACACGGCCCTGATAGTGCCTCCGCACGATCAGGCCCGCCAACGTGACCAGCGGCACCGTCACCAGCGTGACGGATATCCACCAGATCGTTGCCAGCAGTGTCATTGCGGAAGCCTTTTCAAAAAACTGCGTTTGCCACCTTCCCGTCAGTAACGCAGGGTCAATGACACACCATAGACATTGCGGATGTATGAATTTTCGCGGTCTTCGCGTGCAAGATCGGCATTCAGGCGAACGCTTGGGGTCAGGTCGACCGCCAGCCCGCCGAAGACGCTTCGGGTATCGACGGTGAAACCGGCTTCGGTTTCCGGCGCGTCGCTCAGCCCACCGAACAGGCGAACTGGTGAGGCCACTTGCAAGTCGGCCCGCCCGTACCAGCCGGCCAGGCGCGAGTCGGTATCGCGGTCAAACGCGTTTATCCATTTGCCCGTAAGCCAGACGCGGCCGTCGAATCCGTATAGTACGATGCCCGGATCGGCGTTCTGGATCTCGCCCGCGGTATAGCTCTTGTGACGGAGGTCGGCCGTCAGCAGCAGCGGGCCGAACGGTCCGTGATCCTCCACGACGCGCACGTTGCCGCCCACCGCCGCCGTCCAGCGGGGCAGGAAATCCGCCGCCGGCGACACCGAGCCTTCCAGGTATCCGTAAAGACCCGGGTTGAAATGCTGTGCGATGCCGGCGCCCACGGATGTCTCGGTTGTGCCGAAGCGATTGCTCGTATCGACCCGGAGGCTGAGCGCCGTCCTGCTGGGCCAGCGATGCTCGACACGGATGAAACCTTCGCGCCAGTCTTCGAGGTTCAGACGCGAAAACTCGCTATGCATGTAGCCGGCGTCGATGCGCCAGCGCGGCACGGCGTTGCCGTTTGCCTCTGTGCCGCGGGCCGCCGCCTTCCGGGCCCGGGCGACATCGGCGCGTCCGGCCGCAGCCTCCGCATTCCCGGGCTCGAGCCTGAGTGCCGCGGCGAAACCAGCATCGGCTGCCGCAAGCCGGCCCCGGTAGAATTCGATACGTCCCCTGATGGCGTAAGCCTCAGCGTTGCTCGGCTGTTGCGCTATGACGGCATCCACCACTCGCAGGGCCTGGCCGTGTCGGCCCGCCCATCCCAGTATCCGGGCCCGCGCAAGTCTCAGGTCGGTGTTGTACGGGTCACGGCGCAGGCCCTTGTCCACCGCCGCCAGCGCCGCGTCGTACTCCTGGAGATATCCCCGCACTAGCGCCAACCGCAGCAGGACGTCCACATTTTCCGGCGCAATCCTGCTCGCATATTCGAATTTCGCCGCGGCGGCCTCAAGGTTACCCTGTTGCTGTGCCCGGACCGCCTGGTCATAAACCTCCTGAAACTCGCTGCCGGTGGCCTGAACCGCCATTCCGGCCCAAAGAACGATGGAAAGAATCCCGCAGAGTATCGGCCTTCGCCGGCGGACGCGCGGCGTCAGGCGGGCATCCATTTGTCTCTCAGAAGCCTTTGAATCTTCAGCAAAAGCTCTTCCGGCATGAAAGGTTTAACGAGATAATCCGCAGCGCCCAGATTGAGACCGTTCACGACATCACCTTCCAGCCGCTTGGCGCTCAGCATGATCACCGGAATTTCCCTGGTGTCGTCGTGCTCCTTCATGCGGCGCAAGACCTCGAACCCATCCATGGTTGGCATCATGACATCCAGCACGACCAGGTCGGGCTTGCTCTCGATCGCCGCCAGCAGTCCGTCCTGCCCGTCGCTGGCGCTCTGCACGCTCAGGCCGCGCTGTCCGAGCTTGTGCTCCAGCAGCATGATCAGCAGTTCGTCATCATCGATGATCAGAACGGAGGAGGTCTTGTCGTTCATCGGCAACCCGTGACCGTATGTGGATGGTGCGGCCAGCCGGCATCGGCCCGTATGCGGCTGCCGTCGAATCGTCGCCGCCTGCAGGGCGCGGGCGCGGCGAAACCGGTGCACAAATACCAGAGTATGGCTTTCCCCTGCGGGCCGTTCCTGTGCACGATCTGGTTCTCTCTGAATACGCGAGTGAAAACTCCGGACGTACGTCAACCATTCCATTTCTAGGTAAAGGAAGAGTTAAGAGAGAAGCGTTTTATAACAGGGTATTACCCATATTCTCCGGAAAGCGGGAATGCTTTCTCGAGAGAGTTTCCGCCACGGTTTTCTAAACCGATGGGGGAAATCGGACTCTGCCGGACCGGGTTGATTTTCTTCAGAAATCCGGTTTCGCGCGGCGGTGCTACATGTGTCGCAACTATACCAACGGCGTGTCTGTTCCCCGCGCAAAACGGCGGCCCAGTATCGCGGCATGCGACAACATGTACCGTGGCCGAACAAGGCCATCGCAACCGACGCGTCATCCGGCGCGCGGCGAGCGCAGATCGATACTGCGATGCGCCGTTGGAGCTATTCCGGCAGCTCCATGCGGTCGATACCGCGCAGCGTCAGGTATGGCAGGTGGCCGACAGGCGCCGCTCCCAAACCAAAAACCCCTTGGTTTCCCAAGGGGTTATTATGGTCGGAGTGAGTGGATTCGAACCACCGGCCCCCGCCTCCCGAAGACGGTGCTCTACCAGGCTGAGCTACACTCCGGCCGGAAGGCCCGCTATATAACGCCTCGGGCGGGCGAGGGCAAGGGTTCGCTGTTCATGGCCGTGCGGCTGGATCGTCGATGTGCGGTCGCATTCAACGACAAGGGGGAAAGAGCGATGAGCGATGGAACGGAAACGGCGCCTGAGGCGGAGGCGGTTCTCGCGTTCTGGTTCACCGAGACCAAGCCGGAGAAACGGTTCCGGAAGGACGACGCGTTCGACGACGCCATAAGGACGCGCTTTGCGGATGTGTACCGGCGTGCGGCCGCGGGTGAACTCGACGGATGGCAGGGCACGCCGCGCGGCTGCCTTGCCCTGGTGATCGTGCTGGACCAGTTTCCGCGCAACATGTTCCGGGGTGATGCGCGCTCCTTCGCCACCGATGCGGCCGCGCGCACGGTGCTGCGGCGCGCGCTGGACAGCGGGTTCGACAAGCGCCTTTCGGTACCGGAAAAGCAGTTCCTCTACCTGCCGCTGCAGCACAGCGAAGACGCCGCCGACCAGGCGCTGTCGGTCACGCTCAATGCCGCGACCGGCGACGCCGACCTGCTGAAATGGGCCGAGGCTCATCGGCGCATCGTCGGGCGCTTCGGCCGGTTCCCCCATCGCAACGAAATCCTGGGCCGCGAAACGACGCCCGAGGAAGCGGAATTCCTGAAAGAGAAAGGCTCTTCGTTCTGACGATTCCGACAGGCGTCAGTGCGCCCGGTCGACCGCGAAATCCACGGCCTCCATCATGGCGTCACGGACCGGGATCTCGGGGAATGCGGCAAGCGACCGCTTGGCCTTTTCCGCATAATGCCGGGCCCGGGCCGCGGTCTCGTCCAGCGTGCCGTGCTTATGCAAAAGCGCGATGGCATGGTCGAGGTCGTGCTCGTCCTGCTCCATGCGCTCCAGCGTGCGGGTCCAGAAGCCGCGTTCCTCGGTATCGCCGTGGCCAAACGCCAGCACCACCGGGAGGCTCATCTTGCCCTCGCGGAAGTCGTCGCCCACGGTCTTGCCCAGCTTGGCCTGAAGGGCGGAGTAATCCAGCACGTCGTCGACCAGCTGGAAGGCGATGCCGAGGTTCATCCCGTAATCCGCCAGCGCCTGCTGTTCGGCGGCGGGGCGTTCGGCCACCACGGCGCCGATTTCCGCGGCCGCCGCGAACAGGGTCGCGGTCTTGCAGCGGATCACCTCAAGGTAGGCATCTTCGTTCGTTGCGGTGTCGTTGGTGGTGATCAATTGCAGCACTTCGCCCTCGGCGATGACGGCGGAGGCGTTGGAGAGGATCCGCAGCACTTCCAGCGAGCCGTCCGCGACCATCAACTGGAAGGCGCGCGAGAACAGGAAGTCGCCGACCAGTACCGAAGCCTGGTTGCCCCAGACCGCGTTCGCCGAATCCTGGCCGCGCCGCAGCAGGGAGGCGTCGACCACATCGTCGTGCAGCAAAGTCGCGGTGTGAATGAACTCGACACACGCCGCCAGCGCCCGTTGCCGCTCGCCGTCATACCCGCACAGCCTGGCTGCGGCCAGGGTCACCATCGGCCGCAGCCGCTTGCCGCCGGCCGCAATGATGTGACCGGCGAGTTGCGGGATCAGCGTCACCGGGCTCTGCATGTTCTCGACGATCAGCTGGTTGACCGCTGCGATGTCGTGCGCGACCAGCCCATGCAATGCATCCAGCGACGGCTTGGCCTCCGCCGCGCCTTGCGCAGCGTCCAAGCCGGCCCGGCCTTTCGATTCAGCGCCGACGACAGCCAATACCGTTCCCCTTTTCCTCGCAGGGCCTGTAGAATAGCAGCGAGCATAGTTTAACCCAACCCATGGTCAAGTGGACCAAAAAGCGCACCGCCGGCTTAAAATGAAGGAACTTCTTCGAACCGGCAATCACGTGCGGATTTCCTGGCTCGCGGCGCTTCTGGCCGGCGAGAACATAGAGGCTGTGGTCCTCGATACCCATATGAGCTTCGCGGAAGGCTCGATTTCGGCCATTCCGCGCCGCGTCATGGTGGCCGACGAGGATTACGAGGCGGCAAGGCGCCTGCTCGCCGAGGCCGGTGAGTGGGACGGCGCGGACCTTGATGCCCCCGATACGCTGCTTGGCGGCCGGATCATGCTGCGCCAGCCGGCAGAGGGTTATCGCGTCGCCGTCGACCCGGTGCTGCTGGCCGCTTCGGTGCCGGCCGCCACGACCGGCCGCCTGCTCGATGCCGGAACCGGCGTCGGCGCGGCGGCGCTGTGTTTCGCCTATCGCGTCCCGGGCGCCCGGGTGACGGGGCTGGAGCTGCAACCGGACCTCGCGCGTCTGGCGCGTGGCAATGTAGCGCAGAACGGCTTGGACGACCGGGTTTCGATCGTCGAGGGGGACATCCTCAACCCGCCGCGCGCCCTCGCTCCGGGCGACTGGGATCACGTGATCGCCAATCCGCCGTACCTGCTGGCGGGACGGGCCGTTCCGCCGCCGGACGCCGCGAAGGCGGCGGCGAATGTGGAGGGCGAAGCGAAGCTTGCCGACTGGATCGGCTTCGCGTTGCGCATGGCGAAGCCGAAGGGCGGCGTCACGGTCATCCACCGCGCCGACCGGCTCGACGAGTTGCTTTCCCTGATGCACGGCCGCGCCGGCGGCATCGTCGTCTTTCCGCTCTGGCCCAAGGCGGGGCGCGAGCCCAAGCGCGTCATCGTCCGCTTCCGGCCGGGCGTGAAGGCCCCCATGCGCATCGCCCCCGGCCTCGTGCTGCACGAAGAGGACGGCGGCTATACGGCGGACGCGCTGGCCATCCTGCGCGACGGTGCGGCGCTGACACTTTAAGGCGAAATCGCCCGGTTCGCTTTCCGTCTTGTGGGCCCAACGGCCGGTCCTTATGTTACCCGCCATGAAACACCCACCCAGGGAAAGCTGGCTCGAGCGCGTCCCGCTGATCGGCGGCTGGCTGGCGCGGAAGGCGTCCGGCGCGCCGGTCGTCGGCGTGCTGCGCTTCGCCGGGGTGATCGGGCAGCTGGGCCTCGGCCGGCGCGGCATGACCCTGGACGACCTGGCCGAGCCGATCGAACGCGCCTTCAAGCTGAAGAAGCTTGCCGCCATCGCAATTTCCGTGAACTCCCCCGGCGGCTCGCCGGTGCAGTCGGCGCTGATCGCCGGCCGGGTGCGCACGCTGGCCGACGAGCACGATCTGCCGGTCTACGCGTTCTGTGAGGACGTGGCGGCATCGGGCGGCTACTGGCTCGCCTGCGCGGCGGACCATATCTACGCGGATGCGGCGTCCGTCGTGGGCTCGATCGGCGTGGTCTCGGCCGGTTTCGGATTCACCGACCTGATCGCCAAGGCGGGCGTCGAGCGGCGCGTCCATACCGCGGGTGAATCCAAGGCCATGCTGGATCCGTTCCGGCCGGAGGACCCGAAAGACATCAAGCGCCTGAAAGCGATCCAGGAGGACGTGCACGACCAGTTCAAGGACTGGGTGCGCACGCGCCGCGGCGCCCGGCTCGCCGCGCCCGAGAAAGAGCTGTTCGACGGCACCATATGGACCGGCCGCAAGGCGGCGGAGCTGGGCCTGGTGGACGGCATCGGTGACATGCGCGGCGTGATGCGTGAGAAATTCGGTGAAAAGGTAAGGCTGCGCCCGATCAAGGCGCCGCGCAACTGGCTGCAGAAACGGATCGGGGTGTCGCGGGCCGGCGCCGCCGCCGCCGACGTCATTGCCGCCATCGAGGAGCGGCTGCTCTGGAACCGCTTCGGCCTGTGACGCCATCTCGGCAAGACTTGACCGGCCGCCCGGCCGCCCGTTAGGAGATCAACCATGTTCGGTTTCGGCTTCGGCAAACTCGCGGTCCTTATCGGTATCGTCGTGGCGGTCTGGTACGGCTTCAAGCTGGTCGGGCGGCTCGACAAGGCGCGCAAGCAGCAGCAGGGCGGTGGCAATGCCACCCGCCGGGACAGCGGCGGCAAGGCGCCGGAGGTCGAGGACACCGTGCAATGCCCGGTCTGCAACGCCTACGTCGTCGCCCGATCCGCCGGCCCCTGCGACCGGCCGGATTGTCCGTATTAGGAATTCGGACGAAATGGCACAGAGCCGGCCGCCGGGCCGCCGCCGTTGACCGGGTCGCGAGCCCCCGTTATTTTGCGCCGCACCTGAACGGGCACCTGCCCGCGAACTCCGGGTCCGGGAATGGCCACCGACAACAGTTTCCAGTCGCTCATCCTCAAGCTTCACGACTTCTGGTCCGAACGGGGATGCGTGATTTTGCAGCCCTACGACATGGAGGTCGGGGCCGGCACCTTCCATCCGGCGACGACGCTACGCGCGCTGGGGCCCGAGGACTGGAACGCCGCCTACGTGCAGCCCTCGCGCCGGCCGACCGACGGGCGCTACGGCGAAAACCCCAACCGGCTGCAGCACTACTACCAGTACCAGGTGATCCTCAAGCCCTCGCCGGCCGACAGCCAGGACCTTTACCTGGACTCGCTGCGGCATCTCGGCATCGATCCGCTGGCCCACGACATCCGCTTCGTCGAGGACGACTGGGAGAGCCCGACGCTGGGCGCCTGGGGCCTCGGCTGGGAGGTCTGGTGCGACGGCATGGAGGTGACGCAATTCACCTATTTCCAGCAGGTCGGCGGTATCGAATGCGCGCCGGTCTCCTGCGAGCTGACCTACGGGCTGGAGCGGCTGGCGATGTACGTCCAGGGCGTCGAGAACGTCTACGATCTCGATTTCAACGGCGCCGGCGTTAAATACGGCGATGTCTTCCTGCAGGCGGAGCGCGAATATTCGGCGCATAATTTCGAGCAAGCCAACACCGACATGCTGACCCGGCATTTCCAGGACGCGGAAGCCGAATGCCGGTCGCTGATCGACGCCAAGCTGCCGTTGCCGGCCTACGACCAGTGCCTCAAGGCGAGCCACCTGTTCAACCTCTTGGACGCCCGCGGCGTGATTTCGGTGACCGAGCGCCAGGCCTATATCGGCCGGGTGCGCAATCTGGCCAAATCCTGCTGCGAAGGCTGGCTGGCATCGCGGGAGCATGCGTGAAGCTATGCACAGGAACAGAAAAACACAGAGACACAGAGACACAGAGGTGGCGGAGTCTTTCGACGACTATCTCTGTGTCTCTGTGTCTCTGTGGTCAAATTTATATAAATCGGCCTTCCACGCCGTGGCAGGAGAAACCTGAGCCATGGCGCAGCTGCTTCTGGAGCTGTTCTCCGAGGAAATTCCGGCGCGCATGCAGGCGCGTGCGGCGGCGGACCTCAAGCGTCTGGTGACCGAGGGGCTGACCGCGACCGGGCTCGTGTTCGAGAGCGCCGAAGCCTATACGACACCGCGGCGGCTGGCGCTGTGCGTCGAGGGCGTGCCGGAACGCCAGCCCGACATCAGGGAGGAACGCAAGGGTCCAAAGGTCGGCGCGCCGGCGCAGGCCATCGACGGTTTCCTGCGCGGCGCCGGCGTCGAATCGCTGGACAGGTGCGAGAAGCGCGACACGCCCAAGGGCGCGGTCTGGTTCGCGGTCATCGAAAGGCAAGGCCGGGACACCAGGGACGTGCTGCCGGACATCCTGACCGCCGCCATCCGCAAGCTGGTGTGGCCGAAATCGATGCGCTGGGCGGCCAACGGCTTCCGCTGGGTGCGCCCGCTCCATTCGATCCTCGCCGCCTTCGACGGCGTCAAGCTGGTAGGGCAACTCGACCTCGGCGGCGGGGCGGTCCGCTTCGGCAACCACACATACGGCCACCGCTTCCTGCATCCCGACTATATCGCGGCGACGAATTTCGAGGAATATGCCGCGGGGCTGCGCAGTCCCGGCCATGTGATCCTCGATCCGGCCGAGCGCCGCAAGATCATCGCCGACGGGCTGAACAAACTCGTGAAGAAGGCGAAGCTGACGGTGCGCGACGATCCCGCCTTGCTCGACGAGGTCACCGGGCTGGTCGAATGGCCGGTGGTGCTGCTGGGCGGCATCGACGCCGAATTCATGGACCTCCCGCCGGAGGTGCTGACCACCAGCATGCGCAGCCACCAGAAATACTTCACCCTGCTCAAGGCGGATGGCTCGATGGCGCCGCGCTTCGCGCTGGTCGCCAACATGGCGGCAAAGGACGGCGGCAAGAAGATCGTCGCCGGCAACGAGCGGGTGCTGCGCGCCCGCCTCGCCGACGCCCGCTTCTTCTGGGACCAGGACCGCAAGGCAACGCTCGCCTCGCGCACAACGCGGCTGGGCGACATCACCTTCCATGCCAAGCTCGGCACGCTGGATCAGAAAGCCGACCGGGTACAGGCGCTGGCGGTGGAGATCGCGAAACACGTCCCCGGCGCCGACCGTGACCGCGCGCGCGCGGCGGCGCGCCTCGCCAAGGCGGATCTCGTGGCCGGCATGGTCGGCGAGTTTCCCGAGTTGCAGGGCGTGATGGGCCGCTACTACGCGCTGGCCGACGGCGAGCACGAAGACGTCGCCGACGCCATTCGCGACCACTACGCGCCGCAGGGTCCGAACGATGCCTGCCCGTCGGCGCCGGTCTCGGTCGCCGTGGCGCTGGCCGACAAGACCGACACGCTGGTGGGCTTCTGGGCCATCGATGAGAAACCGACCGGCTCCAAGGATCCCTATGCCTTGCGCCGCGCCGCGCTGGGCGTGATCCGCTTGATCGTGGAGAACGGACTCCGCCTCAAACTGCTGCAGGTCTTCGGATCCGGATTCGGAAGTTTCAGCGCCGCGGTCTCGGGCGGCGCGGAGAAGGGCGCCGTCTGCAGTGACCTCCTCGCCTTCTTCGCCGATCGCCTGAAGGTACATCTGCGAGGCGAAGGTGTGCGGCACGACCTGATTGCCGCGGTCTTCGGGCTGGGCGGCGAGGACGACCTGGTGCGCCTGCTGGCGCGGGTCGAGGCGCTGCAGGACTTTATCGCCAGCGACGACGGCGCGAACCTGTTGACGGCGTATCGCCGCGCCGCCAACATCCTGCGCATCGAGGAGAAGAAGGACGGCGTCTCCTACGACGAGGCGCCCGACGTCGCGGGCTATGTGCAGGACGAGGAAGCTGCGCTGGGCCGCGCGCTGGATGGCGCCTCGAAGGCAGTGGAGGCGGCCGTCGCGGAGGAGAAATTTACCGGCGCCATGGCGGCGCTGGCGGCGCTGCGGGGGCCGGTCGATGCGTTCTTCGACGCGGTGACCGTCAATACGGATGAATCCGCGCTGCGGGCGAATCGCCTGCGCCTGCTGTCGCGGATTCGTGCGACAATGGGATTGCTTGCGGATTTCAGCCAGATCGAGGGATAGCAGACAGCGATGAGCAAGTGGGTCTACGAATTCGGGGACGGGGCCGCCGAGGGCCGCGCCGGGATGCGCGAACTGCTGGGCGGCAAGGGCGCCAACCTTGCGGAGATGTGCCATCTCGGGCTGCCCGTCCCGCCTGGTTTTACCATCACCACCGAGGTCTGCACGTACTACTACCAGAACGGCAACAGCTATCCGAAGGCCCTGACCAAAGCGGTGGACAAGGCGCTTGCCGGAATCGAAGCCAGGGTCAGCGCAATGAAGTTCGGCGACCGGATCGCCCCGCTGCTGCTTTCGGTCCGCTCCGGAGCCCGCGCTTCGATGCCCGGCATGATGGACACGGTGCTCAATCTGGGGCTCAACGACGAGACCGTGGAGGGCCTCGCCGCGCAGAGCGGCAGCGGGCGTTTCGCCTATGACAGCTACCGCCGGTTCATCCAGATGTATTCCGCCGTCGTGCTGGGCGTCGAGCACTACAATTTCGAGGAGATCCTCGAGCTTCACAAGGAAGAGCGGAGCGTCAAGCTCGATACCGAACTCGACGCCGATGCGCTGAAGGCACTGGTCGCCGCCTACAAGGCGCGGATCGAGGAGGATCTCGGGGAGCCCTTTCCGCAGGACCCGACAGCGCAGCTCTGGGGCGCCATCGGCGCCGTGTTCGGCAGCTGGATGACGCCGCGCGCCGTGACCTACCGCCGGCTGCACGGCATTCCGGAGGACTGGGGCACCGCGGTGAACGTCCAGGCCATGGTGTTCGGCAACATGGGCGACGACTGCGCCACCGGCGTTGCGTTCACCCGCGATCCGTCGACCGGCGAGAACGCCTTCTACGGCGAATATCTGGTCAACGCGCAGGGCGAGGACGTGGTCGCCGGGATCCGCACGCCGCAGCATCTGACCGTCGCGGGCAAGAACACCAACGGCTCCGACCTGCCGGCGATGGAAGAGGTGATGCCGGAGGTGTTCAAGCAGCTCGACGGCATCCGCGGCAAGCTGGAGGGCCACTACCGCGACATGCAGGACATCGAGTTCACGGTGCAGAAGGGCAAGCTGTGGATGCTGCAGACCCGCAATGGCAAGCGGACAACGCAGGCGGCGCTGCGCATTGCGGTCGAAATGGCGGAAAGCGGCCTGATCGACCGGCCGACCGCGGTCGGGCGCATCGAGCCGCAGGCGCTCGACCAGCTGCTGCATCCGGCGCTCGACCCCGACGCCGAACGCATCGTCATCGCCACCGGGCTGCCGGCATCGCCGGGTGCGGCATCGGGCAAGGCGGTGTTCACCGCCGACGAGGCCGAGGCCGAGGCCGCCAAGGGCGAGCGCGTGATCCTGGTGCGCACCGAGACCAGCCCCGAGGACATCCACGGCATGCATGCGGCCCAGGGCATCCTGACCACGCGCGGCGGCATGACCAGCCACGCGGCGGTCGTCGCCCGCGGCATGGGCCGGGCGTGCGTCGCGGGCGCGGGCGATATCCAGGTGGACGAGAAGGCGCGGACCATGACCGTCCGCGGGCGGACCGTCGAGCACGGCGCGTGGATCACCATCGACGGCGGCGCCGGCGAGGTCATGCTGGGCGAGGTGCCGACCGTCAAGCCGGAACTCTCGGACGACTTCAACACGCTGATGGAATGGGCCGACGCGGCCCGCACGATGGGCGTGCGCGCCAATGCCGACACCCCGGAGGACGCCCGCACGGCGCGTGAATTCGGCGCCGAGGGCATCGGCCTGTGCCGCACCGAGCACATGTTCTTCGATGCCGAGCGGATCGTCGCCATGCGCGAGATGATTCTGGCCGAGACCGAGCGGGGCCGGCGCGCGGCGCTGGCCAAGATCCTGCCGATGCAGCGCGCGGACTTCATCGAGATCTTCAAGATCATGCGCGGCCTGCCGGTGACCATCCGGCTGCTCGACCCGCCGCTGCACGAATTCCTGCCGCGGGGCGCGCAGGACATGCAGGAGGTCGCGGACGCCGCCGGTGTCGATATCGAGACGGTGCGCCGCCGCGCCACCGAGCTGCACGAGGCCAACCCGATGCTCGGCCATCGCGGTTGTCGCCTCGCGATCAGCTATCCGGAGATCTGCGAGATGCAGGCCCGCGCGATCTTCGAGGCCGCGGTCGCGGTCGAGGAGGAGACCGGCGAAGGGCCGATCTGCGAGGTCATGGTGCCGCTGATCGCGATGCGCGAAGAGCTGGAGGCGCTGAAGCCGGTCATCGACGCCGCCGCCGACGCGGTCGCGGCCGAGAAGGGCCGCCGGCCGGCCTACATGATCGGCACCATGATCGAGCTGCCGCGCGCCTGCCTGCGCGCCGCCGAGATCGCCAGGCAGGCGGAATTCTTCAGCTACGGCACCAATGACCTGACGCAAACGGCCTTCGGGCTGAGCCGCGACGACGCCGGCAGCTTCCTGCAGTACTACGAGAAGCAGGGCATCCTCGAGCACGATCCGTTCACCAGCATCGATGTCGACGGCGTCGGCGAGCTGGTCGAGATCGCTTGCCAGCGCGGCCGCGAGACCCGGCCCGACATCAAGCTCGGCATCTGCGGCGAACACGGCGGAGATCCGGCCTCGGTGGCGTTCTTCCACAAGGTCGGGCTGGACTACGTCTCGTGCTCCCCGTTCCGCGTGCCGATCGCCCGCCTCGCCGCCGCCCAGGCCGCGATCACCGGCGACAATGGCGGCGACGTGGTGAAGATCGCCAGGGAGGCGTAGGGCCGCCCGGCCACCGCGGGCGCGGGCATTCAACCCCATGCACCGGCGTTTTCTGCGGGTTTCAGGATGGTATTATGGAAAATCCCTGGCTAATTCCGGGAAGCCGGCGCAATACTGGCACCCCGGCCAACCGGGATATCCGCGGGCGCCTGGTCGCGCTTCAGAGCCGCGTCCAGTTCATTCGGATCGATTGTCAATGTCTGTACAAGGCCCGGATGGCCGGGTTCCGGGCGCAGGTGGATCAGGCTCAGTATCCGCCGGTAGGCAGGAAACGAAATGCCTTCCAGAAGCTCCTCATCCGTTTCCACGCGATAGGCGCCTGCCGGCAGCACCTCATCGAACCCGCCAAGGACGAAGGGCCTCCTGAAGGTCACCGTCTTCTTGCTCGTGCGTATTGCCATCGGATGCCTCCTGGTAGGCGGCCCTGCCGTCCAATTGAGGAGTGACGAGGGAGGGCCAAATCCCCTCCGTTCCGATCGCTACGACTTGGGCGTGGGCGCGACTTCGGCCGGTGCCTTGCCAGGCTGTGTAGCCGGCTGATCGGCTGCCGGCGCGTCCTTGGACTTGTTCTCGGGCTTGTCTTTGACCGGAGCACTGTGCGCGGAGGACCATTCCTTGAAGGACATGTAATATCTCTTTCATTATGGGCGGCAATGATTTGCCGACAATAAATATATGGTAAGAGCACGGATAAATTACAATGGACAGAGCTGTGTATTTCAAAAACATTTATCTGAAGCAAAATAACGTGGGGATTTTGCATATAGTTTTCTTTACTCTTTTTAAGAATAAAGAATTATTTATTCGGCGCGATCTGAATTTGCGCGCAAATCCCGACTCTGACGAAAGCGGGCGGCGCGGCCCTCCACCCTCCGTTTCCCAGCCTTCAGCCGCGGTCACTTCGAACTGCGGGCTGGCCGCCGACAGGCAAATCGAATTGCCGGGGTATCCGGGTCGATTTCGACGTCACCCGACATTGGATATCAACAGCTCCAAGGTCAGGTCTGACGCCAACGTCGGCGCCGCATAACGCCCGGCTTCCGTTCGCCCTGAACGATCATGCCAGGCGGCTAGAACTGGGCCGCCAGCTTCTCCATGCACGCGCTCGCGACCTCGTAGCTGGCATCGCTCGAACCCGGCATTGTGGCCCATCCGGCCTTCATGAGCATGTTGCTGCGCTGATAGTTGCTGGCGTCCTTCAACTCGGCGAGCGTTTCTGTAGCCTTTGGGTCCTGGCTGGACTGCTCGATGCAGATCGGCACCAGGGCGGCGACGACTTCGAGCCGCGCGTGGTCGGCCGCCATTTTCTCGGCCGTTCCGCCGGTCACCCATCCGCCCCATGAGAAGCCGACGATCGAGACCGCGACAGCGCCGGCCGCGGCACCCTGGAGTGCTGGTTTCACCCATTCGGGAATATTCATGTGCTTTTCCTTATTTTCTGGGAGAGCCATTTCTCCCTCCTGTATTTTCTAGTATAGCGAAAAATAAAAAAAATTATATCTGTATTTTTTACAAAAATGATTACCTTAAAATATCGGCGAGAAACTTAATGATAACAATAATTTTATTTATTTTTCGGGAGCGACTATTATACTGATATGCGGGCGAGTTCTATGCAACCGGTAAGACAAAGGCCGATCCCGCGCCATGTCCCGCAGGTTTCGCATCCATGGCGGCGCCGGCCATCAGATGGTCTTCGCGGCGGAATGAGCGGCGCCAGACCATCACCGGCGACATCACGAAATATACCAGGGCCAGGGTGTTTTCCGAAATCGGCGAGGAAACCGAATGCTTCCTGAGGTTCTCGACCGTGGCCGGCGAAAAGGGCGCGGCGGCCGCCGAGCGCGGCTTCGCGGTGAAATTCTATACCGAGGACGGCAACTGGGACGTCGTCGGCAACAACACGCCGGTGTCCTTCGTCCGCGCGCCCTGCAAGTTCATGGACTTCATCCACAGCCGGAAACGCGACCCGCGGACCAATCTGCGCGATGCGACGATGCAGTAACCACCAGCGGGACGGCGCGATGCGGTTCGACGGCAATGGCGGCGGCGCGGTCAACTACCAGCCCAACAGCTTGGGCGGGCCGGTCGAGGATCCGTCGGTCGGGAAACCGGCGCTGGCGATCGACGGCGCCGCCGACCGCTACGACCACCGCGAGGGCAACGACGACTTCACCCAGGCGGGCAATTTGTTTCGCTTGATGGACGCCGGCGAGCAGGGCCGCCTGATGGATACCATCGCCGGCGCGATGCACGGCGTTCCCGAGGCCATCGTCGCACGGCAGATCGGCTGCTTCACCAAGGCCGACCCGGCGTATGGCGCCGGCGTCGCCGAGCGTCTGCGTACCAGGACGCCCGAGGCCGTTGCCTGACGCAGGACCCCGGATCCGGCGGCGGGCCACTGTTCCCAAAGGCCCGCCGCCGGTCTTTTTTTGCTCGTTTTGGAGGGCGATAGACCGTATCGTCGGTGCGGTTTTTCCTTGTCCGCGCCCGACAAAATCCGAGCAAAAATAATGACGACGATCGAGTCCTATTTCCTGTCCCTGTCCCTGCTCGAGGCCGGCATCCTGGCCAGCCTGATCGCGGGCCTTGCAACCGGGATCGGTGCGCTGCCCATCTTCGTCGTCCGGTCCGTATCCGCGCGACTGAACGATGTCCTGCTCGGCATCGCCGCGGGCCTCATGCTCGGCGCCTCGGCGTTTTCGTTGATCCTGCCGGCCATCGCGGTCGGCACCGTGCGGACAGGGTCGGAAACACTGGCGACGCTCGACGTCGCGGCCAGCATCCTGGCCGGCGGGGCGCTCTTGTGGCTGGTGCACCGGGTCCTGCCGCACGAGCACTTCGTCAAGGGCCGCGAAGGCGTCGACGGGGTCCGGGCGAAGGGGCTGTGGCTGTTCACCGCCGCCATCACGGTCCATAATTTTCCCGAGGGGCTGGCGATCGGGGTCGGGTTCGGCGGCGGCGACGTGGGCAACGGGTTGGCCCTGACCACCGCGATTTTCCTGCAGAACCTGCCCGAGGGATTCGCGGTCGCGCTGGCCATGCTGGGCCTCGGCTACCGCCGGCAGACGGCGGTGCTCGTCGCGCTGCTCACCGGGCTGGCCGAAACGGTGGGCGGCTTCGTCGGCGCAGGGGCGGTCACCCTCTCGGCCGCCCTCCTCCCGTACGCGCTCGCATTCGCCGCCGGGACCATGCTGTTCGTGATCAGCCACGAGATCATCCCGGAGACGCACCGCAACGGCCACGAGACCCCGGCCACGTTCGGCGTGCTGTTCGGCTTCGTACTGATGATGGTGCTGGACGTCGCCATCGCGTGAGCGGAGGCG
>CAMYKU010000004.1 GCA_947259105.1 uncultured Alphaproteobacteria bacterium
CCATGCACGAAGGGATGGGTGTTCTCGAGCCCCGGCGGGCCGACCGTCGCCCGCCGCACATGGGCGATCACCGCATGCGAATAGACCTGCGCCGCGGCCTTGCGGAAATGCTCGCCCCGCCAGGCCGCCCAGGCCTGCTTTTCCAGATACGGCACGCCGTCGGGATAGGCGGCGATGCCCCAACCGTGATCGTTCGGCAGGCCCGCCATGTCCTGGCGGCTCTGCGACATCAGCGCGTTCTGGGCGTGGACCAGGCTGCATTCCACCCGGGTCGGCTCGTTGGCCCGGAAACCATACAGGCGGCACATGGGCGATCTCCGGTTCGGCGCAACGCAGTCTACACGATTGCGGCGGTGCGGCCGATGATCGAGGTCAAAAGCGGCGGTGTGACGGGGCCGGCCGCGGACACCGCTACGGCTGCGGCAAGGGGGGCAGGATAACCGATGGCTGCGAATGTCATGACCGCTCCTCCGGCGCGGTCAATCCTCGTCGGCTGTTGCCCACGGTATGAGCTCGATTTCCGCGATATCGACCGGCTGCGACGAAACCCACAGCACGACACGATAGCCGTCGGTAAAGTAAGGGTCCCCGGTCAGATTGCCGCGCGGGTCGTCGATGGCAGCCGGGCCGACACCGGCGACGTATCCGAACCTCGCCAGCGACTGTGCGTAGGCCAGATTCTCGAGCAGGAATTCCCGCGTCTCGTCGACGTCCGGATCGATCTTGTGGGTGACGATGGTCTTGGTCGTGAACCGCACGCCAATATCCCGGCTGATCTGCCCGATCCAGACCGGCTTGCCCTTATAGCGCACCGGGGTGAGCCAGAGCCGGAGGTGGTTGCGCTCGTGAATGGTGTCCCTTGCCTTCTGCAGCGCCACATCCTGGGCCCTGCCGAAGACATACAGGCTGCTGACCGGAGAGTAGCGGTACGCGCCGCCGAACAGGAAGGAGATCGCGGTCTTGATCGCCGAGCCGCGATAGACGGTTTCGGTCTCGTCCCAGCCCGCGCGGATGAAGGCGTAGTACACATCCGCCGGATCGCCGATCACAACGATGTTCAGCGGGTCGCCCGGATCCCTGGAGTCCCTGTCGGAGACGCAGCACGGGAGTGTCTCAAGATAGCGTTTCAGCTCCGCACCGGAATAGTCGACCCACGCATCTGCCGCGTAGAGGGTATCCCAATCCACATTGTGGTGGTCGATCCTGAGCCCCGGGACGGGGACGAAGAAGGTAAAGCGATAATGCTCGTCTTTTTGGCCGACCAGATCGACGTTGAAGGCCTTGGTGCCCTCATCCAGGCCGGTGAAGACGAACCCCGAGCGGGTCTCGCCGGGATACACAACGACGGCCATGCCGCTCTCGAAGAAATGGAGATTCATCTTGGTGTTGAGCTTTTCCGGATCGCGCTGCTGCAGAACCGCCGCCTCGATGGGCGTGAAGTAGACTGCGTCCAGACCAAGCGGCAGAAACGTCAGAGATGCGGCCCCGCGGTTCTCGATCTCGAGCCAGACCGGCTGAACGCCCCGGTTATACAAAGACCCGCCGAACAGCTGCCGCGTCTCGCCGGCGCTGGGCACCGCCGCCGCGACCGTGACCGCACCGTCCTGCTGAACCTGTTTGCGCTCGAGAAAAGCCGCCTGATCCACGGGTGCGGGACTGTAGTCTCCGGCGCAGCCCGCGAGAGCCAGCAGCACGAGACAGGGACCGAGAACCCGTACGCCCGTCAGATGGAGTGGCCAGCGGATTTGTAACATCGCACCGCGGCAGCCACCAATTTTCGCTCGGTTTTCTGCGGTCACGCCGTCACCTTTTCATCACCCGGTCCCACCGCAGACGGACAACTTCGAGAAGCGAGACCGGATCGCCCGATGGCCAGATCACAAGCTGGTAACCAAGGGTAAAATAGCCGTTGTACTTGAACCCCAGTACCGACTCCGAGACGGGCACCGGCTCGACCGCCGCGCGCCATGCCATCTGCGCCAGGCTCTGACCGTACCACAAGCTCTGCAGGAGGTAGTACTGGGCTTCGTCGATATCCGGATCCTGGGAGAGGATACCGAAAAGACCCGGCAGCCGG
The DNA here is from genome assembly GCA_947259105.1 of uncultured Alphaproteobacteria bacterium. Classification (GTDB taxonomy): domain Bacteria; phylum Pseudomonadota; class Alphaproteobacteria; order UBA8366; family JADFVY01. Next base: position 2,078 of record CAMYKU010000004.1, read on the forward strand.
TGGATTACCTGGGCGAGCCAGACCGGGCGGCCGTCTACTCGCATGGGCGCAAGCCAGATCGCCAGCTCGTTGCGGTCGTTCTTCCCGCGGGCCTTGCGCAGTAACGCGTCGGCCCGCCGCCCGAAGAGATAGCGCGACTCGCTGGCCGGCGATTCGCTGAGTTCGCTTTTGGCCGCCGTTTCCTGCCAGCCGGACCGCAGCAGCGCCGCCCGCAAGTCCGAGCCATGCCCGATGAAGATGACATTTACGGGTTCACTGGGCGCATTTCCAGCGGCGTCCGTGGTGAAACGGGGCAGGTTTTCCAGGCCGGCACGCAACCCGGCCTCGTCCAGGTCGGTGATCCGGTCCTCGGTGTAGAGGCCGGCAAAATCGACCTCGGCATGATCCGGGATGAACCCGGGCACGTCGATGAAGAAGGTGAACGAATAATCATGCTTGTCTGCCCCGAACAGATCGACATTGAACGCCTTCGTGCCGAGCCGGGCATTGGTGAACACGAAGCCCGACTCCTTCCCGCCGGGTTCGATGAACCGAGCCATGGCCGCGTCATGGTAATAGCTCTCCATTGCCGCACGGGCTTGTCCGGAGAATCCGCCGCGATGGATGTAGGCGACCTCGACCGGCGAAAAATAATCGGGGTCGATGCCCGTGGGTGCGAGCCGCACGCGCACAGGACCGCGATTCTCGACCTCGAGCCAGACCGGCTGAACGCCTCGTTCGTAAAGCGGCACGCCAAACAGCCTGAGGGTTTCGTCGGGCCCCGGCACAGCGGCGCGAACGGCCAGGTCGCCCTCGGACCGGGTCTGGGCGCGCGACTGGAAATCGACCGACTCCAGGGGTTCCGGCCGAAAGGAATTGCCGCCGCAGGCGGCCAGACCGAAACATGTGACGGCAACGACGAGTCGACGGAACGGGCGCCACCGATATTCCGGTGCGCTCACGGCGTCGCCCGCCTGGCCGGGAAGCGGCATCTGCTTGCGTTGTTTCGTGCAGCTGGCATCTGAAGCGACACTAGCGCATTGTCTACTCAAGTGGAATCGATTCGCGCCGGTCGGGGCCTTGCCCCCGGAGGTATCAGAGCAACTCGATGCTGCCGTCGGGATTGAGCTGCACCCGGTCGCCGGTCGCGATCCGCTGCAGCACGCCGCGTGCGCCGACCACGGTCGGCACGTTGTATTCGCGCGCCAGGATCGCCGCATGGCTGAGCCAGCCGCCGATCTCGGTCACCACGCCGGCGACCCGCGGCAGGGCCGGCGCCCAGGTCGGATGCATGAAGCGGGTGATGAGAATCTCGCCGTTCTCGAGGGAGTCGAGAGAAGTGCCGGTCGCCACCCTTGCCTTGCCGCTGATCGGCGCGTGACCGGCGACGAGGTCGCCCTTCAGCAGCGCCTCATGGCCGTTCAGGGCACGCTGCTCGCCATCGAGGGACAGTTGCTCCAGGTCGAACGGCGTCAGGTCGGACGGCATCGTCGGCAGGCTCGCGAGAATTTCCGCCGCTTCCTGCCGCTGCTCGATCGTCACCCGCGCCGCCTTCAACGCCGCACCGTCGCGCAGCTCGGCGATCTCCTGCCGGGTCAGATAGAAGATATCGTCGTCCAGCCCCAGACGCGCCGACAGGGCCAGCAGAATCCGGCGGATCACGGCGAGTTCGCGCAGGCTCTGGTGCTTCGCCTCTTCCTTGAGAAGCTGGAAATTGCCGGCCCGCTGGACGCACAGCCGCAGCGCCTTGTCGCCCGGCGGCCTGGCCTGGAGCTTCTTCGCCGATTTCGCGTCGTGCGACGCTGCGACGAGTTCCTCGACCAGTTCCGGCGATTCCATGTAGCGCGGATCGGCGACCTCGTAATCGACCGGCGCGCGGTGGCCGAACAGTTCGAGGAAGTCGCGCGGCTTGGCGCGGCCCGCCTTGACATCGGCAAGCAGCGCCATCGCCCGGTTGACCACCGTCGGCGGCATGGTCGAGAGATACTCGGCCGCGGGCAGGCCACGCTTTGCCAGCTGCCGCTCGGCCTGCGAGAAGTAAAAATTCGCCGCGATATTGATGATATGGGCCTGCACGTAGTTTTCGGTGATGAACCGCGTGCAGACATGATCGAGCATCGAGAACAGCTCGGTCTCGTTGAACTTGATGAAATCGACCAGTTCGTAAACCCGGATTTCCTCGTCCAGCACCGGCAGGAACTTGTTCCAGAACCGGTCTTCGATCGCCGGCGCCATGCGGGTCATGCGCAACGCCGTCAGGAAGCCGCCCGATTTCCGCATGCGCCGCTGTTCCTCCAGCCGGTTGACATACAGCGCGCCGAATACCGAGGTCACGAAGGGCGGGTCGTCCTCGCCGACGTCGTAGCGGATGCCGAGACCGCGGCATGCCATGTCCATGGTGCCGCCGGGCTGCCACATCTCCTCCATCAGCGCCAGGCTGAAGGGCGTCGGCCGCGGCAGCAGTTCGGACAACTCGTTCTGCACGAAGATCGCCTCGTCGGGGCGGGCGCCCATGGTCAGCGCGAGCAGCCGGTGGCGCTCGCTCTCGAGGAGGCAGGCGCGGGCGTTGGCATCCTGGTTGCGGGCCAGCGCCGTGATCGCACGCGATTGCAGGATCACGAACCGCCCCTTCGCATAGGCCCATTCCACGTCCTGCGGACCGCCGAAGAGACTCTCCAGAATGCGCCCGAGTTCGAGCAACGGGGCAAGGTCGATCGGCGGCGACGCCTCGTCCATCAGCTGGCCCGAAAGACGGCCGAACTCGTACGACGTGGCGTCCGCGGTGCCGTCGACGACGCCGACTCCCAGGCCTTCGGCCAGCTCCACCAGGATGCTGCCGCTGCGGCCGGGATGCTCGGTGAACATCACGCCGGCATATTCGGCGTCGACCATCTTCTGGACGACGATGGCGCCGTTTTCGCCGGACTGTTGACCGTAGGTGCTTGCGGAATCGGCCCCGAACGACTCCAGGACGCGGCGCAGCGCGTCGCGCAGCCCGTCCCGCTCGACGTCCAGCACGGTCTCGAACACGCCGGCATAGCTGCGGTCGTCGCCGTCCTCGTTGAGGCCGGAGCTGCGCACCGCGGCGCGGTCGAAGCGCATCTTCTTCCAAAGCGCGTCGACCAGCTTCCAGTTCTGCGGCGACAGGACGTCCGCACCGCCGGACCCCAGCGCATCGCAGGTGACGACGAAGCCATCGGGAACCGCGATCCCCGCTGCGGCGATCTCGGCCAGATTGCCGCCCTTGCCGCCGGCGAGGTCCGGCCGCCCGGCAATGTCCTTGAACGCGCAGACCTGGACGACCTTGCCGCGCGGGGCATCCTGCCTCTCCGTGCGGCCGGAGGTCCCTTGTGCGATCTCGACGCGGGATCGGATCCACATGCTCTGCAGGGCCATCAGGCCGATGCTGTATACGAGATAGAGGTTGACCGCGCCGCTGATCGGGATCGTCACCAGCGCGAGAAACGCGGCCGCCAGAAGCCGCAGGGTCGTATAGACCAGCGACGGCTTCGCGGCGGCGGATTGCAGGTGCAGGAACACGAGCGTCCCGAGCACCGCCGGCAAGGCCAAGATCGGATCGGGGCGCGAGATATCCGGTACCCACAGGAACTCCACCGGGAATTCTCGGGCCACCGCATCGACCGCGAAGAAGAACGCCAGGAACAGCGGAATCTGGATGACGATGCCGATCATGTTCAGCCCGGGCGTCAGCTTGTGACGCCCGTTGATCACCCGCATGGCGCGACCCAGCCGCACCCGGTCGGCACCGATACGCTGCTTCAGGTCGGCCATTTCCGGCCCAATACGGCGCATCACGGCCTGGTCGCGCTCGGCCTTGGCGGTGAGCGGGAAGACCAGCAGGCGCAGGCCGAGAACCACGAAGAATATCGCCAGCGTAATCGAACCGGTCACCCCGGCCGTGACCCGCAGCAGCGCCGCCAGGGGCGCGCTCACGAAGTCGAGCAGGCTTCTCGACCGGGCCGCCTCCCACTGGGCGACATGGGCGCGCGAGGACCCGGCCACGAAATACTCGTGCGGCACCGTATAGCGGCCGAGATACTCGAAGCCGGCCCGCGACAGCCGCAGGCCGAGGATCTTGGCGTAGAAGCAGCTGCGCTTGTCGTAACAGGGGGCGATGACCGGGGCCTGCGGCAGGGCGTCGATCGCCGCGTTCATGTCCGCCGTCGTCATCTTGCGGATCGGCATGTTGATGGCGCCCGGCAGGTGACCTTGCCCGAAATCCTCCGGATACCGGACGTCGATGAATGTGACGTTCCGCTCGGCGACGTACTGCGCCACCTCGTCCGTGTCGAGCAGGACAGCGTCGTTCCCATAGGCCGGCAGGCCGCGCAGTTCAGTCACCGCCGCGCCCTCGAGGCCGGCGACATCGCGGTTCTCCGAAAGCCATTTCTCGAATCCGCCGACGACGAACTTGCAGGGGATTCCCTTGGCCACCAGCTTCGCGCACGTCTCCGAACTGCGATTCCCAGAAAAGCACAGGAGCACGTTGGTCTTGTTCTTGCGCACCCCGTATTTCCGGAAGTTCGCCGTCAAATCGGGATAACGAACCTGGGCGAACTGGGGCAGGTGCCCGGCCTCTTTTTCTTCCGGCTCGCGCAGATCGATGAGATTGACGTTGCTCTTGCCGTCCGGCCCGACGTCCGCGAGCAGCGCTTCCAGCTCGTCCGTCGTCATGCCGGCGGGATGGCTGACCTGATCGCTGTAGGAGAGGGTCTTCAGCGAGGTGTCGCCGACGTTCTGGCCCTTCTCGACCGACGGGCGGATCAGGGCCGCTTCCAGCCGCTGGTTCCGCACATCGGTCGCATGGGCCCACAGCAGAACGCTGATGACGGTTGCGGCGACGACGGCGGCCGCCAGGCCGCCGATCAGCCATCGCGGTGCGCCGCCAGCGCGCCGCCGGTCCGCCGCGGGTGCCTTGACGTGCTTCCGCCCGAAGAAAAGGCCGCCGAGCGTCACCGAAACCATGCCAAGGATCTGGCCGGCGCTGGACAGGAAATTGACGGCGAGATCCGGAGACGGGATCGCCAGTGCCGGCCCCGCAGCCAGCAGAAAGAGAACTCCGGCCAGCGGTAGCGACAGCCGAAGCGGCGCGCCCGGCGAACGTTCACCGCGCCGCCGGGCTTGCGGACCGATGCCCGCCGCCCCGTAAAGTGCTGCGTTACCCTGCTTCATTCCCGTTCTTTCCCTCGGAAGGCCTCGTGGCCTTCTTGTTGTGTAACCGTTTTTCTTACCCAGCCGCCTTGTCGGTTGCGTTCTGCTGCGGCCGAACCCGGATCACCGGACCGATTGCCGGCGAGACGGCGGCGCGCCGCCCCGACCGTGCCCCGGAAGGCCGGCCAACCGGCCTCAGGCGGCGCGGATTTCGCTCAGGAAGCCCTCCACCGCATCGAACAGGCTGTCCGCCTGCTGCGAGACTTCCCGCGACGCGGTGAGCACCTTGTTGGCCGCCTCGCCGGTCTGCCCGGCGGCCTTGCTGACGCCCCCGATATTGGCGTTCACCTGTTCGGTGCCGTTCGCCGCCTTCGCGACCCGCAGCGCGATCTCCTGGGTGGACATCCCCTGCTGTTCGATCGCCGAGGCGATGGTCGTGGCGATCTCGTTGACCTCCACGATGATCTCGGTGATCTTGTCGATCGCGCCGACGACATCGCTGGTTTCGTCCTGCACGGCGGTGATCTGCCGCGCGATATCCTCGGTCGCCTTGGCGGTCTGGTTGGCGAGATTCTTGACCTCCTGCGCCACCACCGCGAAGCCCTTGCCGGCCTCGCCGGCGCGTGCCGCCTCGATCGTGGCGTTGAGCGCCAGCAGGTTGGTCTGCCCGGCGATCTCGTTGATCAGCGTCACCACCTCACCGATCTTGCTGGCCGTCGCGGACAGGCTGTGCACGGTCTGGCTCGTCGACTCGGCCTCCTGCACCGCGTGGGCGGCAACTGTGGCGGACTTGTTGACCTGGCGGCCGATCTCGGAGATCGAGGCCGACAGTTCCTCGGCCGTCGTGGCCACGGTCTGGACGTTGGCGGTCACCTCGTCCGAGGCCGAGGTAACGGTGGCCGACTGCCGGCTTGTCTCCTCGGCGGTCGACGACATCTCCTGCGCCGTCGCCTCCATCTCGGTGGCGGCCGACGTCACCTTGTTGGCGACGCCCTTGACCGCCTGCTCGAAGCGGTCCGCAAGCTCCAGGACGGAACCGCGCTTCTCTTCTTCGGTACGCTGTTTCGCCAATGCCTGCTCGAGCTCGAGGCTCATCTTCTGCTCGGCGTTTTCCTTGAAGACCTGGACGGCCCGCGCCATGTCGCCGACCTCGTCGCGCCGGTCCACAGAGGGAACCAGCGTCTCGAGTTCGCCGCCCGCCAGCGCCGCCATCGCCCGCGCGATGCCGCGCAGCGGCCGGGTCATCATCCGTAACGCACCGGTGACGGCGGAAAAGACGACGACCAGAATGAACGCCAGCAGGAACAGGCCGCCGATGACCATCGTTTGCAACGAGTCACGCAACCGCTTTTCGGAGAGGACGATCGTCAGCGTGCCGACCCGCGCGCCCGCATCATTCCCGGCGTCGTCGCGATTGCTCTTGTGCACGATTTCGCGCGTGACCGGATAAATCGCGGTGTCGTTGTCGCCAAGCGGCTCGCCGAAGGCGGCGATCTCCTTGCCGTTGGCGCCTTCGACCGCGGCAAAGCGGAAATCCGGATCCTTGGTCAGGGTTGCCAGCATGCTGGCCGCCTGCTCGAACTCGAAATCCCAGATCGGCCGGGCGAGCCCTGCCGACTGGACGTCGGCGAGGAACTCGGCCCGGGACTCGAGATCGGCCCTACGGTCGCTATGAATTAGGTACATGGCAACCGCAACGGCGGACACGAAGACGACGGTAATGGCCGCCGAAATCAAGACCTGCACCTTGGCGTGCAGCGAGAGCCGCAGGCCTTTTCGTATGCGAAGTGCGGTTGCGTCTGTATTCATAGGCTGCATGGTAGGGTCCTCTCTCTCGTCGTCTGGATCCGGCTGAGAAGCAGTCAGCGCATCGAGGCCTCGGTCTCGAAGAACCGGCCGTTCTCTTTGATCGACTGGCGGATCACCTCATAGTCCGCGTCCGTGCCCGGCAGCATGCCGTCGACCTTCAGCGCCTTGAGGGCTTTCGCGTCCGACATCTCAAGCAGCGCCGCCTGCAGCGCCTCTTGGATGCGGCTGTCCATGCCGGCACGGCCGACCCAGGGCTTGGTCACGTTGGGGAACGTCACCAGAACGCGGATCGGCACACCCTTCTTGACCAGCTTGTTGAAGGTGCTCTGCTTCAGGGCGCCGGCTTCGAACTCGCCGCGACCCACGGCGATCCCGACCTTGTCGTGGCGGCCGAGATATTCATAGCGGGACAGATCGCCGGCACGGACGCCATTCTCGACGAGATGGAGCTGCGAGAGATAGCGGCCGATCGTCGACTGGTCGTCGCCGAACGCGAACGATTTGCCGCGCAGCTGGGCGACGCTGTCGATATCGCTGTCGATTCCAACGCAGATGATGCCATTGAATGTCTTGGCGCCTTTCTTGCTCTCCATCGCAAGGATCGAGAGTTCCGGCTGCCGCCCCTTGCCGAGCACGTACGACGCCGGACCGAGACGCGTGAAGTCGACGCGGCCTTCGACCAGGTCGTCGAGGCCACCCTCATAGGTCGGCGAAACCTTCAGGTTGATCGTGACCGACTCACCAAGGCGATCGGTGAGGTCCCGTTCGAGAGCAGCCAGGGCCGGACGGAACTGTCGCTCCAGCTCGCCGCGGCTGTCGGTCGCATAGACGCCGAAATTCAGCGTCACTTCGGCCTGCGCTGACTTGCCGATCACGACGGCTGCCAGGAAGGCAAGAGCCAGCAAGCCGGCCCGACGGATAGTCGAATTCATTCTGAAATCCTCCAAACAATTGAATTCCCGCACCCTTCCAATTGCCGGAGACCAGCGCGCCTCAACCGAAGCTCAGAACGCGTGGCAAATTGTCTAAAATTCTCTCCAATACTTCCTTGTGTTCGATGAATCAACATCGAACGGAAGTTTTTTCTTGGCAGAGTAAACAACGTTGTAAAAATGACATTATTCCCGGATCGTTTAACATTCTATAAATCGCCTAACAAAGTGCTAACCGAGCTGTCCGGTGCACCCTCATTTTCGGGCTTCCAGCAAGCGAACCCGCCCTTTTGGGGACATCCAAGCGGGCTCGACATCAGACGATGCAATATGTGGGCCAAGTCTTGGTAATATTATGAGGACTGCAGGGTTTGGAAGTGCCTTGACTTTGGTTAATAAAATACCGCGCGGCCTGTGCCGGAGCCACGCATCGTGATGGCGACCGCACGGTGTATGGCCCCCGCAGCGCATTCGCAGCAGATCGCTGGACCGGCGTGCCGCGCGGTGGCATCCTTTGCGGAACAGTGTGCGGGGAATGGAGCATGGGACGGTGTCTTTCCGCGGTGCTGCTGTTGCTGGCGAGTCTGATGCTGCCGGCCGCGGCGGCGGCCGACACGCCGGTCGATCTCGAGCTGGTCCTGGCGGTCGACGTATCGCTGAGCATCGACGTCGCCGAGGCCGGGCTGCAGCGCGAAGGCTATATCCAGGCGTTCCGCAATGCGGAGGTGGTCCGCGCCATACGGTCGGGCATCCTTGGCCGGATCGCGGTCACCTATGTCGAATGGGCCGGGCCACATCAGCGCCGGGTGGTGGTCGGCTGGACCCTGGTCGACGGCGGCGGGACGGCCGAGGCCTTCGCCAGCGCGCTGGAGCTGAGCGCCCCGGGGTCGGCCCGGCGCACCTCGATCAGCGGCGCCATCGATTATGCGCTCCCGCTGTTCGCCGGCAACGGGTTCGAGGGCACGCGCCGGGTCATCGACGTCTCGGGAGACGGCCCGAACAACGGCGGCGGCCTGGTGACGGGTGCGCGCGACCGGGCGGTCGCCGCCGGCCTCACGGTCAACGGGCTGCCGATCCTCGACGACAGCGGCGGCATGTACTCGTGGTACAACATCCCGAACCTGGACCTGTACTATCACGACTGCGTGATCGGCGGGCCCGGCGCGTTCATGGTCGTGGCCGAGGATTTCCGCGATTTCGCCCGCGCCGTGCGCCGCAAGCTGATCCTCGAGATCGCCGGAACGATGCCGCGGCTGATGGCGGCGCAGTTCGCGCGCGACGAGCGCGCAAGCCCGCCCTGCGACATCGGCGAACGCCTGCGCCAGACCCGCGAGGAAGAGGATTTCTGAGGCTGATCAAAATAACGTGACTGGCCGGAGAGCGATGACCTGCCGACCGAAGCCGAAGGCGCAGGGTGGTGGGCCCGGCAGGATTCGAACCTGCGACAACACCGTTATGAGCGGTGCGTTCTGACCGCTGAACTACGGGCCCGCCCCCTATATAGCAGGCTCGCCACGAAATGCGAGGGGGCTGGGAAACTCCGCCGCCGGGCGGTACGGCGACAACGCGGTCGACCGGAATGCGAGTCTGGAGCCGCATCCCGCCGGCCCGGATTTTCATTTTGCGAACGGCGCGCCGGCCACGGCATCCAGCAGGCGCCTGCGGCCGGCAGGATCAGGCGGACACGACCGTCCCCTGGGCCACGTCCAGCACCATCAAATCCGCACCGATGGTGACCGGGCCGTCGAAATCCGCCTTCACTTCCTGGTAAAGCGCTTCCGTATCGCAATCCGGCGGCACGAAATGGGTCAGCGCCAGCCATTTGGCCCCCGCCTTCGCCGCCACCTTGCCGACGTCGCCGGAGAGCGTGTGGTAGGAGGCGACGTTCTCGACGGTTTCGGCCGTGCGCACCCCTTCGAGGACCGGAATCTCGCGGTGGACGAAGACTTCATGCAGCAGCAGGTCGGCGCCCCTTGCGGCCTCGATGAGCGCGTCGCACGGGCGGGTGTCGCCGGAAATCGCCAGTTTCGCCGCGGCGGTTTCGAAAACATACCCGTAGGCGTGGCGGACCGGCTTGTGATCGACTTCGACGGCCCGCACGCGCATGGCGCCGAATTCCATCGTCTCGCCGGGCTTGATCTCGGTCACCTCGGTCTGAAGCGCGAGGGCGGAGGGGCGGCGTTCGTGGGCAATGCGCTGCTCCATTTCCGTGTGCCACAGCGATACCAGCCCGTCCACATAGCGGTAGGTTCCCGGCGGGCCGTAGACCTTCTGCGGCCGGTCGCGCCCCTGGTGCCAGGACGAGATCACCAGCTGGAAGAGATCGACGATATGGTCGGAATGCATGTGGGTGAGCAGCACCGCGTCGATGTCGCGCCCGCTGATCCCCGCCTGGGCCAGCCGCTGCGTCACGCCCGAGCCGCAATCGACCAGCAGAACTGTGCCGTCATGGCGCACGATCTGCGCCGGGCCGTAGCGGTCCGCACTGACGATCGGGCAGCCGGTACCGAGAAGCGTGAGTTCCATGGGTGAGGCCCCGGGCGATCGGTGAGTGCTGGATGGGGTTTATAAACCACCGAGGCGCGGGAAGGAAAGTGCGGTCGGTCAAGGATGCGCACCCCCACCCCGACCCTCCCCCGTCAAGGGGGAGGGTGAAGGGAGGCGGGCTTTTCTGTGAAGTCCTCCCCCTCGATGGGGGAGGATTTAGGTGGGGGTGCGCTTCGGCAGGCGAGGAAAAAAAGGGGCCCGAAGGCCCCTCGTCCGCTATTCATGCCACCTATTTCTCGACAACGTTGATATGTTCTTCCATCAGCATCACCATGACGGCTTCTATCTGCTCCGACGACGTCGTATCCTCGGGAATCGCCTCATTTAAATCGGCGACCGTGACCTTGCCGCTTTTCCGGCCCTTGGCCAGCAGCGCCTGGATCGCTGGCGTCTCGGTGATGTCCCGCAACAGCCGACCCTAATGGTCCAGGAAGCTGCGCAGCTTGCGGCTGCGGCTGGGGTGTTTGAGCTTCCGCAGCGCCTTGGCCTCGATCTGGCGGATGCGCTCGCGGGTGACCGAGAACTGCTGGCCGACCTCCTCGAGCGTGTGGTCGGTGTTCATGCCGATGCCGAAGCGCATGCGCAGAACGCGCTCCTCGCGCGGGGTCAGGCTGGCCAGCACCCGCGTCGTGGTTTCGCGCAGGTTGGACTGGATCGCCGCGTCGGCCGGCAGGATCGCGTTCTTGTCCTCGATGAAGTCGCCGAGATGGCTGTCCTCCTCGTCGCCGATCGGCGTCTCGAGGCTGATCGGCTCCTTGGCGATCTTCAGCACCTTGCGGACCTTTTCCAGCGGCATGTGCAGGCGTTCGGCAAGCTCTTCCGGCCCGGGCTCGCGGCCGATCTCGTGCAGGAAGTTGCGCGAGGTGCGGATCAGCTTGTTGATCGTCTCGATCATATGCACCGGGATGCGGATGGTGCGCGCCTGGTCGGCGATCGAGCGGGTGATCGCCTGGCGGATCCACCAGGTGGCGTAGGTCGAGAATTTGTAGCCGCGCCGGTACTCGAACTTGTCGACCGCCTTCATCAGGCCGATGTTGCCCTCCTGGATCAGGTCCAGGAACTGCAGGCCGCGGTTGGTGTATTTCTTGGCGATCGAGATGACGAGGCGCAAATTGGCCTCGACCATTTCCTTCTTGGCCCGGCCAGCCTCCTTTTCGCCCTCCTGCACCGTCGAGACGATGCGGCGGAACTCGCCCAGCGGCATGCCGCATTCGCCCGCGACCTCGGCGATCTCGGCGCGCAGCGTCTCGATCCTCTCGCCGTTGCGCTCGATATATTTGCTCCAGCTAGCGTCGATCTTGGCGACGTCCCTTGCCCAGTTGGGCTCCAGTTCGCGGCCGTAATGGTTCTCGAGGAACGAGACGCGCTTGACCTTTGCCCTGAGTCCCAGGCGCAGCAGTTCGCCCTCGGCCCCCCGCAGCCGCCGGTTCAGGTCGTACAGCTGATGAACCAGCTGGTCGATTCGCATATTGTTGAGCCGCACATTCTCCATCATCTCGACGAGATTATGGCGGTGCTTCTCGTAGGTCCGCAGCGTGGCCTTGGGAATTTCCTCGCCGCGCTGCAGGGCGGCAAGACGCTTGTCCTGGACCCGCTGCAGCTTCTTGTAGGTCGCGGCGATGTTCTCGAAGGTCTCCAGAACGGTCGGCTTGAGAACCTCTTCCATGGCGCTCAGCGACATCGCGGCCTCTTCGTCGTCCTCCTCGTCGTCGTCCTCCGACTCGTCCTCGGCGAGTGACGCCAGGGCCTCCTCCGCGGTCTCCTCGTCGTCGTCGTCGTCGTCATCGTCCTCGTCGTCGGACGCCACGCCGTCGCCGGCGGCCGCGTCCACCGGCGCGGCGCCGTTCGCCCCGGTTTCCACGCCGGCCTGGCCGCCAGCCTGGCCGTCGTTCGCCGCCTGGCCGTCTTCGCCATTCCGTGCGCTGTCGCCGTCCGGACCGTCGCTGTACGTCGCGTCCAGGTCGATCACGTCGCGCAACAGCATGATTTCCTCGATCAGCGAATCGTGCCATTGCACGATGGCGTCCATGGTCAGCGGGCTTTCGCAGATCGCGCCGATCATTTTCTCGCGGCCGGCCTCGATGCGCTTGGCGATCGCAATCTCGCCCTCCCGCGAGAGCAGCTCGACACTGCCCATTTCGCGAAGATACATGCGAACCGGATCGTCGGTGCGGCCGACGTCGTCATCGTCGACATTGCCGGACGAGCGCGATTCGCCTTCGTCGTCGCTCTCCGTCTTGGCCACCGCCGTGCCGGCCGCCTCGTCGGACTCCTCGTTCTCGACGACGTTGATGCCCATCTCGGAGAATTGCGACATCACGTCCTCGATCTGCTCGGAACTGCTCTTGTCCTCGGGCAGCGCCGCGTTCAGTTCATCCATCGTGATGAATCCGCGTTCCTTGCCCTTGGCGACGAGCTTCTTGATCGCCGCCTTCGCCGTGTCCATGAGCGGACCTTCGAAGGACTCCTCGCTTTCAGCGGTCGTTTCCGCTGCGGCCGTAGCCTTCTCCACCATGCAGTTAACCCCGCTAATTCATGTGCGCCCGGGATCCCCCGGCCGCATCCAATCTGCGCCCATCAGCCACCGTCGTCCCACTCCCCGGCATCGTGCAGTCCGTCTTCGGACTCGCGCATCCGGCTATCGCTGAGTTCGACATCTTTGCGAAAAGCCAGAAACCGCGCCTCCCTTTCCTCGTCCGGGTGCTCTGCTGTATAACGTGCGGAGGCCTCCAATTCTTCCATTCGCCGCCCCTGAAAAATGAACGCGAGCACTTCCGCAAGCCCGGCGCGCGCCGCCGCGACCGGGGATTCCGGCCGCGCGAACGCAGCATGGACCAGAACGTCATCGGCGCACAGCGCCCCTATCAGAGGGGCGAAGCCGTCCCGTGAGAGGTGGCGTTTCAGTGTCTCCGCGTCAAGGTCTGGTTCCGCAGCCAGTTGTTTTTGTAGCGCCTGCAGCAGGTTGTCAAAATCGGGGTCCAGTTCGGCATGGGAGAGCGAAGCACTGAACTCATCGGCCAGTTCTGGGTGCTGCAGCAGGGTGGCCAGCACCACCTGCTGCCGGCGGCGCGGGAACGCCGCGGCGCTGGCCAGCGCCCCACCGCCGGGTATGGGCCGCTGCAATCCCGGCCCGCCGCCGCCGCCTTGCCGCCGCACGGCGCGGAAATTGCGGTACAGCCGCTCGCGGAACGCCGACCAGTAATGGTCCTGCACCACGCGGTCGACGATCTGCCGCGCGCGCCCCCGCAGCCGGCGCTCGAGATCGGCCCGGCGCTCCGGCGTGTCGAGCGACCGCATGCCGAGCTCCAGCCGCCAGATCAGCTCCGACATCGGCACCCCGTCATCGAGGATGCGGCGCATCGCCGCAGCCCCGCTGGCAGCGATCAGGTCGTCCGGGTCCTTGCCGGGCGGCAGCATCGCGAAACGCAGCGACTTGCCGGGGCGGAGCAGCGGCAGCGCCCGGTCGGCGGCGCGGGCGGCGGCGCGCGCCCCCGCCTCGTCGCCGTCGAAACACAGGGTCGGCTCGTCCGCGTGCCGCCACAGGGCGGTGATCTGGTCTTCGGTCAGCGCGGTGCCGAGCGGCGCCACCGCCCCCTCGAACCCGGCGCGGTACAGCGCGATCACGTCCATGTAGCCCTCGGCGACCACGAGCTGCGCGCCGTCGCGCACCGCCGCCGCGGCGCGGTCGAGGTTGTAGAGCGTGTGGCCCTTGTGGAACAGCGGGGTTTCCGGCGAGTTGATGTATTTCGCGGCCTTCGCGTCGCCCAGCAGCCTTGCCCCGAAGGCCACGATGCGGCCGCGCCGGTCGGCGATCGGGAACATCACCCGGTCGCGAAACAGGTCGTACGGCGCGCCCCCGTCGTCGGGTTGCTTGAGCAGGCCCGCCTCGACCAGCGTTTCGGCGGTGAAACCCTGCCCGGTCAGCGCCGTCTTCAGCGCGTCCCGCGAATTGGGCGCGAAACCCAGCCGGAAATGACCGATCAGCTTCTCGTCGAGACCCCTTCCCGTCAGGTATCGCCGGGCCGCGCCGCCGGCCGCGCCGCGCAGCTGGTCGGCGAACCAGCGCGACGCGGCATCGACGGCCTCGGCAAGGCCGACGCGCCGTTCCTCCTTCGCACGCTCCTCCGGCGTCTGTTCCGGCATCTGCAGGCCGGCCAGTCCGGCAAGCTGCTCGACGGCGTCCAGGAAGCTCAGCTTCTGGGTATTCTGCACGAACGAGATCGCGTCGCCATGGGCGCCGCAGCCGAAGCAGTGATAGAAGCCCTTGTCCTCGTTCACCGTGAACGAGGGCGTCTTTTCATTGTGGAACGGGCACAGGCCGAGATGCTCGCGGCCCTTGCGCACAAGCTTGACCCGCCGGCCGACGACATCCACGAGACCCACACGGTCCTTGATGTCGTCGAGAAAACGTGGCGGAAACGCCATGTCGGTCGTTGCTCCCGGGAACGGGGAATCCCGTCCCCCCTTATAGCACGTCGCGGCGGGCGCGGTCAGCCGGAGAGCAGCGCCTTGGCCACCTGCCCCGCCTTGGCGAAATCCATCTGCCCGGCATATTCCTCGCGCAGGGTAGCCATGACCTTGCCCATCTCCTTCAGGCCGGAGGCCCCGACCGATTCGATGGCCTGCCGGATGGCCGCCTCGATCGCGGCGTCGTCCATCTGTTCCGGCAGATAGCCCTCGATGATCTCGATTTCCTCGGCTTCCTGCCGGGCCAGCTCCTCGCGGCCGCCCTTCTGGTACATCTCGATGCTCTCGCGGCGCTGCTTGATCATGGTCTGCAGCATCGAGAGGATATCTTCCTCGCCGATACCCTCGGTCTGGCCCTTGCCGCGCGCCGCGATGTCGCGGTCCTTCAGCGCCGCCAGAATCAGGCGCAGCGTCGCCGTCGCGCGCTGCTGCTTGGCCAGCATCGCCTTCTTGAGTTCCTCGTTAAGACGCTCGCGCAACATTGCTTGTGCCTGTTCTTCGGGGATGCCACATACGCCGGGGACAGCGCGGAACAGTCGTCCCGGCCACCTCCAGCCGCCTGCCCCGAATGCCGCCTGGGTCTCCCCCTAACAGACCCCCGCCGGGCGCAGGGCCGATAACCTACCCGATCCGGGCTGCTAAGGCAAACCGATACGGCGTTAATAACTTATTGATATTAAACAAGAAAGAGAATCAACCGGTTGGCTTGACTGCGGCCCGTCTTTTGCTTAAAAGACGGCGCGATTGGTTCGAAGCGCTTGCCGGCGCAGGCCGACCCCACTCCCCCGGAAAGGGGACGCGAGGCATATGTCCGAAACAAAGCCTGCCAAGACCGCCGTGCCCCCGGGCGTCACGGCGGCATTGGTTCTGGCCGACGGGACGGTATTCTGGGGGCAGGGACTCGGCGCCGCCGGCGAGACGGTCGGCGAGGTTTGCTTCAACACCTCGATCACCGGCTATCAGGAGATCATGACCGACCCGTCCTACGCCGGGCAGATCGTCACCTTCACATTCCCGCATATCGGCAATGTCGGCGCCAATCCCGAAGACGTCGAAACCGTCACCCCGGCCGCGCGCGGCTGCGTGCTGCGGGCAGAGGTCACCGGCCCGTCGAGCTGGCGCGCGGCGCAACCCTTCGACGCCTGGCTGAAATCGCAGAACCTGATCGCCATCGCAGGTGTCGATACACGCCGCGTTACCCGCCGCATCCGCGAGTCGGGCGCGCCCGCCGGCGCGCTGGCCCATGCGCCGGACGGCAAGCTGGACATCGCCGCGCTGCAGGGACAAGCCGCCGGCTGGCCGGGGCTCGAGGGCATGGACCTCGCCAGGGAGGTCAGCTGCACCCAGACCTACCAATGGGACGGCTCCACCTGGGCGCTGGGCCAGGGGTACGGCCGCCAAGAAAATCCGCGCTTCCACGTGGTGGCGATGGATTTCGGCGCCAAGCACAACATCCTGCGCTGCCTGACGGCGCTGGGGTGCCGGGTGACGGTGGTTCCGGCGAATGCCAGCGCCGAAGACGTGCTGGGCTTCGAGCCCGACGGCGTGTTCCTCGCCAACGGCCCGGGCGACCCCGCGGCGACCGGCGAATACGCGGTGCCGACGATCAGGGCCATCCTGGAAACCGGCAAGCCGGTGTTCGGGATCTGCCTCGGCCACCAGATGCTGGCGCTGGCGCTGGGCGCGCGGACCGAGAAGATGCATCACGGCCACCGCGGCGCCAACCACCCGGTCAAGGACCTGGCCACCGGCAGGGTCGAGATCACCAGCCAGAACCACGGCTTCGTGGTGGCCGCGGAGTCGCTGCCGGACGGCGTCGAGATGACCCATGTCTCGCTGTTCGACGGCTCGCTGGAAGGCATACGCTGCACCGGCCGCCCGGTGTTCAGCGTGCAGTACCACCCCGAGGCCTCCCCCGGCCCGCACGACTCGCATTACCTGTTCGAGCGCTTCGTGGCGATGATGGAGGAGCATTCGTGACTCTCGTGGCCATGCGCACCTCCTCCCTGACCCTCCCCCATCAAGGGGGAGGGAATTATAGTTGGAGCGAGGGCGCTGGCGCTGGAGCGGATGAAATCGGAAAATTATTCCCTCCCCCCTCGTGGGGGAGGGTTAGGGAGGGGGGGCTGCCGGCTCCATGTCCACACGGAAGGCGAAGGAGTTACGGCAAAACCGCACTGAGGCGGAAAAACGTCTGTGGGAGCGGTTGCGGCGCAA
Organism: uncultured Alphaproteobacteria bacterium; assembly: GCA_947259105.1. Taxonomy (GTDB): domain Bacteria; phylum Pseudomonadota; class Alphaproteobacteria; order UBA8366; family JADFVY01. The sequence goes on from CAMYKU010000004.1 coordinate 19,201, forward strand.
ACGAATCGACGGGTTCCGGTTTCGCCAGCAGGTACCGCACGGACGGTATATTGCCGATTTCGTTTGTTTCGAGGCAAGGCTCATTGTCGAGCTGGACGGGGGACAGCATGCCGAGCAGGCCGCATACGATGCGGATCGGACCGAGTGGCTGGAATCGCAAGGGTTCCGGATACTTCGATTCTGCAATAACGAGGTTTTCGAGAACATCGAAGGCGTCGAGACGGTCATACGGGCAGCGCTCCGCTCGGGAGGCGATGCGCACCCCCTCCCTGGCCCTCCCCCATCGAGGGGGAGGGAATAAGGTTGGAGCGGGCGTGGTCTGATGCCTAAGCGCACCGACATAAAGTCGATCCTGATCGTCGGCGCTGGGCCGATCGTTATCGGGCAGGCCTGCGAGTTCGACTATTCCGGGACCCAGGCCTGCAAGGCGCTGCGCGAGGAAGGCTTTCGGGTGGTGCTGGTGAACTCCAACCCGGCGACCATCATGACCGACCCGGACACCGCGGACGCGATCTATGTGGAGCCGATCACGCCGCACTTCCTGGCCCAGGTCATCGCGGCCGAGCGGCCGGATGCGCTGCTGCCGACGATGGGCGGGCAGACGGCGCTGAACGCGGCCATGGCGCTGCACGAGAACGGCACGCTGGAGAAATTCGGGGTCGAGGTGATCGGCGCGAAACCGGACGTCATCGCCAAGGCCGAGGACCGGCAACTGTTCCGCGAGGCGATGGACCGGATCGGCCTGGAATCGCCGCGCAGCCAGGTCGTGCACGACATGGGGGCGGCGCGGGCGGCGCTCGAGGCGGTCGGCCTGCCGGCGATCATCCGGCCGTCCTTCACGCTGGCCGGCACCGGCGGCGGCATCGCCTACAATACGCTTGAGTTCGAGGATATGGTGGCCGGCGGCCTGCGCGCGTCGCCGGTCAACGAGGTGCTGATCGAGGAATCGGTGCTCGGCTGGAAGGAGTTCGAGATGGAGGTGGTCCGCGACCATGCGGACAACTGCATCATCGTCTGCTCGATCGAGAACGTCGACCCGATGGGCATCCATACCGGCGATTCGGTGACCGTGGCGCCGGCGCTGACGCTGACCGACAAGGAATACCAGGTGATGCGCGACGCCTCGATCGCGGTGCTGCGCGAGATCGGCGTCGATACCGGCGGGTCGAACGTGCAGTTCGCGGTCAATCCGGCGGACGGGCGGCTGGTGATCATCGAGATGAACCCGCGGGTCTCGCGCTCGTCGGCGCTGGCCTCGAAGGCGACCGGCTTCCCGATCGCCAAGATCGCGGCCAAGCTGGCGGTCGGCTATACCCTGGACGAGCTGGTCAACGACATCACGCGGGTGACGCCGGCCAGCTTCGAGCCGACGATCGACTATGTCGTCACCAAGATGCCGCGCTTCACCTTCGAGAAGTTCCCCGGCGCGGAGGCGCTGCTGACCACCTCGATGAAGTCGGTCGGCGAGGCGATGTCGATCGGCCGCTGTTTCTCGGAGAGCCTGCAGAAGGCCCTGCGCTCGATGGAAACGGGGCTCAACGGGCTCAACGAGATCGACATCCCGGGCGCCGAAGGCGCGAAGGACGCGGTGATCGCCGCCCTGTCGCGGCCGGCGCCGGACCGGCTGCTGGTCGTCGCGCAGGCCTACCGGCACGGCCTCGGGACCGCCGAGATCCACGCCGCCTGCCGCATCGATCCGTGGTTCCTCGAGCGGGTGCGGGAGATCGTCGAAGCGGAAGAGGCGGTTCGCACGGACGGGCTGCCGGACGACCTCGCGGGGTTCCTTGCGCTCAAGAAGCTCGGGTTCTCCGATGCACGGCTGGCGGACATCGCGGGCCTCGAGGAACACGAAGCCGCGGCGCGGCGGCGGGCGGCGGGCGCGTTGCCGGTCTACAAGCGGATCGACACCTGCGCCGGCGAGTTCCCCTCGCCCACCCCGTATATGTATTCGTGCTACGAGGGCGACGGCATCGCCCCGGGCGAATGCGAGGCCGATGTCTCGGACGCGACCAAGGTCGTCATCCTGGGCGGCGGGCCGAACCGCATCGGCCAGGGCATCGAGTTCGACTACTGCTGCGTCCACGCCTCCTACGGGCTGCGCGAGGCCGGCATCGAAACCATCATGGTCAACTGCAATCCCGAGACGGTCTCGACCGATTACGACACCTCCGACCGGCTGTATTTCGAGCCGCTGACCGCCGAGGACGTGATCGAGCTGATCCGGGCCGAGCAGCGGGACGGCACGCTGAAGGGCGTGATCGTGCAGCTGGGCGGGCAGACGCCGCTCAAACTGGCGCAGGCGCTGGAGTCCGCCGGCATACCGATCCTCGGCACCTCGCCGGACGCCATCGACCTCGCCGAGGACCGCGAACGGTTCCAGCAGCTGCTGCACCGGCTGGGCCTCACGCAGCCCGACAACGGCACCGCGACCTCGACCGAACAGGCCGAAGCCATTGCCGGCGAGATCGGTTATCCGGTGGTGATCCGCCCGTCCTACGTGCTGGGCGGCCGCGCCATGGAGATCGTCCACGACCCGGACGGGCTGCGCCGCTATATGACCCATGCGGTCAAGGTTTCGGGCCGCAACCCGGTGCTGATCGACCGCTATCTGCGCGACGCCATCGAGGTCGACGTGGACGCGCTGTCGGACGGCGAGCGGGTCTACGTCGCCGGCATCATGGAACATATCGAGGAGGCCGGCATCCATTCCGGCGACAGCGCCTGCTCGTTGCCGCCCTATTCCCTCGACGACGCGGTGATCGCGGAAATCCGCCGCCAGACCGAGGAGTTGGCGCGGGCGCTGCAGGTCGTCGGGCTGATGAACGTGCAATATGCGATCAAGGACCGCGACATCTACGTGCTCGAGGTCAACCCGCGGGCCAGCCGGACCGTGCCCTTCGTCGCCAAGGCCACGGGCGTGCCGATCGCCAAGATCGCGGCGCGCATCATGGCGGGAGAGAAACTGGCCGATTTCGGGATCACCGACCCCGGACCGCCGGTGCTCGACCAGATCGCCGTGAAGGAGGCGGTGTTCCCCTTCGCCCGCTTCCCCGGGGTCGACGTCATGCTGGGCCCGGAGATGAAGTCGACCGGCGAGGTCATGGGGCTGGACCGGGATTTCGGCCGCGCCTTCGCGAAGGCGCAGCTGGGCGCCGGCGTCGACCTGCCGGTGGCCGGCACGGTGTTCGTGTCGGTGCGCGACCACGACAAGCAGGCGGTGGTGGCGCCGTCGCGGGACCTCCTCGCCATGGGCTTCCGGCTCGTTGCGACCGGCGGCACGTCGCACTACCTTGCCGCGCAGGGCCTGGCGGTCGACAGCATCAACAAGGTCCTGGAAGGCCCGCCGCATATCGTCGACGCGATGATCGACGGGCAGATCCAGCTGGTGCTCAATACCACCGAGGGCGCCAAGTCGATCGAGGACAGCTTCAGCCTGCGCCGGACCGCGCTGACATGCGGGATTCCCTATTACACCACGATCGCGGGCGCCCGGGCCGCGGTGCGGGCGATCGAAGCCCTGAAGCACGGGTCTCTTGAAGTGGCGTCGCTACAGTCGTATTTTACACCGACGAGTTAGAGACATTTCCCGGCGCGGATTCAATTTCGAGCCGGCGGCCCCGGACAAGCCGCTGGCAGAGGTTTTTTTTGCGGCAAGCCGGGGCGTTGCATCAGAGGAACGTGAGACTATGGAAAAGGTGCCGATGACCGCGGGCGGATATGAGCGCCTGCGCGAAGAGCTCAGAAATCTGAAATCGGCGGAGCGGCCGGCGATCATCCAGCTGATTGCCGAGGCGCGCACCCATGGCGACCTGTCGGAGAACGCCGAATATCACGCGGCACGGGAACGCCAGAGCTTCATCGAAGGCCGGATCGGCGAACTCGAGGACAAGATCAGCCGCGCCGAGGTGATCGACGTATCCAGGCTAAGCGGCAAGATGGTGAAATTCGGCGCCACCGTGACCATCGCCGACGAGGAAACCGACGAGAAGTCGACCTACCAGATCGTTGGCGAACTCGAGGCCGACATCTCCCAAGGCCTGCTCTCGGTGACTTCGCCGCTGGCCCGCGCCATCATCGGCAAGACCGTCGGCGACCAGGTCGAGGTCGCAACGCCGCGCGGCACGAAGGATTACGAGGTCGTCAAGGTCAGGTTCAAGTAAACCGGTACGACGGATTCAGTCCGCTTTCTCCACGTCGATCGGCACCCCGACCTCGTTCTTCGAACTGCGGATCGACAGCATGGATTTCACATGGCTCACATTCGGCGCCGCCGTCAGCGTGCTCGTCAGGAACCGGTTGAAGCTGTCCATGTCCTCGGAGACGATCTTGAGGATGAAGTCGGTCTCGCCGGTCAGCATGTAGCATTCGCGGACCTCCGGCCAATCCGCAACGCGCGCCTCGAAGGCCACAAGATCGGCCTCGGCCTGGCTGGTCAGCCCGACATGGGCGAACACGGTAACGCCGAAGCCGAGCCGATCGGGCGGGATATCCGCATGGTAGCCGCGGATGTAGCCCGCCTCTTCGAGTGTCCGCAGGCGCCGCAGGCAGGGCGGCGCGGAGATGCCGGCCCGGCGTGCCAGCTCCACGTTCGGCATTCTGCCATTGTCCTGCAGATCCCGAAGGATCTTCCGGTCGATCTTGTCGAGTTTTACGCGCCGCATGGGAAAGTGCTCCGAATGGGTGCCGTGCGCAATTATATTACAACTCGGGCGCGGGCTTGCAAGTGCGGCGAAAGGTTGAATAGCGTGTGGCGGAGGACCGGCCCGATGTCAACCAGGGAAGCCGAACCGTGAGCGACAATGTCACCTGGGTCCTGACCGACGGCAAGGCGGGGACGCACAACGGCGCGCTCGGCCTGGCGGAGGCGGTCGGGCTTCCGGTCGTCGACAAGCACATCCACTCGGCGCTGCCCTGGCGGTGGCTGCCGCCGCTGCTGTGGCCGAAGGGCGTGCTGGGGGTCGGCGCCGGCGGCGACCCGCTGGATCCGCCCTGGCCGCGGCTGGTCGTCAGCGCCGGCGAGCGCTCGGTCGGCCCGGCGCTGGAGATCAAGCGGCGCGCCGGCGACGCCACATTCTGCGTCCACATCCAGCATCCGCGGGTCGATCCCGCCCGGTTCGACCTGGTGGTCGTGTCGGCGCACGACCGGCTGAGCGGCCCGAACGTCAGGCGGACCGTCGGGGCGCTTCACCGGGTCACGCGGGATATTCTGGACGACGCGGCCGCACGGTTCGGGCCGGCCTTCGCGCATCTCCCGCGGCCGCTTGTGGCGGTCCTGATCGGCGGCGCCAACCGGGTCTACCGGTTCGACGGCAAGACGGCCGAGCGGCTGGCGGACGATCTTGCCGCCATGGCCCGGAACACAGGCTGCGGGCTGCTGATCACGGCGTCGCGCCGGACCGGCGCCGTCAATCAGGCGCTGCTGCGCGAAAAGCTGCGCGATTTGCCGGTGGAATTCTGGGACGGAGACGGTGAAAACCCGTATTTCGCGTTTCTGGCGCTTGCCGATGCGCTGGTCGTTACCGGCGATTCGGTCAACATGGTGACGGAAGCGTGTTACACCGGCAAACCGGTGCATGTGTTCCACCTGCCCGGCGGGGCGCGGTCCAAGTTCGCGCAGTTTCACGAAGCCCTGGCCGCGTCGGGGGCGACAAGGCCGTTTTCGGGGCGGCTCGAAACCTGGCCCTCTGCGGCGCTGGACGAGCGATCGCCGTTGGCCGATGAAATCCGCGGGCGGCTCCGGAATGCTGGCGCAGGGGTGTAATCGGCGCTATCTAGTGACCTAGACCCGACGGATGTCGCCCATGCTTATCGATCTCGACCTGCTGCGCGAATCGCCCCTCTCCGGCGACCCCTTCGACCACATCGTGGTGCCCGGATTCATTCGGCAGGAGGCGCTGGAGGACCTGCACGGCGACTATCCAGACGTCGGCAGGCCAGGCAGCTTCCCGGTCAATACCGTGACGTTCGGGCCGTCCTTCGGCCGGATCCTCGAGGAAATCCAGTCGCCGGAAATGACCGCCGCGATCGGGGAGAAGCTTGGGGTCGAACTCGCCGGAAAACCGACCATGGTGACGGTACGCGACCGGTGCCGCGCCCGGGACGGACAGATCCATGTCGATTCCAAGGGCAAGGTGGTGACGGTGCTGATCTACATGAATCCGCCCTGGGAAGAGGCGGGCGGGCGGCTGCGGCTGCTGCGCGGCCCCGACGACATCGAGGACTACGCCGCCGAGATCCCGCCCAACGAAGGCACGCTTCTGGCCTTCCGTTGCACGCCGGACGCCTGGCACGGGCACAAATCGTTCGAGGGCCGCCGCCGCGCCATACAGCTCAACTGGGTGGTCGGCGAACGCTACGTGAAACGCGAGCAGCGCCGGCACCGGGTTTCGGCCTTCTTCAAGCGAATCAAGGGGGGCTGACGGCAGCCGGGGCGGTCTGGCGTGTCAGCGCATCGTCCACTTGCGTGGACTCGGCGTCGGCCCGCTCCCCCACCCGGCCACCCACAGTGTACGATACCGTTGGGTGGCCGGGTCGGGGAGCGGGCTGGAGCGAACCTGACGGATTATGCGCTAATTTCCTTTTCGCGGGCGATGCACCCGTGCATTGTAGGTTTCCATGGACTGGGACAAGTTGAGAATCTTCCACGCCGTCGCCGACGCGGGCAGCTTCACTCATGCTGGCGAGACGCTGAATCTGAGCCAGTCGGCGGTCAGCCGCCAGGTCAGCGCGCTGGAGGAAAGCCTGCATATTCCCCTGTTCCACCGCCATGCGCGCGGACTGATCCTGACCGAGCAGGGCGATGTGCTGTACCGGACCGTCAAGGAAGTGTTTCACAAGCTCGCGATGACGGAGGCGCTGATCTCGGAAAGCCGGGAGCGCCCCTCGGGCCCCTTGAAGGTCACCACCACGGTGGCGTTCGGCACGACCTGGCTGACCCCGCGGATCAAGGAGTTCATCGAACTGTACGCCGATGTCGAGGTCAGCATCATCCTGACCGACGGCGCGCTGGATCTGAGCATGCGCGAGGCGGATGTGGCGATCCGCATGACGGCGCCGCGGCAGCCGGATCTGGTGCAGCGCCACCTCCTGACGGTGCACAGCCATATTTTCGCCGCGCCGGAGTACCTCACCGATCACGGGACCCCGAAATCAGCGGAGGATCTCGACAGGCACAGACTGATCGTCTACGGCCAGGAAGTGGCGCCGCCGGTTTCATCGATAAACTGGCTGATGGACGCCGGGGCGGATGGCGAGAACAGCCGCCGGCCGATCCTGCGGCTGAACAATCTGTACGGAATCTACCGCGCGGTGCGCAGCGGGCTTGGCATGGCGGCGCTGCCCGATTACATGATATCGGAAAACTCCACCCTCGTGCAGGTGCTCCCCGAATTGTCTGGGCCGGCGATCGAGGCCTATTTCGTCTACCCGGAGGAGTTGCGACAGTCGAAACGGGTTTCCGTTTTCCGGGATTTTCTGCTACAAAAAGTCGCAGAAGGGAATTTTTGAGGGCCTCCACACGTTGTTGAAGACGAGTGTATGCATAGGCAGCAGGGTCAGCCATGCAGTTTTTGCATATCAGAATTGTCTAATCTGGTGTGGAACTTGCTGAGTTTGGTGCCTATTTATGTATAGCTTGAGCGCCCTTGTGGCGAGCAAGCCTAGGTTGCGGGCGCAACGCCCGTAACCGAAGGGTCTTCGGACCCTACGTCTCCCAGACGTGAAGCCTCCCTGTTCAACTTGCCGGACCCTTGTGGTCCGGCATTTTTTTTGGCCGGAAAGAAAGAAAACGGGCCGCACATCGTGCGGCCCGTCATATTTGGAAATCGCCTGTCGCCCCTACATGAACAGTTTCTCGCCCTCCAGCCCCTTGTACAGGTGGGCGACGAACTCGCCATAGCCGTTGAACAGGCGCGTCGGCACCCGGCCGCCGCCCAGCACGCGCTCGGTCGCCTGGCTCCAGCGCCGGTGGGGCACCTCGGGATTGACGTTGGCCCAGAAGCCGTACTCCGCACCCTGCACGGACTCCCAGAAACTGACCGGCCGTTTGTCGGTGAAGGTGAAGCGCACGATCGACTTGATCGACTTGAAGCCGTACTTCCACGGAACCGCCAGCCGCAGCGGTGCGCCCATCTGCTTGGGCACCGGCTTGCCATAGGCGCCGGTGACCAGGAACGCCAGCTCGTTGGTCGCTTCCTCGATGGTCAGCCCGTCGGTATAGGGCCACGGATACCAGGACTGCCGCAGGCCGGGCATGGTCGCCTTGTCGGCCTGGGTCTCCATGACCACGTATTTCACGCCGCCCAGCGGCTGCGCGAGGTCGACCAGCGCCTTGAAGGGAAAGCCGCTCCACGGCACGTCCATCGACCAGGCCTCGACGCAGCGGTGCCGGTAGAGCCGTTCTTCCAGCGGCATGCGATTGAGCAGATCGTCGATGGCGATGGTGAATTCCTGTTCCACCATGCCGTCGATGCGCACCTCCCAGGGCCGGACCTTCATCGCCTGGGCCGCGTCGGAAATTTCCTTGTGGCTGCCGAACTCATAGAAATTGTTGTAGGTGGTGGAGAGATTCCGGGGAGTTATCTCGCGGTCGAGCCGATACCGCAGGTTCCGGTCGACCGGGTAGAGTCCCGCCGACGGGTCCGCTTCGGCGCGGGCCTCGCCATCGCAGCCGGCAAGCAGGCCCGCCGCGCCGCCCATCAGCAGCACCGGCCCGGCGGCAATCGATTTGACCAGCCGGCGGCGGTCGTGGAACAGGGACTCGTCGGTCGCCTCGCGCTCCGGCCGCTCCCAGCCACGGGGAATCTTGATCAGCATCGGCCTCTCCTCGTCACTGAATTCATGGCCGCATTCATACGGCCAAAATCTCACGCAGTCCTCACGGACGCGGTTTTCCGGCCATAACAAATATGTGATGGTTTTCCGGAACGGACAGTCCCGGCCCGCGGAATCGGAGCGGAATCCCGTTGCCGGGCAGTCTTGGCGGCGCCGGCCGGCGGCGTCGATCGGCGCCGGCCGGCGCTTACGGTCCGAATCGGCCCGTCACGCCGCCTTCTTGCGGCTGGCCACCACGTCGTCGGCCAGACGCCCGGTCAGTTCGGACAGATGGTCGAACTTCCATTCATAGGTGCCGACCCCGAAGGTCAGCGAGCGCAGCTCGACGATTATGTCGTGCAGCTCCGCCTGCGGCATGTGCGCGGCGACCTCGTCCCAGCCCGACCAGCCCTGCTTGGCGTCGAAGCCGAGGATCTGGCCGCGGCGCTTGCTGATCAGCCCCTGTACCTTGGCGGTGTAGGCGTTCGGCACGAACACATGCACCTCGCAGATCGGCTCCAGCAGGACCGGGTTGCATTTCGGCATGGCCTCTTTCATGCCGGCGATCGCCGCGAGCCTGAACGCCATGTCCGAGCTGTCGACCGCGTGGTACTGGCCGTCGAACAGGTTGACCGCGAAATCGACCACGGGGAATCCCAGCGGGCCCTCTTTCATGTAGTCGCGTACCCCCGCCTCGACGGCCGGTATGTACTGGCGCGGCACCGCGCCGCCGGTGATCGACTCGGTGAACTCGAAGCCCGAGCCGCGCGGCAGCGGCTTGATCTCGATCTGGACGTCGCCGAACTGCCCGTGGCCGCCGCTCTGTTTCTTGTGGCGCGCGTGCTGCTTGGTCGGTTTGCGGATCGTCTCCTTGTAGGGCGTCTGCGGCCGCCGCGACTCGACCGCCACGTGATAGCGGTTGTCCAGCCGTTCCGCCGCGACCTGCAGATGAATCTCGCCCTGGCCCCACAGCACCATCTCGTTGGTGTCCTGGTTGTGCTCCACCGAAAGCGACGCATCCTCGTCCATCAGTTTCGCGATCGCCGCCGACAGCTTCACTTCGTCCTCACGCTTCTTCGGCGTGATCGCGAACGAATAGATCGCCTGCTGGGGCGCCGGCCAGTCGACGCCGGACACGGCGCCCGACGCGCTCAGCGCCTGCCCCGATGCGACGTCGTCCATGCGGCCCATGGCCACGATATCGCCGGCGCCGGCGGACGCGATCTTGTTCTGGGTGTGGCCCATCATGCGGAACAGCCCGCTGATCTTGTTCGATCCCAACGACATGCCGTCCTTGACCGAGCCGCGCAGCACCCGGCCCAGCGAGGTCTTGCCGGTATGCGGCATGTGATAGGTCTTGAAGACCTGGACCAGCGGGTTGCCGGATGGGGCGCCCAGCCGTTCCACCACCTTTTCGACTTCCGGGGTCTCGTGACGCAGCGCCTTCATCAGGCGGTGCACGCCGTGCGTCTGCTCGGCGGCGCCAAGGAACACCGGGACGATCAGGTCGCCGCCCAGATCCCTGGTCAGGTGCGCGTAGATTTCCTGCTTCTCGGGCACCGTGTCCTCGAGCAGCTGCTCGAGCAGATCATCATCGAAATCGGCGAGCGATTCCAGCAGCTCCTGCCGCGCCTCGGCCTCGCGGTCCTCGATCCCGCCGGGAATCGAGATGAGATCCGAGGGCTCTCCCGGCTTGTACTGGTAGGCGCGCTCGGACACGAGGTCGACATAGCCGCTGATGGAATCGCCGTCGCGGATCGGCACCTCGCGCAGCACCAGCTTGCGCGACGATACGCCCTGCAGCGCTTCCATCATCTCCCGAACTCGGACATCCGTGTGGTCCAGCTTGTTGATGAACACCATGTGAGGAATTTCATGCTGGTCGAGGAATTGGAACAGCGGCGCCAGGGTCAGGGCGCGCTGGATCTCCGGGTCGCAGACCACGACCGCGACGTCGGCCACCATCAGGGCGGACTGCGTGTCGTTCCAGAATTCCACCGATCCCGGGCAATCGAGGAAATGCCAGGTCTCGCCCAGGAATTTGCCGGTCGCCGGCGAAATTTCGACGCTCATATTGCGGCTGCGCGCTTCCGGCGCCGCATCGCCTACCGTGTTGCCGTCTTTCTGGTTGCCCCGCCGGTCGATCGCTCCGCAGGTATGCAGAAGCGACTCCAGCAAGGTCGTCTTGCCGCTCAAATACGGCCCGACCAGTGCTGCGACGCGCGGGGCAGCAGGTGTGGTGCCGGGCATGTCGTTCTCCTTTCCGGATTTTCCATGGTTACCGTCCGGCGCCGCCGCGTAAACGGGCGCCGCCGTCCCCTGTAGCGGGCATGGTTCCAGCGCTGCCGCCGGGATGCAAGGGAAATCGCCGCGGAAATGGTCGCACGGCCTCCGGCGGACCGGCCGAACACGATCCGCGCCTTACCCGCCTGCCCTCGGAACCCCGCGCACTCGACCGGGCAACCCCCTCCGGGACGGGGCCGCCTCCCCTACCCCAGCCCCGCCGTCATCACCTTGCTCATGCGGCGGGCGAAGTCGGTCGGGTCGGTGACCGGCTCGCCCTCGAGAAGCCGCGCCTGGTCGAGCAGCAGGTGCGCCGCATCCTCGACCACCGCGGCCTTGCCGTCGGCCCGTGCGGCCTTGCCCAGCGCCTTGATCAGGGCGTGTTTCGGGTTGATCTCCAGGATCCGGGCGGCGGCCTGGTCGAGCTGCTTGTGGGCGCGCAGGATCCGCTCCAGATGGATGTCCATGTCGCCCTCCCCGGCAACCAGGCAGACCGCACTGTCGGTCAGCCGGTCGGAAGTGCGTACATCCTTCACCTGCTCGCCCAGCGCCAGCTTCATCGCCGCGACCAGCGGCGCGAGCTCGGCCGCCGTCTTGTCGTCTGGCGCGTCTTCCTTTTCGCCGCCCTCGATCTTCGAGAGATCCGCGCCGCCGCGCGTCACCGACTTGAACGGCCGGGTCTCATAAACCCCGACCATCGGCACCCAGAAATCGTCCACCGGGTCGCACAGCAAGAGCACCTCGACGCCCTTCGCGCGGAAGCCCTCGATCTGCGGGCTTTTCGCCAGCGATTCGGCGTCGTCGCCGCTGATGTAATAGATCTCGTCCTGGCCCTTCTTCATGCGGCCGATATAGTCGTCCAGCGACACGAGCCCGTCCGAAGCGGTGGAGCGGAACCGGGCAAGCTTTACGAGCCGGTCGCGCTCGCTCGCCCCCTCGTAGATGCCCTCTTTCAGGACCGCGCCGAAACTCGTCCAGAACGCGGCGAACGCTTCCGCCTCGTTCTCGGCCTTGTTTTCCAGGTCGTCGAGCACACGCTTGACGATGCCCGATCGGATTTTGGCGGTCACCGGGTTGTCCTGCAGCATCTCGCGGCTGACGTTCAGCGGCAGATCCTCGGAATCGACGATGCCGCGCAGGAAGCGCAGCCAGGGCGGCACCAGGCCGGTCTCGTGGTCGGTGATGAACACGCGCTTCACATACAGCTTCACGCGGGACTCGCGTTCCGGCTGGAACAGGTCGAACGGCCGCGTCGACGGCACGAACAGCAGCGCCCGGTAGTCGATCACGCCTTCGGCATGGAAATGCAGGGTCGTCCACGGGTCGTCGGCCATGTGGGCGACGTGGTGGTAGAACTCCCTGTACTGGTCTTCCGTGATCTCCGATTTCGGACGGGTCCACAGGGCGGCGCCGGTATTCGCCTGTTCGGCCTCGCCGCCGGATTCGGCCAGCGTGATCGGGAAGGGGATATGGTCGGAATAGCGCTTGACAATGCCGGACAGCCGGTCCCTGGCAAGGAAGCCGTCCTCGCCGTCGTGCAGATGGACGGTGACGGTGGTTCCGCGCCCCTCGCGCTCGGCCGGCGCGATGGTGAAGCTGCCCTTGCCGTCGGACGACCACAGCCAGGCTTCGTCCTCGCCGGCGCGCCGGGTCGTCACGTCGACCCGGTCCGCGACCATGAAGGCGGAGTAGAAACCGACGCCGAACTGGCCGATCAGCGAGGTGTCCTTGCGGGCATCGCCCGTCAAATTGTCCAGGAAGGCTGCGGTGCCGGACTTCGCGATGGTGCCGAGATTGGCGATCAGGTCGTCGCGGTTCATGCCGACGCCGTTGTCGGCGATCGATAGCGTGCGCGCTTGCCGGTCCACCGTCACGGCGATCCGGTAGTCGGCGTCGCCGGCCGCCAGATCCGGCTCGGTCAGCGCGGCGTGGCGCAGCCGGTCGCAGGCATCCGAGGAATTGGAAATCAGCTCGCGCAGGAAGATGTCCTTCTCGCTGTAGAGCGAATGCGCGACGATGTCCAGGAGGCGGCTCATCTCCGCCTGAAAGTTCAGCGTCTCCGCCTTCCCCCTGTTCTTCCCGCCCTTGGAAGTCTTGCCGCCCTTCGCGGACTTTTTCGGTTTGGTCTTCGCGTCGGCCATGGCTGATGCTCGCTCCGTTAAGCCTCGATTGGTGGCGAATATATGTGGAAGGGATCGCGATCATGCAAGACCGCCCGAGGCTCGCCTGATACCAAGGATCGCTGATAATGACTCATTTGACCGGGTTCCCTTGTCCGTCCGTCAGGCGCGATTCGCGCAGCGGTGCTGGCGCACCGTAAGCGGACCGCAACGCAGCGGACGATCAAGGGAGCCCGGCCTGCGGTGGGGCGCGGCGGCCCGCCGCGCGCCATCAAATGGGTCATTATCAACGCTCCTTGGTATTACGCCGCGCTTCATGCTATCGGTTGCGCAGCGATTCGCGGGAGAGGAAAGGAGCGGCAATGCGCAAGGTCCTGTTGGTGATATCGTCGCTGGCCGGGGCGGCGCTCCCCTCGTGGCAGGCCGTGGCCCAGGACGCCATCGGCAAGGCGTTCGAGGAGACTCTCTTCAGGGAAGAGACGATCAGCGCAAGCGTGCGCGAGCATCCGGACGTGTCGGACCTCTCCAAGGCCGAGATGAACCGCGTGCTGCAGGCGCGGGACGTGGTGAGCCGGTTCTTCCGGCGCCTTACCGACGCCGGCGGCGGCAACGTGATCGAGCTGCTCGAGGCGCCGCTGGCCTCGCAATACAAGGATCGCAACGCGCTGCGCCGTGAGCGGTTCGGGGCGGAAAGCTACCTGAGTTTCGAGATCTTCGACTTCCGGATTTCCGGCGACGGCAACGAGGTCAAGTTCCGTTATTTCCTCGGCGAAAACGACAAGGGCCGCGCCATGCTGCGCCAGCGCGCCGTCACTCTGAGAAATGCGGGCGGCCGCTGGCTGATCGCCGAGTTCGACAACTTCGAATTCGATTAGCCGGCGCCGAGCAGCCGCCACGGAGCGGCGGCGTGTGCGAGCCGCCGGACGACGGCCGGCCCTCCGAACCGGGCATGAGGCGAGATGCAGGACGAATTTGCCGCGGCACGCGAACGGCTTCTCGCCGAGATCGATTCGGAGGTGCGGGATACCGCCCGCTGGCTCGGCACCGACCGGCTCGACCCGGCGGTGCGCGCGGCCATGGCGAGCGTGCCGCGGCACGCGTTCGTGCCCGGCTGGGAGCAGCCCTATGCGTATGAAAACCGGCCCCTTTCCATCGGCCGCGGACAGACCATCTCGCAGCCCTACATCGTCGCGGCGATGACCCAGATGCTGCGCCCGCACCCGAAGATGCGGGTGCTCGAGGTCGGCACCGGATGCGGCTACCAGTCGGCGGTGCTGGCGTCGGTGGTGGCCGAGGTCTGGTCGGTCGAGCGCATCGCCGAACTGGCCGACACGGCGGCCGAACGGCTGGCCCGCCTCGGCTATGCCAACATCCATGTGAAGACCGCCGACGGCAGCCTCGGCTGGCCGGAGCACGCGCCCTATGACGGCATCCTGGTGACCGCGGCGGCGGCGGCCATGCCGCAGGCCCTGGTCGACCAGCTCGGCCCCGGCGGCCGGATGGCGATCCCCATCGGCGTCGGCCGCTTCGAGCAGACACTGACCCTGGTGGAAAAGGACAGGCAGGGCAAGGTCTCGGTCGAGCCGGGACTCCCCGTCGCCTTCGTACCGCTGGTGGCGGGGTAGTGCTTTTCAAGTTTGTTCGACGCCAGCGCCGAGCGACCTGATACTTCGAGACGCGGCTGCGCCGCTCCTCAGCATGAGGCATGGAACATCGAGATGTTGGAGCCTCATGCTGAGGAGGGCCGAAGGCCCGTCTCGAAGTATGAGGTCGCGCCGCCGGCGCAAGCGCGAATCGAGACAATCACGATCAGCTTTATGGGCGCGGGCCGGAACCGATTCCACGCGAGCGGATAATGCGCTATAGTGCGCACGGGGGTGACAGGAGGTTACGATGCTCAAGAAGACCATCGCCGTCGCCAGCATGCTGGCAACCCTCGGACTCGCAGCGCCGGCCCTGGCCGATGGGTACGGCCACCGGCACGGCCATTACCGCGGCCACGGCCACTATTACCGCGATGACGGCGCCGCTTTTTTCGCCGGCGGGCTGCTGCTCGGCGCGCTCATCGGCCATCTGGCCACGCCGCGCACGGTTTATGTGGCGCCGCCGCCCGCCGTCTATGTACCGCCGCCTCGGCCCGCACCGGCCAACTGCCGCACGATCTACGGCACCGGCTACGTCAACGGCCATCCGGCGGAATTCCAGGGCACCGGCTGCTACGATGCTTACGGCAATCTCAACGCCGTGCCCGGCAGCGAGCGGTTTCTGCGGTACCTGAACTAGCGCGTTGTCCGTTAAGTTCGCGCCGGCCCGCTCCCGCACCCGGCACAGCGGCCGCCGTTCGCCGTGACAAGGGTCCGGGACGCTTCTATACTCTTGGCGCAGTTTATCTCGTAATGCGGGTAAGAGACGGGAACGCTATCCATGACGACAGCCGGCGATCAGGTCATCAAGCTGCTGGAGCTGGGTAACATCTTCAGCCGGGCGACGAACAAGGACCGGGTCGACGCGCTCAATGTGTTGAAGGCGGATCCCCGGATCGATGCGACAATTGCCTATCTCGAGCGGAAAGGCGCGCTGGGAGCGCTCCTTGCGCGCTACCATTTGCGGCGCGCGCCGTCGCTGTTCGATCTGACCATGACCCTGGCGGCGCGGGTGACCCCGGTTTTCGCCGGGATGATCGAGGCGCGCCTCCGCATCTTTCCCTATTTCGCACCGGAAGCGAGCAAGCTGACCGCCCGTCTCGGCGTGCCGGCCCGCATCTTTCGCATAGCCAACGACTTGAGCGTCAACCTGGCGGGGCATGGCGTCGTGCACCGCGCCGGGATCTGCACGACAGCGCCCGCGCCGACCGTGCCGACCTCTCCCAGCGCATCGTTCACCGGCAGCGGCGCGACGGGGCGCGATATCTTCGCCACACGGATGCCGGCCGGGGACCAGGCGCGCATCGCCTGGGAGCAGGCCCGCCACAACGGAGAGGACCCACGCATGGCGGGTCCCGTCTCGCGGCGCTATGGCAACCCGCTCATCGGGCTGAGGTTGCCGGGAAGCGCGGCCGAGCGCCAGGCGCAGGCCGGGCGGGTCGCGTGCCTGACCATCTCATCGCTTTTCGCGCCGGTCTACACAAGCGGCATGCCGTCGCGCGCCACGGTCATGGCCGCGGCAGCCCGGCTTCACCGGCTGACCCCGGAGATCATCGGCGGCGTCATCCTCGCGGAGCAGCGCGACCAGTCGAGAAACGAGGACATGCTGGACTTCACCGCCGCCACGCATCCTGTCTATCGGCGGACCACCTCGGTCGGCCTGGCGCAGATTCGCGACGACACCGCCGTTCGCGCCGACCTTTTCGCGGATTTGCTGGACAGCGCCCGCCGTAGCGCCCTCAACCGGCGCCAGATCGCCGGGCTCCTGACCTGCGACGAGTTCAATATCTTCGCCTGCGCGCGCTACATTCGCCGGGTCGCCGACGCGGCGGTTGGATATAGCGCCGCTGCTCTTCCCGCTACGGCAACAGCATATCCCGGCATCAACTTCGCCGCCTACGGCGGGCACGGATCGACCTGGCCGGCGGATAACATTGCCGCGCTCGCAACCGAATACACCTCGACACCCTGGGACGATGACCTCAGAGGAGGTGGTTGGGGCCACTTCGTCAAGGAAGCCTGGGACGACATGAACGCGACAAGCATCTCATGGTAGGGCGCCGGCGCTTCGTGCCGGCCGCCATGCTGGGGCTGGCGGTGCTCGGGCTGGTAGCGCTCGGGCTGGCGGTGCTCTGGGCCTTCGGTAAAGGCGAACAAACCGCGGACTGGCGGGGCTGGGAGCGGGAGAGCGCGCTCGGTCTGTCCTTCGCGATGCCGCCGGGACGCATCGCCAACGTGTTCGGCACGCGCATTGACCTGGACAAACCGGCGGCGGTCCGGACCACCAATTACATCGCGCTTTATCCGGACGGGCCGCCACCGGCGGCCCGCCTCGGCGACGGACCGGTGCTCCGCGAGGGCGCGACGCCGGCACCCTTCACGATACGCGAGAACCACGGCGGTTCGGGCGGGGCGGCCTACACGCTGTACACCACCAAGGATCTGGATGGACGAAGCATCGCGCTGCTGGCCGTCATCCAGGCGGAAGGTTTGTTTACGCCGTCCTTCGCCGAGGCCTGGGCAGTCTGGGAAAGCCTGCGCCAGGCGGACTAACGCGTTATCCGTTACGTTGGGGTCGGCTGGACTGGTGCAACCTCATACTTCGAGACGGGCCTTCGGCCCTCCTCAGCATGAGGGCACAGGTTTTGGAGCCTCATGCTGAGGAGCCCCGAAGGGGCGTCTCGAAGTATGAGGTCGCGCCGCCGGCCGGACCCGATTCCACTTGAACGGACAGTGCGCTAAGCGTTCAGTCCCCGAACGCTTTCGCCGCGCGGATTTCCCCCACCTGCGCGCCGTTGCGGTTGGTGACCGGGACGGTGATCCAGTCGGCCAGCTTCGCCTCCATGTCGCGGGTCAGCACGCCGATATGGCGCAGCACGGCGGACATCATCACCTCGGCGGCCCGCTTCGTGCCGTCGTCGCATTTCAGGGCGACGCCGAGGCGGTATTCGGGCAGCGATGCGCAGAACACGCCTTCGGCCCCGGTCTTCACCAGTGCGGCGCGGCCGGTGACCCGCATCACCTCGGTGCAGTAGCGGCCGGAGCCGGCGACCATGAAGGGCTCCGCCGCCACGGCGTCGGCGATGCGCCGGCAGGCGGCAGCACGCGCCGGCGGAAGATCGTCCGGCGCGCCGAACCGCGCCATGCCAAAGGCCAGGTTCTCCAGCGGGATGGCGACGGTCGGGATAGCGCAGCCGTCGATGCCGCGCGGCGCATTGTCCAGGCCGAGGCCGCACATCGCCTCCAGCGTGCCCAGGATGCGCTGCTGCACCGGGTGGTCGAAGCGGACATAGCCGCCGGTCCCCTCGGCCATGTGCACCGCGGTGGCAAGGAACCCGGCATGCTTTCCCGAGCAGTTGTTGTGCAGCGCGGTCGGCGTCTCGCCGGCCTTTGCCATGGCGCGGCCGGTATCCTCGTGGTTCGGCCACTGGGCGCCGCATTCCAGATCGGCGACACCGAGCCCGATGGACCCGAGCCAGCGCTCCACGGTCTCGGTATGCCGCGGCTCGCCGCCATGGGAGGCGCAGGCCAGCGCGATCTCGGAATCGCCCAGCCCGAACGCCTCGGCCGCGCCGGTCTCGACCAGCGGAATCGCCTGCAGCGGCTTGATCGCGGAGCGCGGAAAGACCGGCTGCATATGGTCGCCCCAATGCGCCACGACCGTGCCGCCGGCATCGACGATGACGGCGCTGCCGCGGTGTCGCGATTCCACCATCTGGCCGCGGGTCACCTCGACGAGGACCGGATTGACGCCGGCTGACCGAATCTCCGCTCGTTCGGCGGCTTTCGTATCGTTGGGCATGGGCCCGAAACTCCCCGCAGACGTTTCAAACAGCTTGCCTGTTCCGTGCGGCCTGTGCAAGGTTCCGCGCCATGGTCGCAGCACGAGGCTATTTTGGAATCGGCGTGGAGGGAATCTCCAAGCCGCTGAATGTGGGAAACCTGTTCCGGTCGGCGCATGCCTTCGGGGCCGACTTCGTGTTCGCCATCGCGCCGGCCGTCGACCTGCGCGCGATCAATGTCTCGGACACGTCGCGAACCGCGAGGCACCTGCCGTTCTATGAGTATGCCTCGGTCGAAGAGATGGCGCTGCCGCGCAACTGCCGGCTGGTCGGCGTCGAGTTGCTGGATGACGCGGCCGAGTTGCCGAGCTTCACGCACCCGGAGCGCGCGGCCTATGTCCTGGGCCCCGAGCGCGGGTCGCTGTCGCCGGACCTGTTGGCCCGCTGCGCCTTCACGGTGAAGATTCCGACCCGGTTCTGTGTCAATGTCGGCATCGCCGGGGCGATCCTGATGTACGACCGGCTGATCACACGGCGGCGGTTCGCGCCGCGGCCCGTCCGCGCGGGCGGGCCGACCGAATCGCTGCCCGAACACATTCACGGCGACCCGGTCTTGCGGCGGGGTCGCAGCAGGACCTGATCAATGCCTTTATCACGCCATGTTTTTCGGTATAACGGGATGTCATGATACGGATACGCAGAATACGAACAGCGGCCTTCGCCCTTGCGGCGTTCGCCACCGTCAGCCTGCCGGCCCTGGCCCAGGAGGGGCTGCAGGATCTGGGCACGTTCAAGGACTGGCAGGCGCACAGCTACAAGGAAGGCGGCAAGCTGGTCTGCACCATGTTCTCGGTGCCGAAATCCTCCGAGGGGGATTACACCAATCGGGGCGAGGTCTATGTGTTCGTCACGCATCGGCCGGCCCACAACCGGATCGACGAGGTCAGCGTCAATATCGGCTACACCTTCAAGAAGGGGGCGCCGGTCAACGTGGTGATCTCGGGCACGACGCATGAGATGTTTTCCGACCGCAGTACGGCCTGGACGCGCGACGCCAAGTCCGACCGGGCGCTCGTGCGGGCCATGCGGGCGGGAGCGGAAATGATCGTCCAGGGCGTTTCGGGCCGCGGCACCAGGACGACGGACACGTTTTCGCTGTCGGGGTTCAGCGCCGCGCATAACGCCATCACCAACGCCTGCAAGGTGCGGTAAGCGCATCTCCCCTCTGTGGGGGTTCGCACTTGCGCCGGCGCCACGATCTCACCCTTCGAGATGGGCCTGCGGCCCTCCTCAGAGCTTGTGAACCTTTCGATAAAGGGAAAATCGACGCCGGCCTGCGCCGGCGGATCATCGTGTTTTCACCCCCACCCCGACCCTCCTCCATCAAGGGGGAGGGGGAATTTCGCTGCAAATTCAAAGCCTTCCCCCTTGATGGGGGAGGGTTGGGTGGGGGTGGCCTTCAAGCGATTTGCCGGCGAAAGCCGGCGCCAAACAGGCAAGTGTCGAAACATTCACAAACTCTCGGCATGAGGGCACAAGCGTTGGGGCCTCATGCCGAGGAGCGGCGAAGCCGCGTCTCGAAGTATGAGGTCGCACTGCCGGTACCGAACAACTGGAAAATGCCCCAGCGGCGGGGGCCTGCGGCCGGTTCAGCCGCCGCTCTCGGCCCCGAATTCGGCTTCCAGTTCGTCTTCCATACGCTGGAGATCGTCGGGCACCGGCATGCCGGTGGCGCGGATCTGCTGCAGCAGGGTCTGCAGCCTGAGCCAGATCTCGTGCCGGTCCCCCAAATCGCCCTCCATCTCGTCGATGAGCATCGACATGGCGGCTTCGAGTTCGCTGTGTTCGTTGGCCATGGGTCATTCCGTAACCGGTTGTCCGGCTCCCAGTGTGGCGGACGCCGGGCCGCGCCGCAAGCGATCATCGCGGACCGTCGTCGATGCCGGAACAGCGGCGCGCGCATCGGCGCGAACAGGAAGGGGCACCCGAATCCCTTTGCCTGTCGGCGGTTGGAGCCCTATATCAGCCGCATGACCGATTCCGCGCCGAAGCTTGAGGATTTCATGCCCGGCGGCCCGATGGCCGCGCCGGCGGACGCGGAGTCGCGCAAGGACCTGATGGGCCTCACCCGCGACGAACTGGTGCGGGAAATGGAATCGCTGGGCGAAAAGCGCTTCCGCGCCGACCAGATCTTCAACTGGATCTATTTCCGCGGCGTCACCGGTTTCGAGGACATGACCGATATTTCCAAGCCGCTGCGCGCCCGCCTGGCGGAGACTTACCGCATCGGCCGGCCGGAGATCGTCACCGCGCAGGTCTCGGCCGACGGCACCCGCAAATGGCTGCTGCGGCTGTCCGACGGCAACGAGGTGGAGACCGTCTTCATCCCCGAGCCCGGCCGCGGCACCCTGTGCGTGTCCAGCCAGGTGGGCTGCACGCTGACCTGCTCGTTCTGCCATACCGGCACCCAGGCCTGGGTGCGCAACCTGACCGCCGCCGAGATCGCCGGCCAGGTGATGATGGCGCGCGACGAGCTGGGCGAATGGCCGACCCCCAGCGACGACCGGCGGATCACCAACGTCGTCCTGATGGGCATGGGCGAGCCGCTGTTCAACTACGATCATGTCAAGGCTGCCGTCGATCTCTGCAAGGACGAGAAGGGGCTGAATTTCTCGCGCCGGCGGATCACCCTGTCGACCTCGGGTATCGTGCCGGAAATCCGCCGCGCCGGGGCCGAGATGCAGGTCATGCTGGCGATCTCGCTGCATGCGGCGCGCGACGCGCTGCGCGACGAGCTGGTGCCGGTCAACAGGCGCTGGCCGATCAGGGAATTGCTGGCGGCCTGCCGCGACTACCCGTCGCTGTCGAACGCGCGGCGCATCACCTTCGAATACGTCATGCTGAAGGGCGTCAACGATTCGGACGCGGACGCGCGCGAGCTCTTGCGGGTGCTGGAGGGCATTCCCTCGAAGATCAACCTGATCCCGTTCAACCCGTGGCCGGGCAGCCGCTACGAGACCTCCGATCCCGGCCGCGTGCAGCGCTTCGGCGAAATCATCCGCAACGCCGGCATCATGGCCACCATCCGCCGCCCCCGCGGCAGTGACATCGCCGCCGCCTGCGGCCAGCTGAAATCCCAGAGCGAGCGCATCCCGGCGTACAAGCGGCGGGGCGAGACGAAAGGCGATCGCGCGGGAGCATGACGCGCGGCCCGTCGCCGCATTACACTGTGCGCCTTGCGACAACAAAAGGGGGGTTCGCGATGGCAGGTCTCTTCGCAATGGTCATCGCCTCGGCGGTGCTGTTCCTTTATCCCGCCTGGCGCATTTTCACGCGCGCCGGCTTTGCCCCCGCGACCGCGCTGACCGTCCTGGTCCCCTTCATTGGTCCGCTGGTGGCAATGGCGATCCTCACCTTCGTCGAGTGGCCCGCCACGCGCGGCCCGGAAGGAGAGGCCTGATGGTGTTCTGGCCCTATGTGTTGATGGCGGCGGCGGTCGGCATGACCGCGCGCATTGCCCAGAAGGCGGGATTTTCCGGCTGGTGGGGCTTGATCCAGATCGTGCCGCTGTTCGGCCTGGTGATGATCTGGGTGCTCGCCTTCATCGACTGGCCGGCGACCCGCCCGCCGCGCCGGCAGGACGAAGACAGGCTCATATCACCGCCGGATTAGCGACGTCCGTCCAAACCGGACCATACCCCCTCCGAAACCCGCAGAAAACACCGGTGCATGGGGTTGTTCCGCGCGAAGCTGTCGGCACCGCCGGCCGGCGGCCGATTTCGTTCGATAGATGTCCGTGCAGTGCGTATCATGCCCGGCGCGGCAACGGGCTGCGGCCGGACAGTCCGGGCAGGCGGCCGATTACGGGAAAACTGCGCACCGGCCGGGGGGCAGTTCATGGCGGATATCGTGATCACCGAGTTCATGGACGACGCGATCGTGGCCGAACTGGCGGCGACGCATGACGTGCGCTACCAGAAGGATCTTGCCGACCGGCCGGACGATCTTGTGCGGGAGGCCGCGTCCGCCCGGGCGCTGATCGTGCGCAACCGCACCCAGGTGACGGCGGATCTGCTGGACGCGTGCCCGAAGCTGAAGGTGATCGGCCGCCTCGGCGTCGGGCTGGAGAATATCGACCTTGCCGCCTGCGCCGCACGCGGTATCGCGGTCTGCCCGGCACGCGGGGCGAACGCCGTCTCGGTCGCGGAATACGTCGTCGCCGTCATGCTGATGATGCTGCGCGGATTCCATCGCGTCACGGACCGGGTGATCGCCGGGGAGTGGCCGCGCGGCGACCTGATGGGGCGCGAGGCAGCCGGCCTGACCATGGGCCTGGTCGGGTTCGGCGACATCGCGCGCCACGTCGCGGCGCGGGCCTCGGCGCTGGGCATGGAGACCGTCGCGCATGACCCCTTCGTGCACGCCGAGGACCCGGTCTGGCGGCAGATGCGGGCGCGGCGCGTGCCGCTGGAGGACCTGCTGGACGGCGCCGACATCGTCTCGCTGCATGTTCCCCTTGCCGAGTCCACCCGCAGCCTGATCGGCGCGGCGGCGATCGCGCGGATGAAGGACGACGCCATCCTGATCAACACTTCGCGCGGCGGCATCGTCGACGAGGACGCGGTCGCGGCGGCGCTGAAGGCCGGCGAACTGGGCGGCGCGGCGCTCGATGTCTTCGCGGGCGAGCCGGTAAACGCGGACTCCGGCGCGCGGTTCCGCGGCACTCCCAACCTGGTCCTGACCCCCCATATCGCCGGCGTGACGCATCAGTCCAACCGCTGGACCGGCGTGCTGACCGTCCGCAACGTGCTGCGCGTGCTGGAGGCGGGGTGACCGCGGACGCCCTGGTCAGCGATCCGGGCGGGGTGCGCCGGCTTGCCTTCGTCGGCCTTGCCGGCGGCCTGATCGGCGTCGGCATCTGCCGCTTCGCCTATACGCCGCTGGTGCCGGTGATGATCGGCGAAGGCTGGATTACCCCGGCCGAGGCCGGTTACCTGGGCGCGATCAACTTCGCGGGATATTTCCTCGGCGCGGCGACGGCGTGGTTCGCCGCGACGCGCATCGGCACCGGCCGGGCCGTGCGCCTGAACCTGGCGCTGTGCCTGCTGTCGCTGGCCGCGGCGGCGCTGCCCTGGGGGTTCCATTGGCTGGCCCTGTGGCGCTTTGCGGCCGGTTATGGCGGCGCGGTGCTGATCGTGCTCGTCGGACCGGCGGTTCTCGTCCAGATCCCGGCTTCGCGCTGGGGCGCGGTCACCGGGATGATCTTCACCGGGGTCGGTATCGGGGTCGCGGCAACGGGGACCATCGTGCCGCTGCTGGCCGGGAGGGGCGCGAGCGTCGCCTGGCTGGGCCTTGCGGTTATCGTGCTGCTGCTGGCGGCCACGGTCCATGCGTTCTGGCGCGAGCCGCCGGAAGCCGGGCTGGCGCCGCCATCGGGCGAGCCGCCCGCACGGATGAACCTGCCCGTGATCCTGCTCTGCCTTTCCTATGCGGCCATGGCGGTCGGCATTGCCCCGCATTCCGTCTTCTGGGTGGACTATCTCGCCCGCGAGCTCGATCTCGGAATCGCCGTGGGCGGCGTGCACTGGACCGTCATCGGCCTGCTGGCGGCGGCAACGCCTGCCATAATGGGCCGGATCGGCGACCGGTTCGGCTTCGGCCGGACGCTGGTGGCGGCGATGACGGTCAGCGCCGTCGCGGTGCTGCTCCCGGTGGCCGTCCGGGCGCCCGAGCTGCAGATTCTGTCGTCCGTCCTGTTCGGCCTGACCATGCCCAGCACCGTCGCCCTGTTCGCGGGCCGCACCGGCGAGCTCGGCGGAAGGCACGGGCAGCGGCGGCTGTGGTGGCTGATGACCCTGTATTTCGCGCTGGTGCAGGCCGGTGCGTTCTATGGCCTGTCGGCGCTGTTCGACGCGACGCAGGCCTATCTGCCGCTGTTCGCGATAGCCGGTTCGGTGCTGATTGTCGGCACCATCGCGGTGCTCCCCGTCCGGGGACGCGGCGTCGGGAAACCGGGCTGAGGGCCTTGCGCGGCCCCGCGCAGACGCTATAGTGCCGCCGCTCTTTACTCCACCATGCACAGGCGCAACGCCATGTCCGACACCGTCAAAAAGGTCGTGCTCGCCTATTCCGGCGGCCTCGATACCTCGATCATCCTGCGCTGGCTGCAGGACACGTACAGATGCGAGGTGGTGACGTTCACCGCCGATCTCGGCCAGGGAGAGGAGCTGGAGCCGGCCCGCAGGAAGGCCGAATTGCTGGGCATCAAGGAGATCTATATCGAGGATCTGCGTGAGGAGTTCGTCCGCGATTACGTCTTTCCGATGTTCCGGGCGAACGCGCTGTACGAGGGTACGTACCTGCTGGGTACGTCGATCGCCCGGCCGCTGATCGCCAAGCGCCAGATCGAGATCGCGGCTGAGACCGGCGCCGACGCCGTCTGCCACGGCGCCACCGGCAAGGGCAACGACCAGGTGCGATTCGAGCTCGGATATTACGCGCTGAACCCGGATATCCGGGTCATCGCACCGTGGCGAGAATGGGACCTGACGTCGCGCACGAAGCTGATCGAATACGCCGAGCAGCACCAGATCCCGGTGCCCAGGGACAAGCGGGGCGAGGCGCCGTTCTCGGTGGATGCCAACCTGCTGCACATCTCGGCCGAGGGCAAGGTGCTGGAGGATCCGTGGCAGGAGCCCGAAGAGTACGTGTACTCACGTACGGTGCGCCCGGAGGATGCGCCGGACCGGCCGACCTATATCGAGATCGACTACGCGAAGGGCGACCCGGTGGCGGTCGACGGCAAGGCGATGAGCCCGGCGGCGCTGCTGACCCACCTCAACGGGCTGGCCGGCGCGAACGGCGTCGGCCGCCTCGACCTGGTCGAGAACCGGTTCGTCGGCATGAAGTCGCGGGGCGTGTACGAGACCCCGGGCGGCACCGTCCTGGCGGCGGCGCATCGCGGCATCGAGTCGATCACGCTGGACCGCGGGGCGATGCATCTGAAGGACGAGCTGATGCCGCGCTATGCGGAGATCGTCTATAACGGCTTCTGGTTCTCGCCCGAGCGCCGGATGCTGCAGGCGCTGATCGACGAGAGCCAGGAGCGCGTCAACGGCACGGTTCGCCTGAAGCTCTACAAGGGCTCGGTCGCCGTGGTCGGCCGCAAGTCGCCGGACAGCCTGTACTCGCTCGAGCACGTGACCTTCGAGGAGGACACGGTCTACGACCAGCGCGACGCCGAAGGCTTCATCAAGCTGAACGCGCTCAGGCTGCGGCTGGCGAAAAAGCGGGAGGGCGGCGCGTAACCCCTCCCGCCTCGCGGTGTCAGGTACGGATCGATTTGAACAGCTGCTCGACGTCCTTGGCGTATTTCGGGTAGTAGTGCAGCCGTGTCCCCACATATGCGATGATGTGGAGCGTGTCGTCCCGCACCGTCCCAAGGACGACGCCGTCATATTCCAGGCCATCCTCCGACAGCATGCTGAACGAGAAGCGGAAGCCCGGTAAATCTCCGAATTTGGAGGGTTTGAGCCCTTTCGGCTTGACGTTCGCCCAGCCCCCGGAGGCCAGCGTCTCGACGATGAATTCCTGGATTTCGGTGTACAGCATCGTCTTGCGGAACACCGGCGCCTTGCCTTCCGGATCCTCATTCCCGGACAGCGTTTCTCCGTGGGCAACTTCCACGAAGCGCAGCGACTGCAGGGCGAAGCCGTCGACGGTCCAGATCTCGTTCTGGATCATCATCGGGCGGTTCCATTCGGTCTGAGGGATAACGCTGTAGAACCCGATCTGGATCGGTTCCTGCGGCGGCGTCGCCACGATCGAGGGAACGCAGGCGGTGGCCAGTAACAGGATGGCCAGGACGGCAATTTTCCGTGTCATCGGAGCCTCACTTGAGCTGCTGTATGTAGGACTTGATCATCGCGCGGTCCTCTGCCTTCGGGGCCGCGGCGAGATAGGCGCGGAACGATTTGCGCGCCTGCTTCGGCTGGTCGGACTTCCAGTACATCACACCCAGTGCGCGGTGCGTCTCGGCCGGAGCGCCCTTCGACCCGAGCGCCTTTCGATACGAACTGATGGCCTCTTTCATGTCGCCGTCATCGCCGCGCAGGCGATACAGCTCACCCTCGAAGAAATAGATCTCGCCCGCCGGATAGCCTGCTTGCAGAAGGTTGCCGAGCAGAACCTTGGTTCCTGCGAAGTCCCGTTTGCGCGTCTCGTCACGAAGCCAATCGGTGCGGTAGCGGCGGACTGCGACCCGGAACGGCTTGTTGCCCACTTTGCCCTGTCCTGCGTGCGCGCTTGCCCGCGCCTGCAGCGTCGCCAGACGTTCCTCGGTCGGCGGGTGCGAGGACAGGAAGAGCGACGGATTTTCCGCGCCCGCCGCGGTGCGCTCCTCTTCCAGGGCCACCCAGATCTTCGGGGCTTCCCGGGCGGCATAACCTGCCTTGACCATCAGGTCGAAACCGATATCGTCGGATTCGCGTTCGTGGTCGCGCGAAAACGCCAAGACGCTGGCCATCGCCGCCAGATCCGCGAGGTCGCCCATGAAGCCCAGCCCGGCCATCCGGGAGGTAACGGTGAAGACGGCCATCCTGTCGGTCTTGCTGCGGATGCTGCGCCACCGCTGTACGGAATGCCGGCGGATGTAGTGGCCCATCTCATGGCCCAGCACGTAGGCGAGCTGCGCCTCGTTCTGCACGCGCAGCAGCGTGCCGGTCCACACCTGCATGGTGCCGTTCGGCGCCATGCTGGCATTGAAGTGCGGGGTCTGCACGATATAGAGCCGGAGATCCTTGCAGTATTCGGCGCTCAGGCGACAGGTGACCGTGCGCACATAGTCGTTGAGCGCCGCATCGGTAACGATGCGGCCGGAGGTGCTGAGATTCTCCTCCACCGCATCCATCTGCATCCACAACCCGGCCTCGTCGGTCCCGAGCGCCGGCCGCTCGCCTGGCTTCAGGTCCGCGATCGGCTCCGGCGGCGCCGTCACGCAGGCGCCGGCCAGAAGCAGGACGGCGGCGAGCGCGGGTGCTCTCATGCCGATCATATCGGGAATCCGGAGATCAGATCGTCGACAACCTCGCGTGCCGGCTCGGCCTCCCGAAGGTCACCGGAATCGCTGTACAGGACGTTGAACCACACGATGTCGCCGCTGCGCAGATCGACGAGAGAGGCAAAACCGATCCGCTCGCCGGCCTTGGCCACAGGGGTGCCGAGAAGGCCGCCGACGATCGTCGACGCGACCATCGCCGCCTTGCGTCCACTCGTTGCGTAGCTGTCCCGCATGAAGACGTAAAGCGCAAATTCGGCGTTCTGGTCATTGCCCAGATTCCGTGCCGTCCGGCCCAGCGTCCAGTCCATGCGGCCCTGCTTCGTCGGCAACCGGTTCATCTGGCTGTAATGGTGCACAAGGATAGTCCCGCCCACCGTCGAGTGGAGTTTCTCGAGCTGTTCGTCGCGGCGTACGTTTTTCTTACTCCTGGGTTTCTTGTATCTCCGAAGGGTGAGACCGTGTTCGGCCATCGTTGTATTGAGCCCCGCGATCACGTTGTTCCGCGCGGCCTCGGTCCAGTCAGCCTTGGGTTCCTCCAGGCCGGCCGCCGTCAGCTCGGTGACCTGTATATCGACCGGCATCAGCACGACACGGGCGTTGGTTGCGTCGAGCTTGGCCGATTCGCTCGTGCCGTCGCCGCCGGTGTGCGACTCCGTCAGCGTCGTCGTGCAACCCGCCAGTGCAAATGCAGTGACCAGGATTGCCAGTGCATGGAACGTTGAACGGTGTTGCGATGTTTTCAATGGCGCGCCCATCAGCACACTCCCCTCCGGATGCATACGGTCGCCCCCAGCGTGGGGCGGATGCCGTATTTGTAACCGCTGAATCGTTACTGAAATATTACGGAGGGACGGAAACGCGCGATGGCAACGCTCAGTAGTCGCGCTTCCATTTGATGCCGATCTCGCTCTTGTCGCTGCTGCCGACAGTGCCCTCGACCTTGATACTCGGGCTGACCTCGATCTCGACGGTCGCGGTGCCGCTGCCCACCGACGCACCCGTCTTGACGCCCACGAAGATCTTGTCGCTGACATATTTGCCGACCTCGGCGCTGCCCTCCTCCTCGTCGTCGCCGCCGGAAAATTGCAGCACGTCGAGGTTCAGCAGGCGGCGCGCGAAATCCGTGATGCCGCCGCCGCCACCGCCGGAGAGCGTTGCCACGGCCTGGCTCAGGCGCAGGGCTTCGGTCGCTGAAAGCCGCCCCGTGCTCTTGTTGAACAGGACGCGGGACAGGATCTCGTCCTGGGGAAGATCGGGGACCGACTCCATCTCGATTTCCGGTCGTCGCGCGGTTCCCGTGACGCGGATTATCGCCGTGAGATCGCCCGTTTTCAGGTCGGCCGACAGGTCGAGCGCCGGGTCTATCTCCTTCTCGCCGATGAACTGAATGCTGCCCTCCCGCAGGGCGAAGGTCTTGCCGACAAAATCGTATCGGCCGCGCAGCGGCTTCAGCTCGCCCTGGATCCTTGGCGTCGCCGTGGTGCCCGAGATGAGCAGCGAGCCGCCCCATTCCGACTCGAGGCCGCGACCGCGGACGAAGACGCGCTTGGGCATGTCGACCTGCAGGTCGAGCCGGGTCACCGATGAGCGGCGCGGAGGCGCGGCGACAACCGCCGCCTCGGATTCCCCACCCTTTTCGACGACCTCGATCTCGACCACCGCGGACGGCAGGCCGCCGGCCAGGCGAACCTCCGCTTCCTGTACCTCGAGCCGACCGGAGATCAGGCGGTCGCCGGCGGTGCCGTTCACCGCAATGTCGCCGCTGACCACAGCGGTCAGTTCGTCGCGGCGCACCAGACGCGCCGCCTCGAAACGCGCTGCGAGGTCTATGGCGAGGTTCTGCGGTCCACCGAATTCGAGCCGCCCGGAGGCGCTGACCCGACCGGTGTCGCCATCGCTGGCGGTCGCCTGTTCGATAACGATCGCGGACTGCGAAGGCCGGGCAGAGAGTGCGAACTCCGACAGAATGGTTCCGGTGTCGAGGTTCTCATAGTGGCCGTCGGCAAGTTCGATCTGCCCGTCAATGACCGGTTCGTCGACGGTCCCCGATAGACGCAGCTCGATATCGGTTGCTCCGGTAAGGCGGTGCCGGTCGAGCTCGGCCAGTGCCCAGGCCGGGGTGATCGGCCCTTTGTACGACAGCCGGCCCTCCATCGGACGGGTGCGGATCAGCGTCGCCTGCACCGGCGCCAGCGAGATGCGCACGGGAAGCACAATCCCGGCGCTGGCCCGGACCTCGTCGGCCCCGATCAGAATGCCGGTCACGTCGAGGGTTTCACCGCGTAGCGCTCCTCGCAAGGTCACCGACAGACCCTCTGGCTGGCCCGGGATCTCGCCGGCGGCAAGGCCCGTCGCGGTCAGTTCCAGCTCTCCCCCGGGCCGCGAGGGTGGGCCGACAAGACTGGCGCGCATGTCGAACCTCACCGCCGCGTACTCCGGCGGCAGCGCGGGTGCAATCACGCCCATCGGGACCGACTTTGCATCGAGTCGCAGGGCGACGCGATCGGCGGTCATACTGAATTCGCCGTCGATCTGACCTTCGCCGATGACGAGAGCGAGGTCATTGATCTCGGTCACCGGCCCGATGCGGATCGTCGCCGGCCGTGACAGCGCGACCGCCGAGTCGGCGACGGTGCCGTCCAGCTTGGTCAGGACCATGACGGTTTCTGCCCCGGGGCGCTGGATCCGCGCCGAGGCGGAGAGGTCGAGCGCGCCGCGCATCCGGCCCTTCGCGCTCAGCGATACGGCGGCATCGGCCAGGGTGCCGTTGGCCTCGAGCGAGAGTTCGTCCAGCTCGCCGCCCGCAACGAGGACTTTACGGGCCGTCGCCGACACCTCGATGGGGCCGTCACCCCGCGGGTCGCCAGACCGGACGTGCAGCTCGATCCGGCCGGCACGAACGGCGTCGCCGACTTCCACATTGCGGCCGGTCGCATCGAGCTGCACGGTTTGTTTTCCGGCCTCTCCGGCGAGCCGGACGTTCGCCTCGGCACCCCCCGCGAGCGCGCGTCCCAAGATATCCGACCACGGCTCCAGATCCGCTGCCGAGACCTGAAGCCGGCCCACGACCGCGACGCCGGTCAACGGTACCACCATATTTCCGGTCACGGTCGTACCACGTGTGGCGGCCTGCAGACCGTCGATGCGAATTCTGTCTCCGGTCTTCACGAATTCGAGGCGACCGGACAGCCCGGGGAGCAGGGCGCCGGTACCGTCGAACGCGACATCTCCGGCCGGCTGCGATGCGGCGCTGCGGACGTGGTACTGCAGCGCCATGCGATCGAACATCAGCCCGGCCGCAACGAAATCATGCACCGTGGCAATGCCATCGACACCCGGATCCGCGAGCGGCCCCGCCACCTTGCCGCTGGCCTCCAGCCGGCCGCCGGGACGCGCATGCGTGGCTAATCCCAGGGGCGCGAGGTCGGTGACGCCGGCCATGTATTCCGCCGACACGGTCGCGGCGCCCGCCGGCAATTCGATACGGCCGGACAGGGCGATCGCGGCGCCCGAGACGCGAACCGCTTCCGCCCGCAACGCTCCGTCCGGCGCGACCGCAATCTGCCCGGCAACGGCGACGCGCGATCCCAGCAGCGCATCCGCCGCCGGGACGCCGGTCCGCAGTTCGGCGAGCGCGCCGTCGAGAGTCAACCGCAAGTCGTTGCCGGTGGACCACGCGACCGCGTAGCCGGTATCGATCGACCCTTGCAGCGGCTTCGACACCAGATCCGACAAGGGCGCGATATCGGGGATCGTCAAGCGACCGTCGGCGGAGACCGATACCGGGTTCAGCGTCACCGCACCCGTCGCACGGGTCGATCCGACGGACCCTTGCAGCGCAAGGGCCGCGACGTCGATGCGCGCCTCGCCCGGCAGCGCCGTGACGTCGAAGGTCGCGGCCAGCTCCGGGCCGAGCAGCCGGTCGACATCCGCGATGCCGCTTGTGAAACCGGACAGCCCGGCCGTGCCGCGCAGCCCGATACGGACGCCGGGCCGGGTGAACGGACCGTCCGGCGTGATTTCGACTGCCACGGTCGTGGCGCTGGCGCGGGCCGGTATGACGGCAATTTGCTCCGCCGTTGCGTGCAGCTGTACCGTCGGGTGATCGAGCGGACCGTCGAACGTTATGGCAGCCGAGCCCGCGGCAAGAGCCGCCGGCGCGAAGAGTGGCGCGAGGGGGGCGGCATCGACGATATCGATCGCGACATCGCCGCGAACATGCCGGTCACCCCATGCCAGGATCGCCGTCCCGCTTGCCGTGACGGCGTCGCTTGCAAGCCGCTCGACGGCAACCCGGATCTCGTCCGATCCCTCCGGCCGCTGAATGTCCAGTGACAACGCGGTGCTGCCGCCAAGCACGGCCATTGCCGCCACGCCCAGTTCCGGGCCGGGCTGAAGCGAACCGTCGATACGCGTTCGAATCCCCTCCCGCAAATCGATATCGATGGCAAGATCTGCGGCCGCAAGGGATTCGATTTCGGCCGTGAGGCGGCCCGACCAGCCACCGGCCGGACCCTCGCCGGTGATCGAAATATCGACTGCAGGATAGCCGGGCAGGCCGACAAGCCTGGCAAGCAGCCCGCCTGGCGGTTCGACCAGCATGCCGTCGAGATCCAGCACCCGGGTGTCCGCATCGTAGGCGAAGGCGAGATCCGCCCGGCCCTCGGCGTCGTCTGTCCGCGCGACGGCCACGGCCGCTTCCAGCGTCCGCTCGGAGAACGCCAGGCTGCCGTCCGCCCGCAGCGAAACGGTCAGGCCGAGTACCGCCTCGTCGAGCAGTACCGCCTCCACGGCCAGCAGGTCGAGGACCAGATTCAGAGGCGGCAGGGTCGCGGACGCTTCGCTCTTTTTCACCGTATCCGGATCCGCCGGGAGGCGCGAGACAGTCACCTTGCCTATGCGCACGCGGTCGATCGCCAGGGTGCCCCGGAACAGCGACATGGGCCGCCAGTCGATGCGGATTTCCTCGGCCGACAGCCACTCCCCCTGCGCGTCGGCAACGGCGAGCCGGTCGATCCGGATGTCGTATGGCAGGCTGCCCTCGAGGCGGCCGATGTCGACCGAGAGGCCACCGGGTTCGGACAGTTGCCTCTCGATTACGCGCACGAGCACGTCACGGCCGGCGCGGGTCTGAAGCGCCAGGAAGATTCCCGCAAGCGCAAGGACGAGCACCGCCGCAAGGGTGAGCGCGGCGGTGAGGAAGGGGCGTCTGCGCGCCGCTTTAGAAAGCTTGGCCCAGGCTGACATAGAACTGATAAGGATCATCGATATCGGGTCGAGGGTTGATCGGGAACGCGACGTCCAGGCGGATCGGGCCGGCAATCGTGAAGTATCGCAGCCCGAGCCCGGCGGACCAGAAAAACTCCTCGCTGAAATCCGGCTGAGGCTGCTGGTAGACAGTACCGCCGTCGACGAACGGAACGAACCCGAATTTTCCGGTCACGCGCCAGCGCATCTCGAAACTCGCCTCCAGAACCGAGCTGCCGCCCAGCGGACTGCCGCCCGCGTCGAGGGGACCGGCCAACTGAAATGCGTAACCGCGGACCGATCCGCCACCGCCGGCATAGAAGCGTTTGTTGGCCGGCAACTGGGACGTTTCCGGCCCTTGAATCGTGCCGATGCGAAAGCGCGCCGCCGGCACCAGCCATTTCTTTTCGCCGAGCCCGTAATAGGCGAAGCCGGAGAGCTCCAGAACGGTGAAAGGGTCGGTGTTGCCGAGCGTATCGTAGTAGGGTATCGCCTGCAGATGCAGTCTGGTTCCCTCCAGGGGGTCGAGAATATTCTCGGTGGTTTCGCGCTTGACGTTCAACGGCAATCCAACAAGGTAGAATTTGGTAAGCCCGCTATCGTCGTCGACCAGGCTGTAGTCGGCCGTGATACCCGCGCTGACCCACCAGGCATCACTCAAATCGCGCGCCAGCCCGCCGAATGCGGTAGCAGCGCGTTCGTCAAACGCGTCGGTCTGCTGCGCGCGGGCAGTGGTGGTCACGATGAGACTCTGGTCGCGGGCCAGGAAGTTCGGTTTCAGGAAGGTGGCGGTTGCCTGTTGACGGATCTCGGACGCGTGTGCCGACAAAACGAGCCTCTCCTGCCGGCCAAACAGGTTCCTGTGCTCCCACGACAAGTCTCCGCCAACGCCCTCCGAGGTCGTATACGTCAGTCCGACACCGATCGTCCGGTGCTTGGATTCCTCGACTCGTGCGGTCACCGGGAGCTGGTTGTCATCCGTGAGCTGCTCCGCCGCTTCCAAGCGGACCGACCGGAAAAGGTTCGTTCTCGAAAGAGTGCGGCGCGCTTCTTCCAGCACGCGCTGGTCGAACACTTCTCCTTCCGGCCAGCCGACGAGATAGCGGATGTAATCTTCATCTACCTTGTCGAGGCGGTCGATCGCCAGCGGGCCGAAGACGACCGGCGGGCCCGGGTCGACTTGCAGGTCGACCGTCATCGCCCGCGCATCATGGTCGACGACGGCGAGACGTTCGGCCACCTTGGCCAGTGGACGCCCCATGTTTTCCAGGTGCTGCAGCAGCTTCTCCTCGATCGCGACGATGTCCTCGCCGCGCGCGGGCATACCCGGGTTGGCCCCGAACGGGGCCGGACTCCAGGGCAGGGACTCCATCCCTGGCTGATCGCCGAGATAGTCGATCGTATAAGTCGCAAGGCTGTAGCGCGGTCCCGGATCGACCGTAATCGCAATGTGGATCCTGTCGCCTGTATCGTCGATCTCGGCCTCGACCGTGCCCGAATAATAGCCTTCGGACCGCAGGACCGACCTGAAATTGTCCGTGTCACCGCTGATCCTGCGGCGCAGGGCGGCACGACTCGGCGACGGCTCGCGCCGAAGGTCGACAAGCTGCGAGCTGCGCTGCATGAGCTTCTGCAAATCATCGTCCAACTCGCCTTCGAACTCGACCTCATAGGCTACGCCGCCGCCGAACGGGGTCGCAAACGGCAACATCTTGCCAAGCCCGTTCGTTTCGCTGCAGCCCGTCAGCAGCAAGGCGACCGCAAGTAAGAACGGGCACGCGATGGACGTTTGCATGTCTACCCGGCATGTTGGCACGAAAACACGGCAAAACAAGGTCGGAAAATCGGCGTTCGAAGGGTCACAGGGCGATGGCAGCGACTCCGAAAACCGTCTCGTGGATCAGCAGTATGGCACTGAACAATAGCAGACCGATCACCACCGGTTTCCACCCAATGCCGCGCCAGTCGATTTTGGCATTGTCCTGGATGGCCGAGAGGAACGGCGTCGTCGAAGTCGCTGCGGCGAAGCGTATCCAGGCTTCTTCG
The DNA here is from genome assembly GCA_947259105.1 of uncultured Alphaproteobacteria bacterium. Classification (GTDB taxonomy): domain Bacteria; phylum Pseudomonadota; class Alphaproteobacteria; order UBA8366; family JADFVY01. The sequence goes on from CAMYKU010000004.1 coordinate 54,191, forward strand.
CCGCAGAGCCGCCGACGGCGGCTGTCCACCAGAACCGGCGCGAGAGCAGCAAACACCAGGAATGTGCCAAAGAACAGCACACCGGCCAGATCGCCATTAGCGACGACATGGGCGGCACCCCACAAAACCAGCGCCCAGGGGGCCGGATGGCGCGTCAGGCTCAGGATTCCCGGCGCCTTGTTTTCGCCCTCGGGCAACCGGTCTCCGCCGAGGCCCGCGTACGGGTTGGTGACGCTGGCGACCGCCAGAACGCAGGCCAGCGGCATCGCAAGCGCCGGGACCGCCCGGAGCGCCGTCGAGGGCGGCCACAGTTCGAGATAGGGCGCCCGGAAATAGGCCCAGAACACGGCGGCCATTCCCAGCACCGAGACGGTGCCGTGAAAGGTTCCGTAACCACGGCGTCCGAGCAGCGCCACCAGCGGCTCGCGGAGGGCAGGCCGTGAAATCACCGTGTGCACCGTCACGAACGCGGCCAGCAGGGCGACAAGGGGCAGGAACCCGATCATCGGAAGAGTTGCAGGATGAAATCCGGAACGATGGTCTTCCCGGATATCCATGGATGCAGGAAGGGCAGCGCGACGGCAAGGGCGACGCCGCCGAAAAGCCGAGCCCACCCGATGCCGCGCCAGTCAATCCGGTTGCGTCCCTGAATCGCGGCCAGGAACGGCACAACGGACGTGGTCATCGCCACCGGGCCCCAGTCGGCGCCCAGACTCAAGCGCCGCCGATGGTCGATATGCGCCATTCCGCCGAGGGCCAGGACCACCATCGCACTGAAGAGAACCAGGCTTGCGACATCGCCGTTGACGGCAACGTGGCCCACGGCCCACAGGGTCACCGCCCACAGGAAGGGATGGCGTGTGACGGTCACGATACCGGCCGCGGGCAGCGGGCTTCGCGCCACGGATTCGCCGCCCACCATGGTCACAGTGCGCGTTGTCATGCCGGCGACGGCCAGAATGCAGGCAAAGGGCATAAGGACGGCCGGCACATGCGTCAGGCCCAGGCTCGCCGTCCACAACTCCACCCGCGGCGCCGCCCCGTACGCGACAACGGTCCATACCATTGCCGCGATTGCCGCCAGCGAATAGACACCCCTGAATCCGGTCTCTCCGAGAACCCCGATCAGGGCAGTTCGCACGTTCATGCTGGATAACACAAAATGACCGCCGACAAAGCAGCCGACGGCCAAAACGAGCATTTCGATCGAACCGGCCATGGTCCGATTATCGCGGCAGCAGGATTGGCCGTCTACCCCGTCATCGCGGAAATCTAGCCCTTTTCGTAAAGCTTATCCGCGTCATGGACGAGGCGCATTGTCGGTTGTTCCCGGGTCTCCAGGATGTATTCCATTTCCGCTATGGCGGCGCCGATCAGGGTCATGGCAATTTCCATATTGCCTTGTTCGGCATGGATATAGCCGGCGGCAAGATAGAGTTGTTCGAGCTCCGCCTTGATCGTTGCCTCGGTGTGTTCGTTTTCGCTTACGACCATCATCGCTCTGTCCTCATGCTTGTAACCTATTCCCCTGGCGCCGATTTAGGGGGCTGGATTTCCCGAATTTCGCGCACTACCGGATTTTCGCCTCAATGCTGAACGGCCCGTCGTTGTTCGGGTTGTTCGTCTTCGCCCACGGCAAGCCGCATGCATTGCAGCTCCAGATTAATATCGTTCAGTTTGCGTGCGACGTCCCCCAGGCCGGCGGAGAGCGCGACCCCGATAAGGTACGAAACCGCTTCGCTCATGTCGGAAGCGACCTGCCTTGCGCCGCCACGCGTCGGTGCGGGTTTACTTTGGATGCCCATCACGCCGCCCTCAGTCCGTCCACGCGTTCCAGCGGCCGGCCGTCCATACACAGAACGCTTGATCCGAAACCATATCGTTCCCGGGCGCCTTGCGGCGCGATCGATCGCACGGGAATGCGGAACGCGGACTCCGTGCGGCCCTCGATGACGGCGTCCTCGCCCAGCCACTCCAGGTCGCGCGGGAACAGCCGCGTCGCCTGCGCGCGCGATGTGACGCCGACCAGTTTCCTGGCGCCCTGCGCCTCGAGGTATTCGGTTACGCCGCACAGAAGCTCGGCAAGTGCCCGCTGACGGGTGGGTCTGTCGAGCGCGATATCTGCGCAGAGCCGGGTACCTTCCCACACGTCCGGCGACGACGGCAGCTCCTTCTCGTCCGCCAGATGCGGCCAGTAGGACTTGACCATATAGGGTTCCGTCGTCCGCAAAAGACGGGTCATGCAGCGCGTCTCGCCGTCGCCGTCGCGCCACAGCAAATAAACGGCCGCCGGCGTATCGAACCGGTCATATTCCATACCGTCGAAATGGGCGTGCTCGATATTGCGGCACGCTACGAACATGCGAAAACGAAGGCGCGCCTGCGACGCCAGGGCGTTTCCAAACAAATGCGCGTTGGCCAGCGTGACGACGTCGATCATGTGCCGATTCCTCTTCCCAATTACCCGGAATGAGGAAAACAGGCTTCAGCGCAACATGATACTGTCGAGTCCTACAGGTATCCCTGGGCGGGGGTCAGAGGCTCAACAAGCCTTTCTGAATCGCCATCACCACGGCCGTAACACGGCTCGATGTTTCCAGTTTCGCCATTGCGTTGGAAATATGGAACTGCGCCGTTCGCTCCGAGATGCCCAGGAGCTGGCTGATATCCCACGCACTCTTGCCGGCCTTGCACCAGCGCAGGCATTCGCGTTCGCGTGCCGTCAGCAGTACCGGCTGCTCGAGGCCCATGTCGGGATTCATGAGTCGCCAGCGGGCCGCATCGAACTGCGCGGCCAGCGCATTGATGTAGGGCGTGAAACGTCCGGTGTCGGTGTTTCTTTCATGGCAGCTGAGGCTGATCACGGCGGTATTGCCCCGCGGACCGTGGATCGGAACCGAAATGCCGTCCGCAACACCGACTTCGTTGCACTCTTCGAAGAAATCGTGCTGCTTCCGGGAGAGTTCGATCGATTTCCCGATGTCATTCCAGTGATAAGGCAATCTTGCGGTCATGGCGATCGGCAGGACCGGGTCGATTTCCTGGAACCCGGAATCGAAATAATATTCGGCGTAGCCGTCCGGACATATCAGGATCGGCAGATCCATGATGTCGTTGCCGCAGACTTCGGCCACAATAATGTTGTCATAGCCGTAGCCGCCCACGGCCTCCTGGAACAGGCCGAGCAAATCCTCCGGCGTTTCAGCCCGGTTCGAGACGTCTATGAATTCGTCGACTCTCATCGGCCTCCGCTTGCGATCGCCCCACCGCTACGGCACCATCCGCATGGATGGAGCGACCAGATATCCCCCACTCCGGTTGTATATTATCTCAATACGGGGGCAAGTGCACGCCTGCTGTAACCCATATGTATACATGCGGTAGCGAGAACACGATCCGCTTACCGCAAGACATCCGACAGGAAGGATCCAAGCAGCGCGTTGAACGCGGACGGTCGGTCGAGGAAGGGCGCGTGGCCACAGCGCTCCATGAAGTGGATCTTGCCCCGCCACAAGCGGGCACGGTCCAGCGACAGCAGAAACCGCCTGCTGACGAACGGATCTTCGGCGCCGGCCACGACCGCCAGCGGAACGACCGCGGTCTCGGCAACCCGCCTGCCGTCCGCGCCCTTTCCGGCCAGCGCGCTCATCATCATGCAGTGCCGGGCCCGTCCGTCGGTCCGGCGAGCCGCCTCGAGCAGCACCGGCATCCGGTCGGCGGCGGCACCGCAACATGCCCGGGCGTAGGCTTCGGCTTCATGGGGCGTCGCCTCCTTCTGTCCTGCGAACGCCATCAGCGGGGTCTGCAGGAAGGCTTCGGCAAGTGCGTCCGGGTTGGGCGCGACGGGTGGCGTGCCCACGACCATCAGGCCGCGCAGACCGCTCCAGTGCGCCATTATCTCGAGTCCGACGTGGCCGCCGAGCGACCAGCCGAGAACCGCCCCCTCGTCAACGCCGAGTTTTCCCAGGATCTCGAGCGCCAGTTCGCCATAGCCGGGGATGCTGTACGACTGCTCCGGATCGCGGGCATCTGCCGATGCGCCGTGCCCCGGAAGATCGAATGCGATCATCCGGTAGCGTTCGGAAAGCGGGGATTCGAACTGGCCGGTGAAGACCTTCCAGCACATCGAGTTGCCGTGGATCAGGAGCACAGCCGGCGCCGCAACGCCGTTGTCCACGGCTGCAATCGCGCCATGTGAGGTCGCCAAGCTCCGCTCGATCAGCTTAATCGGACGGCCCCCTTCCCGTGACGGGCACCATGATAGCTCGTGACGAGAGTTTCGTGGGGGAAAATCCCGGCCGGCGCATGTTCGGCAATTACCGTGCCGGCCGCGCCCTCATTCGCTGCCATTCCGCGTAAGCCGGGCGCGCCTTACAGGTCCGGATCCGGAATTCCGGCCTGCCGGCAGGCCGCCACGACGGTGTTGCGCAGCAGGACGGCGATTGTCATCGGCCCGACGCCGCCCGGCACCGGGGTGATCGCCGCGGCGGTTTCGTGTGCGCCGGCGAAGTCCACATCGCCGACAAGCTTCGGTTTGTCACCGCCGGCGTCGATCCGGTTGATGCCGACGTCGATCACCGCCGCGCCCGGCTTGACCCAGTCGCCCTTGATCATCTGCGGCCGCCCGACGGCCGCGACCAGGATATCGGCGCGCCGGCAGACAGCCGGCAGGTCGCGGGTGCGCGAATGGGCGACCGTGACCGTGCAGTTCGCGCCGAGCAGAAGCTGCGCCATCGGCTTGCCGACGATGTTGGAGCGGCCGACGATCACCGCCTCCATGCCCGTCAGATCGCCCAGCCGGTTCTGCAGCAGCATAAGACAGCCCAGCGGCGTGCAGGGCACCATCGCCTTGCCGCCGGTCGCCAGCCGCCCGGCGTTCATGACATGGAAGCCGTCCACGTCCTTGGCGGGGTCGATGGCGTCGATGACCGCCTGCTCGTCGATCTGGCCGGGCAGGGGAAGCTGGACCAGGATGCCGTGGACCTGCGGATCGCCGTTGAGCGTGGCAATCAGCGACAGCAGATCCTGCTGCGAGGTTTCCGCCGGAAGCGTGTGCTCGAAGCTCCTCATGCCGGTCTCCTGGGTCTGCCTGCCCTTGGAGCGGACATAGATCTGGCTTGCCGGATCCTCGCCGACCAGCACCACCGCCAGGCCCGGCGTCAGGTCATGGGTGTCCTTCAGCGCCGCCACCACCTCTGCGATTCGGCTGCGCAGGATGGCGGCGAACGCCTTGCCGTCGATGATCTTCGGGTCGATGTCGGTCATGATACTGTCCTTCCCCATTCCTTCAGCCTGGCGATCAGGGCATCCGGGTGCCCGGAAACCAGCACGACCTTACGGCGCGACGTCGCGCCGGAGACCACGGAAAGCGACGTTTTCGGCAGTTTCCACGTCTTCGCGAGAAGTTTGATGAGGGCGGCGTTGGCTTTGCCGGCCTCCGGCGCCGCGGTCACGGTGACCTTCAGGTTGGCCGACCCGTCGGCGCACCCCTCGACACCCGCTATGCGGTTTGCGGAGGATTTCGGCGTCAACCGGACGAAGACCTGTATGCCGTCGGGCACCTTCCGGAACGGCCCCTCAGCCATACCGCAACAACGGGTAAATCCAATATTCCTGGATCAGCATCTGGATGAAGATGATCAGCAGAATGACGACGAGCGGCGAGATATCGAACTGGCCGATCATTGGTATGAAACGGCGGAGGCGGCGATATATCGGCTCCGTCGCGCTGAAGAGGAATTGGCTGACCATTTGAACGAACTGGTTGGAAATATTGATCACGCGGAAGTAGAAGAGCCAGTTCATGATGACCGCGGCGAAGACAATGAACAAATATATATCCAGCGCCATGATGATGAGCTTGCCAACCGATACCATCCCGTGTCTCTCCTGCGGGTAATTGTCTGCCCGATGAATCCGCTGGCGACACTACCGTCATGCACCAGTGGCGGCAAGAGGAAGGGCGGGCTGACGGTCTCCTGTCGGCGGATGCAGCCCGTGCTTGACAGGCGGCCCCTTCCACCACATATTCCGCCTCGCCCGGCGGGGCGGGAAACACGCAACCTTTGTGGGGCCGTAGCTCAGTTGGGAGAGCGTCGCGTTCGCAATGCGAAGGTCAGGGGTTCGAATCCCCTCGGCTCCACCACCCACTCTCCGGCACAACGATATCCAAACGCCGCCGCCTAGCGCGACAACGCGGGCCCGTACTGGTCGGATTCACGCGCCCGGAGGACGACCTCCATGCCGTTCCGCGACCATGACGCAGCGCCTCAGCGCCCGCCGACGGCGCCGTCGCGGCGCTGGTCGGCGCCGCCGACCAGCCCGTCCGCGGTCACCTGGATGATCGAGAGGCCGCTGGTAAGGTCACGCACCGAGACGGGATGACCAAGCGCTTCCAGTCCGTCCTGCAGCGTCGCGGCGTCGCCCGGCCCGGTCACGCCGGGGATTGCAGTCTCCAGCTCGGTGTTGCCGTTGCGGTTGCCGTAGTGCGGAAGATTGATGGCTTCCTGCGGGTCCCGGCCGAAATCGATCATGTTCATGATAGACTGCGCCGTGTAGCCGATGATGCGCGAGCCGCCGGGCGAGCCGGTGACGATCTCGACCTGGCCCGCATCGTCGAACACGATGGACGGCGACATCGAACTGCGCGGCCGTTTGCCGCCCTCGACCCGGTTGGCGATCGGATTGCCGTCGCCGTCGGCGGGCTGGAACGAGAAGTCGGTGAGTTCGTTGTTCAGCAGAAACCCTCGAACCATCACACCGTTGCCGAACGAGCTCTCGATCGTCGTCGTCATCGACAGCGCGCTGCCGTACCGGTCGACGATCGAGACATGGCTGGTGCCGCTCGACTTGGCCTTCGGGTCCGGCGCCGCAAGGGCTTCGGCGCCCGGCGGCACGCCCGGCAAGGCGGTTCCCATGTCCACGCCCGTAATGAGATCGGCCCGGCTTGCGAGATAGTCGTCGTCGAGCAATCCTGCGACCGGTACATCGACGAAGTCCGAATCGGCGACGTAGTAATTGCGGTCGGCGAAGGCCAGGCGGCCCGCCTGGGCGAACAGATGCGCCGCCTCGACGCTGACCGGCTCCAGCCCGCTCAGCTCGAACGACCGGAGGATCCCGAGCATCTGCCCGACCGCGATGCCGCCGGACGACGGCGGTCCCATGCCGCAGACTTCGTGGCCGCGGTAATCGACGCAGACCGGCGTGCGTTCGATGACCCCGTAGCCGGCCAGATCCTCGACGGTCATGTCACCGGGGATGTTCAGGTCGCCGGTCACCGCCGCGGCGATGTCCGCGGCCACCGGCCCTTCGTAATATCCGTCCGCGCCGTCGCGCGCCAGGATGCGAAGCGTTTCCGCGTAGTCCCGGTTCCGCATCAACGTCCCCGCCGGCTTGGCCTCGCCGTCCGGGGTGGTGAAATACGCGAACGCCACGGGATCGCGGAAGAACAGGCGGGGCTCGCCCTCGGTGTTCCGCGCAAGAAGGCCGGCGACCTGGCTGCTGGTCCGCTCCGTCAGCTCGAAGCCGCCGCGCGCCAGGGCGGTTGCGGGCGCGAACAGCCGCGGCCAGGGCAGGCGGCCGTAGCGGTCGTGCATGGCTTCCAGCATGCGCGGCACGCCGGGCACGCCGACCGAAAGCCCGCTCTGCCAGGCGTTGAAGAAGCCGATCGAATTGCCGTCGGCGTCGAGAAAGCGGTTGCCGGTGGCGCTGGCCGGGGCCTTTTCACGGGCATCGAAGGTCGTGACCTCTCCGGTTCCGGCGTCGTAATAGACCACGAAGGCGCCGCCGCCGAGGCCGCTGGACTGCGGCTCGACGAGGCCGAGCACGGTCTGGACCGCAACCATGGCGTCGACCGCGGTCCCGCCATTCTGCAGGATCTTCGCGCCGGCGGCGGTCGCCAGCGGATTCGCCGTGACCACCATTTCCTTTTGAGTCGTAACGGCTTGCGGCAGGTCCTGGGCCCATGCCGCGGGTAAGAACGCCACCGCCAGCAACAGCGATGCGGTTATTGCTCTGATTTTCATCTGCCGACTCCCTCTTATCCCGTGATGAGGTCTCTCCAAGCCCTCTCTGCAACACTAACAGCCGCAAACGCCGGGCGGCAAGCGCGAGGGGCGCCACGCGGGTACAAACCGCCGCAGCCGGCGTTTGACGGCCGGCCTGTATTGGTCAACTTGACAATGCCGCCTTGCGGGTGGGAATGTCCCTTCAACACAACGGTGATCCGAAGCTCAGGAAGGGGGGGGGTGCCGGCAATTTCATGAGCGCACGTCCCAATGCAGCGATCTATTACGCGCCCGAGGCCTTCGATACCTCTCGCACCAGACTTCTTGGCAGGCACGCGGCCGGCGAAGGGTTCCTCGACGCCTTCGTCCGCCACGGCAAGGTCGATTGCCTTTATGGCTATTGCAGGACCCGCGAGGAATTCGAGAGCTTCAGGAGCTTCGTGGCCAGGGCTGCGGACTCCGACCGGAAAACGGCCTGGATCCCCCACGGCAAGCTCGATCAACTGGCGCGGCCGGAGAGCCTGTTCGTCGGCGGCCCGGGCATCGCGGACCTGGCCTGGCAGCGTCGCCACCTGGATCCGCGGGCATACAGCATCTGCGGGATTACGCACACCACCGCGTCGCATGCGGTCATGGACGCCATCGGTACCCTGCCGATCGCCCCCGTCCAGCCATGGGATGCGATCATCTGCACGTCGCGCGTGGTCAGGAAGACCATTGAACACGTGCTGGAAGGCTGGCAGGATTATCTCGCCACGCGCCTGGGCGCCAAGCCCTTTGTTCCGTTGCATCTTCCGGTCATTCCCCTGGGCGTCGACTGTGCGCGCTTCGAGCGCTCGGCAGCGGCGGACAAGGCGCGGCAGGAGCTTCGCCAACGCCACGGCATAGCGGAAGACGACCTGGTCGTGCTGTTCCTGGGCCGCCTGAGTTTTCACGCCAAGGCGCATCCGCTGCCGATGTACCTTGGCCTCGAGCATGCGGCGCAGCGGCTCGAGCGGCGCATTCATCTTGTCCAGGTCGGCTGGTTTGCGAATGAATACATCGAGAACGCCTTTCGCGAGGGCGCGAAGGCCTACTGCCCGTCGGTCAATGCGATATTTCTCGACGGCAGAGAGCCGGAAATCAGATGGAACATCTGGTTCGCCGCCGACCTGTTCACCTCGCTCTCCGACAATGTTCAGGAGACGTTCGGCCTGGTGCCGATCGAGGCGCTGGCCGCGGGGCTTCCGATGGTGGTCAGTGACTGGGACGGATACCGCGATACGGTGCGGCACGGGACCGACGGTCTCATGGTGCCGACCGCCATGTCGCCGCCCGGAACCGGCATGGATCTGGCCTTGCGCCACGCCCTCGATCTCGACACCTACGACCGTTACATCGGCCACGCCAGCCAGTGCGTTGCGGTGGACGTCGGTGCGTGCGCCGACGCCTATACCAGCCTGCTCGGCAATCCGGAACTCAGGAAGACCATGGGCGAGGCCGGCTACAGGCGGGCCCGTGAAATCTTCGACTGGCCGCACATCATCGCTGCCTATCAGGAGCTGTGGCGCGAGCTCGGCGATCGCCGAAGAAAGGCCGGCGTCGTTGCGCCGCTGGCCGCGGGCCGACCGCCGCATCCCTTGCGTGACGATCCCTTCTCGGTGTTCCGCAGCTACCCGTCGGCCGCGTTGCGGGACGACACCGTGATCGTCCCGCGTTTCGAGGGCAAGCCGCCGGACCTGGCAGGTTTTCTCGAAGACCCGCTGACCTCGGGCTCGAAGCAGCTGCTCGCCACGGCTGACGAGCGCGACAAGCTGCTGGCGATGCTGGGCACCAAGTCGCCCTGCACGGTAAGCGACCTCCTGAAGCCTTTTCCCGAGGGCGCCAGGCGCAGATTCGTGCTGCGCACCCTGGTCTGGCTGGCGAAGATCGGGCTGGTTTCGATCGGCAAACCGGACCTCGAACAGCCGTGACGCCGGCCGGCCCCGAAGCCGCCGCAGCTTACCCGGACGGGGGTGACGGCTGCAGGCGAAACAGGCTCTGGTGGCCGTCGAATCCCCACCTCGCGGAAGCGTCGAACCCCGCGGACCGGCATGCCGCGAGGAAGTCCATGCGGGTCATGTGACTCTGCCAGCCGAGCGCGCCGCGGTCGGCCCCGGCGGTGTCGTCCGCGGCGTGATAGGTCGCGATGACGGGCCGGTCGAGACTGCGCAATCGGGCAAGGAACCCCGGCACGTCGGCCAGGTATTCCAGTAAGCCAAGCGCTGCGACCAGCGTCGCCTCTCCGGGCTGGGGCAGCTCGCCCTTGTGGTAGTCGGCGACACGGCAACCCTCGAAGCGCTCGACCATGTCGGAGCCGATATACCGGCAGCCTTTCGGCAGCATATATCTGAAGGCCGGCGTGCAGCAGCCCAGATCAATCACCACCGATCCTTCCGGAACCGATCTGGCGGCTGTCAGGCGGGCCCGCCTGCGGGCGAAGGCAGGTTCGATCATAAGGGGCCCCGGCCAGTTCCACGTGTTCACCTGCCACCACTCCAGAGGGTTCATGCCGCCACTGCGCGGTGCCGCGAAGGGATGCCGGTCCAGCCGTTCCCCGGCTTCGGCCGCCTGATAGCCGAACGCCTCGCAATAGCCCGACATCAGACGCCAGGTACGCTCGGCGACGCTGCGCGCCGGACCCGGCGGCTCGCGACCGAACCGGCCAACCGATCGGGTGGAAACGCCGCCTTCGTGTTTGGCGGCCTCCCACGCGCGCCGGTTTTCCGGCTCGGCATCGAGGTTGATCCGCTCGTCGCTCAGTTGCTTGAGGCCAACATAGTCGCGCAGCTTGTCGCGCACCCCGTCATCCGCCACGAGGTCTTCGTAGCGCAGCGCCAAGTGCGGTCGCCGGGACATCGCGATCAGGTCGTGGGCGTCGTGGCAAAACCGGGTCATGACCCAGGCCTCGTCGCGCATGTGGTGTCCGCCGGGAAAAGCCAGGCCGTGCCGGCCGATAAATTCGATCTGGGAGAGCACGACGTCGCGGATGTCCCGGACGCAGAGGATCAGGCGCTCAGGCCCGTAATGGTCGAGGAGTTCGCGCCATTTCTGAAAACTGACGTGTTTGATGCCCCAGAGATCGAGGCGGGCGAGCGCCGGGATCACGCGCCGGTCGAAGTAATTGATGTAATTCTGGTAGTCCGCCTGTCGCGGCAGGTCCTCATCGCCGCTGAATTCGAGCCCGAAGTTACCCAGGGCCCGGTGCACGCGCGCAATCGTCTGCGGGTGCCACTCCACGAACAGATCGGGCTCCGCGACGACGAAGGATCGGCCGCGCCGGGTGAGCAGATCGGACACCAGGGTGGTCCCGGTCCGCATCAGGCCGTAAACAGCGACCCCCATCCTGGAAGCATCGGTGGTGGCAGGAATAGCGCGCTCCTTCGATATTCACGCCGGCATGCAGGCGATGCCGGATCATTGCAAAGACAAGACCTGAAATGCCGGCCCGCCTGAGGACCAAGGCGATTCGTACAGATCGCCGCAGCAATTTACTCCCCCTGACAACTCCAGCGCGAAGTCCGGCGTCCCTGTCCGGCAAGAGGCGACAGCGAGCAAACAAGCACCCATCGCGAAGTCGACCTGCGCATTCCCACACATCCGGCACGGTTCCCGGCTTCGTCCCGACGCTGTCGCCGGGCTTCGTGCTTGGCCTCTCAGGTTACGTTAGTTATAATAATATAGAATTTCTGATTTATCGAGATTCGAGCGCCTATAAACAGAATTGAACGAATTAATTGGAATGCGTGTACTTTTTATCCATCAGAACTGCCCGGGCCAGTATAGATATCTCAGTCGATTCGTGGCGTCGAAGCCGGGAAACCGCGCCGTCTTCATCACGCAAACGGGCAAACCCGATGTCCCCGGCGTCACCAAGTTCGAGTACCAGCCGAAACGCGAGCCCTCGCCGGAAACACATTACTACATCCGCAACTTCGAGGCCGGTATCCTGAACGGCCAGGGCGTTGCGCGCACCGCGCTGACGCTCAAGAACAAAGGTTTCAAGCCGGACATCGTCTGCGCCCATCCCGGATGGGGCGAGTCCCTCTACATCAAGGATATATACCCCGACGTTCCGCTCTTGAATTACTGCGAGTTCTACTATCAAACCGCCGGCGCCGATGTTGGCTTCGACCCTGAAAACCCCGCCAAGCTGGACGATCAGGCCCGGGTGCGCACCAGGAACGCCTTGCATCTCTTGAGCATCGAGGGCTGCGACCAGGGGATCAGCCCGACCGAGTGGCAGCGGGCGCAATTCCCGGAAGTGTATCAGGACAAGATCGAGGTCATCCACGACGGGATCAATGCCGAGGCCGCGTGCCCCAATGCCGACGCCACGTTTGCGCTGCCTGGCGGCCGGTCTCTCGGGCGGAACGACGAGGTCGTGACCTACGTCGCCCGTAACCTGGAGCCCTACCGCGGTTTTCCCACTTTCATGCGCGCCGTTGCCGAGGTCTGCTCCCGGCGGCCCAATTGCCATTTCCTGATCGTCGGCGGCGATGGCGTCAGCTACGGCCGGCGCCTGCCCAGTGGGCAGACGTATCGCCAGAAAATGCTCTCGGAGGTGAAGATCGACCCCGAGCGCGTGCACTTCTTGGGCAAAGTGCCCTACGCGCGTTTCATCAATGTCCTGCAGGTCTCCTCGGCGCACGTCTATCTCTCCTATCCTTTTGTATTGTCCTGGTCGATGCTCGAAGCCATGGCCGCGGGATGCCTTGTGATCGGCTCCGATACGGCCCCGGTCACCGAGGTCGTAACCGAGGGCAAGAATGGCCTTCTTGCCGACTTCTTTGCGCCGACGGCCATCGCGGATCGCATTGACGAGGTGCTGAACCACAAGAACCGGCTGGAGGCCCTGCGCGTGCAGGCGCGGAAGACGGTTCTGGACCGCTACGCCTTGGGCGACTGCCTGCGCCGGCAGGTTGCGATGATGGAAGACCTCTGCAATGGCAAGCGCCGCGGCGGCGAGAAGGCCGGCGACCCGAAGGAAAACGGGAAGAAGGCCGAGGCGGGCAAAGAGGCCGTCGCTTCCAAGGGCGCCGGAAAGAAGGCAAAAACGGGTAAATCAACACGCCAGCCACGCGCGGCGAAACCGCAGGCGGCCCGACAACGCAAGAAAAAGAAGTGATCTCGTGCTAGAGCAGGAACGACGCAGCTGTCCGCAGCACCTTGACCGGCATTCGGTGCGGACGTCGCGCCCCGGTGCATCCGGTCCGGCGGCCGGCTGTTTCATCTGTGCGCCGCGGGCCGCAAATCCGATGCGGCGGTTGCGGGTGCGGCAAACGGAGAGGAGCAGGACTTGACCTATTTTTTCGTGGGTGGCTGTCAGCGTACGGGCACGACTCTCCTGCAAAGTGTCGTTTGCAGCGACGAGACGACAAACCCCTTGATATACGAGTCGTTCCTGCTTCTCCACCTGGTCGAGGCCTATGCGAAGGGCAAGCTTCACTATGAGGTGAGGGGGAAGGACTATTTCGCGGACCCTCAGGCCTATCGGCTGTTTCACCGGCAGTGGGTGACCGCATTTCTGGAGAGTACCCGCAACCGCTATGCGCCGGCCGCCAATCTTGTGCTCAAGGAAATAAACCTGACCAAATTGTTCCCGCTTCTGCACGAGTTGATCCCGGAAGCGAAGTTCCTGCTCATTGTCCGCGACCCGCGCGATACGATCGCCTCGCTCATCAAGGTCGGGGAACGGATGGGCGCCGAGGGCCGCCAGAATCTCTTCGCCGGGCGCGACATGAGCCGGCTGGCCGAGTACTATAAATCCTTCTACCGGCCCTGCCTGAAAGTCCAGGACCCGAAGTTTCGCAAGAACCTCATGGTCGTCAAATACGAAAACCTGGTGGGCGACACCGAAACCGAGCTGGAGCGGATTCGCAGATTCACCGGCCTGGAACTGAAGGATTTCAAGGCGAACCAGGCCTGGACGCGCAGCCAGGTGGACTTCGAGGAACTGAAAGCGTGGGATCTGCACCGGCCTTGGGACAGCGACCTGTGGGGCAAGAAACTCTCACCCAAGCGCGTAGGCTCTTACAAGCAGGTTCTGACCGACGAAGAGGCCCGCGCCGTGGCGCAGGAATGCGCCGATGTCTTCCATGTCTTCGCCTATGAAGGCCCGGACCAGGGCAAGGGCACGGACAAGATCATGGATGAAGGCACGGGCGCGGAAAAGAAGCGCGTGGTCCCGGGCGAGTGAGCCGGGATTTGGCGGGACATGGCGGGATTTCGCGGGACAGCGACCGGGTGTCAGGTAATGTCCGTTGTCGGGTCTGGACATGGTGAAGGTTCTGATCGGCTGGGAACTGGGAGCCGGGCTGGGGCACGTCAGGCGGCTGCTGGCCGTAGCGCGGGGACTGGCCGCTCATGGCCACCAGCCGATCTTTGCCGTCCGCAACCTTGTTGAACCATGGCCGGCCTTGCGGGACGAGCCCTTCCCGCTGCTTCAGGCGCCGCAGTGGCAACCGCGTCCCGATCAGATCGGCAAGCCCTTCCGGGCGGCGGCCATCTCGGACATCTTCGCGATGCAGGGCTTCGACAGCCCCGATGATCTTCTGCCCATGGTGGAAGGATGGCAGAATCTCATCGATCTCACGCGTCCGGAGCTGATTATCAGCGATTACAGCCCGACGCTTTGCCTCGCGGCCTACGGCGTCAATCCCATGGTGATCGTCGGTGACGGTTTCACGATGCCGCCCCATGACCTTCCGTCGTTTCCGATCCTCCGTCCCAAGTTCGCCGAGACCCTCCCGCAGAAACGGTTGCTGGCGGTAGTCACGGAGGTCCAGCGGCGGCGCAAGCGGCCGGGTCCCGATACCCTGCCCGGGCTGTTCGCCGCAGCGGGGCGCTATGTGTGCACCCTGCCCGAGCTTGATCCGTACCGGGCCGAGCGCAGCGAGAAGGTTCTTGGCCCCTTCGAACCGACCCCGCCCCCGGCGCCTCCGCCGCACAAGCCGGGTTTCTTCGCCTATATCGCCTCCGACTTCAGGGAGATAAAAAAGGCCGCGCAGGGCATCGCAGACATAAAGCTGCCGGGTGAGATTTACATTCGCCGTGCCCAGGGTCCGCTAAAGAAGGCCTTGCGCAAGCGTGGACACCATGTTCACGATGTGCCGGCACCGCTGTTCGAGGCTCTGAAGAACGCGTCGGCCATCATCCACCATGGCGGCATCGGCACAACGGAGGTTGCGGTGGGGATCGGCCGGCCGCACGTCCTGCTGCCGCGGCACATGGAGCAGGAACTCACCGCCCGTGCCCTGGAGGAGCTTGGCGTGGGAATCAAGGTATCTGGCGATTTTTCACCCCAGTCGGTTGTCGAGGCCCTGCATAAGGTGATCGAGGACCCGGGATACGGCGAGCGCGCCGCGGCGTTTGCCGAGACGCTTCGCGCGCGCGGGCCGGTCGACAATATCGACAGGATCGTCAGGGGCTGTCTGCGTATCATCTCGCTGGGCCGGGCCGAACAGACCGACTGATGCGCGACGGTCAGCACAACCGGGATTGCGGCGCTGCCATGGCCCAGCAATGGATTTCGGCCCTTGCGAATATCCTGCGCGACGGCATGTCCGATTTGGCTGGAGAACCCGGACCATGATTCGATTTTCGTTTCCGCCGATATTGGCTTTACTGGCTTGCCTGGTTGCTTTCGGCGCCGGCCAGGCGGCCGAGGCGCCGAAATTCGCCCTGCCGGTGGACTGCAGTCCCGGAGAAAATTGCTGGATTGTCAATTACTTCGACAGCGACCCAGGACCGGACGCCCGGGATTATGCTTGCGGTGCGCGCAGCTATGATGGACATGGTGGAACGGATTTCGGCATCCGGGACCTGCCTGCCATGTCGCAAGGCGTCCGCGTGCTGGCAGCGGCGCCGGGACGCGTGCGCGCGGTGCGCGACGGAATGCCCGATATAGATGTCGGGGACGCCGGCCGGCACACCGTGGAGGGTCGCGAATGCGGAAACGGCGCCGTTATCGACCACGCGGGCGGCTGGACGACCCAGTATTGTCACCTCCGCCGCGGCAGCCTTGTCGTGAAGGTCGGAGATGAGATCGACACGGGCCAGGAAGTCGGCCTTGTCGGGCTCTCCGGCCTGACCGAGTTTCCGCATGTCGAATTCGCGGTGCGATTCAACGGGAAGAAAGTGGATCCCTTTGTCGGCCTGGACCGGCCTCAAACCTGCGGCCCGGGCCGAGCGACGTTATGGAAGAGGCAGGTTCGGGAGGCCCTGGAATACCAGCCGCTTGTCATCTTCAATTCGGGATTTTCCGACGCGACACCGAAATCCGAGGAGGTGCGCCGGGGGCAACATCACGATCCGGTCCTCGCGGTCGATTCACCGGCCCTGGTGTTTTGGGTGGAGCTGTTCGGCGTGCGCGCCGGCGACCGGGTCCGGTTGCGCATCCAGGCGCCGAATGGCGAGGACCTTGTCGAGAACTGGCACACTCTGGAAAAGACCCAGGCGCACCGCTTCCAATTTGTCGGCAAGCGCCGTCGCAACCAAAGCTGGAGTCCCGGCCGTTACCGTGGCGAAGTCCTCGTCGTACGCGGCGCTGCCGACACGCAACAGACGTTCCGCCGTAACGACGAAGTCGAGGTTCGTTGACGACCCGCCACAGATGAGCGGTCGGGCCAGGACGGTCGGCGCCGTCCTATTGTTCCCGGAACGCCTTGTGGACGCTGTTCATGATGGGACTCATCATGTACTCGAGCGCCGTGCGCTGGCCGGTCTCGATCATCACGTCGGCGGGCATGCCGGGGTAGAGCTTGACGTCGTCGAGCAAGGCCAGCGACGACGGATCGACTTCAATTTTGGCAAGATAGTAGGCGACGCCGCTCAGGTCGTCGACGAAGCGGTCAGCCGACACGTGGATGACATGGCCGTAGACCATTGGCGTCGACCTCCGTTTATAGGCAGTCAGTCGCACCTGCGCCGCCAGCCCGGCGTAAACGATATCGATGTCATAGGGTTTGACGCGCGCCTCGATTATCATTCTGTCCCCGGTGGGAACGATGTCGAGAATTGGCATTCCGGGCCCGATGACGCCGTCGGTCGTATGGATTTTGAGTCCGACCACCACCCCGGTCTGGGGCGCACGGATATCCAGGCGTTGCAGCGTGTATTTCTGAGAGTGGATGCGGCCGCTGAGATCCGAGATCTTCGTTTGAATATCCCGCAATTGCCCAACCACTTCACGCTGGAACGAATTCTGCAGGTCTATGATCCGGAGTTCCGATTCCCCGATGCGCTGTTTGACCCGCGAAATATCGGATATGAGCTCGCCCTGTTCGCCGCCGAGGCCGGCCATCGCCCGCTGCAACGCCAGCATGCGCCGTTTTGTTTCGTGCCCCTTCTCATAGAGATCCTTGACGATTGCGAGCTCTTGCCTGATGAGCGCCAGTTGCCGCCGCGTTGCAGCGAGCTGGGCGTTCAGACCGGACACCTCTTCTTCGTACTGGGTACTGCGCTGTTTCAGGATATCGATCTGTCCCTCGAGAGACTTGCGCCGCGCTTCGAAGAGACGGTTCTGTCCGGCGATAATGTCGGCAACCTTGAAATCATCCTGTTCGTCCAGCAGTTCGGCGGGAAAGGCGATACTCTCGGAAAGGTCGCGCTCCGCTATCAGTCGGGCCTCCAGGGCAATCCCGGCAAGATACTGCCCCAACAAAAGGTTATACAGAGTCTTTGGGCCGGTCTCGTCCAGGCGCACCAGAACCTCTCCGGCCTCGACCGTGCTGCCCTCGGTTACGAGGATTTCCTTGATGATGCCGCCTTCCAGATGTTGCACCGTCTTGCGGCTGCCCTCCACGACAACAACGCCGGGCGCAAGTGCCGCGCTGCTGAGCGGCGCCAGGGCGGCCCAGCTGCCGAAACCGCCGAAAGCCACGAGGAGAATCACCAGGCCGACGATAATCGGTCCGCGTGTGCCGGTCGGCGGATATCGCAACGCTGTTGGCGATGCCGGAACAGGCAGTTCCGATTTTCGTTCGATGGTCGTCATAGCGATTTCTCGGTTGCCCTTTTCAGGCTGAGCTTCGGGAGGGTGGCAGGCTGGTCGGTCTCGGCCGCGCCGGCCCGTTGCGTCAATTGCTTGACGACTTCGGCGCGCGGACCGAACGCCTCCATCACGCCATTGTTGAGAACGAGCATCTTGTCGACGACCTCCAGAATGCTGCGCCTGTGGGTGATGATCACGATGGTCATCCCGGCGGCCTTTGCCTCGGACAAGGCCACCAGCAGGTCTTTTTCGCCGGCTGTATCGAGATTGGCGTTGGGCTCGTCGAGAACCAGGAGGCATGGCTGGCCGAGCATGGCCCGTGCCAGGGCAATTCGCTGCCGCTGGCCGCCGGACAGGAACTCGCCGCCATCGCCGATCTCGGTCTCATAGCCGGACGGCAGGCGCAACACCATGTCGTGCACGCCGGCCAGGCGGGCAGCGGCGATGACCGCCTCCGGATCGACCTCGCCCAGTCGGGCAATATTGTCGCGCACAGTGCCGGAAAACAGTTCCACATCCTGCGGCAGGTAACCGACGTGCTGTCCAAAACTCTGGCGGTTCCAGGAATAAACGTCGGCGCCGTCGAGCCGCACTTTGCCCGCGGTCGGCTGCCACGATCCGACGAGCAGCTTGGCAAGGGTCGATTTGCCGGCCGCCGTGGGGCCGACAACGCCCAGGACCTGGCCTGGCTTGAGCTCGAAGGAAACACCCTTGAGGATGGCCTTGTTGCCGTCCGGCGGATAGTAGATAAGCCGCTCGACCGCAAGGCGCCCGTCGGGCCTGGGGAGTTCCATGGTGCTTTCGCGGCGCGGCCAGGCGGTCAGGATTTCGTTCAGTCGGCCATACGCCACACGAGTGGCGATCAGGCTCCGCCAGACACCGATGGCCCTCTCAACGGGCGACAGCGCGCGCGCCATAAGCAGCACCCCGGCGATCATGACGCCGGGTGTGAGTTCCTGATAAATCACGAGGTATGCGCCCGTGCCCAGCATCAGGATCTGCACCATCAGCCGCAACGCCTTCGCCACGCTGGTGATGTTGCCGCTGCGGCGACTGGCCCGCAACTGCAGGCCCAGCGCCTGGACATTGTCCGCGAACCAGTGCTTGAGCACGCCCGGGGCCATACCCATGGCTTCGACGACATCGGCATTGCGGATACTGGCCTGCGCCGTGTTCAATGCGGTGAGCGAGGCGGCATTGGCGCTCGTCAGTGATTTTCGGGTCGCGAAATCGTTGACCACCGCAAGGACGAACAGCAGCAGCGCGCCAACGAGGGCGATGGTGCCGAGCAGGGGGTGAAACAGATAAATCACGGCGATGAACACCGGCGTCCAGGGCGCGTCAAACAGGGCGAGCACACCGGAGCCGGTCAGAAAGCTGCGCAATTGATTGACGTCCCGCAACGCCTGGGCGCTGTGGCCACCGCCATGCACGGCGCTGGAGATTGCCGCCATAAGCGCTTCGCCGCCAAGCTCGAGTTCGAGCCGGGTGCTGGCCCGCAGAAGCACCCGCGAGCGCACGATATCGATGGCGGCAAGCAGTACGAAGGCGCCCGCCGCCACGATGGTCAGCATAATCAGGGTTTCCTCACTGCGGCTGCTCAGCACGCGATCGAAAACCTGCAGCATATAAAGCGGCACGGTCAGCATCAGGAGGTTGACGATCAGGCTGAAGAAGGCAACGGCCACGAACGCGCCGCGGCAAGCAGCCAAGGCCCTTTGAGCCGCTGTTTTGTTCGGTTTACCCATTTGCCGTACCACCCTGTCCGTCGCGTATCAAATATACTGTGTTTCGATAAACAATATATAAAATCCAACTATACCATGCCCTTACGCCCTCCTGCAAACTTTAGAGGACACCGGCAGCCGACTCCCGCCCGGTACCCCGGCGGCGGGCGGGTCAAAAAAGAACCGGGGTTGCCCCCGGTTCCTCCAGTTTCGATTTGATCGGGTCTTCATGCCGTCCGGCATGAGCGCCGTTACATAACCAACGCCAGCCCAGCCACGGCCTGGAGCCCGACTAGAGATCGAAGTCGGTGCTATCCAGCGTGGTGGGATCCGTCACGCCGATCAGCTCGATTTCGAAGTCCGCCACACCATCACCGTCGGTATCGCCCTGGATGACGGTGTTGCCGCTGGTATTGGTGTCAGCCCGCAGTTCACCGGCTGCCCCGGAGAATGCCCCGGTGCTGATGAAGGTGAATGCATCGTCCACACCGAGAAGGTTGTCGACGGCATCGATGCCACTCAGGTCGATCAGGTCGTCGCCCTTGGTGAAGTCGGTGATCGAGTCGCCGTTCGCCTCGCCCTTGGAGCTAAAGACGAACACATCGGCACCGGCGTCACCGGTCAGCTCGTCGATCCCGGAACCGCCGTCGAGCACGTCGTTTCCGTCGCCGCCGAACAGTGTGTCCTCCTCGTTCTCGCCGAGAAGCGTGTCGTTGCCGGCTTCGCCGTAGAGCACATCGTCCTCGCCGGAGCCAAGGCCGATACCGCCGGCACCGTCGTCGCCGAACAGCACGTCGTCGCCGATGCCGCCATAGAGCGTGTCGGCATCGTCCTCGCCAACCAGCGTATCGTTGCCGGCGCCGCCGATCAGGATGTCGGCTTCGAGGCTCCCGATGTTGTCAGCCGTCACACCGTTGTCGCCGTACAGCACGTCGTCGCCGTCGCCGCCGTCGAGTACATCGCTATTCGCGCCACCCAGCAGAACGTCGCTGCCCTCGCCGCCGAACAGCGTGTCCTCCTCGTTCTCGCCGAGAAGCGTGTCGTTGCCGGCTTCGCCGAAGAGCAGATCGTCCTCGCCGGAACCAAGGCCGGCACCACCGGCACCGTCATCGCCGAACAGCACGTCGTCGCCGAGGCCGCCATAGAGCGTGTCGGCATCGTCCTCGCCAACCAGCGTGTCGTTGCCGAGGCCACCCGTCAGGAGATCGTTTTCGACACTCCCGATGTTGTCAGCGGTCACACCGTTGTCGCCGTACAGCACGTCGTCGCCGTCGCCGCCGTCGAG
>CAMYKU010000005.1:0-74070 GCA_947259105.1 uncultured Alphaproteobacteria bacterium
CGCCGGCGGGCGGTTTGCATCGAGGAGGCACAGGGCGATGAAGGACACGGCGCGCGCGGTGGTGATCGGGGGCGGGGTGTGCGGCGTCGCGACGCTGTACCACCTGGCGAAGAAGGGCTGGACGGACTCGATATTGCTGGAGCGCACCGAGCTGACGGCCGGGTCCACCTGGCATGCCGCGGGGCTGCTGCCGCTGTTCAACATGTCGTATTCCGTCGGCCAGCTGCACAAGTATTCGGTCAACCTCTACCAGACGCTGGAGGCGGAGACCGGCCAGCCGGTCGGCTTCGCCCAGGTCGGCAACCTGCGCCTCGCCACCAACCAGGACCGCATGGACGAATACCACCACTATGCCGGCACCGCGGCCACCATCGGCGTGAACGTCGAGTTCAAGACGCCGGCCGAGATCCAGGAGATGGTGCCCTTCGCCAATATCGAGGGGCTGGTCGGCGCGATCTTCCACCCGGAGGACGGCTATATCCAGTCGGCGGACGTCACCATGGCGATGGCCAAGGGCGCGCGCGACATGGGCGCGACGATCCATCAGCAGACGCCGGTGACCGGCATCGGGCGCACGCCCTCCGGCGAATGGCTGGTGCAGACCGAAAAGGGCGACATTCGCTGCGAGCATGTGGTTGCGGCCACCGGCAACTACGCGCGCCAGACCGGCCAGATGGTCGGCCTCGATATCCCGGTGGTCCCGGTGCAGCACCAGTACATCGTCACCGAGGCGCACCCGCTCCTGCAGGAGCGCAAGGAAAAGGGGCTGCCGGAAATGCCGGTGTTCCGCGAATCCGACGCCTCGTACTATTTGCGCGAGGAGCGCCAGGGGATGATCCTGGGGCCGTACGAGGTCGGCGCGCCGGCGGTCTTCCTCGATGGCGTGACGCCGGGCTTCGAGAAGGATCTGTTCCCGGGCGACCTGGAGCGGCTGGAGCCGCATATCGAGGCCACCATCAACCGCGTGCCGATCTTCGCCGAGGCCGGCATCAAGGACGTGATCAACGGGCCGATCGCCTATACGCCCGACGGCAACCCGATCGTCGGCCCGGCCTGGGGGCTGAAGAACTTCTGGCTCAGTGAGGGCCACAGCTTCGGCATCACCGCGGCCGGCGGGGCGGGATGGCAGCTGGCCGAATGGATCGTCGAGGGCCAGCCGACCGTCGACATGCTGGGCGTCGACCCGCGGCGCTTCGGCGACTACG
This sequence comes from uncultured Alphaproteobacteria bacterium, assembly GCA_947259105.1. Taxonomy (GTDB): domain Bacteria; phylum Pseudomonadota; class Alphaproteobacteria; order UBA8366; family JADFVY01. The sequence goes on from CAMYKU010000005.1 coordinate 1,206, forward strand.
CCTCGCGCGCGTATCTGCGGGCCAAGAACGAGGAGACCTACGCCAACGTCTTCACCATCCATTACCACGACGAGGAGCGGCCCGGCTGCCGGCCGCTGCGCACCACGCCCTGCTACGACCGCATGAAGGAAAAGGGTGCGGTGTTCGGCCACGTCTTCGGCTGGGAGCGCCCCAACTGGTTCGCGCCCGATGGCGTCGAGCCGAAGGACGTCTGGTCGTTCCGGCGCACCAACTATTTCGAGCATGTCGGCGCCGAGTGCAGGAACGTGATGGAGAACGCCGGCGTGCTCGACATGTCGGCCTTCGCGAAGTTCCGGGTCTCCGGCCCGGGGGCGGAGGCGTGGCTCGACCATCTGGTGGCCAACCGGCTGCCGCAGAAGACCGGCCGGGTCGGGCTGTGCCACGCGCTGAACGAAAAGGGCGGCGTGCGCTCGGAATTCACGATCACCCGCGACGGGCCGGACGAGTTCTACCTCGTCTCGGCCGGCGCGCTGGAGCGCTTCGACGGGGATTACCTTTTCAAGAAGATGCCCGACGACGGTTCGGTGCGGCTCGAGAAGATCACCACGCAGCATGGCGTGCTGGTGGTCGCCGGGCCGAAATCGCGCGAACTGATGGGCCGGGTCTCCGACTGCGACTTCTCGAGTGCGGCCTTCCCGTGGCTGTCCTCGCGGTTCAGCGACGTCGGGGTCGCCCGGTGCCGGCTGGTGCGGGTCAACTTCGTCGGCGAGCTGGGCTGGGAGATCCACCACCCGATCGAGATGCAGAACCATATCTTCGACGCGCTGTTCGCGGCGGGCGGGGATCTGGGCCTGAAGCCCTTCGGCATCAGGGCGATGAACTCGATGCGGCTGGAAAAATCCTACCGGCTGGTCGGCACCGAGATGTCGATCGAATACGCGGCCTACGAATCCGGGCTTGACCGCTTCGTGCATCCCAACAAGGGCGACTTCATCGGCCGCGACGCGCTGGTCGAATGGCAGCAGAAGGGGTTCGCCAACAAGTTCGTCACGCTGGAGGTGCACGGCGTCACCGATGCCGACGCGCTGGGCAACGAGCCGCTGTTCATTGGCGGCGAGATGGTCGGCCGCGCCACCGCCGGCGGTTATGGCTGGCGCATTGGCAAGAGCCTCGCCATCGGCTTCCTGCGCCCGGAACACGCGGCGGTCGGCACGAAGGTCGAGATCGACGTGCTGGGAGAACTGCACAAGGCCACGGTCATCGAGGAAAGCCCTTACGATCCGAAAAACGAGAAGCTGCGGGCGTAGGGCAAGGGGAACCACAGAGGCACAGAGGCACAGAGAGACTGAGACAATCGAATTTCTTTGCGTAGCACCACGGCAAACGAGATTTGCATTGGCGCTCGTAACAGCGGCGCGACCTCATGCTGAGGAGGCGCGCAGCGCCGTCTCGAAGTATGAGGTCGCTCGATGCGGATGCCGAGCTACCCGAAAAGCTCTATTTAGCCGTAGAGGATTCACAAAACGCGCAGAGATTATTTTTGCGGCCCTCTCTCCGTATCTCTGTGTCTCTGTGGTAATCTTACTTGGCGACTCAACGGGAGGAAACCATGCCCAACGAGAACGGCGGACGCGGCGGGTGCCTGTGCGACGGGGTGCGTTATCGGGTGGACGGGACGCTGTCCGACGTCGGCGCCTGCCACTGTTCGCAATGCCGCAGGACGACGGGGCATTATTTCGCCGCAGCGACCTGCGCCAAGGCGGATCTGCACTTCGAATCCGACGCAACGCTGGCCTGGTATGCGTCTTCGCCCGGCGTCGGGCGGGGGTTCTGTTCGCGGTGCGGGTCGAGCCTTTTCTGGCAGCGCGAGGACGCAGACAGGATCGACATCCTGGCCGGCACGCTCGACGCGCCGACGGGGCTGACGCTGACCGACCATATCTTCGTCGCCGACAAGGGCGACTATTACGAGATTACGGACGGCCTCCCGCAGTATCCGCAGACGATGGAGTGAGAGGCTGCCGTCGCGGCCGGATGCGATTTGCGCGGCGGAACGATCAGAGGCCGGGCGCCCGCCACTGTTTCTTCGCCTTGTCGTAGCAGGACACGCCCGGAAAGTCCCGGCGCCGGTCCGCCCCGGAACGGCTGATCGTGTATGCGCGGCAGGGTTTGCCGTCCGGCCCCCTGAAGTCGCGGGTCACCCGGATCACGAAGCGCCCGGCGCCGGCAGGATCGCTCCAGACCGCCGGTTCGTTGCGGGCGCGGTTCGAGAGCGTGTCGCGCAGCACGCCTCGCAGCCCCTTCTGAACGGCCTTGCCGCCGCCGGGCAAGGCGGACACAAGCGTCAGGGATTCGATCTGCAATCCCGCCGTGTCGAGATCGTCGCGCCGAATATAGTGACCGAGCGAAGGCGCGTAATACCAGATGCGCTTGTGCCAGTCCCCGGCGGGAACGGGCCAGCGCTCGCAGGCAATGATGTCGACGGTAAACCGGCCGGCCGGCACTTCGGTCTCGCCCACCCCTTCATTCAGGCATGACCAGCGAAGTTCGCTCTTCTGCCTCGGGGCGCCGTCGCCACCCTCGATCGTCCACTCTTCGCCGCGGACGTCGAACCCGACGGCGATTCCCCGCGCGGGCGGCCACGATGTTTCGCGATCCCGCGACGACTGGTTGCGGCCCCGCCAGGATCCGTATTCCCATTCGAGCACCGGCAACGCCACCGGGAGCGGGGCGGTGAAACGCTCACCCTCGGAGGTCTGCCATTTCGCCTGGCCGGGCCCGGTTTCGACGACGTCATGCGTGATGCCGCCCGCAAAGACATAGCGTTCGCCAACTTCGTACCCGCCCGCCGCCGCGGCCGACTCAACGGAGAGAACCGCGGGCGCGGCCTTGGGCTGGCCCCGCAAATGGTCCAGCAGGTCGCGCGTCGCGATCCCCGTGCGCCCGAGACCCTTATCACGCTGATACTGATCGATGGCCGTTGCGGTGCGCCGGCCCAACAGGCCGTCGACCGGCCCCGGGTCATAGCCCTGTCGGGTGAGGAGCCGCTGGATTTCGGCGATCTGTGCGCGGGTCGGCGCTTCGCTCACCGCCGACGGGGAGCCGCCCTCAACACCCCCGGCGCGCTTCGTCTGCGGCCCACCGCAACCGCCCAGGAACAGCAGCATCGCCAATACCGCCAGCCCGGCGGCACGGCACCAGAAAAATGTTCGCGGATAGCCCCCGGTACGCCTGTTCATAATCGCCAGCTGCCTCTCGTCAGCGCACGGCGGAAACTGGCGCGGCGGAGTCGTCCAACCCGGGGACGAGCCACTTGGCCTTTTCGGGATCCCAGCAGGCGATGGCGGGATAGACCCGCGGGGCCATGGGCTGGGTCTGAATCAGTGCGTATTTGCGGCAGCGCCTGTCACCCCGCGCCTTGAACTCCATCCCGGGCACAATGGTCAACTTGGTGCTGACACCCGAACTTCCCCATTCGACGCCGACGCCTTTTACTCCCGTGGTCAAAGTGTCCTGCACAGCCCAGTCCAGCCCTGCACGCGCCGCGGGCGGCCAGTCCCGCCAGGCCGGCCGCAGGCTCACCAGCCGGATGCGCCGGCGCGCGCCCGCGGCATCGAAGGTGTCACGCCTGACATAGTGCCGGACCGCCGGCGCGTAATACCAGACCCGTTTTCGCCAGCTTCCATTGGGGACGGGCTTGCGGATACAGGTGACCACGATGGTTTCGAACCGGCCTGCCGGGACGTCGATCGTCCTGTCCTGGCCCCGCGAACAGCCCCAGGTCTCGACCGCCTCACTGACCGTTTCCTGTTCCAGTTTACGGCTGGTGTTGAGGACCTCGAACTCGATTTTCATGCCGGTCTTGAGCGGCCAGATCTCCAGAGGGCCGATTCCCATCTTCGACGAGCCCTCCATCGACCCGGTCTGCCACTCAATGGGCGGCGCGGCGAAACTTCGAAACGCGGTACGGCCCGTCCCATCCGTCGAGCGCCACACCACATTGTCGGCGCCCACCCGCGCGACCCGGTCGACGTGGCCGCTCGACCAGACGAACGCATCGCCCAGGGTATAGATCGGCTGAGTATCGCCATACTCCGCACTGAAGGTGCCGTTTGCGGGCAGCGGCCGTTTCGCGATCGCAGCGGCCGCACCGGATGATCCGAGGGTCGCCGCCTGCACAGTCTGAGCCTGCTGTTTCCTGTGCTTGCCGGACTTGAGGCTCTGGATCAGCCGCCCGCTGACCCTGCCGTCGACGGGCAGTCCCGCAGCCTTTTGATACTCGCGGATCGCTTGCACGGTGCGGCTGCCCAGCAGGCCATCGGCCGGTCCCGGATCGTATCCCAGCGCTGCAAGAAGCGTCTGCGCCTGGCGGACGGTCTTATCGGGCTGCACCGATCGGGTGGCGGTGCCTGCGGATCTCGCAGAGTTGGTTTTGCCGATGCCCTTGCCCGCAAGGTATTCGCACCCGGCCAACCCAACGGCCAGCAGGAGGATCACAGCGCAACGACCGGCAACCCGCGGCATGCGCGAAGCACCCGCGAACACGCCCCTGCAGCCGATCCTGTGTCGCGTCGTCCCGAAAGCTGACATCACTCGCTGTTCTTCCGTCCCGGCAGATCGCAGAAACCTAACAATGAATTGATTTAAAAACGATTACCGCGCCGTTCCCTGCGTCCGAAGACTCTGGCGATTTCTGGGACTTAATCTAGTGCAGATCCATGCGACTATCGAGGCTTGCGCCCACCCGCCGCTTTTCATCGTCACCCAGCCGCACGACCATAGCCTTCTCGAACGTTACATGCACCGTTGTACCGTGCCGAGGCACACTTTCAATGCTTATGGTTCCACCGTGCAGTTGCACAAGGCTTTTGGTCAGTGGCAGCCCCAGCCCGGTCCCCTCGTACTTGCGCGCCAGCGAGCTGTCGACCTGGCTGAACGGCTGGAAGACGCCATCGATGTGCTCCTTCGGGATGCCGATACCGTTGTCGGACACCGATATCGTCAATCGCCCGTTATTGTCCAGCTTTGCCGACACCACGATCAGCCCGCCATCCGGCGTGAACTTGAGGGCGTTGGAGACGAGATTGATGAGGATCTGCCGGATTGCGCTGGGATCGGCGTGCAGGGCCGGCAACGGTTTTTCGAGATCGAGTTCGATCAGCTGCGCAGCGGCGCGTGCCTGGCCCTCGAACAGGCGCATAACGTCATCGATCGCCTCCGCGAGATTCATGGTCTGGCGGCGAAGATTGAACTCGTTCGCCTCGACCTTCGTCAGGTCGAGGATGTTGTTGATCAGGCCCAGCAAATGCTGGCCGCTGTTTCTGATATCCTTCACATACCCCGAGTATTTCTTGTGGCCGAGCGGGCCGAACATCTGTTCGTTGAGGATTTCGGAGAACCCGATGATGGCGTTGAGCGGCGTGCGCAGCTCGTGGCTGATCATCGCAAGGAACCCGGATTTGGCATGGTTGGCGACCTCGGCTTCCTCCTTTGCACTCCGCAGCGCGCGCGCCACGCGTTTGCGCTCCTGAACCTCTTTGGCAAGCGATCGGTTGGCCGCGGACAATTCGGACGTCCGCTCGGAAACCTTCTCCTCGATCAGGCGGCGGCGGTTGCGCTGGGTCACAAAATAGTTGGCCAGGATCAGCGTCAGGACGACGCCGAACGCGGCGACACCATACGGCGTTCCACTGGTTACGAAATTGAACCGGCCAGGCACCGGCGCCACCACGATCGACCAGCTGTGGTCGCCTATCTTGTGATCCTCACTCTTGTACCGGCCGCGCCTCACTTCTCCAAGGGTGACGGGCCAGCTTTGCGAAAGCCGCATCTGCGAGGGCCGGTAATGCAACAGGCCGCCGTCCGTCCGCGCGGAATCGTCGTAGAGATACATGTCCAGCCAGGCCGGCGTCGTGTACAGGCCGACGGTCGTGTCGACGATACTGGCCGGGTTTATCATGCCGACCACGAACCCCTTCAGGGCGGCTCGCCGGCCGTCGTCCGTCGCGGGCACCGACCGGCCCCGGTAAACCGGCTTGATCGCCATGACGGTGCGCCTGACTTCATTGCCGACCGCAATCGGTATCTCCCGGGTCACCGTCAATGATGCGGCGTCACGCGCCCGCTCCAGCGCCTCCAGCACGGCTGGTATCGTTGCCATGTCGAAACCGAGGAGCTCGTCGTTGCCGTCCGTCGGCTGGACGTAATAGACCGGAAGGTATGCCGGACGGTCGGCCGCCCGGACCAGGCCCGTGCCGGCACCGCGTTCCGAGATCGAAAACTTGAACCATCCGTCCAGCCGGGCTTTTTCCTCGTAGGCCGTACGCTTGTCATGGGGCACATACGGGATCCATTGCAGGGACTCTATGCCCGGGAACGCTTTTATGCCGGGGAAAGGCTTGATCTCCGGGATATCGGGGAGCTGTGCAATCGTGAATTCATAGAAACTCCAGCGATCGACCTCGATCTCGCCGGTAGAGAAAAACTCCGCCGTGGTCCGTATCGCTTCGAGGTGCTGGTCGACCGCGTTCTGGACAACCTTGACATGATGCGAGGCCTCGCGGTCGAAGTCGTGCCGGGCCGCCCGCTCGACGAAATGGCGGGACGCCATGTATCCGCCCATCGAAATCGCGGATCCGGCCAGAAGCACGACCAGTACCGGCAGATGCTTGCGCCCGCGCCGGTACCACTGAACCCGCGCCACGCGGTAAGTGCGGTGGGACAGCGCCGCGATCTTCTTGCAGACGACCTTGGCGACGCGACGCACAATCCTGAACGCGACCTTGGCGACACGACGCACAATCTTGAACGCGACCTTGGCGATGCGACGCAAAACCTTGAACGCGACCTTGGCGATGCGACGCGCAAAATCGCGCGGACCCGGCGCCAGCCTGGCCTCGGCGTCCTCGGACTCTGTGCCCCTCCGGGGCTCCACCCTGTCTTTCGATTTGCTCCCCCTGGAATAAGAACGCAAATCCAACCTTCCTTGGTTATAGAGATCCCGTCTGGTCGAAACCCTTCGAGATCAAAGAATCAGTTGTGCCAACCTATTGAAAACATAACTGTTTTCTCCATGTCGCCAATCCAGTTATGCGGCGAAAACTGCATCATCCCAGATTCATGACGACGCTGGCCGGCACGGCGCCATCATCCAGGACAGGGACAAGCCAGACCCCTGTTTCCCTGTTCTGGCAGGCAATCGCGGGGTAACTGCGGTCGTCCTCCCGGGACTGCCGGATAACAACGAACGTGCGACAGCCCTTGCCGTCGTCTGTTGTCCGGGATCCGGTCGGCATGATGCTGAATTTCGCCTGGATGCTTGTGCTGCTCCAAACGGCTCGGGACCCGATGCGCTGCTCGTTCAGGGCATCCTGAATCGCCCAGTCCAGCCCTGCGCGAGCCGCCGCCGGCCATTCTTTTCCACCGGGGCGTATGGCGACGAGCCCGGTCGCCTGGACAGTGCCGTCGGAAAACCTATCGACGCGGCGGACATAGTGGCGCACCGCCGGGGCGTAGAACCAGGTGCGGTAACGCCATTCGTCATCGGCGACCGCGCTGCGCCCACAGGTAATCACCTGCGTGTCAAACGTCCCTGCCGGAACGGTCACTTTCTTTCTGCCCTGGGGCAAACACGTCCAATCGCGTTCCGACTCGGTGCCCGACGGTCCGGTCGTCAGGACCCGGAAATTGACTCGTCTGCCTTGCTGGAACGGCCACAACTTGTCAACGTCCACGCTTACGGTCGTGCTTCCGGGACCGGACGCCCGGTCCCACGACGACGGTGGCATCACGAAGTTGCGATCCGCGTTGAAGCTTGCGCCATCGCTGCCGCGCCAGAAGATTCGATCCCCGCCGATGCGGATCACGGTTTCCACCAAGCCGTTCGACCAGGCGAAAACATCGCCGGTTTCGTATAGCGGCAGTAATGCCTTGTTCTTGCCGTCTATTACGACATCGTCCTTCGCGACTGCGCGCCCCGTATCCGGCGGTGGCAGCAAACCCAAGGTCATTGACGGCGGCGCCGGTACCGGGTTCGACCGCAGATTCGCCAGCAAGGCCGGCGAAATCTCGCCATTGACCGGCAGACCGGCCACGGCCTGATATCGGCGGATCGCAGACGTGGTGCTGGGCCCGGCGACCCCGTCGGCCGGACCAGGCGCGTATCCAAGATCGGCGAGTGCCCGCTGAACGGCGACGATGTCTTCTTTGTGCATCCCGGATCCCGGCCGTACCGCGGGATCCGCTATACGCCCCTCCCCACCGACCCCGAGGAGGGCATTCAGATCGCAGGCCGTCAGAGTGGACATGCCCAGCATGGCCAGGCCGAGCAAACCGAGGCGCCGCATGACCGCCCCGGCGCGGCGATCAGGCCAGCCGTATAGCGATATTTTCTTCATCCGGGCCCGCATTTGCATACCTCGCATCTATTCCGCCGCGATCGGGCGATCAATCGCGCGCTCAGGCGGGAAAACGGCGCGAGCGATCGTACCCTTGCCAGGTTCGCTCTCGATTTCCAGAACGCCGCCGTGCAAACCCACGAGGCTCTTGGTCAGCGGCAGGCCGAGGCCGGTCCCCTCGTATTTCCGGGCGAGCGACGAATCCACCTGTATGAAGGGTTTCAGAACTGTCTGCAGGTCCTGCTCGGAAATTCCGATACCGGTATCCGAAATGCCGACGGCCAGGCCCTTGCTAGGGTCATAACTGGCCGACACCGTGACATGCCCCTTGCGCGGCGTAAATTTGATCGCATTCGACAAGAGATTGAGGATGATCTGTTTGAGCGCGCGCTCGTCGGCATAGAGAATCGGCAGAGACTCGGCGATTTCGGTCCTCAGACCAATACCGGAGTCTTGCGCCTTTCCTTCCACGAGATGCAGTGCGTCGGCGACGAGGTCGGACAGAACGATGTTCTGCTCATTGAGCTGGAACTTGTTGGCCTCCACCTTGGACAGGTCGAGGATGTTGTTGATCAGCCCCAGAAGGTGCAGGCCGCTGCTACGAATATCCTCTGCATATCCTCTGTAGCGATCATCGCCAATTGGCCCGAACATCTCGAAAATCAGCATTTCCGAAAATCCGATGACCGCATTCAGCGGTGTACGCAATTCGTGACTGACCATAGCCAGGAACTCCGATTTCGCATGGCTTGCAACCTCGGCCTGTTCCTTGGCCATGCGGAGCTCTGATTCAACACGCGTGCGCTCGCTGATCTCTCGCTCGAGGGCGGCGTTGGACTCGTTGGCGGCCAGCAGCTGTGCGGTCCGCTGCTCGACACGGCGCTCAATCACTTTCTGCCTGTTCTGGGCAGATACCAGGTAAAGCACCAACAGGCTCGTCAGCAGCAGGCCGGCCAGACCGACGCCCCATGGCACGATACCCTGATCGAAGCGCATGGTTCCAGGCACGGGCTTCACCAGGATCGACAGTTTCCAGTCCGCCAGTTGATGCTGCACCACAGCGGAGAACCCGCCACCGGCGTCCGCGACCAGCTGCAGCGGCTGATCTGCCGACCTGAGAAGCGAGGGCTGTATGTAGATGAGACTGAAGGAGCCGTCATCCGCCTCTTCGAATACGAACGTATCGAGCCAGCCCGGTGCAGTGAACTCCAGCAATGTCTGCTCGACCAGCAGGTCCACTTCAATGAGGCCGACGACGAACCCGATGGGCTCCGTTTCGGGTTGCTGCGACGAGTCGTCCGTCTCGCCGCCATCTTTGAGAAAAACGGGCCGGATCAGCAACAGGCTGTTCCCCGTTGTCCCGGCGCCGGACCGGCCGGCCCAGTCGGCGACGGTCATTCTGCCGGTCTCGCGCGCACGGTCGAGCGCAACCTTGTAGCTGCTCCGCGATCCAAGGTCGAAACCAAGGAGCTTGTCGTTCCCGTCAAACGGCTCCACATAGTAGACGGGCTCGTATACGGGACGTCTTGCTGCGGGGTATGCGCTGTTTTCCACCCTCCATTCGTTGAAACTGAACCCGTGCACACCGTCCTCGCGGGCTCTTTGCTCATAAGCCGGCCGACCCGCGGCGGTCACTACCGGGACCCAGGCGATGGCACGGAATCCGGGATGTATGTCCAGATTACGATCCGCGAATTTACCAAATTCCCAGCGGTCGATCGCTTGGCCATATTCAGAAAAGAGCTTCCCGGCAGACTTCAACACATCCGCATGCCGGTCGACGGCCTTCTCCAATGCAAGCAGATAATGGCCCGCCTGGCGGTCGAAATCGTGCCGAGCCGCGCCGCGATAAAGGTTCTGTACGACGATAATGCCCGCAACGGAGATCGCGATGCCGGCCACGGAGACCAGGACGGCCGCGCGGTGCTCCCGCAGCGTCCGTGCAGACCGCCGTGCGAAGCGCGCCAGACGCCCCGGCACGTCGGATTTCGGCGCCATCCACGCGCGCAGCCGCACGGGCAGCCACGCGCGCAGCCGTGTAGGCAGCCGCGCACGCAGAAGCGTTGCGAACTTCGCCGGGACGTTCTTCAGTCCACCCATTTTTACTCCCGCATTGGAAATTATGCTGCGAGTTTTCCCTTTCCGCACTCATGCACCCATGGTTGTTTCAAGACCCCATCGATCACGGCATGTTTCCACATCATTTGGGTTTTTTTGAGGCTATCTTTCGGCAGCGCACTAACGCCAGAAGGATATCATATTAATACTGTCTTAGTATTATCAATTAGTTAAACCTTATATACAATTTGGGCAAAATTCCTTTCTCTCTGTAACAACGTCAAAACCATCTCAACGGCCAGACCATCTCCAGTCACGATATCCTTGATGCCGGCCTCTGCGGCCCCATATGCCGCACAATTCGCGGGTCGTGCCGCCGCCCAACGGCGAATCAGGCTTGACCATCGCCGGAACGGACCCCCGTCAGCCCACTGCGCCGGGCTTCAACGGATGCGGGTGCGGGCCGGCTCATCATCCCCACGTACCCGGGACGCATTTTACCAACGGGATGTGCTGGCAATGCCGGTCCGCCAACACATGGGATCAGTTTGACACCAGCGGGCCAACCGCACCCTTGTCCCGGTCGAGAACTGGCACGAGCCACGGACCCGATTCCTTGCTCCGGCAGGCGACCGCCGGATAGGCGCGGGGTTTGGCGGACTGCGAGCGCACCAGGACATAAGTCCGACAAGGCACGCCGTCCGGGCGATCGATTTCGCCGGTCGCCTCGATGACGAACGCTTCACCGACGGCGGTGCTTCCCCAACGGGTCTCGGTTCCGATCTCCCCGTTCTCCAGCATGTCCTGTACGCTCCGCTCCAGCCCGGCACGCACGGCGGGCGGCCAGTCGTGTCCCCCGGGCCTGATCGCCACCAGTTCGACCCGATGTACGCCTTCGACACCGTCCAGAAGATCGTCCCGGCGGACATAGTGGCGCACCGCCGGCGCGTAGTACCAGACACGCGTGTGCCAGGTGCCCGGACGGGGATTGGATCGCTTGCAGACAACTGGGATCGTCTCGAAAGTGCCGGCGGCAACCGACACTCGCTCTCCGCCTTTCCGCCTGCATCCCCATGTTTCGGTCGTCTTGATCGCAGTGCCGGGGGCATCCGCGGGCGTCCAGAAAACACTGACGCCAAACGAGACGGCTTTGCGCCTTGTGTTCGGCCAGGCGTCGTCGGCATCCAGATCCACCGTCGCCTCGCCACTGCCGGCCGCGGTTTGCCACGCGATACGGGGCAGAATGAAGTTGCGGTGCGCGGTCTGGCTGGCACCGGCCCTTGTGCGCCACCAGACCCTGTCGCTGCCGACCCGGAGAACCGTCTCCACCCGGCCGTCCGAATAGGCGAACGCATCGCCGACCTCGTAGACCGGCTCGAATTCGTCCCGCTGATATCCGATCACGACGTCGCCTGGTCCGGCATACGGGGCGTCGCGCGCCGGTATGGCGGCGGACGCATTGAGATGTTCGAGCAGGATCAGCGAAACCTTCCCGTCGACCGGCAGTCCGGCCCGTGTCTGATAGTCGCGAATTGCAGACGTCGTCTTGCGGCCCGGATAGCCGTCGGCCGGGCCGGGATCGTAACCACGCGCCGCCAGCATCCGCTGCGCCGATCTGATGGTCTCGCGCGTCAGGTGATCGACCAGTTCCTGTGAGGGCTCGCCGTCAATTTCGAGCCCCGCCCGTTCCTGATACGCGCGGATCGCTGTCGTCGTCTTGCCGCCGGCCAGGCCGTCGATGACGCCGGCATCGTAGCCGAGCACGGCAAGCATCCGCTGCACCGATCTTACGGTCTCGCGCAACATATGGTCGACCAGCGCATCGGTGGCCATGCCGTCGACCTCGAGGCCGGCCATGGCCTGATAGTCGCGAATCGCGGCCCTGGTCTTGCGGCCGGAAAACCCGTCGGCCGGACCGGGATCGTAACCGCTTTCGGCCAGCATGCGCTGTACCGTCGCCACGGTTTCGCGCTTGAGATGGTTGGCAAGTCCCTGGGTCGGCTTGCCGTCGACTCTCAGGCCGGCCTGGGCCTGATACAGCCTGATCGCCCTGACCGTCTTGCGCCCGGCGAAACCGTCGGCCGGGCCAGGATCATAGCCGCGCGCAAGCAGCCCGAGTTGTAGCGAGCGTACGGTCTCGCGGGTCATGTGGTCGATCAGAGCCTGCGACGCCCTGCCGTCGACCGGCAGGTCGGCCCGCTTCTGATAGCTGCGGATCGCGGCAGTCGTCTCGCTGCCGGCGTATCCGTTGATCTGCCCGACATCGTAGCCGCGCGCGGCCAACGCGTTCTGCACCGTTTCCACGATCTCGCGGGATGCCTCGCCCGGGTCCTGCGCCCGGGCATGCTTTGCGACGACCGAGCCAGCCACAAGAATACCCGCCACGAGCGCCATGAACACAGTGCGCATCAACAGCCCGCACGCTGGTTTTTCGCGCAGCTTGCGGCTCCGTGACGTGCCCGGTTTCACACCGGCCGCCCGGTGAATGGCCCGCGTGTCGTGTGAATCAACCCCGGTCATTCGATGCGGTCCACAATGCCTGCTTCGCGCAGGTGTACATCCCGAATGGAACTGTCGGTGCCCCGGACGCGGTATGCGATTCTTCCCACACGCATGATCATTTTACGAAGGCCATTGTTAACAAACGAAAAAGGCCCCGACGCCCAATCGATACGTGCTCGTTCCGTTGTTCTGTTTCGCTGCGCCATGGACATCATCCTCCTATTCGGCCGCCGCGGCTGTCTTCCGGGCAATGACGCGCTCCTTGGGAAAGATGACCTTGACCGTCGTTCCCACGCCTTCCTTGCTCTTGAGCTCGAGTTCGCCATCGTGAAGCTCCACGAGGCTCTTGGTCAGTGGCAGCCCGAGGCCTGTTCCCTCGTATTCCCGCGAAATGGAGGAGTCTGCCTGGATGAACGGCTGGAAAATCCGCGCCTGGTCGCGCTTGGCGATCCCGACGCCGTTGTCCGATACCGTCGCGACGAGCCGGCCCTTGTAGTCGATCCGCGCGCCGACCACGATCCGCCCGCCACGCGCGGTAAACTTGACCGCGTTCGACAGCAGGTTGAGGACAATCTGCTTCAGCGATCTGGCGTCGCCATAAACGACCAGGAACGGGTGGGCGTACGCCGTCTCTATTGTCACGCCAACGCTTTCCGCCTTGTCGCGCAGCAGGCTGAGCCCTTCCTCGATGATCTCGGTGATATCGATCTCCTGCTCGTCCAACTCGAATTTCTTCGCCTCAACCTTGGAGAGATCGAGAATGTTGTTGATGAGGCTCAGCAGGTGCAATCCGCTGTTGCGGATGTCCTGGCCATACTCCCGATACTTTTCGCTGACCGGCCCGAACAACTCGTAGACGGTCATCTCGGAAAATCCGATGACCGCATTTAGCGGGGTCCGCAGTTCGTGACTGACCATAGCCAGGAATTCCGACTTCGCCCGGTTCGCCACGTCGGCCTGTTCCTTGGCCTCGCGCAGCTCTTTTTCGACGCGCTTGCGCTGGGCGATCTCCTTCCCCAGCGCCACGTTCGACGCGTTGGCCCGCGTGAGTTCCCTGGTTCGCTGTATCACGGCCCGCTCGATCAGCAACTGCCGATCGCGTGTCGATTTCAGGTGCATGACCAGCGCCAGGGTGAGCATGAGGCTGACCACGCCGAACCCCCACGGCGCGATACCGGATCCGGATACCATTTGGCCGGGAACCGGCTTGACGACGATCGACCAGTCGCGATCGGCCAGCCTGAAACCGGCGGATGTGACGAACCCCGCGCGGACTCCCGCTTCATCTGCCGGCGCCGCGTGTTCGCTGCGCAGCTGCGACGGCCGATAGTACAAGAGGCGTTGGCCCTTGCCCGCATGTTCGTCGATCAGAAAGGTGTCCACCCAATCCGGCGTCGTGAACATCGCGAGGGTCGAGTCGATGATGGCGCCCACGTCGAGCACGCCAACCACGAAACCGACAAGTTTCTCGCGCCGGTCCGGGATGGTGAGCGGCGTATTGGCGGTGGTGTATACCGGCGAGATGACGAGCAGCGTCGCTTTGGTGTTGTTCCCCGCATCCGCCGGCGCCGCGAACGCGGTCGACGTCGTGCCGCTGTCACGCGCGCGGTCCAGGGCATTCAGATATGTCGGCCGAAACGCCAGGTCAAAGCCCAGAAAATCCTCATTCCCGTCGAAGGGTTCGACATAATAAACCGGCGAATATTCAGGGCGAGAGGCGGCCTCGATCACCGTTCCCTGGGCGCCGCGCTCGGTCACGTGGAACTTGAACAACCCGTCGTCGTTGGCGGCTTGTTCAAGGGCGGCCCGATCGGATTCCGCCACACGCGGCGCCCATGCCAGCGCCTTTATGCCGGGATATCCGGGCAGCCGGTCCTCGGTGAACTTGAAGAACTCCCATCGGTTGACCTGGCCACCGAATTCAGAGATCAAAGCGCCGACTTCGGAGACAACCTCGACGTACCGGTCGGCGGCCTTGCGCGAAACGAGCAGATGATGCGCCGCTTTCCTGTCGAACTCATGCCGGTCGGCAGCCTCGTCGTAATACCGGATGGTCAGAAACCCGGCCACCGCAATCACGACACCCACCACCAGCACGATCGCTTCCGGCGCCCGCTCGCGCAGGAACGCAAGTACCCGCGCACGCAGAGGCTCCAGCGACGGCACGAATTCGCGCCACCGCGCCGGCCCGGCAACGGTTCTGCCGAACACCCCGAGCACGCCCGCGAGCCGCATGGCCTTGCGGGCGGCAGATTGGAACAGTCCACCCGCGTAGGAACGAACGGCAACGGCGTAAACGGTCATGCCTGCAAGAACCCGCCTGACGCGCGGATCACCACCCATTACGACTCCTGTCCTAGCCCCTGTAGGGCCATCGATCTCGAGCGGAAGCCTGTTGCGCTTCCCGGATTATTCTTTGGTCCCGAATACCGCCCTTATGCCCCGCGGTGTCTCGGGATATAACGAAACCAACCCCATTTTATGTCATGGATTGTAGCAAATTATGGGGAACGAAACCTTACGAACGGTATGGGATTTTACTCAAATCCGCTTCAGTTGGCCGATCGCGGTCGGGCTTGGCGGCATCCGTGTTACGCGCTGTGCAGGAGCTTTCAGTCCAGAACCGATTCGATATCGAACACGCTGGCGATGACCCGGTCGGCGATCGGCGCCAGACCCTCGCGCGGGGTTGCGCCGGTAAGCACGGCGACGGCGAGTCCGGTGCCGGCGGCACGGGCCATGGTCATATCGCGGGCGGTATCGCCGACGACCAGGACGTCTGCCGGCGACACGCCGGCCGCAGCGCAAAACCCTCGAACCATGCCCGGCGCGGGCTTGGATCCATAGCCGCTGTCGTAGCCGCTGATGAACGACAGAAAATCCATTATTTCGAGGGATTTGGCGGTTGCGCGGGCCACGGCCTCGCCGTCCATGGTGGCCATGCCCAGCACCAGGCCGCGGCCGGCCAGACGGCGAAACAGATCCGCGAGTCCGTCGGCAACGGGCACCGGGCGGGCGGTCACGTATTCGTCCATCTCATTGTGGAGTTCCCGCGACAGCTTCCGGCAATCCGCCACACCCGCTTCCGCCGCCCACAGCTCGCAGATTTCCAGCGTCGTGCCACTCGCCAGAATGGAGTCCGGGTCGAGAGCGCCGGTCGCCGGGTCGTAACCCCCGAGCCGAAGCAGGCGATCGCCGAGAGCAGGATCGCCCGCCACCGCGGAGGCCAGGTCCGAGGCGGCACGGTAGGCGGGAATCCAGGTCTCGAAGAAGTCGACCAGCGTGCCGTCCTTGTCGAACAATATGCCCCTGATCGGCATCGCGGCCTTGCCCTTCCGTTGCGTCGCTTCCCGTGGCTGTCCCGCGCGTCGGAGCGCATACGTCCACGGGCACGATTGTTCGAAAAGAATAAACAATATTGTTCCCTGCCGAGGGATTATATTCGCCGCAAGGCGGGTTATCTTCAGCTCGTCGGCGGCGGGCAGCGGAGGAGACGGGCGATGACGACAAACTGGCGGACGGTGAAAGGCGTAACCTGGGGGCGCGAAACAAGCGACGGCGCGGGGGTGCGGCTGAAACGCGTCATCGGCCAGCCGGAACTGGATTTCCTGGACCCGTTCCTCATGCTCGACGCCTTTGGCTCGGACGAGGCGGACGACTATATTGCGGGATTCCCGCCACATCCGCATCGCGGCATCGAGACGGTGACGTACATGCTGGCCGGACGCATGCGGCACGAGGACGATGCCGGCCACGCGGGCACTCTCGGTCCCGGCGGGGTGCAATGGATGACCGCCGGCCGCGGCATCATCCACTCCGAAATGCCGGAGCAGGAAGAGGGTGAAATGCGGGGCTTCCAGCTTTGGGTGAACCTGCCGGCAAAGGACAAGATGTGCACGCCGCGCTATCAGAACATCGAGCCCGGCGAGATTCCGGAGGTGACCCGCGATAGCGGCGCCACGGTCAGGATCATCGCCGGCACGGTGTATGGCGTCGAAGGGCCTGTGCGGGGGATCGCCGCCGCGCCGCTCTATATCGACGAGACGCTGCCGGCGGACACGGTGAGCGATCATCCGGTGGCCCCGGATCACAACGCCTTTTCGTACGTCTTTGCGGGAACGGCAGAGATCGGCGCCACCGAAGCGGCGCCGGGCAAGCTGGTGCGCAGCGGCGAGCTGGCGGTGCTCGGTCAGGGCGATGCCGTGCGTATCCGGGCCGGGCAGGATGGAGCGCGGCTGATCCTTGTGGCCGGACAACCTCTGGGCGAACCCATCGTCAAGTACGGCCCCTTCGTGATGAACAGCAAGGACGAAATCCTGCAAGCCATCAACGACTACCAGAACGGCACGTTCAGCAACCCGCCGGCAGAGTGATCGAGAGACCGCAGACGCGGTCTTGAGCGCGGGCCCGATATGCTCTACACCGTGGGGCAAATCAAGGGTGCAAAATGACCGACCACAAACCGCTGCCGGTTGAAGAGCTGTTCCGGGCGTGCGACCCGTCGCGCCTCGGTTTCAAGACGACATCCGAGCTGGAGCCGCTGGAAGAGTTGATTGGGCAGGACCGCGCGGTCGAGGCGGTGGCGTTCGGCATCGGCATCCGGCGCGACGGCTTCAACCTGTTCGCCGCCGGCCCGGCCGGTACCGGCAAGCACACGCTGATCGGCGAATTCCTGCAGCGCCAGGCGCGCACCGGACCGGTCCCGGACGACTGGTGTTATGTTTACAACTTCCAGGAACCGCGGCGGCCCTACGCGTTGCGATTGCCTGCCGGGCGCGCCCATCCGCTGGCCCGGGACATGGAACGCCTGACCCTGGATCTGCGCGCCGCCCTGCAAACGACCTTCGAAAGCGAGGATTACCGCAATCGCCGCGAAGCCCTGGCCCAGGAATTCAAAGAGCGCCAGGAACAGGCGTTCGAAGAGATTCAGCAGCGCGCCAAGGAGCACAGCGTCGCGCTGGTGCGCACGCCGCTTGGACTCGCGCTGGCGCCGCTGCGGGAGGGCCAGGTGCTGAGCCCCGAAGAGTTCGAGGCACTGCCGGAGGCAGAGCGCGACAAGACCAAGGCGGACCTCAAGGTGCTCGAAGAGGAGCTTCAGGCGACGCTGCGCCAGGCGCCGCGCTGGGAGCGCGAGCACCGCGACCGCGTCCGCGAGATCAACCGCGAGGTCAGCAGCCTCGCGGTGGGCCATCTGATCGAGGAGATCCGCAAGAAGCACGCGGATCTCCCGGACGTCATCGAATGGCTCCGGGTGGTTGAGGAAGACGTGGTCGACAAGGCCGAGACGCTGCTTGCCGGGCCACAACAGACATCCGGCGAGGCGGGCCATCAGCCGCAGACCGCGCATGCGCCGGCCCAGGACGGGGCGATGCGTCACTACACCGTCAACGTGCTGGTCGGCAGCGACGGCAGCGACGGCGCGCCGGTCGTTTACGAAGATCACCCGACCTATGGCAACCTGCTGGGCCGGATCGAGCACCGTTCGGAGTTCGGCACTCTCGTCACCGACTTCACGCTGATCAAGGCGGGAGCGCTGCACCGCGCCAATGGCGGCTACATGGTGGTGGATGCATACAAGCTGCTGACCCAGCCGTTCAGCTGGGACGGGCTGAAGCGGGTCCTGCGGGCAGGAGAGATCAGCATCGAGCCGCTGGGCCAGACGTTGAGCCTCGTCGACACCGTGTCGCTGGACCCGCAGCCGATTCCGCTGGACATCAAGATCGTGCTGGTCGGCGAGCGGATGCTGTACTACCTGCTCTGCGCCTACGATCCGGATTTCAACGAGTTATTCAAGGTCCAGGCGGATTTCGAGGAGGAAATGCCGCGCGACGGGGCCAATGTGGACCTTTACGCCCGGCTGATCGGCACCATCGTGCGCAACGAGGGTATGCACCCGTTCGACGCCGGCGCAGTGGCCCGCGTGATCGAGCGCGCGGCGCGGCTTGCGCACGACCGCGGAAAACTGACCACCCACATGCGCAGCATCGCCGACCTGTTGCACGAGGCCGACTACTGGGCGGAAACCGCCGGGCACGAAACGGTGACGGCCGCGGACGTGACGCGGGCCATCGACGCCCATATCCGCCGCTCCGACCGGCTGCGCGAAAAGGTGCAGGACTCGATTGCCGAGGGCATCGTGCTGATCGACAGCGCGGGCGCCAAGCCCGGCCAGCTGAACGGCCTGTCGGTGATGCAGCTCGGCGGATATTCGTTCGGCCGGCCGAGTCGAATCACGGCGCGCGTCAGCATGGGCCGCGGCCGGGTCATCGACATCGAACGCGAGGTCAAGCTGGGCGGTCCGCTGCATTCCAAGGGTGTGCTGATCCTGTCGGGATTCCTTGCCGACCGGTTCGGGCGGGATCGCCCGCTGGCCCTGGCCGCAAGCCTGGTCTTCGAGCAGTCCTACGGCGGCGTGGACGGTGACAGCGCCTCCTCGACCGAGCTGTACGCCCTGATGTCGGCGCTTTCCGGGGTGCCGGTCAAGCAGGGTTTCGCGGTCACCGGTTCGGTCAACCAGCGTGGCGAGGTCCAGGCGATCGGCGGCGCCAACGAGAAGATCGAGGGCTTCTTCGACGTCTGCGAGGCGCGCGGGCTGACCGGCGAACAGGGCGTCCTGATCCCGGCGTCGAACGTGCGTCACCTGATGCTGCGCGAAGACGTGGTCGAGGCCTGCCGCAAGGGCGATTTCGCGATCTACGGCGTGGAATCCGTTGACCAGGGCCTGGAGATTCTGACCGGCGTGCCGGCCGGCGAGCCGGACCAGGACGGCGTCTATCCGGACGGCACGATCAACCGCATGGTCGCCGACCGGCTGGAGGATTTCGCCGAGAAGGTCCGAAAACTGGGCGGTGAAGGCAGGAACGGGAACAACAACGAAAAAAACGGCTAAGGCGTCAACGCAGCGACGTCCGCACCCGCTTCCGCAGATCCGGCAACAGATCCGATTCGAACCACGGGTTCCTTCGCAGCCAGGCCGTATTGCGCCAACTGGGATGCGGCAGCGGCAAATACTCGGGGAGGTAATCGCGCCAGGCGGCGACGGTTTCGGTCAGGCTGCGGCGGCGCCGGCGGCCCAGATAGTGCGCCTGGGCATACTGACCGACCAGCAGGACCAGGCCGAGATCGGGCATGTGGGTGGTCAGGCGCCGGTGCCACAGCGGCGCACATTCGCGTCGCGGCGGCAGGTCGCCGCCGCGCTCATACCGCCCCGGATAGCAGAATCCGATCGGCAGGATGGCAATGCGGGCCTCGTCGTAGAAAGTCTTGCCGTCCACCGCCAGCCAGTCGCGCAAGCGGTCTCCGGAGCGATCGTTCCACGGAATCCCGGTGTCGTGCACGCGCGTGCCCGGCGCCTGCCCGACAATCAGCAGCCGCGCCGTCGGCGACGCCCGGAAGACGGGGCGCGGTCCCAGAGGCAGATGAGCCATACACAGCGTGCAGGCGCGTGCCGCTTCGACCGCCTGGTCAATCGTTTCCCGGCCGCTCACGCCATCCCGTCCCGGGCCAGCGTCCCGAACCAGTCCGGCACGAGGGTTCCGGCCGGGCCGTAGATCGCTTCCTCGAACAGGGTCGCGCCCTCGGACGGCTCCAGATTCAGTTCCACCGTCCGTGCGCCGGCCATGCGGGCCGACTGCACGAAACCGGCGGCGGGGTATACGTTGCCGGACGTGCCGATCGAGACGAACAGATCGCACGCCTCGAGCGCCGCATAGATGCGGTCCATTTCGAACGGCATCTCGCCGAACCAGACCACGTGCGGGCGCATGACTCCCAGCTCGCCGCAGGCAGCGCACGGAGTCTCGACGAGCAGATCGGCGCGGCATTCCACGATATTGCCGCAGCGGTCGCAGCGCGCCTTCAGCATTTCGCCATGCATGTGGATCAGGTTGCGGCTGCCGGCGCGCTCGTGGAGATCGTCGATATTCTGGGTCACCAGCAGGAACGCCCCCGGCCAGCCGGCTTCGAATTCGGCCAGCGCCAGATGCGCCGGGTTCGGCGCGATCTCGTTGCTCACCAGTTTGCGCCGCCGCGTGTTGTAGAACTCCTGCACGCGTATGGGATTGCGCCGGAACGCCTCGGGCGTGGCGACGTCCTCGATCTTCACCGTGGCCCAGATGCCGTCGGCATCGCGGAAGGTGTGCAGGCCCGACTCGCGGGATATCCCGGCGCCGGTCAGCACGACGATTGAGCGGGGTTCAGCCATAACGCCGGGCATGCTAAACCAAACGCCCGAAACCGCAAACGGGAAGCGCATGATCCGGATCCTGTTCGTCTGCACCGGCAATATCTGCCGCTCGCCTACCGCCGAAGGCGTGTTCCGGCATTTGGTGGCCGAGGCCGGCCTGGCAGACAAGATTGCAACCGACTCCGTCGGCCTCGAAGGCTGGCACGTGGGCAGCCCGCCGGATTCGCGCTCTACCCGGGCGGCGGCGCAACGCGGGTTCGATATCGCCGACCTGCGCGCCCGGCTGCTGATACGCGACGACTTCGACCGCTTCGACCTGCTGCTGGCCATGGATAACGGCCATTTCCGGGACATGGCCGGCCGCGCACCGCGGCAGCATGCCGGCAAAGTGCGCATGTTCATGGAGGCCGCGCACGGCGACGCGGCGCTATCGGTGCCCGACCCCTATTACGGCGCAAGCGACGGATTCGAGCAGGCGCTCGACATGATCGACGAAGGCGCGCGCGCCTGGCTGAAGGAGCTGGAGGAGAACTGGCTGTGACGCCCGCCGCGCGCCGGGCGGTAACGGAGGCCGCGGGTGCCGCGGTCAGCCATGCAAGCCCGGTTTCCGGCGGCTGCATCGGTGAGGTCTGGCGGGTGACGCTCGCCGACGGGCGGGAACTGGCGGCCAAGACCGCGGGTCCCGACGGAACGCTCGATATCGAAGGCTACATGCTGGACTATCTCGCACGTACGAACACCGTGCCCGTGCCGGACGTCATCCACGCCGCGCCGGGCCTGCTCGTCATCTCGTGGATCGCGACCGCCGGGCACCTGACGGGCAGCGCACAGGAGCATGCGGCGGACCTGCTGGCCGCGCTGCACGGCATCACGGCCGATGCGTACGGGCATGAACGGGATACGCTGATCGGCCCGCTGCACCAGCCCAACCCCTGGACCGGCTCCTGGATCGCCTTCTTCCGCGACCACCGGCTGCTTCACATGGGGCGGCAAGCCTTGGACAAAGGGACGTTGCGGCGCGAAACGTACGGCCGCCTGGAGGCGTTCTGCACCAACAGGATCGACACGTACATCGAGGAGCCGGACCGGCCGTCGCTGATCCATGGCGACATGTGGGGCGGCAACGTGCTGGTCCGCGATGACCGCATCGCCGGTTTCATCGACCCGGCGATCTACCACGCCGATCCCGAGATCGAGCTCGCCTTTTCCACCCTGTTCGGCACATACGGCGATCCGTTCTTCCGGCGCTATCAAGAGCACCGCCCGATCCGCCCCGGCTTCTTCGAGGCCCGCCGCGACATCTACAACCTCTACCCGCTGCTGGTGCACACAAGGCTGTTCGGCGGGCATTACGCATCACAGGTAGACGGGATTCTGCGGCGGTTCGGGTAACGCTCGATGTGGATTGAAAATTAAGATCAATCTATTGATCTTATCAAAACATCGAGTTATATTAAGATCAACGAAATGATCTTAATAGGATGCCATGCGCGAAATCACTCAAGTTGAAATCAAGAAACGTCTCGCCTTCGACAATCCATGGTGGGAGAGCGGCACGGTGGACGCGCGTTTCCGAGACTGGCCCAAGCGCGCCTATTTCGATGGTTTTATGGCATTGTTGGAGCAGGTCAATGTACGGCGCGCCATTGTTCTGATGGGACCGCGCCGGGTTGGCAAGACGGTAATGATCCAGCAGTCGATCCACCGCCTTATCGATGACGGTACGGAACCGCGGTCGATCCTTTACGCCTCTGTCGATACACCGATTTACACTGGATTAAGCCTCGAACATCTATTCGATCTCTTTTGTGAGATACATGGACATGACCGCAGGACGAAGCTCTTCGTACTCTATGACGAGATCCAGTATCATCCTGACTGGGAACGGCACCTCAAGTCACTCGTCGATTCATTCTCGTCCGTGAAATTCGTGGCTTCCGGATCAGCCGCCGCAGCCCTCAAAATGAAGAGTCAGGAATCCGGTGCGGGCCGGTTCACCGAGTTTCTTTTGCCGCCACTCAGCTTCGGGGAATTCCTGAAGTTTCGCCCAGACGTATCCGACTTCGAAATGGCGCTGACCGATCCGACCCGTCCTGACCGATTAAACCCAGATTTTGTCGACTATATCAACTTTGGCGGCTTCCCAGAGGCGGTTCTGGATGAACAAGTGCGCGACACAATGGACCGGTATATCGCCAACGATATCATAGATAAGGTGTTGCTGCGCGACTTGCCGAGCTTGTACGGCATAGCTGACACACAGGAACTCAAGCGATTTTTCTCTGTGCTTGCCTATAATTCTGGTGGGGAAATCAGCCTGGAAGGGCTTTCCAAATCCTCGGGTGTGGCCAAGAATACAATCCGGAAGTATCTCGACTACCTGGAAGCTGCATTCCTGATTCACCGCTTGTACCGGGTCGATGAGAATGCGCGACGATTCAAGCGAAATAGTTTCTTCAAGGTCTATCTGACCAACCCATCGATCCGCTCGGCCCTGTTCGAGCCGGTTGGACCGGACGACGAGGCGATGGGCGGTATGGCCGAAACAGCGGTCGTGGCCCAGATAGCACAAACGGCATGGTCGGAAACATTCCATTATGCTCGCTGGAAACATGGCAAAAATGAAGGAGAAGTTGATCTAGTAGTGCTTGACGCACGTGGTCAACGTGCCGCCTTGGCAGTCGAGATCAAATGGGCTGATCGTGCTGTAGAGCGGCCCGCCCGGGAGCACCACAGCCTCATCGACTTCTGCGAACGAAATCGGCTGACTCTCGCTTTTGCGTCAACGCGAAGCAAGTTCGGGCGGCATGAAACGGACGAGCTACTACTGTACTTCGTGCCAACCGCCTTCATTTGCCTCAATTTCGCGGAGGTGCTTGATATGCTGCTACGCAGTGGCGTCCATCCTGCTACCGACGAACTTCTCGGTGATGAAGGCAAGGCGACGGCGGCTGTCGCTAAGAAACTAAAGGAAATCGATCGTTTGGACCGGCGTACATTTGAGAGGTGGATGACCGACCCAGACGGGGTGGAGGCCTTTCGCAAGGTTCTTGAAAAGGTACCGGACCACCCGCCAATCGAAGGCGACGAGACCGCGTAACCCGCCCTACCCGTCCAGCGGGTAGCGCGCCTCTTCGACATAGATCGCGCCGCTGGATGACAGGAAGCTGGAGAACAGCACGAACCGCTCCACCGGAAACGGGGCGGAGCGGAAGGCGCCGTGCGCCGTCGCCCAGTCCTCGACGCGGCCCTTGCGGATGTCCTTGAGGCGCGCGATCGTCACGTGGGGCGAAAACTTGCGGCTCTCAGGCTCCAGCCCCGCCCGCACCAGCGCCGATTCGATCTTCGACTGCAGGCGCGCCAGCGGCTCCGATTTCGCCACCCCCACCCACAGCGCGTGGGGATGCTTGCCGCGGGCGAAATTGCCGATACCGTCCAGCTGAAGCGTGAATCCCGGCGCGCCGATACCCGCCAGCGCAAGGTCGATATCGCCGGCGATATCGTTCGGCACGTCGCCGATGAAGCGGAGCGTCAGGTGGATATTCTCCGGCTTGATCCAGCGTGCGCCCTGCAATCCGGACTGCAGCATCGAGAGTTGCGTGCGGATCGTGCCGGGCAGCGGAATCGCCACGAACAGTCTGATCATAATCTGAAGACGTATATTACAGGAACAGCGTGAGCACGCCCGAATAGCCGTATAGGCGATTGTGGTTGATTTCGCCGTTGGCGAACAGGCCGGCGATCGGGAATTCGCCCAGTTCGTCGGCGATGATCTTCATCTCGCGGCTGCCCGGCCCGAACTGGTTCGGCCCCCGGGCGACGCAGGTATAGTAAAGCGCGCCCCGGACGCCGTTCGCGGTACGCTGCTTCAGGCGGCCAAGCATGCGGCGCAGATCTTCGCTGGCGCTGCTTTCGTCGCGGCGGCAGAACATGACCCGGTCCCCCGCCGACACCACGTCGCCGATCGCCAGCAATCCGTTGTCGCGGTCGATGCCCATCAGGTTGCGCACCAGGTAGTCGCCGGTATCGGACCCGGTCACCGGCAGCGCCGCGAAGATATATCCCCCGACCCGCCGCAGGTCACGGGCCAGGACATCGCCGATATCGTCCTGGAAAACCTCCAGCGCCGGCTGGTCGTCCAGTTCGATCAGCACATTGCCGTCGGCGCGGGTCACGGTATGGGCCGGCCCGATGGGCGAGCATCCCTGGGTCAGGCCGACGGCAACCGGCAGCGCGTAGGGCGAGAGCAGCACGCCCGACAGCCCGCCCGACATGGCGCCGCCCGCGACCTGCATCGCACCGGTCTCGCCGGAGGTCAGCCCGCCGACCAGGTAGGCGTTGGCGCGTTCGGAAAATTCGCCGACCAGATCCTGCACCTGCATATTCCCGGGATCGGCGTGCACCACGGCAAGCGGCGGGTCGTTGGCGGCCAGCCAGTCCCGGTTCTCTTCCACCACCTCCCCGACGCCAGTTTTGACGCCGCCGAACAGGCGATACCCCTCTGCATCGATCGGCATCACCAGCACCGAAATCGCGGGCTCGTCGAAGTACTCTGCGCGGAAGCCGCATACGCCCATGCCCACGGCGCCGACCCAGTGCGGCACGCCGGTGCTCTGACGCAGCAGCACCTCTATGTCCGCCAGCTCCGCGGCAAAGGACTCGGTCACGTAGACGAAGCCCAGCTGGTGCTCGGGGCCGAGCTTGCCGAGACCAACGACAATCTTGCCTACGGCATCCTGCCAGCGCGGCGTCGCCGCCGCGGCCGCCCTGAATTCGCCCGTATCGCTCATCGCCCGGCCTCCGTCAGCGCATTCGTCACCACCGGCAGGATGTTCTCGACGATGACGGCTATTCCCTCTGCCGTTGGATGAATACCGTCCTCCTGGTTCAGCGCCGGGTTCGCCGCCACCCCCTCGAGGAAAAACGGATAATAGGCGACGTCATGCTTTTCCGCGAGCTCGGTGTAGAGCGCCGAAAACGCCGCGCCGTACTCCGACCCCAGATTCGGGGGCGCCCGCATGCCGGCCAGAACGACGTCGGCGCCGGCCGCACGGATGCGCGCGACGATCGCATCCAGATTGCGGCGCGTGACGGCGGGGTCCAGGCCCCTCAGGCTGTCATTCGCGCCAAGCTCGACGATCACGAGGTCGGGTCTCTCCGCGAGCAGCCAGTCCAGCCGCGCGAGGCCGCCCGCACTGGTATCGCCCGACACCCCACCGTTGAGGACCCGTGCGGCGACGCCGTTGCGCGCCAATGCGGCTTCCAGCTGCGACGGGAAGCTTTTCTCCGGCGCCAGTCCATAGCCCGCCGTCAGGCTGTCGCCAAGCGCCAGAATAACCGGGGATCCTCTCATCTCCGCAGCCGCCGGGGCGGCAAGAAACGCAATCAGGATAATCGCAGGCAGCAGAACCCGGGCCGGATTGAATCTCGACCCGGCAGCGCAATATATGGTGGAGCCGTGGCGCGGTTTCGGGTTCATCGACGGTCCTGTCGTGCGTCCATCTGCAAACAACGAAGATATAACGGACGAATTCCCTATCTAATTGGCTATGCAGGATCGATCGACAACCCCCCTACAGGGCCAGCTGCCCATCGTCGCGCTGTCCGGGCTGGAACTGACCCTTTCCAGCGCCGCCGGGGCAGTCGAGATCCTGCGCGGAATCGATCTGGAGATCGGGCCGGGCGAGCAGGTCGCCCTGGTGGGCGCGTCGGGGGCGGGGAAATCCTCGATGATGATGATCATCGGCGGCCTGGAGCGGGCCTCCGCCGGCTCGGTCCGGGTTGCGGAGTATGACCTGACCGGCATGAGCGAGGACGAACTCGCCCTGTTCCGCCGCGAGAACGTCGGCATCGTCTTCCAGTCGTTCCACCTGATACCGACGATGACCGCGCTGGAGAACGTGGCGATACCGCTTGAATTCGCCGGCCATGCCGATGCATTCGCGCTGGCCGCGGCCGAGCTCGCGGCGGTCGGGCTGGGCCACCGCACGGGGCATTATCCGGGTCAGCTTTCCGGCGGCGAACAGCAGCGCGTGGCGCTGGCCCGCGCCTTCGTGACCGAGCCGCGACTGCTGCTTGCGGACGAGCCGACCGGCAATCTGGACGGCGACACCGGCGAACAGATCATCGACCTGATGTTCGGCCTGTCCGAGCAAAAGGGTACGACGTTGTTGCTGATTACGCACGACCCTGCTTTGGCGTCCCGCTGCGCCCGCGAACTGCGCATTGCCGACGGCCGGATCGTCGGCGACGTGACGCGCGCGGTCGCGGAACGATGACTCTGTCCGCCGGCACACGGCCGCCGTTCTTTCTGACCTGGCGGCTGGCGCGGCGCGAACTGCGCGGCGGCCTTCACAGCCGGTTTCGGGGATTCCGGATCTTCCTGTCATGCCTGGCGCTGGGCACGGCGGCGATCGCCGCGGTCGGGTCGGTCTCGTCCTCGATCGGGGCGGGGCTTCAAGGCGACGCGCGGCTGCTTCTTGGCGGCGACATCGAGCTGCGCATCCATCACCGTCCGGCGACACCGGAGCAGCGCGCGTGGCTGGCCTCGTCCGGGCGCCTTTCGGAGATCGTGGGGCTCCGCGCCATGGCCAGCCGGATCGACGGGACCGACCGCCGCCTGGTCGAGCTGAAGGCGGTCGACGACGCCTATCCGCTGGTCGGAGCCGTCGCGCTGCAGGGCGGCCAGTCGCTGGCGGATGCGCTGGCGCCGCGCGACGGCGCGCGCGGCCTGGTCGCGGTGGACTCGCTGCTGAACCGGCTGGACCTGGCGGTCGGCGACCGGGTGACGGTTGGCGATGCGACGTTCCGCGTCACCGGTGTGCTGGTCGGCGAGCCCGACCGCGCAACCCGCGGCATCCAGCTGGGGCCACGGGTGATCGTCTCCCGGGCGGCGCTCGATGCGACGCAGCTGCTGAAGCCGGGGGCACTGTCCGAGTATTATTACCGCGTTCTCCTGCCGGCGGGAACGCAGAGTGGAGACTTCCGAGCCCGCCTCGCCCAGGCGTTTCCCGACGCACCCTGGCGGGTGCGCGGACCGGCCGAGGCCGCCCCGGGCCTGACGCGCTTTATCGAGCGTCTTACACTGTTCCTGACCCTGGTCGGGCTGTCGGCGCTGCTGATCGGCGGGATCGGTGTCGGCAACGCGGTGCATGCGTTCCTCACCCAGCGGCGGCCGACCATCGCCACGCTGAAATGCCTCGGCGCGCCGGCCGGGCTGGTGCTGCGCATGTACCTTGCGCAGATCGTGCTGCTGGCGGCACTGGGAATCGCGCTCGGCCTTGCGCTCGGCGCGTTGTCGCCACTGGCCGCCGCGCCGCTGGTTGCGGACTTGCTGCCGGTCGGCCTGAAAGCCGGGATTTATCCGCGGCCGCTTGCCCTGGCCGCGGTGTTCGGCCTGCTTACGACCCTGGTGTTTTCCCTCGGACCGCTGATGCTGGCGCGTGACGTGCCGGCGGCAGCACTGTTCCGGCAGGCCGTGGCCCCGGCGCGGCGACGGCTGCGGATCCGCCATGTTGCGGTCATGGGGACGCTCGTCCTGGGCCTTGCCACGCTGACCGTGCTGAGCGCCGCGAACAAACCGCTGGCGATCTGGTTCGTCGGCGGTGCGATGGCCACGTTCGCGGTCTTCCGGCTGGCCGGCTTCGGGGTGACACGACTGGCCGCCTGGTGGCCGCATCCGCGGCATCCGCAGATCCGGCTGGCGCTCGCGAACCTGCACCGGCCGGGTGCGCCGACCAACAGCGTGGTGTTGTCGCTGGGCATGGGGATCACGGTCCTGGTTGCGATCATGATGATCGAGCGGAACCTGGGCGAACGCATTGCGGAGGTCGTCGAGGAGCAGGCGCCCGCCTTTTTCTTCATCGACATCCAGCCGCAGCAGACCGACGATTTCGACGCCCTGGTCAAGTCGTTTCCCGGGGCCGGCGCGGTGCGGCAGGTACCGATGCTGCGCGGCCGCATCACCGCGATGGCCGGCGTGCCGGTATCGGAAATCGCGCCGCCGCCGCACCACGCCTGGGTCACGCGCGGCGACCGGGGGCTGACCTGGGCGCGCACGCCGCCGGAAAGCGGCAGCCGCATCGTCGAGGGCGAATGGTGGCCTGCGGATTACGACGGACCGCCGCTCATCTCGTTCGACGCCGAAGCGGCGAAGGCCTACCGGCTCAAGATCGGCGACGAGGTCGCGTTCAACATTCTGGGCCGGCAGTTCGTCGCGACGATCGCCAATCTGCGCCGTATCGACTGGGCCTCGCTCGGCATGAATTTCGTCGTGATCTTCTCGCCCGGGGCGCTGGAACGCGCACCGCAGGTCAGCATCGCCACCGTGCAGATCGACATCGACTCCGAGGACGCGCTGGAAGCGGCAGTCAATACGCAATTCCCGAATATATCGGCGATCCGGGTGCGCGACGTGCTGGCGGACGTCAGCCGGATCATGGAATCGATCGACATCGCGATGAAGGTGGTCGCGGCGGTGGCGATCATTGCCGGCGTGCTGGTCCTGTCCGGCGCGGTCGCCGCAGGCCGGCGCCAGCGCATCTACGACGCCGTCGTGCTGAAGACCCTGGGTGCGACCCGGCGCAACGTACTGACCGCCTATCTCATCGAGTTCACCCTGCTCGGCCTGGTGACCGCCGCCATCGCCGCCGCCGCGGGCAGCCTGGCCGCATGGGCCGTGACCACGGGCCTGATGCATATCGACTGGGCCTTCACCCCTGGCGCGATGATCTGGACCACGCTGGTCTGCGTCGGCGCGACGCTGTTCTTCGGCGCCATCGGCGCCTGGCGCGCGCTCGGCAGGAAAGCCGCGCCGCTGCTGCGCAACGAGTGAGCCGTTAGCTGGTCAGTGACTCGGTGTGGCCGTCGACGGCAAGCGCCTGGCCGGAGATTTTCGCGCCGGCGGCGGAACACACGAACAGCGCCATGCCGGCAATGTCCCGCATGTCCACGAACGTGCGCATCGACGCCTGGGCGACGTAGGCTGCCCGCACGTCCGCCGGGTCGAGCCCCCTTGCCGCCGCGTCCGCCGCGATGACCCGGTCCATCCGCGGGCCGGCGACGCTTCCCGGGCAGATCGCGTTGACGCGGATGCCGTACGGGCCGAGCTCCATGGCGAGTGTCTTGGTCAGGCCGATCAAGCCCCACTTGGCCGCGGCGTAGGGACTGCGGTTGGGGAAGCCGAACAGCCCGGCGGTCGACGAGATGTTGACGATCGAACCGCCGCCGGCTCCTTTCAGCAGGGGAATCGCACGCCGGGCGCAGTGGAACGCCCCGTCCAGGTCGACGGCGATGGTGCGGCGCCAGTCCTCGGGCGCGATCTCCTCGGCCGGCGCCGTGGGACCGGCGATCCCGGCGTTGTTGACCAGGATGTCGAGCCCGCCGAGCGAGTCCCGCGCCGCGTCGAACAGGCGGTCAACCGCGTCGGCATCGGCAACGTCGGCGAGCGTCCCGCCGAGGCCCGGCAGCGAATCTTTCGCCGCCGAAAGCCTCGCTTCGTCCGAATCGCAGATATGGACGCGGGCGCCCGCTGCCATGAAGGTCTCCACGATCGCCCGGCCGATGCCGCCGGCCCCGGCGGTCACCACCGCGCGCTGGCCCTCAAGCCCAGTTTCCAAACCGTTCTCCTTCTTGAAACGCGTCGAAAATGCCGTAAATCGGCACCGGTTGTTGTTGATTCATTAACGTGATATGCCAATATTAGATCAGTCGTAACAACTGCTTTTCCGTAGTTGGCATAGAGAGAGAGGAAAAATGGCACTCGATCCGCGCACACAGGTTGTGACACCGGTCGGAGCACGGGCAGGCGAAATCGACGAGGGCCTGCGTTCGCACATGCTTCGCGTGTACAACTACATGTCGCTGGGCCTCGCGGTCACGGGGCTTGTCGCCTACTTTACGTCCCAGTCAACGACCATGCTTAACGCGATTTATGGCACGCCCCTGCAGTGGGTGGTGATGCTGGCGCCGCTGGGCATGGTGTTCTTCATGAGTTTCCGCATCAACAAGATCAGCGCCGCCGGCGCGCAGCTTGCGTTCTGGATCTTCAGCGGGCTGATGGGGCTGTCGCTGGCATATATCTTCCTGGTGTATACCGGCGCGTCGATTACCCGCGTGTTCCTGATCACGACGGCGACCTTCGCGGGGATGAGCCTGTACGGCTACACCACGAAGCGCGACCTTACGGGCATCGGCTCTTTCCTGATCATGGGGCTGATCGGTCTGATTGTCGCCATGGTCGTCAACATCTTCCTGCAGAGCGCCGCTTTCGATTGGGCATTGTCCGTCGTCGGCGTGCTGATTTTCGTCGGCCTGACCGCTTACGATACGCAGAAGATTCGCAGGATGTACTACGAGGCAGATGGCCAGGACGTCATCACTAAAAAGGCGATCATGGGCGCGCTGACGCTCTATCTGGACTTCATCAACCTGTTCCTGTTCATGCTGCGGCTGTTCGGCAACCGCAACTGACCGGCAACGCCGTACAGGCGTTCGAATCCAAACCGCCCGAAGGAAACTTCGGGCGGTTTCTTCTTGTGCCGCAAGGTACGCGGGCGCCGTCGGTTCAGACTTCGAAGTCGTTACAGGCGTCTATGTAGCTCTGGATTTTGGCTTTCCATTCAGGCGTGGAGAGATCCTCGCCCTGCCCGCACATCGAACAGACATACTCGGCATTGTCGACCAGCCAGGAGACCGGCTTTTTCACCTTGTGGCCGCACTGGCCACAAACGATCTCCGCTTCGACCTGATCCATCAACTTATCCATCGGGTGAGTTTGCCCCTCCTCAGCCTGCATGTAAAGTTAATGGTCGCTTCAAATGCAGCGGCCGCCGTCGACCTCAAGGCATACGCCGGTCAGGAACTGCGCCTCGTCGGAGCACAGGAACAGCGCCGAATCCGCGACGTCCCGCGGGGTGCTGAAACGGCCAAGCGGGATCGTGGAGACGAACTCCCGGCGGCGCTCCGGCGTATCCGCACCCATGAAAAGGTGCAGCATGCCCGTCTCGCCCGCCACCGGATTGAGCGCGCAGACGCGAATTGAATCGGGCGCAAGCTCCACCGCCATCGATTTGGTGATCGTGATCACGGCGCCCTTCGAACCGTTATACCAGACCAGACCGGGACGCGGGCGCACGCCGGCCGTCGATGCGATGTTCAGGATCACCCCGCCGCCGCGTTCACGAAACACAGGAACGGCGCTCTTCGCCCCAAAATAAAGCGATTTCACATTCACCGCGTGGATACGGTCGATTTCCTCTTCCGTCACATCCAGCATCGGGCCGTTGCGATGTGTGAAGCCGGCATTGTTGACGAGAATGTCGAGCCCGCCAAAGGAGTCCAGCGCCGCCGCAACCATGCCGGCCATTTCGTCGCCACGGCTTACGTCCGTGTGAACGAACCGGCCCGCTGCGCCCAACGAGTCGGCGACGGCCTGGCCGTTTGAATCGTCGATATCGGCGACGATCACCTTCGCACCTTCATCGACGAACCTGCGGGCGATGCCCTCGCCGAATCCGGACCCGGCGCCCGTTACGGCTGCAACCTTTCCGTTAAGACGCACTGTCGCACCCCCCTATGAATTGAGTCGCATTCAAGATAATTTCCTCCTCCCCGGTTGGAAAACAAGTCGCCGCAACGTATTATAATCGCATATTGCATTCGCCGGGACACGCTGCCGAACAAAAAGGCCTGAACACGCACCACCTGTATCTGGTATCTTCGCGATGGGATTTATACAGTTATGGCAGTGGGATTTTTTGGGCCGTTGTTCGTATTCCTGGCGTGGCGGTTCGAGTTCGGGAAGTAAAGGTTAAAGGATGAGTAGCGGTACCATATTACTGGTCGAAGACACGCCCTCGCTGGCGCGCCTGTACCAACAGTACCTCGACGGCGAAGACGCGGACGTGATTGCGGTTGGCACCGGGAAGGAGGCGCTGAAAGCGTTGAGCGGGGAAGCGCCGTCGGTGGTGCTGCTCGACCTCAGGCTGCCGGACATGGACGGGCTGGACATCCTGAAGGAAATGCAGGCGCGCGAGTTGCCGAGCGAAGTGGTGGTGATTACGGCGCACGGCTCGATCAACGTCGCGGTCGAGGCCATGCGTGCGGGCGCATACGATTTCCTGGTCAAGCCGTTCAACGCGGAACGGCTGCTCGTTACCGTGCGCAACGCCCTGAAACACGGGTCGCTGTCGGCGATCGTCAAGAAAATCACCGATGTCTCGCGCGACAGCTATTTCGGGTTCATCGGCTCGTCGCTGGCGATGCAGGCGGTGTACCGCACCGTCGATGCCGCGGCGACATCGAAAGCGACGGTGTTCATCACCGGCGAATCGGGCACCGGCAAGGAAGTGGCGGCCGAGGCAATTCACAGGCAGAGCCCCCGCAAGAACGGGCCCTTCGTTGCGATCAATTGCGGCGCAATCCCCAAGGATTTGATGGAATCAGAGATCTTCGGCCATGTGAAAGGCGCCTTTACCGGCGCGCATGTGGAACGCGACGGCGCGGCGTCCCGGGCCTCCGGCGGCACTCTGTTTCTGGATGAAATCTGCGAGATGGACCTGGCCCTGCAGACCAAATTGCTGCGATTCATCCAGACCGGCACCTTCCAGAAGGTCGGCGGCTCGAAGACCGAGAAGGTCGATGTGCGTTTCGTCTGCGCCACCAACCGGGACCCGCTGGCCGAGGTCGAGGCCGGGAATTTCCGTGAGGATCTGTATTACCGGCTGCATGTCATCCCGCTGCACCTTCCGGCACTGCACGACCGCAACGGCGACGTTATCGAGATCGCGCGGCATTTCCTCGCTGCGTACGCAGCGGAGGAAGGCAAGCTGTTCGCCAGCTTCAGCCCGGAGGCGGAGCAGATCATCGGGCAATTCAGTTGGCCGGGCAACATCCGGCAGGTCCAGAACGTTATCCGGAACGTCGTGGTGCTGAACGACGGCGACGTCGTCACGGCCGATATGCTGCCGCCGCCGTTGAACCAGCCGGCATCGGCCGCCAAGCCCGGGTCGACTGCCGAGCGGCAACCCGAACAGCCCGAGGACGCGGAAAGGGGCGCCGGCACAGCCGTGGCCGGCGGCGACGGCGACATCGTACCGTTGTGGAAGGTGGAGAAGGATGTGATCGAGCGCGCCATCGAGAGCTGTGACGGAAATATCCCGAAAGCGGCGGCCAAGCTGGGGATTTCGCCTTCGACCATTTACCGCAAAAAGTTGAGCTGGGACGCCGAGGACGTCGGGTCTTAACGGATGACGCTCTACTCCGGCGGCGGGTAACCGGCGCGAGCGAATTCGCGCCAACTCTCTGCCACCAGGCCGGGCATCCCGTTCAGGAGGTCGGACGCCAGGCTCGCATCGTTCCCGGTCGCTGCCGCTTCAAGCCGTTCCACCAGCATTTGCAGACGCAGCGCACCGAATGTCCCGGAACTGCTCTTCATCGCATGCGCTTCGGCAGCGATCGAATCCAGGTCCCCGGCTTGCATGGCCGCCTGCATGCGCAGCAGGCGCTCGTCGGTCTCGGTCATGAACGATGCGATCAACTCGCGTACCAGTACCGGACCCGCGTCGTCTCGCAACTGTTCCAGGGTCGCGTTGTCGGCCAGGGTGGCATCGGCCGCACCGGCCTCGGTGCCTTCCGGCACGCTGTCGCCGTCATCGGCGCCGTCGGCACCGGGCGGACCGACCAGGCGGTGCAACACCGAAGACAGAACGCGCCGATCGACGGGCTTGGAGACGTGATCATCCATTCCTGACTCGAGGCAAAGCTGCCGATCTTCGGGATTGACGTGCGCCGTCATGGCCACGATGGGGACCGAACGGCCGGGTTCGGCAAGGCTCCGTATCTTCGCGGTTGCTTCGAAGCCATCCATCCCGGGCATCCTGATATCCATCAGTACCAGCCCGTACGTTCCTTCCCGCACAGCGTCGACGGCCTGTTGCCCATTCTCCACCGCATCGCATTCATACCCCATCTTCTTGAGGATCGTGACCCCGAGCAGCCGATTGGTCTGACTGTCATCCACCAGCAATATGCGTTGACTTCGCGCATCGGACGGATCGATCACGCGCGCCGACGTGGCGGGCGCCGCGACCGCCGTCACTTCCGCTGGCACCGCGTCGAAGACGCCGACGCCGCAGTAACCCAGAAACACGCCGTCGTCGCCGATCCGGGGCACGCCACTCAGGCGCACGCCACGAGTCCGTTCGCCGTCCTGCAGAATCAGGCCGACCTGGTTCAGCCTGCGATGCTCTTGCATGTCCTCGATGCATTTCGACAGGGCGGAGTCATCGGCGGCCGCGGCCGGCAACCCCAATTCCGCAAGACCACGGCCAATCATCCAGCGAAGCTCATCGCGGTTCAACTCGCTGCGGACAGGAATGGCGCGCGAAATTCGGTGCAGCACATCTGTTTCCCAAATCCACGCGCCGGCGGCGGAGATGGTCAGGCGCAGTTTTTCCCGTTCGGCACGCGCTTCCGACGTGCGTGTGCGCTCCTCAGTTATATCGCTGACGCTAACGAGGACCCCGCCGCCATCCAGCCTCGACTCGTCGAACCGCACCCACGTTCCGCCGTCAAGTTGTCGCTCGCCGGCAAGACTGGCTCCGGGGCCGCCGGGCGCCCGCCTGCCCGAGATCCGAAGCACGGTGTCGCCGTACAAGCTGCCAACCAATGCGAGTCCCTCCATGTCCGCAAATAGCCTGCGCCACGGCTTGTTGCAGAACACGAGCCGCCCGTCGGTGTCATACACGGCAAATCCCGTCGGAACCGTATCCAAGATGCCGCCCCAGCTCGCGGCCGGCGGGCCCAAGCCGTCGCTATCGGAGTGATCGCGCCTGGAAGGGCGTACTGCCACAAATGCAAGTCCGGCGCCGGCCAGTACCGTCGCACCGAGCCAGGGTGCCAGCACAAGCACGGACTCGCCGTCGGCCGCCATACCGGCGAGCCGGGCGACAAGCCCCGCCAGCGATGCAAGAAACAAAACCGCCAAACCGGTGAATGCTAGAACTCGCGATCTCAAACCCGAAACTTCCTCCGGCTGCTCAAAGGGCCCATGGCAGAGCCCGCCGCGTGAATGCTCTCCCCCAATTCGGGCCACGCGTCAAGGAAAGACAGACCGCTTGCCAGCTTTCGTCACGCGATGCATTAGTGACGGATGATCCTGATTTTCACGGATTTCGGGCTTTCGGGACCCTACGCGGGCCAGATGCGGACGGCTGTGCTGGCGCAAGATCCCGATGCCGCGATCGTCGACCTGATGCATGACGCGCCGCGCGGCAACCCGCGGGCCGCCGCCTACCTGCTGGCCGCGCTGGCCGAGCGAATGCCGGCGGAGTGCGTATGCGTTGCCGTCGTCGACCCAGGCGTCGGCGGCGACCGGCCACCGCTTGTCGTTCAGGCCGGCACCCGCTATTTCGTCGGGCCCGGCAACGGGTTGCTGGACGTCTTGGGCCGTCGCGCGGAAGACGCGCGGGTCTGGCGTATCGACTGGCGGCCCGAGTCCATGTCGGATACGTTTCATGGCCGCGACCTGTTCGCCCCGGTCGCCGCAATGCTGGCGACGGGCGTGTTTCCGCAAGCTACCGAAATCGGGTGGGACAGCCCGGGCGCAGGCTGGCCCGACGACCTGCCGGAGGCAATCTATACCGATGGATTCGGGAACGTCATGAGCGGCCTGCGGGCGTCTCGCATGGCTAACGGCGTACGGATCGCCGCCGCGGGGCATCTCTTGCGCCGCGCCCGCACGTTTTCCGATGTCGCGGCGGGCGAGGCGTTCTGGTACGAAAATTCCATCGGGCTTGTGGAAATCGCCGTCAATCGGGGCAGCGCGGCCGATATTCTGGATTTGAAGCCCGGCGATCCCGTATATCCCGCGCCCTGACCGAAGGAGGCCTGCGACATGGACCGCGGCGCACATGCATTCACTGACGATCCCCGCAATCAGTCGGTTCTTGTTTACGTCAACGGCCAACTGATGCCCCGAGGCGAAGCCGTGGTTTCGGTTTTCGACAGCGGTTTCCTCATGGGCGACGGGGTATGGGAAGGGATGCGGCTGCACAATGGCAGGATCGCGTTTGTGGAGCGGCACCTCGACCGGCTGTACGAGGGCGCGAAGGCAATCGACCTCGATATCGGCATGAGCCGGGATACGTTGACCGGGGCGCTTTACGATACGGTCGTGGCAAACGGCATGGAGTCCGGCGTTCATATCCGCCTGATGGTGACGCGGGGCCTGAAATCCACGCCCTATCAGAGCCCGAATGTGAATGTCGGCGGGCCAACGGTGGTCATCATTGCCGAGCACAAGGCCGCCAGCGAAAGGGTGATGGCGCAAGGCCTCAAACTGTTCACCGTGCATGTTCGCCGCGGCGCGCCGGATGTTCTCGACCCGAAGCTCAACATGCATTCCAAGCTCAACTGCATCACGGCGGCGATTCAGGCCGACAAGGCGGGGGCGGATGAGGGCCTGATGCTGGACCCGCACGGGTTCGTCGCCACCTGCAACTCGACGAATTTCTTCATCGTGCGGCGCGGCGCGGTATGGACCTCCACCGGGCGCTACTGCATGAACGGCATCACGAGGGCAAATATGCTGGCGCTGGCGAGCCAGAACGGGATTCCGGCGGAAGAGAGGGACTTCTCGCTGACCGAGGCCTACAGCGCTGACGAGGCTTTCGTGACCGGCACGTTCGGCGGGCTGACGCCGGTGCGCGAAATCGACGGGCGTACGATCGGCGACGAGGCGCCCGGCCCCGTTTCCCGGCGGCTGATCGAACTCTACCGCGCGCTGATCGAGCGCGAATGCCCGCCGCCGCTGCAGGCCTGAGCGCCATGGCCGCAACGCGGATCGCCATGTGGTCGGGGCCGCGCAACGTCTCGACGGCGCTGCTGCGTTCGTGGGGCAACCGGGCCGACACGGCAGTGTGGGACGAGCCGCTCTATGCCCATTACCTGACGCGATGCACGCCCGATCATCCGGGCATCGAGGAGGTCGTTGCCGCGCACGAGACCGACTGGCGCAAGGTGGCGGCACGCATTCTGGGACCGGTCCCCGGCGGCCGTGCGATTTTCTACCAGAAGCACATGGCGCACCACATGCTGCCGCATATCGGGGATGAGTGGCTTGCGGAGTTGTCCAACGCCTTCCTGATCCGCGATCCGGCCGAAGTGCTGCTGTCCATGTCCAGGACCATGCGGGTGGTGACCCTGCAGGACACCGGATTTCCCGACCAGTTTCGACTGTTCGAACGGGTGCGCGCGTTGACGGGCGCAGCCCCGCCGGTGATCGACGCAAGAGATATCGGCACCGACGCGGAGGGGACGCTGCGGGCGCTATGCGACGAGCTGTCCGTCCCGTTCGACGATGCCATGCTGTCGTGGCCGCCGGGCCCGCGGCAGACCGACGGCGTCTGGGGCCGGCACTGGTATGACCGGGTCAACGCATCCACTGGCTTCAGGCCGTGGAAAGCCCGCAGCGAGCCACTGCCGGACCGCGTCCGGCCGCTTCTGGACGAACTGATGGGGCTATACGAATCATTGTACCGGCAAAGGTTGCAACCTTGACCCCGCTGGTCACTCCCGCCCCTCGAGGTCCATCTTGAGGCCGATCAGGTGGAGCAGGTCCTTGAGCGTGACCAGGCCGACCAGCCGGCCGTTCTCCACCACCATCAGCCGGCTGTTGCCGGTGCGCCGCATGAGCTTCAGCGCCTCGATCGCATCCCGTCCGGCCTCGATCGTATTCTCCGGCGAGGTCGGCGACATGATCTCGAAGACCCGCGCAAGCTCCCATTTCTCGCGCGGAACCTGCTTGATCTGGCCGATTCCCACGCACCCGAGCAGGCCGGACTCGTCGACGACCGGGAAGAGCTCATGATAATGGACGTAGACATGATCGTTCACCAGCCGCTGGATGGTGATGTCCGGCGGCACGGTAACCGGGTCACTCACCATGAAGCGGCGGACGGGCTCGCCCTCGAACACACGGCGGGTCTGAAGCTGCATGTATGAACTCGCGGCGGCGGCCCGTATGAACATGCCGATCAACGCATACCAGACCCCGCCGATCACGTTGCCGTTGATGAAATTCAGCAGCCCCAGCCCGATCAGCACGAATCCGAAGATCGACCCGGCATTGGCCGACAGCCGCGTCGCCCATTGCAGATTGCCCGTCCAGTGCCACAGCGCGGCCCGCAGCATGCGCCCCCCGTCGAGCGGGAAGGCGGGGACCAGGTTGAAGACCGCCAGCATCGTATTGACGAAG
This sequence comes from uncultured Alphaproteobacteria bacterium, assembly GCA_947259105.1. Classification (GTDB taxonomy): domain Bacteria; phylum Pseudomonadota; class Alphaproteobacteria; order UBA8366; family JADFVY01. The sequence goes on from CAMYKU010000005.1 coordinate 40,564, forward strand.
GCAAGCCACCCGGCAACGGCGAGCACCGGAACCGGAGCCGCGATGCCCGCCCCGAGCAGACCGGCGAGATGGAACGACACGGCAAGCACACCGCTCGCGATCGGCCCGGCGATGGCCATCAGAAATTCCGCCTGGGCGGTCGGCGGCTCGTCCTCCATCTCGGCGACGCCGCCGAAGATGAACAGCGTGATCCCCCGGATCGGCATGCCATACTGGCGGGCCACCAGCGAGTGGCTGAGTTCGTGGAGTATGATCGACGCGAACAGACCCAGCGCCCCGGCCACACCCATCCAGAGATACGATGCGGGCGTCAGGTCCTGATAATTCTGGGGGAAGTAACCGCCGGCCAGCGACCAGGTCACCAGCACCGCCAGGATCAGCCAGCTGGCGTCGATCTTGACCTCGAATCCAAGAATTTCGAAAAGCCTGATCCCGCGCCCAAACATCAATCAAACTCCGGGGTCCATTCCAGCCGAAACCATCATCCGTCGTCCTTGCGATGGCCGATCTGCGTGCGCCCGCGCCACTGCCGTCGCCGGGGGACGACCCGGTGCAACCATCCGCGCAGCCGGCGCCGCAGCGTCGGCACATCCAGCGCGATCAGCATCGCACCCAGCGGGACCATCCAGAACCCGAGCACCGGCAGGAAACCGAATATCCCGCCCACCATCAACAATAACCCCAATACGGTGCGCAGGCCGACGGGAAGTTTCAGCCGACCCCATGCGAATGCGCGGCGCAACCGGCGCAGCAAACCATTCTTGCGGTCTTCGGACAGTATGAAACGGGCCTCCGGTCAGGGTTTCCGCACGCCGTGGAAATGGGGCGATCGTCCGTTATGTGAGTCTCCACGGGGCCGACTGCAAGTCAAACCACGCCTATCGGCGGCGGTCGCCGGCGCATGCCGCTCAGCGCCTGGCCGGTAATCGCCAGCAGCAGAATGGCGCCGCCCAGCAGGGTCGGCAGGCCGGGAACTTCGGAAAAGGCAAGCCATACCCAGACCGGACCCAGCACCACCTCGGTCAGCGCAAGCAACATCAGCTCTGCCGCCGGCACATGGCGCGACCCGAAGGTGTAGACGGCAAGGCTCCCGGCGATGGCCACCGCGCCATATACGAGACAGATCGCCAGGTCGGTAGCGGTGACGGCGAATCCCGAACCTCCGGCCGCGATCGCCAGTCCTGCGGCCAGGGCCCCGGCCAGCCCGGCCAGGCAGGTGGCGGGCATCATGTCGGCCCCGCGCCCGCCGCGCAGCGCCACCGCGTAGCCGGCAAATCCGATCGCCGCGCCCAGGGCGGTCAGGTCCCCGAACGGATCGCCGGCCGCGACACCGTCGCCCACCATCACCGCGACGCCCAGTGCGGCGGCAGCCATCGCAATCCAGGTCGCGCGGCGCACCGCCTCGCCAAGCAGGAGGCGGGCCAGGATGGCCGCGATGAACGGGCCCGCACTCAGCAGGAACAACGTGTTCGCCACCGTCGTATGGGTCATCGAGAATACGAAGCAGGTAAATCCGGCGGCCAGGCACAGCCCCGCGATCACGCCGGCGCGCCCGGCCCCGCGGAAAGCGGCCGCCACCTTACCCTGGCTGCGGAACGCGATGAGAACCAGCAGCGCCGCGGCCAGGCCGAGCGATCGCCAGAACAGGATCTGCCATTCATCGGCGGCTTCGATGGAACGAATGAACAGACCGCCGAGGCTCATACCGGCCCCGGCGACCAGAACCAGAATTCGGCCGCGCAACAGGACGGCGCGGTCCGCCGCAGCTGCACCAATGTCACTCAAGGGTTGCCAGGATCCCTTCCTGCCGGGCTCTCCCGGGATTCGCGCCAGCGAACAGCTCTAACCGCGTGAAAACATCGCGGTCAGAGCGCCGCCGAAGCTTCCCTCCTCCAGATACTTCATGCCGCAGATTCCGCCCGCGATGATCGAGACCAGCGCGATCAGCGAGCCGATGGCCAGAGTCGATACGCCGGTAATGCCCTGGCCGATGGTGCAGCCCAGCGCCAGGATGCCGCCGGTACCCATCAGGGCGCCGCCAATCAAATGCCGGATCATGTCACTCGCATCGGTGAAGCTTTCGATGCTGAAGGTCCGTGTCGCCATCGCCATGACGAAGGAACCCACGATCACCCCGCCGACCGTGGCGATGCCGAAATTGATCGTCGCGCCCGAGAAGGTCATCAGATAGACGAGGCTTTCGCCGGTCGGGTTCACGAAGGTGAAGGAGGCCAGTTGCGTCGGCTCGAAATCGTCATAGCCGATCACGCCGGTCGCATACCAGGCCGCCGGAATCAACAGGCCGATGATGAGGCCGGCTGCGGTATCGCGCCTCGAGGCGCGGAATTCCGCATCCTTGAAGCAGAAGACGAACAATGCGCCGGCCAGAACGAGCGTCGCCACCCACCGGATGATGTCGGCCGACGCGCCGGTCAGGCCGGCCAGCAGGTCCGGGATCCCCTGCGAGTCGAATGATCCGGAAAGATCGATATTGGTGGCCGCTTCCAGTTCCACGCGGCCCAGCCCGATCAGCCCGCGCAGCGTCATATACGCGAATATACCGAGCACGATGGCGACAACCAGGGACTTCAGGTTGCCGGCGCCGAGCCGCACCAGCGTCTTGTTCCCGCAACCGCCGCCCAGCGTCATGCCGAACCCGAACATCAGGCCGCCGAGTATGGCGCCGAGCCAGCCGAGATTCGTGGTCAGGTAGATGGATTCGGTCAGGTCGACCACTTCGAGGGCAAACATGCCCTGGCTGACGAGCATCGCCGTTGCGATTGCCAGCATCCAGGCGCGAAAGCGGTTCCAGTTGCCCATGAACACCATGTCGGAAATGGCGCCCATGGTGCAGAAGTTGGTGCGCTGGGCCGTCGCGCCGAAAATTCCGCCAAGCCCGAATCCCAGCAGGGCGACGACGGTGCCGATCGGCATATCTTCCATTGGCATCTTCCTCTCTTTCAGACGTCATGCTCAAACCCACCCCACCCTTGCGGGCCGGCGGGCCGGCGGGCTGCAGATTACGTCCGTCTTAATTAGTTACGAAAAATCGAATATGTAATCTGCCACCGGCAGGCGCCGGGATGCAAGCCCGTATCGTACCGCCATGGCGACGGCCGGCCAATGCGCTCAAACCGATCGCCCGTTCGGATCTGGTGTGGCCGATTAAGGAAGTCGTTAAGATTCGGGTATAATCTGCATGGTTCTGGAAGCAAGAACCATGACCGCACTCGAAGCGAACCAGCAGCACGACCTGTGGGTCGACCGGTGCCGACAGCAACTCGAACGAGGCGCGGCCGGCAATGCGCTTGCCGCCTGGATGCAGTCCGAAGGCGTCAGCGCCGACATGGCTGCAGCCATCCTGCAGGCTGCACGGGGCGGACCGGTGGCGGAGTCCGGACAACCGGTCCACGCGGACCCCGCACCCGCCGCGTCGCCCGAAACCACTGTTCAGGAAACCACGGCGCCGGAAACGACGGTGCCGGAACCAACGGGATCGGAAACGACGGTGCCGGACACGACGGCCCCGCAGGGGGAGACCGCGCAGTCCCCCGGCGCGGACACTGCCGTCCCGAACCTGGATGGCGCGTCCGCGGAACACGCGGCGGCTACCACGCCGGCACACACCCCCTGCACGCCCGACAACGCAGCCGCCGTATTCGCCAAGGCGTTCGGCAAGTCGGGCAAGACGGCCCCTGGCGAGGCAACGCCGGCGCCGCCAGATCCCAGCCAACCGGATGCCGTACCGGCCGTTGAACCGGCACCGGCCGCGACGGTCCCGTCCCCGGCTGCGCCGCAACCGCCAGCGCAGGCCGTGTTGCCGCAGGAGCCGCCAACAGTGCCGCAGGATCTTGGCGTACATCCGGAGTCCCCGGCGCCAAGCGACCCGGCGCCGGCCACCGCGGTGCCGGTCACGCCGCCGCTGCCGCAGACCGTTGTGCCGCAGGAACACTCGGTCAACCCGGCGCCGTCGACCGTGCCTCCGAATCCGTTTGGCACGCCGCGCCCTCCAATCGTATTTCAACCTGTCCCGGCGCCGGCCGAGGACATTCCGCGGCAGGATGACGCACTATCGGAATCGCCCCACCAGGAGACTCCTGACATTACAGAGACGAGGGACGGTGCGCGCGAGGACGGAGAGCCGCCGCCAGGCGACGATACCGATGGAACAACTCCGGACGAGTCGGGCACTTTCATAACGGAGCCCGACCCGGACTCCAGTTCGGATGTCGATCATCGGCCGGATGCCGGCCCGATACCAGGCGATGATGCCGATGAAGCGCTGCTCGAGGGGTCAGACACCGCCGTGACGGAGCCCGACCCGGAGCCCGGCATGGACGCAGACACTCCCCCGGATGACGGTGCGCCGGCCGATTTGGCGCACGAACGTCATCCCGAGGATCCTGAAATATCGGCGCCAGACGAACAGGACGCCCCGGCGGACGATCTGGAGCCGTCCGGCGGCGACGACGCTGACGAATTCGATGAAGACGAGCCCGCAGATGCCCATGCTGCTGCGTTCGACGCGATCGAACATCCGTTAGCAATGGAGCCTCCCGCCGAGGCGCCGGCGCCGGACTCGTCCCTGGACGAACCGCAGCCGGACGACGCATCCTCCGGCGTGGCCGAGCCCGATGAACCATATCGATTCGAGGACTCGCTGGAGGAAGCCGCATCGCGCATGGGGATGGACCTGCGTCACGACGCGCGCCAGACGCCGGCCGAATCATACGATGATTTCATCGACCAGGAACAACAGCGCGTTCCGGAGCCGTCAAACGGATCCGCCGACGAATTCGGTGTTGAACCAATCGGTGAAACCGGTGCTGGACCGGATGACGAACCCCACCGGACCGCGCAGGAAGCTGCCGAACGACGCACGTTCGGCCGGCGCGACAATAGCGGTCCGGCGTCCGACGACGCCACCGGTGAGCCTGCTGAGGCGATGCCCGACGCGGGCGACCAGGAACCCAGCCCCCGGCCGTCGACTCCGGCGGAAGGTGCCGAAGGGGAACTGGCCCGCACCATCCGCGAAGCTGAACGGGGCACCGACGGCGAGCCCGACCCCGCGCCCCAGTGGCAGGAGCCGAAAACCGAAGAGGAACTGGCTGCCGCGGCGAAGAAACTGGGGATCAGCTTCCGGGACGAACCCGAAGCCGGCCAGTCGCCCGCACCCGATGCGCAGGAAGACGAGATGAAGCGCGCAGCGCGTGAACTGGGAATCAGCTTTCGGGACGAACCCGCCGGCCCGGACCCTGCGGCCCCGGACGATGCCATCGCCAAGGCGGCGCAGGAACTGGGGATCAGCTTTCGCGATGCCTATGAGCCCGAGGCGAAACAGAAGAGCCTTCTGGCACGGTTCTGGCCCGTCATTCTGGTGATGGTGCTTGCCGCGATCGCCATGCCAATTATCGGGGCATATTTGATGTTCGCCGGAAACTAGCGTCGTGGTTTCGACGTTCGAGACGCCAAATGAGTCGATCTTAACGGATATTCGCGCGCATTAACCTGATGGCAACCGGGACAGTATATCGTTCAAGCGGGGGCTATCATCGGGTGGAGTCCACCATGCGTTTAGAGATTGGCGTTTTCGTTGCGGAAACCCCCCTTACCGACAAGGATGCGCTGCAAAGATTTTGCGCCCAGCGCAGCGACCGAAGTCCGGACCGATCGAGCGAACCCGCGCCCGGCATCGCCGCCTTCATGACCGACCTGACGGATCGCTATCCGCGTCTCGAGTCGTTGCCCGAGGAGGGGCGGATGGAGTCGCCCTGGTCCGGCGATTTCGACGTCTGCGATGGGCAGGTACTGATTGCAATGGGCGGCAGCCAGTGTGGGGATGCGGTCGAATTCATCATGGAGCTTGCCGAGAAACACGGTCTCGTCTGCTTCGACCCGAAGACCTGCTCGATTCTCACCGCACCGCCTGGCATTCACATGGAAAAACAGTCGGATACGGCGATGTGGCCGCTCACGCTCGCGACCTTGTCGCTGGCGATTTTCGGGCTGCTGTGGCTGCGCTGATGGCGGACTGCCGCGACAAGGCGGGCTATCGCTTGCCGCGCCGCGTGCTACATTGAGCCGAGCGATCCGGCACGACCACGAGCAAGGTGGGTCATGGCAGTCATGGAATGGAAAGATTCGTTCAGCGTCGGCAACGAGAAGATGGATGCCCAGCACAAGGGGTTGATCGACCTGGTCAATCTGCTGGATGACGAGGACATGACAGGTATCGCGCTTGAGCGGCTGAAGAGCTATGTCCAGGAGCATTTCCGCGACGAGGAGAGAATGCTGGAGGCGGCCGGTTACCCCGGTCTCGACGACCAGAAGACGCAGCACCAGGAATTCGAGGACTGGCTGGCGCAGACCCACCAGAGCTACGTAACCGGCAGCGGCCCCAAGACCCTGAGGGAAGACGTGCAGGACTACCTGAAGGGCTGGCTGACCGAGCACATCCTGGATTCGGACAAGGCCTACTCCTCCTGGATCAAATAAGCACGGCCGCCGGGGCGGTGGCGGGCATGGTCCGTCCGGTGCCGGAATTACGGCCCGATGCGCCCGTCCTATTGCGGCCGCACTTCGAACAGGCAGTGGTCCTGCCCGTCCTCGGCCGCACACCGCGCCTCCATGCAGGTCGTCAAATAGCTGCGGCCCATGGTATCGCCGACCCAATTCGTGGCGGCGGCGAATGCGCCGTCGAACATATAGCAGACGCGACGGCCCGACTTCCCGAAACCGGCGGCGATGGCGGAATGGTCGAGGCGCGCCCGGGCGGTGCCGGCCTCCCAATCCGCCTCGACGAGCGAGAACCGGCCCCAGCCGCGCTTCGACAGCCGGTCCAGGTAATGGCGAAAGACCGCCGGCCCCGAGATTTCGTGCAGCGCCGCCTGCGTGCCGCACCAGTCGTAGGTCGCCTCGTAGGCCGCCTTGTAGAGCCGTTGGCGGTACTCCTCTGCGCCGATCGCATCCTCGACCGCTCTTTGAATGTTCACAAAGAACGCACGCGGCGTATAGATCATCGGGACGCCGTCGGTTGTCCAGTGGCCGGTGGCGGAATCGACCTCGATCGGGACGTCCGGTGCGGTCATTGCAGTCTCCTTCATGGCGTGGTTCGCCTCGCTGGACGATGCTGGGCAGATACGACCACGCTGGTCCATACTATCGTAGCGGCACCACGCAAACAGGGGAATCGATGGCTATACGCATCATGGCGAAACCGGCACGTCGCGTTCCCGGCATTCTGGCCTGCCTGATCGCTCTCAACTTTATCGCGCCGCCCGCACGCGCGGACGACGCGGCGCTGGCCGAGGCGATCTGGCAGGCCAATGCGGCCGGCACGGAGACACCGCGGGTCTCGGTGCTCGATCCGGGGATCGACCTCGGCGGCGCCTACCGGGTCCAGCAGCTCGTCGTCGACCGAACACTCGCGGCGGGCGGCTCGGTCGCGGGCTATAAGGCGGGGCTGACGGGCAAACTGGCGCGCTGGTGGTTCGGCATCGAAGATCCCGTATTCGGCGTGATCCCCGCCTCCGGCCTGCGCCGGAGCGGCGACATGATCGCCGAGCCGCCCGGCCGGCACATGCTGCTGGAGACCGAAATCGCCTTCGTCGCTGGCGCGCGAATCGACAAGCCGATCGAGGACGTGGCGGCGCTGAAGCCCCTGATCCGCGGCGTCGCGCCGGTGATCGAGGCGCCCGCCGGCGGTTTTCCCAAGAGCCAGGCCCGCAAGCTGACCGTAACCGATATTGTCGCCAACAACGTCTCCGCCCATGTCCTGATCGTCGGCGATGAGCGCCCGGCCGAAGGCCTGAACCTGAAGAAACTGAGGGCCACCCTGTCCCGCAACGGCAAGCAGGTCAGCAAGGGGACCGGCGCGGACGCCATGGGCGACCCGTGGACGGCCGCCCTGTGGCTCGTCAACGTCGCGGTCGCGCAGGGCCGCGTCATCGAGCCCGGACATTACCTCTCCACCGGCGTCATCGGCGAGCGCGTGGAGAGCGAGCCGGGCCACTACAGCGCCGATTTCGGGGAATTGGGGACGATAGAATTCGAGGTCAGATAGCCGGGACCGTCTCAGGCGGTATCGTAGAACTGATGCTTGCGAGGCTCGGCGTCTTGCTGGAAGGCCAGCGATTCGGGCGCGAAATGCACGACGCGTTCGAGTTCCCGCCCGAAATGGCCGAAGCGGTCGACACTGTGCGCCGGCGTCACGTTTTCGCCCTTGCCGCCGATATGCCGCGCCTATAGCGCGATGGAATGCAGGGTCAGCCCGACGCTCCAGTCATTGTTATATCGGCCAGAAACGTGTGAATTTCCCGCCGGCCACCTCCAAGCACCCACGCAAATAACCGGACAATGATGTAGCCGATCACCGCGAAAAACAGACCACCAACGAGAACACCCGCCGCATTCCTGGAGTAGCCGCAGTAATCACCGTCGACCATTAGACAGCCGCCAGTCTGGTAGACAACGACCGATAGGTCGATGAGCAGAAAGACAAGAATCAAATTGACGAAAAGGAGCAGGAATGCCCTCGGAAAGGCCGACTGCCTCAATCGTCCCTTCAAGGTGCCGTCGGCCAATACGCCGGAGAAATACATGCCGCCGAACAGGCGGGGTATGAGCCACCAGCCGCCCCCGAAGATCTCGATTCTGTTCGATACCATGACGTAGACGCTAAATGTGCGCCATGGGGAGACCCAGACTACCACCCCCTTCGGCGCCGGTTTCCTGTTCAGCCGATCATCGATCGCATCGATCAGATCAGCCAGATCAAGGAAAGCATCGAAGACCCATTCCTCTTCCCGCAGAAAGACCCGCGCCTGCCAAGCCAAGAAGCGCCGCAACCCATGCAGGAGACCGCGCATCAGCCCGTTGCCCGGGTCGCCTGCTCCAGCCACTTCGCCGTATCCTCGTCGACCAGCGGCGCCAGGGTTTCCCGCACCCGCGCTTGGTAGTCGTTGAGCCAGACGATCTCGGCCGGCAACAACAGCGACGGTTCGACGAGGTTGAGGTCGATCGGCGCAAGGGTCAGGGTCTCGAAGCCGAGCATCGGCTTTTCCGCGCCGGCGATCTCGACCGGCACGACCGTCACCAGGTTCTCGATGCGGATGCCGTATTCACCGGCCTTGTAATAGCCCGGCTCGTTGGAGACGATCATGCCGGGCTTCAGCGCCACCGTGTTTGGGATCTTGGAAATCCGCTGCGGGCCCTCATGGACGCCGAGGTAGCTGCCGACCCCGTGGCCGGTGCCGTGGTCGTAGTCGAGACCCGCCTGCCACAGCGCCCCGCGCGCCAGCGCGTCGAGCTGCGAGCCCGTGGTGCCTTCGGGAAAATGTGCGGTGGCCAGCGCGATATGGCCCTTGAGCACGCGGGTGAAGCGGTCGCGCATCTCGGCCGTGGGCTCGCCGATGGCGACGGTGCGGGTGACATCGGTGGTGCCGTCGAGATACTGCCCGCCGGAATCGACGAGATAGAGCTCGCCCGCCCCGAGTTTTCGGTCGCTCTCCTCTGTCACCGAGTAGTGCACGATGGCGCCGTTCGGGCCGGAGCCCGATATGGTGCGGAAACTGAGGTCGGAGATACGGTCGTTCTCGAGGCGGAAGCTTTTCAGCTTCTCGGCCGCCGCGATCTCCGAAATGCCGGGCGCTTCCGCCGTGAGCCAGCCGAGAAAGCGGGTCAGCGCCGCGCCGTCGCGGCGATGGGCGGCGCGCGTGCCTTCGATCTCGACCGCGTTCTTGCAGGCCTTGGGCAGCTGGCAGGGATCGGGTTCCTTGACGATCTTCGCCCCCGCCTTGCCGAGGCGGTCGAGCACCAGCGCCGCGGTGCCGGCCGGGTCGGCCAGCACCCGGGAATTGCCCAGCGCCCAGAGCGCCGGCTCGAACTCGTTCCGTCCGCGGACCGTTACCTCGTCGCCGAGATGGGCGGCCAGCGCCGGGCTGGTCTTGGCGGGATCGACGAACCACTCGACGCGGCCATTGGCATAGAGAATGGCGAAGGACAGCGGCAGCGGCGTGTGATCCACGTCGCCGCCGCGAACGTTCAGCAGCCAGGCGATCGAATCCGGCGCGGTGATTACGGCGGCATCCGCGTCCTGTTCCGGCAACGCCTCACCGACCCTCTTGCGCTTGGCGGCGGCGCTTTCGCCGGCAAAGGCAAGATCGTGCGGCACGATCGGCGCGGCGGGTTCGGCGGGGCGGTCGGTCCACACCGCATCCAGCGGGTTGGTCTCCGCCGCGACCAGCACGCCGCCCGCCTTTTCAGCCGCCTTGCGCCAGGTTTCCAGCGCCTTAACCGTATGCAGCCACGGATCGTAGCCGAGGCGGCCGCCTTCGGGCAGGTTCGCGGCGATCCAGTCCTTCGGCGGCTCTTCGGTGATGTGGCGGATGTCGTACAGCGCTGCGTCGACCTGCTCGCGGATCTGCAGCGTATAGCGCCCGTCGGTGAAGACCGCGGCCTTTTCGGCCAGCACCACGGCGACGCCTGCGGACCCGGTGAAGCCGGTCAGCCAGGCGAGCCGCTCGGCCGAAGGCGGCAGGTATTCGTTCTGAAACTCGTCGGAATGGGGAACGATGAAGCCGTCCAGCCCCTGCCGTGCCAGTTCGCTTCGCAATGACTCCAGCCGCTCTCGCATGCGCCACTCTCTCTCCCGCCGTCTTTCGACAAGCTAGGCGCGCCCCGGCCTGCGGGCAAGGGGGTTAGCGCAGGAGCTGCAGCGCCAGGAAAGCCGTGCTGACGGCAAAGCCGACCGCCGGAATCCAGATCGGAAAGGTGCGGACGCTTTCGGGTGGCGGCGTGCCGCGACGCTTGATCAGCACCAGGGCCAGGTTCACCAGGGCGAAGACAATCAGGACGATGACGGACGTCGTCTCAGCCAGGCGCTCCAGCGGGAAAAACAGCGCCAACGCCAGGATGACCCCTGCGACCAACGCCGTTGCAACCAGCGGCGTGCGACGGCGCGGATGCACCCAGGCCAGCGCGGCCGGCAGTTCGCCCTGGTCGGCGAGGCCGTAGATCACGCGCGAGGCCATGATCATCTGGATCAGCGCGCCGTTCAACACGGCAAACACGGCGATCGCGCTGACCGCGCCGGAGCCGCCGCCGGTCCCCCGTTCGTAGATCATGGCGAGCGGCGCGGCGCTTTCGGCGAGTTCGGCCGGAGAGACGGTCAGAACCGCGGCCAGGGACACCAGCACGTAGAACAGCGTCGTGACGACGAGGGTCAGCAGGATGGCCAGCGGCATGGTGCGGGTGACGTCCTTCGCCTCCTCGGCCACGTTGACCAGGTCCTCGAAGCCGAGGAAGGCATAGAAGGCCAGCATCGCCCCCGCCATGACCCCGATCCATGCCGCGCCCTCCAGCGGCGGCAGCAGTTCGCCCGCTCGCGCCGGCAGGTCCGCGAAACTACCCTTCGCGGCCCAGATCACCAGCACCAGGCCGCCGATCTCCAGCACCGTGAAGACAGCCGCCGCGGCCACCGATTCGCCGATACCCCAGGCGGCGAGCGCGGCAAGCAACGCCAGAATCAGGAGGACACCGAGCGCATGGGGCAGGGCCACAAATTCGTTGAGATAACCGACCGAGCCGTTGACGATGGCGGCCGACGAGACGACGCCGGACAGCGCCACCATCAATCCGACGGCAAGCGCCAGGCGGTGAGAGCGAAACCCTTCGCGGACATAGATGGCCTCGCCGGCGCTGCGCGGATAGCGCGCCACCAGCTCGGCGAACGAGAACGCGGTAAAGGCGGCGAGCAGCGATGCGGCCAGGAACGAGACCGGCGCCCACATGCCGGCGCGTCCCGCCACCTTTCCAACCAGAACGAAGATGCCCGCGCCGATCGTCGTGCCGAGCCCGTAGAGGACGAGCAGCGGAAGATTGAGGCGGCGGCTGAGCGGAGCATGCATCCGGCCGGTCATGATCCGCGATGCTGATCCGCTGCCGCAAGCGCAGCAATGATCCAGCGCAAAGCCAAGAGATAAAGAGGGGCCGGGTGCGGCGGCGTCCGGCCAGGCTCTCACACGGGCAATGCGGCTTGAGCCTCGTCCGCGGCCGCCGGCCCGGCCCGATCGGCCCGGACAGCCACCGCGTGTCCGGGCCGGGCGGGGAAGCACGGGCTTCCCCGTGGGCTGAACGGCTTGTCCTTCCCGGCTCTCATACTGGCTGGCCGGGTTCGCAGTTCGCCTCCCCAATTTCCAGCGTCCGCAACAGATCGCCGTAGGTGCGGATCCTGTCGATCTGTTCGTCGCGCGCGATCACCCCGTACAGCTCTTCGGCCGCGATGACGACGCGTACGAGGTCGAGACCGTCGAGGCCGAGGACCCGGCGCAGGCAGTCGCCCGGCCTGAGGGCCCGCACGTCACGCCCGGTCAGCCTGGCGATCAATCCCCGCAGCAATCCATCGTTGCGTTTCGTTGCCATGACCGTGACTCCTCCGTGTCGACACTGCTACACGCTGTCATGGAAATGAGGAACGTTTTCACTTCCACCAGAACGGCGCCGCGGCATTGCGCCCCGGCGGTGTATCGTACTGTCGAGAGCCGTGATGTCCATACACCTATGGAGCCACTGCGGCGCTGAAATGCGAAGCGCTTCGGATTTCCCGGACCCGTCCGGCCGGGCGGAACAACCCCATGCACCGGCGATTTCCGCGGGTTCGGGGCCGTTGCCGCGGCACCCCGGACCGGATATCTTTTGCCGATACTGTCGACTCCGCCGTTCATTGCGCGAAATCTTAACTTTTGCGCAATCCGGTTGCGGGACAATGGTAAGGTGATTGCGGACCATCCAGGCACCGCACGAATGCAGGAGATGGAGCCATGACCGCCCCCAGGCGAGCCGGGCGGCCCACGCTATACGCGCTGCGGCCGGTGGAGCCCGGCAATCTGCTGCTCGGCCTGTTCGTGCTGTTCGTCACGCAGATCGTGGCCGTCGCGCTGTGGCAATGGCTGATCGGGCTGTTTCAGGGCACGCTGGGCGGCCCGGTGCAGCCGTTCGTTGCCGCCATGGCCTGTTCCCTGAATGCGTTCATCACCACGGTGCTGAGCCGCCCGGACGGCCCCCGGGAGAGTCTCGTTGCCTGCGGCGTCGCGACGCTGAGCGCCGTCGCGGTGGCCGGCGGCGTGGTGCTGGCGGCCCTGGCGGCGCAGGCGGCCGTTCCCGAATACAGCAGCAGCCGGCTGGTCCAGGCGTTCGTCGCCACCGTGGGATTCTGGAGCGGCACGCCGGTGATCTACGGCGCGGTGGTGCGGCTTGGCCTGCGCCGGGTCGACGACCAGCCCGGCAACGGCGGACCGGAACTGTGAGCGGGCAGGAACGCGACGCGGCCGGGACCGCCGCCGCGAAAACGCCGGCACGGGCGCCGCTGATCGTGAAAATCCTGCTGGCGCTGGGCGGTTTCGCCGCACTGGCGATCACGCTTGAGGGCGCCCGGACCTGGAGCTGGTGGGCGAGCGCGGTGCTCACCTCATGGAACGTCGGCGGCATGCCGGCGGCGCCGGAACTGTTCATCTATCCCGCCTTCTTCACGGCGGTGCTGGCGCTCTCGCGGCCGGCGCCGGGGACAGCGACCGCGCGCTTCCTGCTCGTCGGGATATTGTGGAGCGCAGCGCTGTTTCTGGCCGACCCGGCGCTGCGAACGGCGATCCATGCCGTCGCCCCCGAAGCGCAGCACTCGCTCGCCGCGGAAACGGTGCGGGGCACGCTGCTCTACGGCCTGCTGTTCGCCTGGATGTACCTGACCTTCCGCCATCTGGTCCCACGCGGGAAAAACCCGGCGACGCCGGATTCGAGGGGAACGGGCAAGGCCGAGGCCCCGGCAAGCAGAGATGGCGCGGGATGAGCATGCCAGACGGCTGGGCGTGGCGCTTGGCGCCGCAACGGGGATTGACGCTGCCCGCCCGGCCCGCGAACAGGGTTACGGCTCTGCGGGGACGCGCAAGCGCCTGATTCGCCAACAAACCGGGGGACAACCGTTCGGCTGCCCCCCACAAGAGAATCCCCGCAGGAAACGAGGGGCGTTCAGCCGAAAATGTCGGCGGAGATTCCGGCGTACCAGCCCTCCGCCTCCTCTGCGGTGGCGGTGCGCATCGCCGCATCCTCGCCGGTCTTGCTGATGAAGGTGTCGGTGCTGGCAATTTTCTCCCTGGTCGCCTTGTAGGACGCGCCGACCTTCACCCCATCGCCGGATGCGATCATGCTCCAGCAAGTGTTGCTGTAACGCGGCTCGAAGGCCCGCGAGCCGGTCAGCTCGGCGCGGATTGCCATGGCGCAGGCCTTGGCCTGGCTGTTGGCGGCAAATCCCGATTTCGGCATCGCGGCAGCGATGCTGGAATCGCCCAGCACATAGACGTGCGGCGCGCGGGTCGAGGCCATGGTGAAAGGATCGATCGGGCACCAGCCGGTTTCGTTCGCAAGGCCGGCCGCGGTGGCGATGGCGCCCGCCTTCTGCGGCGGAATGACGTTGATGACGTCGCCCTTGAAGCTTTCGCCGCCGGTGTGCAGCGTCATGCCCTTCTCGTCGACCGCCTTGACGCCGCCGGTGATGTTCAGCGGCAGCCATTCGATCATGCCGTCGTAGTATTTCGCCCAGCCTTCCTCGAACAGCGCCTGCTTGGAGAACTTGTCCTTGGCGTCAACCGCGATGATCTTCGACTTCGGCTTGTTCCGCTTGAGGTACTGGGCGACCAGCGCGATCCGCTCATACGGCCCGGGCGGGCAGCGGAACGGATTCGGCGGCGGGGCGATCAGGAAGACGCCGCCATCGTCCATCGCCTCGAGCTGACGGCGCAGAATCTGCGACTGCGGCCCGGCCTGCCAGGCATGCGGAATCGTCTCGGCCACCTCTTTGCTGTAGCCCTCGTAGGCCTCGTACTTGAAGTCGATGCCGGGGGCGACCACCAGCTTGTCGTAGGAGACGGACTGACCGCCCGCGACGGTGACGATACGTTTGGCCGTGTCGACGCTGGTGGCGAAGCCCGTCACGACGTTGATGCCGTGGTCGGATGCCAGCTTGTCGTATCCGTGGGTGATCGAATCGAAACTGCGCAGCCCGCCGATATAGAGGTTGCTGAAGAAGCAGGTGGTGTGGCGCGCATTCGCCTCGATCAGCGTGACGTCCACAGCGCCCTTGGAATCCTTTGCGATATAACGGGCGGCTGTCGCGCCGCCGGGCCCGCCGCCGATGACCACGACTTTCGGCTTGCCCTGGGCGATCGCCGGGGCCGCAAGGGTCGACGCGGCAACGCCCGCCATTATCCCGAATTCGCGCCTCGTGAATTTCCTGTCCATGCCTGTTACTCCTGTTGTCCCTGTTTCCCGAAATATACGGCGAGCGCCTGCATGTCCTCGTCGCCCAATCGGCTGGCGACGTTTTGCATCAGCGCATGATCGCGCTCGCCTTCCTTGTAGGCCGTCATGACCATAACGAATGATTCGACCGGCCAGCCCGTGATAGGAGGGATACCGGGCGCCCGGCCTTCCAGCTGGTGGCAGGCCGTGCAGTCTCCCGCGAGATATTCGCCGAGCTCGTAAAGCTCGTCCGCCGAGGCGGGTGCGCAAAGAAAGCCACCGGCGCAAAGGCCGGCCAATAGGGTCATCGCGGTCTTCGTGCGGCGATATCTCATTGACGCTCCCTTGTCTTTCTCTCCCCCGCCAGGGTGGAGGCCTCAAGGGACGGGACCGGACCCGGCCCTTTAGGTCTTCAACGCTTATCCTTATAAGTAATTACACACATTTCTTATTGCAGAATCAAGCGCGGATCGGCAGCGGATGGCTCGCCCTCCATTTCCGCCTGTTACGCCACGCATGCGCCGGCTTGCCCGCGAGGACGGGCAGCGCAATGGGCATACGCCACGAATATCGGGAAGTTCAACGGACAGGGCCGCCGCGGGGAAACATCCCCCCCGGCGGCCCCAGCTCGTCGAAACGACTAGTCGGACCCGTGCTGGTGGTGTCCGTGTCCGCGCCCATGGCCGCGGTGGTGGCCGTAGCCGTGGCCGTTGGACGTCCCACGAACCCTGGCCAGTTCACCCCAGAACGGCGTCACTTCGAAGACACTGACCACGCCGCTGCCTTCGTTGGCGGCATAGACGAACAGCGAACCGTCCGATCTGAGGTAACCAATGCCTTCCGGCGCCTGGCTGCCCAACTCGGTTCCCGGATTGACCGGGGCCACGTTGACCACGGCCGGATTCGCGGGATCGGCCAGCGAAACGAGCGCGACGGAGTCGGCCCGCTCCAGCCCGACGGCGGCATAGGTGGTGCCGTGATAGCGGAACGTCACGAGGTTCTCCGGCTCGGACCCCTTGCTGTCGCTGCGGCCGTCCGGATAGACACCCGGGAACGGGATGCCGTCGATCTCATAGGCCGCGGCGAAGTCGATCTGGTTGCCGGTATCGCCGAGCAGGTCACCCGTTTCCGCATCGAACACGCTGACGGTGCGGCCTCCGGCGGTCGGCAGACCAGCCGGTGTCTTCGAGGCCTTCGGATCGGTATCGCCCTCGTCGGCGGTTACGAAATACCGGCCGTCGGGAGTGACCGCGATGCCGTCGGGCTCGCGAAGCGCGACCAGCGTATCGCTGAAATCGACAAATGCCGGATCGTCGTCGGACAGGTCGGCGGCATGCGTCGTGATGCCAAGACCGTAGCATACGACGAGTTTACCATCCTCTACGTCGATCACCGCAACGCCGTTATTCTCCTGCAGGACGACATACGCTGTCTCGCCGTCACTGGAAAACGCTGCGAGTTCCGGCTCGAGGAATCTTGGCGAATTGTCGAGCAGCGGGATCATCACCAGTTCGCCCGCTTCCTCGTTCCCCCACACTTCTTGGCCGTCGATGAAACCGGCCAGGAAATCCAGATCCTCGATCACGCCGTTGCCGTTGTAATCGAAGCCACCCACGCCGTCTTCGAACTCGTCGGCGATTTCGCCGTCGCCGTTCAGATCGACTCCGCGCTCCAGGAAGCGGTTGTGGGCACTGCTGACCATGCCTTCAGTACCAGTTTCGTCGGTGAGCGCAACCTGAGTCGCGGTCGCGTCTTCAGGGCCATCCTCCAGATCGACGATCGTCACGCTGCCGTCCGGCGAGCTGAACTCACCGGTCGCGGAATTGAAGGTGAACGATTCTCCCTCGTTCGACACCACGGCGTAATCGCCCTGCCGGTTGATTACCACGGCATCGGGCTCGGAGCCCGACACGAGGCATTTCAGCACCGCTCCGCTGCTCGCATCGCGGATCTCGATCCGGCTGTTCGGCACGCCGCCCTTGTCGCAGCTTTTGCCGGTGCCGCCCTCGACTTCGATCGCAACGATGAAATAGTCGTCGTCCGGGTGGAACGCGACGGAGGTGATGCCCTCACCGGAGCCCAGGCCCAGGTCGAAAACGGCGGCCGTTGCCGGCGCAGCCGGATCGCTCAGATCCAGGATGGTAATGGTGCCTTCCGCCGAGTTGGTCAGCGCGGCGCGGGCAGTCGAGCCCTGCACGCTGATGACTTCCGTTCCCTCGCCGGTTCCACTGTCCCAGTGGCCGACGAGATTCAGGCCTGGCTCGGCCAGAACGGGTGAACCGGACGCCAGAATCAGCGCCAGGCCCGCACAAAACGTCGTTGAAATATTCCTCATCACTGTCTCCAATTTCCTTTTTCCAAGAAATTATTTCATGGTCGGACCTCGACCATCCACCCGGTACTCCTCGTTGTTGAACCCAGCTTTCCATTGTATGTGCGGCGGCGGGCCTAGCTTGCCAGCCGGCCCCCCGCGCCATCCTTCAATACGTGGCCGGAGGATGCCTCCCCCGTGATCTTCAATCCCTCGAGAAACGTCTCGATTTCCTTGTTCAGCAGGTCGGACTGTCCGGAAAGGCTCTCCGCCGCCTCCAGAACCTGGGCCGCCGAGGCGCCGGTCTCTCCGGCGACCTGACGGACCTCCTCGATACTGTTCGAGACCACCTGGGTCCCGGCTGCCGCCTCCTGCACGCTGCGGGCGATCTCCTGCGTCGAGGAATCCTGTTCCTCGATGGCCGCCGCGATGGCCGCCGAATTGTCGCTGATTCGCTGGATGATCCCGAGAATTCCGTGGGTCGCCTCCACGGTCTTGCCCGTCGCCTGCTGCACTTCCTCGACCTGCATGGCGATCTCGCCGGTTGCATGCGCGGTTTGCTTGGCGAGGTTCTTGACCTCCTGGGCGACCACCGCGAAGCCCTTGCCGGCCTCGCCGGCGCGGGCCGCCTCGATCGTCGCATTGAGCGCCAGCAGATTGATCTTGCTCGCGATCTTGTTGATCAAATCGACAACCTGGCTGATCCTTTCCGCAGCGCGCGCAAGATCCTGCACGGTCACATCGATTTCCTTGGCGGCGGATGTCGCCCGCGCGGCCACCTGGCTGGAGTCCACGATCTGGCGACTGATTTCCTTGACGGAACTCGACAATTGCTCGGTCGCCGTGGCCGCGGTCTGAACATTCATCGACGACTCCTCCGAGGCGCTGGCCACGGCAGTCGATTGCTGGTTGTTGTGGTCGGCATAGGCTGTCATCGACTTTGCGGTTGCCTCCAGCTGCGTGGACGCGGTCGAAACGCTGGTGACAATCGCCTTGACACTGGCGTCGAAGTGCCTGGCCAGACGCTCCATGGTCTGGCGTTTCTCCCGGCGAAGATCCTCCTCGATCTGGTCCTGCTCGGCCTCGATACGTTCCTTTTCGTCGATGGCGTCTCTGAACACCCGGACGGCGTGGGCCATCTGGACGATTTCATTTTCCTCCGAGCGATCGGCCAGCGTCACGTCGCCGTGCGCGCGGGCCAGGTCCAGAAGTTGCTCGATAATGCGGGCCAGCGGCGCGCTGACCAGCCGCCGGAACATGACGATGAGGAAGGCGATGGACCCCAGCAGGATCGCGGCCGACAGCATGGACGATCTTTGCCACGAAGCGGTGAGGCCGGCTTCGACTCCTCTGAAATCCCAGAAGATCAGCACGTGGCCGGCGGGCACGACCTTGCTGTACTTGGCCTGGTAATAGACCGAAGGGGCGGAAACGACGGCGTAGCTATCCGCCATGCGATGCTCGGGCTTGTCGGAAAGCGCAACGACATTATCCGACAAGCTGTCGGGTAACAGGTCCGCGTCCTTGTCGCGCCATTCATACACCACCGTGCCACTGCTGTTGAGCGCGACGACCGCCAGCAGGTCAGTCATCGTCTCCAGCGCCAGCGTTTCATGGACCTGACCGAACACGGCACTTTTCCGCCACCGCAATGCCCCCGCCATGGCGGAGGCGAGCAGGCCGGTCTGCACTTTCTTGTTCTCGATGACCAGGTCGGTGGCGCTGGACCGTTCATTCATGCCTTGAACGGCGATCAGGATCGCGAAAGACACGGCGAAAATTCCGGCGACCACCATGATCGCGCGTCCCTGGAAACTCTTTGTTCCAAATTTCGAAAACATGATCGCAACCTTCCCCCTGGACGGCTTCGACAAATGCCGCGTCCGTAATTTTGTTACGTTCGCAAATACGCACCGGCAGCACGCCGTCGCTGTATCTGCGCCTCACTGATCCGTATCAAACCTCTCTGTTGGCCCCGTTCGGTCGCATTGCTTCACGCTTCACGGCAGACCCGCTCCGTCGCGGGACCCGGCTGGCCGGGTACCGCGACGGCAGCGTTCCGCCTGGTTCACAAATCGTCGATATTGATGCCCACGGTCACGGCGCCGATGGCCTTGCCCGTGTCCGGGTCCCTGACAGTGAAATTGGCCTGGGACTGCATCGCCTGGGTCGAATTGTCGAACTCGACCTCGTCGACGAACACGGCGTCCGGACCGACCTGGAAGGTTTTCGTGAACTTCACTTCTTCGCCTTGCCAGATATCGGAATTCGGGCTGGACTGCGCGATGCTGAGACCCATCGCGTCGATCACGCCGATTTCGTTGATCCTGTTGCCGTCGCTCTCGATCACCTTGCGCATGCGCGCGGCCAGCGAATTCTCGACGACGCTGTCGATCAGCGGGCGGCTGGAACTGTCGATTTCCTTCTGCCAGACCGCTTCAAGCTTGTCGATGTCCGACTGGGTCATTTGGCTGCGCTTGGCATTCGAGGCGCGCAGCGCTTCGATCAGGTCGTCCTGCACGATCATCGACATGATTTCGGGCAGGGCATTCTTGATGGGTTTGACATGAGGGTCTTCCGCGAAAGCGGGCGATCCTGCAATCGCTATGAGGCCCGCCGTAATGATTGTAATGGCGCGTAGCATACCGTCCTCTTCCTTAGCAGTTTCACAGTGTACGAATTTCTACCGTAGAGTGCCCCGAAACTTATTAATAAATCGTTGATCGAAATAAAAACTGCACGAGTTATTATTTTACAGTCTATTAGACATTTTCCGTCATGTTAACCATATCGTTTAAGGAGAGAAACTTAGCGATAATTGCTTTTTCAGAATTGCAGTGGGTTCGATAAAATTTTGTCGTAAAAATTGTATAAATCATGCTGGCGGGATTTAACGGACGCTCCCCAAAGAGCGCCCTGGCGTTGTACAGGCCGATATTTCAGCGGAGATTCGCCGGCCGGGCGAAGGCAGGGTGAGGGCCCGGAGTGCCGCGAGCGTGGCTTCGCCTTGCGATCCGCTCTAGCCGAAAATGTCGGCAGTGATGCCGGCGTACCAGGCCTCGCCGGCCAAGCCCGCCGCGGCCCGAGTCGAATCGCTCTCGCCGGTCGGGCTGATATCCAGTTCGATACGCTGCAGCGCGCCGGCAACCGCGGCGAATGCCGCCCGTTCATACACCGCATGAGCGGGGGCGACATGGCTCCAGCAGGCGCCGCCCAGCACGGTCGCCTCCGCCTTATCCCCGGAAAAGGCCTCCAGGATCGCCCGGGCGCAGGCTTTCGCCTGCTGGTACGCGGCATAGGCCGCCTTGGGCATGGGCGATGCCAGCGCAGCATCGCCGATGACGTGGATGCCCGGCTGATGCGTGGATTCGAACGTCATGGGATCGACGGGGCACCAGCCGCGCCGGTCCGCCAGATCCGACTGCAGGGCGATCCGTCCGGCCGTTTGCGGCGGGATCACGTTGGCGACGGCAACCTCGAACGCCTCGTCCACGGCCATGACGGTCATGGTCGACGGATTCACCCCTTTGACGCCACCCGAGAAATCGGCGGGCAGGACCTCGATCATGCCGGGATAAAACCGCGTCCACGCCTCTTCGAACAGGTCCTGCAGCGGAAAATTGTTCTTGGCATCCAGGATGATGATCCTGGCATTCGGCTTCTCGCGCTTGAAATAATGCGCGACCAGCGATGCCCTCTCATAAGGCGCGGTCGGGCAGCGATAGGGCGTGTCCGGCGGCGCGATCAGGAACGTGCCGCCGTCTTCCATGGCCTCCAGCTGCCGGCGCAGCAGTTCCGTCTGCTCGCCGCCCTGCCAGGCATGCGGCATGATCTTCGCCGCCTCGGGGCCATAGCCGTCGATCGCGTCCCACCGGAAGTCAATGCCGGGCGCAACGATCAGCCGGTCCCAGGGCAGCACATCTCCGCCGGCGAGGCGCACCGTCCGCCCGGCCGGATCGATCGCGACCGCCACCTGGTGCATGAGCTTCACGCCATAGCGTTCCGACACGGCGTCATAGCTATGGGTCAGAGATTCCAGCGAGCGCAGCCCGCCGATATAC
Organism: uncultured Alphaproteobacteria bacterium; assembly: GCA_947259105.1. Classification (GTDB taxonomy): domain Bacteria; phylum Pseudomonadota; class Alphaproteobacteria; order UBA8366; family JADFVY01. The sequence goes on from CAMYKU010000005.1 coordinate 62,224, forward strand.
AGGTTGGAAAAGAAACAGGTTACGTAGTTGCTCTTGGGCTCGACCAGGGTGATATCCAGCCCCTTGCCGGCCGCCGCGAGCGACCGTGCCGCCGTCGCGCCGCCCGCGCCGCCTCCGATCACCACGACCCGGCCATTGGCGGCCCGCGCGTCCCGCCGCCACAGGTAGGGTGCGGCGACCAGTGCCGCACCCGTCGCCTTCAGGAAGTGTCGCCGCCGCGTCCCTGCCATGCATCCCATCCGACCAAGCCAGAGGCGGGCGCCTCCAGACCGCCACTATACATTCGAAATTTCGCATGTTAAGGGCGATATCGTGCCGCCGGTCTGCGATTTCGCAGGACCGCCCGTGCGCGGATCTTGATCCCGCCGGGGTTTCAGGCGGTGCGTGTTCTGCCCGGCGGCGCGCTGCGGCCGCTGCCGGCCGCCACCTCGATGATCTCCCAGCCCCGGGCCCGCGCTTCGCCGGCGAGGCGCCGATCGGGGCGGACCGCAACCGGCCGCGCGACTTGCGCCAGCAGCGGGAGGTCGTGGATCGAATCGGCATAGGCCGCTGCCTCGGCAAGGCGTGCCCCGTGCCGGGCGCAGAGATCGGCCGCCGCTGTCACCTTCTCCTCCCCCAGCGGGTGGAAGATCGGCGGTGTTGCGACAAAGCGTCGCGCCTGCAGGGCATAGCGGGCGGCCTGCCAGCCGTCGGCGCCGACCCGTTCCGCCAGTGGACCGGCCAGGAACTCCGGGGTCCCGGTCAGCAGCAGGATGGCGTCGCCGGCACGGCGGTGCTCGTCCATGCGCTGCAACAACACCCGGTCGATCAAGGCATCCAGATCCCGTTCGACGAAGTCCCGCGCGATGGCGGCCACGTCGTCGAGCGCGAGGCCGGCGAGATAAGCCTTGTTCCTGCGAAAGACATGCCGCCCGTAGCGCAGCCCGTTGGCCAGCGTGAACCAGCCGGCGGCGACCGCCTGCCGCGGCCCGATCGCACCGCGCCGCAGAAGATGGCGTATGAACAGGGCTTCGCTGCTGTGCGATCCGGTCAGCAGTGTTCCGTCGACATCGAATAGCGCTGCGTTCACTCCGCCGCCTCGTGATAGATCCTCTCAGGCGCCGGCGCCGCCGCGGAGGCCGGCTTCGCACCCAGGAACTCTATCACAACGGGCGCGCCGCGCACGAGGCACAGAGCCACCGAGATCCACACCAGAACGGTCAGAACGGCGCCGGCCGGGCCACCGGCCTCCGCCCAGAAACCGGGGTAAAGCACGGGCAGGGGCTGAAGCAGCAGCGCAAGGCCGAACGTGGCCATCTTGACGGTGTTGTAGAAGCCGCGCATGAAACGACCGCCCACCAGAAACCGGCCGACGGGCGACTGCATCATTTCGAACGGCGCAACGCCTTCGGACGCGGCGGCGGAATTGCGGATCGCGTCGACGATATTGCCGCGCAGGATGAACACGATGGCGGCCCAGATCGGCACCAGCCCGATATGGCCCAGCACGACCCACAGAACCGTTTCGACCACCCGGTCGGCGGCGATGTCGAAGGTCGCGCCGAACAGCGACGTTTCGCCGAAAGCGCGGGCGACGAACCCGTCCAGCGCATCCATCAGCATGATGAGGACCAGCAGCGGAAGGCTCCACAATTGCCATGCCGGCGGCGCCCAGTAGATCATGCCCACCAGGACGAAGAGCAACAAGAGCCGGCAGAGTGTGACCAGATTTGCCATGTGGGTGCCTCCGCATTGCGTGCGCATCGCGCGCCGGTCCAGTCCGGGCGGGCGATGCCGTTGTCGGTACGCAAGCAATGTTAACGGTCCTGGCTCTTAGAAATCGTTAAGAGAAGCAGCAATCCCCTGCAAAATAGCAGCACTATTGGGGTGCTTCGGCGCGATCCCGGAACGCCGTCGTCATCGCGCCCGCATAACCGGCCTGCCAGGGACCGTACAGAGCAAGCCACGCGATGAAGTGGCTTTCGGCGGCGACGGGCGCGGCCAGCAGCGCGCCCAGTCCCGCACCGGCACCGATCGTCGCGAGGAACACGCGCCGATGCCTGAAATCCGGCATTATCCAGGCGGACAACGCCGTCAGCATGGCCGCCCCGACGGCGCCGGCGATTATCCCGACCAGGAAGATGTTCGACAGCGCGCTGACCAGAACCGTTACGGAGAGATGGTACGCCACCCCATACGAAGCCGTGGAAGCGGCGATATAGGCGGGGTAACGCCAGCCACCCAGCATGCCCTTCCGCCGAAGCGCCAGCCCCGCGACGACGCCGAAAACAAGCCCCGGTCCAATCGACAACGGGCTGAGATCCAGAGTGATCAGGCCGAGATTCAGGTGTTCCTCGAGATGCATGCTGTTCCACTCGGGAATGAAGATGGTCAGGGTGGCGGCCACTCCCGACCCCGCGCCCATCGCAGTCCAGACCGCAAGTCTCTTCCAGTGGTATGCCATCCCGCGCTCCTTCTCATTTCGGGTATTGTCGCCGATGGCGAGCACGATAATTCCGCGTTGCCCGGCGCGCGGCGAAGGCCGGCGAACGGATCCTCGCGCTGGAGGAATTCCGCCAGCACCGGGGCGCCCCGCAGGAAAGCCGCAGGCTGGGCGTTAACGATAATTATACCGCAATCGATCAATTTGAGGAGCAGCTTCCCGGCGTGATGAAAGGGTCCGCGGAGGCACCGAACCGAGCGTCGGAACCGGCGGCGGGCAAGGTCCGACTCCGGATTGCGGCGACGGTGAAGACCGGCCCCGATGTCGCCCGCGGCGTTCTGGAACCGCGTCCCGCATCGGATTGGAAGAGCGGATTACGGGTTCAGCGTCGGCCCCGGCAGGATATCGGATGGCGCGGATTCGGTCGAACCGCGAGGATCCTCAGCAAGATGGAAACAGCACGATGAAGCGGATTGCCATAACACTCATCCTCCTGGCCGGCCTGACGCAGTCGGCGCTGGCCGGGATGGAGGCGGCTCAGGACGCATACGACCGCGGCGATTTCGAGACCGCCTACGCGGAACTGCGCCCTCTTGCCGAGGCCGGCGACGCGAAAGCACAGACCTTTCTCGGCATCCTGTACGAGTACGGCAACGGCGTACCGCCGGATGAAGCGGAGGCCGTACGCTGGTACCGGCTGGCGGCCGAACAGGAATACGCCAGGGCGCAGTCCTATATGGGCGAAATGTACCAGGAGGGGCGCGGTATCGCGCAGGACGACGCGGAAGCCGTGCGCTGGTACCGGCTGGCAGCCGAACAGGGCAACGCGCGGGCGCAAACGAGCCTGGGCGATATGTACGATGAGGGCCATGGCACGGATCAGGATCCTGCCGAAGCGGTTCGCTGGTATCGCCTTGCCGCCGAGCAGGAATATGCCCGTGCCCAGTCGAATCTCGGCTGGATGCATGAAAACGGACGCGGCGTTGCGCAGGACGACGTGGAGGCCGGGCGCTGGTACCGGCGGGCGGCAGAGCAGGGGCATGCCGGCGCCCAGGCGAGTCTCGGCTGGATGTACCAGGAGGGCCGCGGTGTCGCGCAGGATGACGCGGAAGCCGTGCGCTGGCATCGCCTCGCGGCGGAACAGGGTTTCGCGCGGGCGCAGAACAGTCTGGGCTGGATGCACGACGTCGGGCGGGGTGTCGCGCAGGATGACGGTGAGGCCGCGCGCTGGTACGGTCTTGCCGCCGAACAAGGCCTTGTTGTCGCTCAGTACAACCTGGGCCTGATGCATGAAAAGGGCAGAGGGGTCGCGCAGGACAGCGCGAAGGCGGCGCACTGGTACCGGCAGGCGGCGGAGCGGGGGGATGCCGATGCCCAGGTGAAGCTGGGCTGGCTCTATCTCAATGGAAACGGCGTCGGGCAGGACGACGACGAGGCCGTGCGCTGGTACCGCATGGCCGCCGCACAGGGCGATGCCGTTGCCCAGACGAATCTCGGCTGGATGTACGAAGAAGGACGCGGCGTCGGGCAGGACGACAAGGAAGCGCTGCGCTGGTACCGGCTGGCGGCGGACCAGGGATACGCGCGCGCCCAAACCAATGTCGGCGATATGTACGACGACGGCCGCGGCACGGACGCGGATTTTGCCGAGGCACTGCGCTGGTACCGCCTGGCGGCGGAACAGGATTTTGCGCGTGCGCAGAACAATCTGGGCTGGATGTACGACCGCGGGCACGGGGTCGGGCGGGACGACGGGGAAGCCGTGCGCTGGTACCGCATGGCGGCGGAGCAGGGGGACGCCACCGCACAATTCAATCTGGGTCTGATGTACGAGAACGGCAGGGGGGTCGCGCAGGACAGTGCGGCGGCAATGCACTGGTATCAGCTTGCGGCGGCGCAGGAGTACGCCACGGCGCAGTACGAGTTGGGCCTGATTTACGAGAACGGCCGGGGGGGTGCGCAGGACAACGCGACGGCGGCGGACTGGTACCGCCGGGCGGGCGAGCAAGGCAAAGCCGAAGCCCAGGCGAGGCTGGGCTGGCTCTATCTCAAGGGCAATGGCGTCGCGCAGGACAACGCCGAAGCGCTGCGCTGGTTCCGGCTGGCGGCCGAGCAGGACCACGCCACCGCCCAGTACAATCTGGGGCTTATGTACGAGAGCGGCCTGGGCGTCGCGAAGGAGGGGTCCACGGCGGCCGACTGGTATCGCCGCGCGGCCGCGCGGGGCGACGTCGATGCGCTGTTCCGTCTCGGCATCATCTACGACGGCGGGCGAGGCCTCGAACCGGACGACGTCGAAGCCTATAAGTGGTTTTCGCTGGCCACGAGCCGCGGAAGCCAGCCGGCGTCGACCCGCATGATGGTGCTGTGGATCGTAATGAGTTCGGGGGAGGTCGCGGAGGCCGAGCGGCTGGCAGAGGAATGGAGCGATGCGCACCCGGCGGCGGAGTGACGCAGCAGGCGGCGGGGCTTACATATGGGCAAGGATTCGGAACAGGCAGGAATTCGCGCGGATGACGCGTACGAGCGCGGCGACTATGAGGCCGCCCTTGCCGAATTGCGCCCGCTTGCGGAAGCCGGGGAAGAGTGGGCCCAGTACAATCTGGCGACGCTGTACGATTACGGGCGCGGTGTGAAACAGAACCATGAAGAGGCCATGCGCTGGTATCGCGCGGCGGCCGACCAAGGCGATGCCATGGCCCAAAATAATGTGGGCACTCTCTATGAAGCCGGAGATGGCGTCGAACGGGACCATGAAGAGGCGGCGCGCTGGTACCGGCGGGCTGCCGAGCAGGGTTACGACACAGCACAGTTCAACCTCGCCTTGATGTATGACAACGGAACCGGCGTCGCGGGCGATCCTGTGGAAGCCGCAGGCTGGTATCGCCTTGCGGCCGAGCAGGGTCACCGTGGTGCGCAATACAATTTCGGCCAGATCTACGATGAAGGGCAGGGTGTCGCGCAGGATCATGTGGAGGCTGCGAAGTGGTATCGTCTGGCGGCTGATCAGGGCGATCCCGACGCACAATGTTCACTGGGCGTTAAACTCCATGAGGGGCTTGGTGTTGCGCAGGACGATGGCGAGGCCATGCGCTGGTATCGCCTTGCAGCGGAACAAGGGCACGGTGGCGCGCTGTATAATTTGGGCATCATTTACGAGCGCGGACAGGGCGTTGAGCGCGACTTGGTTCAGGCCCGGGCGTGGAATTTGCTGGCGGTGAAAGTCGGCAACGAAAATGCGGCGGGCCAGCTCGAGGGCCTGGCGGGCGAAATGAGCTTCGAACAGATTGCCGAGGCTGAGCGGTTGGCGGAGGAATTGCGAGCGAAAATCGACGCGGCCAATTAGATCGCCCTACGTCCCGTCACACCCGAACGGTTCCCTTCCAAAGATGCGCCGCACCATCGGCTCGAAATGGTCGAGCGGCATTGTGTCGTAATCGGGGTCGAACGAGGCCTGGTCCCAGTTCTCGCAGAAGTCGGCGGTGGCCTGGTAGTGCGGATGGTCCCGGAAGCGGTCGCGGGCGTTGCGGTCGCCGCCCAGATGGTGGGCGTAATAGTACGCCTGGAAGATCCCGTGATGCTTGACGATCCAGTACGTACGCTCCGACACGTACGGCCGCAGAATGGCCGCCGCGAATTCGCCGTGACTGTGCGGCGCCAGCGCATCGCCGATATCGTGGAGCAGGGCGGCGACGACCATTTCCTCGTCCGCGCCATCACGCAGCGCCCGGGTCGCGGTCTGCAGCCCGTGTTCCTGGCGGGTGAGGGCATAACCTTCGAAGGTCTGGTCGAGACCGCGGAAATAATCCAGCACGCGGTCGGCGAGCCCGCCGGCGTACGCGGCCTCGAGCCCGGCGAGGAATTCGTACTCCTCCCTGGTGCCGTCTTCCATACGGGTGAAGCTGACGACGTCCATGGCGGCTTTCCTTTCACGTTCGGACGCTGGCGCGACCTCACCCTTCGAGAGGGCCTTCAGGCCCGTCTCGAAGGGTGAGGTCGCTCGGTGTTACGCGAATTCTCAGACCTTATAGTCCGGCTCGTCCCTGTCCAGGATCGCCTTCATCTCGTTGAAATGGTCGACGGCGCTGTCGCGCGTGTCGTCGCGCTGCCATTGTGCACTGGTCATTGCGGCAACCTCGTCGGAAACCACGTGCAACGGCTGGCCGGTCGACAGCGCCAGCACCTGCAGCTTGCAGGCGCGCTCCAGGTAATAGTTCTCATCGAACGCCTGGGCGACGGACTCTCCGATCACGGCGACGCCGTGATTGGCCATGAACACCACGCTCTTGCCGTCCTCGATCGTTCCGCCGATGCGCCTTCCCTCGCCGTCGTCCAGCGCCATGCCGTTGAAAGTCTCGTCATAGGCGACGCGGTCATGAAATCGCATGGCGTTCTGGTCGATCATCTGCAGCCGGTAGCCCTTCAGGCAGGCCAGCGTCGTCGCGTAGAACATGTGGGTGTGCAGCACGCAGCGCGCCTTCGGGCTGCCGGCGTGGATCTTCGAATGAATGTGCCAGGCGGTCGGGTCCGCCTTGCCGGCGCCCTGGCCGATCACATCGTCCGAGCCGTCGGCGTCCAGCAGCAGCAGGTCGCTGGCCCGGATGCGCGACCAGTGCATGCCTTGCGGGTTCATCAGGAACCGCTTGCCGTCCGCGGAGACCGCGAGGCTGAAATGGTTGGCGATGCCTTCATGCCAATTGTAGCGCACCGCGATGCGGAACATCGCGGCAAGGTCGATGCGGCCCTGGCGTTCGGTCTCGTCCATGGGCGCGCGGCCCTTCTCAACGGCTTGCAGCGACACGGCGCAACCTCCTTCGGTCAGTCCACTCCCGACGTCCGCGATGATGCGCCCCGATGGGTATGAAATTCAATACCGGACTGTCTCCGCACCCCTCGCGCCGATACCGCGGGCCGTGCTCAACCGAACACGAGAATCGCAAGCACCACGACCGGCGCGACGAGGATCGCCACCGTGACCGGCAGCATCGCGCGGTAGACGGCGCCCTCACGGCCCTGGCAGCCGAGCAGCCCGGCGGCCAGCGCCACGCGGCCCGGCGACAGCATTGTCGACAGTCCGCCGGCGATATTCTGGGCCGCCACGACCACAAGCACCGGAACGCCGGTGGCAACCGCGATCGGGGCCATCACCGGCATCATCATGGCGATGGCGGCGGTGTTGCTGCCCGAGGGCCCGGCGATGGCGGCCGAGAACAGCGGCGCCGCCAGCACCGACACCTCGCCGGCCAGCGCGTGCCACGCCGCGCCCAGGGCCGCCGCGCCGCCCGAGGCCAGCATCCATTGCGCCTGGACGACAAAGAACAGCGTCACCAGCAGCGGCGTGCGGGCCATGTTCAGGCTGTCGCGCAGCACGTCGGAATAGCCGCCGCGCCAGACGCTGCGCGGCGCCGCGACGAGGGCGGTTACCAGCAGCCAGAAGCTGGCATGGTAGAGCACCGGGAAGGCCGGCATGTCGGCGAAAGGCCTCAGATCGAGTGCCGCACGCAGCAACTCCGGCAGGCCGGGCACCAGCCGGGTCGCGAGCAGCGAGACGGCGAGCAGCAGGTAGGGCCAGACGTCGCGGAGCAGCGCTGCGGCGCCGCCGGGGTCCCGCATCAGGCGCGGCAGGGTGACCGCCACCGCCAGCACGCCCGGCGCCAGGATTCCGCCCAACTCCACCGCGACCCAGCGGTTGACCGCGACCAGCAGTCCGACGAGAGCCAGGATCAGCATCGTATCGAGAGCCATGTTCCGCCAGCGCAACGCAACCCCGGCGCGGCGCAGCAGCAGCCAGAAGAACGGCAGCAGCAGCGGCACGGTGAGCGCCGTGACCTCGGCGGTGCGGGTGCCCATCGCCACGAGGTCGACGCCGAGCAGCCCCGCGCCGATCCCGGTGCCGACCGCCATCGCGCCCCATGGCACCAGGATCTGGCTGAACACCGACAGCGCCGCGGCGCCGGCGCCGGACAGCCCCAGCCGCATCAGCCCGACCGCCGCGATGATCGTGCCGACGCCGAAGCCGACCGCGGATTCGACGAAGGTGCCGAACAGGAAACACGCGGCGAAGGCGGCGCGGTGCGGGTCGATACCGGCATCGGCTTCGGGGCGCGCCGCCGGGCGGCGATGCATGACCTGGTAGAGCAGCACGCCGGCGAGGATCACGGACAACCCCTGCCATGCGACCCACGCACCCTTCAGGCTTTCCAGCCAGACGAACGATGCCAGCCCGTCCGTCCCGCGCAGATGGACGAGCGACGGGATCGTGGCCGCCAGCGCGACCAGTCCGGCCGACGCCAGCGTGACCCGGCGCGTGACGATCAGCACCAGCACCAGCACAAGCGGCAGGATCGACAGACCGGCGCCCATGATTCTCCCTCACTGTCCCGGGGTTCCGCCCGAACGGCGGCGCATCTAACCGGCCACGCGGTCTTGCGTCAACGGGAGCGGCCCTGGAGCGGCGGTCGGGCAACCGCGGACAGTTTCATCGGCCGGCCATGCTCCCAAGCCGAAAGTTGATGAAGAACGCACGAAAATACGCGCGCAAATGGCGTATCCTGTTATCGAACACTGACGGGAGCGTTCAGGGATGGGGTCTTCTGCGGGCGGCGCCGGCGCGCCGGCGATTTCCGATATCAATCCGATGGGCACCGACGGTTTCGAGTTCGTCGAGTACACCGCGCCCGACACCGCAATGCTCGATTCGCTGTTCATCTCGATGGGATTCGCCCGCGCGGCGCGGCATCGCTCGAAGGACGTGACGCTGTACCGGCAGGGCGAGGTCAACTTCATCGTCAATGCGGAGCCCGGCAGCTTTGGCGCCGAGTTCGCAAAGGCGCATGGACCGTCCGCCTGCGCCATGGCCTTTCGGGTGGCCGACGCGGCCGATGCGTTGCGGCGTGCCGTCGAGTTGGGCGCGAAGCCGGTATCGGGGCAGATCGGCCCGATGGAAGTGAACATCCCGGCGGTCGAGGGAATCGGCGGCAGCCTGCTGTATTTCGTCGACCGCTACGCAGAGCGGGGCACGATCTACGATATCGACTTCGCGCCGCTCGGGGAGAGCGAAGGGGAGGGCGTGGGCCTCACCTACATCGACCATCTGACCCACAATGTCGAACGCGGCAATATGGACGAATGGGCCGGCTTCTACGAGCGGCTGTGCGGCTTCCGGGAACTCAGATATTTCGACATCGAGGGCAGGCTGACGGGGCTGAAGTCCCGGGCCATGGTCAGCCCGTGCGGCAAGATCCGCATCCCGATCAACGAATCCTCGGACGACAAGTCGCAGATCGAGGAGTATCTGCGCGACTACCGGGGCGAGGGCATCCAGCATGTGGCGCTGGGCACCGGCGATATCGTGGCCACCGTCGAGGCGCTCAAGGCGCGGGACATTCCGTTCATGGCGCCGCCCCCGGACACCTACTACGAGGCCGTCGACGCGCGCGTCCCCGGCCATGGCGAGCCGATCGGAGACCTCAAGCGCAACGGCATCCTGATCGACGGCGCGCCGACCAGGGACGGCGGGCGGCTGCTGCAGATCTTCACCGAGACCGTCATCGGCCCGATCTTCTTCGAGCTTATCCAGCGCAAGGGCGACGAGGGCTTTGGCGAAGGCAATTTCCGCGCCCTCTTCGAGTCGATGGAGCAGGACCAGATCAGGCGCGGCGTTCTGAAGGAGTAAGGAAACAGCTTTCCCAATGGATCAGGAAAGATAACCACAGAGACACAGAGACACAGAGACACAGAGAAGCCGGAGAGTTCTTTGTGTCTCTGTGGCGAATTATTCTTTGGTTTGGTCCCGCTACTCGGCGGGTGCGGCCTCGGACCGGCGGCGGATCAGCAGGTATTCGCGCAGGGCGAGCCAGGCGATGAGCAGCGCCCCGGCGGCGGCGACGTAGATACGCACGGGCTCGAAATACGCCATCAGAAGCTCGCCGCCGAAGATCAGCAGCAGGACCTTGTTGCAGACCGGGCAGGCGATGCCGAGGAAGGCGAGGATGCCGCCCGCACCCGCGCCCTTGACCGAGCAGAACGGCCGCCGGATCGCGACATAGACTCCGCCGGCCAGCGACATCGCCGCCAGCATGGCGATCTCCCAGCCGCCGGCCGGGGTCATGCGCACGAAGACCGGGTTGACCCACAAGGCCGCGACGGTGCCCAGCAGGGCGAAGCCGACGACCGCCACCGCGATACCCGCCGCGATCCGTTTCGGTGTCACATGGTCCATGCCGATCATTCCCTCCGTGAGCCGAATCTGGTGACTCGCCGCCGCGACGGCAACCGGCCCGCCGCTACCCGGCGCAGCAGGAGAGCTTGGTTACGTCTTGCTCGAAACCCTGCGCCGCCAGTTTAAGGCCCTCGACCGTGGTGAGATACGGAAAGATCATGGCCGCGACCTCTTGCACGGTCAGCCCCTGGCGGATCGCGAGCGCCGCGGTCTGGATGGAATCGCCGCCTTCCGGCGCCATGATGTGCGCGCCGAGCAGGCAATCGGTATCGGCGTCGGCCACCAGCTTGATGAGCCCCCTGGTATCGCGCGCGGCCAGCGCACGGGGCAGCTGGTCGAGCGGCAGGATCGAGGTTTCGACCGAATGCCCCTGAGTCCGCGCGGCGGCCTCGGTCAGGCCGACCGACGCCACCTGCGGATCGGTGAAGACGACCTCCGGGACCGCGCTGTCGTCGTACACCGCGTCGCCGCCGTCGAGCGCATTCCTGGCGGCGATCCGCGCGCCGTGCGCCGCCATGTACACATACATGTCGCGGCCGGTCACGTCGCCGGCCGCATACACGCCGGACCGCGTCGTCCGCATATGCGCGTCGACCCGGATGCCGCCGTTCCCGGTCGTCTCGATTCCCATATCCTCCAGCCCCATTCCGTCGGAACTGGGCAGCCGGCCCGCGGCCGCGATCATCGTTTCGGCCCGCAGCGTGACCGCGGCGTCGCCGTCGGCCTCGAGGACGATCCCCGCCCCGTTGCGCCGCACCGACTTGTAGGCAAGGCCGGACCGGACGTCGATTCCCTCTTCGGCGAAGCAGCGCGCCAGCGCCGCGGATATCTCCGGCTCGGCGTGCGGCAGCAGCCGGCTGCGGCAGGCCAGGGTGACCTTCGCGCCGGCCCGGGCAAACATCTGCGCCAGCTCGCAGCCGATGAATCCGGCACCGACGATCAGCAGGCTCTCCGGCAGACGGTCCATCGCCAGCGCCGCGGTGCTGTCGCGCCACGGCACGTCGCCGATGCCCGCGATGGCCGGTACGGCGGGCCGGGACCCCGTTGCAATGACGATGCGCGGCGCAACGATCGTCCGGCCGTCGACGAGGACGCCGCCATCCGCGAGGCGCGCCTTGCCCTCGATGTAGTCGACCGACTCGTAATCGGGCAGGAGATCGACGTATTTCGCCTGCCGCATCGCGGCGACAAGCTCTTCCTTGGC
>CAMYKU010000005.1:74125-110477 GCA_947259105.1 uncultured Alphaproteobacteria bacterium
TGGCCGCGTGGACGCCGTCCATCGCACGGATCAGCGTCTTCGACGGCACGCAGCCGACATTGACGCAGGTCCCGCCGATCAGCCCGTGACCGATCAGCGCCACCCGCGCCCCGATCTCGGCCGCGGTGATGGCGGCGGAAAACCCGGCCGAGCCCGCGCCGATCACCGCCAGATCGTAGGCGCTCACGACCGGTTATCCCCAGGTGTCGCCGGGACCGGTCCCGGTACACGGCGCCGCCGCAAATAGATCCCGTACCCGAGCACTACCAGAAAGAAGGCCAGCGCCGGGAACAGGATCAGATCGAGCCACCAGCCCACAAGTGCCGACAGGCCCAACGCGCCAAGCGAGACGGCCAGCAGCGGCGTGAAGCAGCAGAGCGCCGCCACCGCAGCGCCCGCACCGCCGATTCCGATAAATTTGCGATCCTTGGTCACAGGCCTTCTCCTTTTCCGCCGGGACCGTGCTACCTTACAAGCTGTAGCGACTACAGGTTCAAGGGAGAAGTTCGCATGGCCGAATTGACCATCGGCAGGCTGGCGGCGCGCACGGGGGTGAACATCGAGACGATCCGGTATTACGAGCGGATCGGCATGATCCCGCCGCCGCCGCGCAGCACGGGCGGCCAGCGGCGCTACCAGGAGAGCCACCTGCGGCGGCTGTCTTTCGTGCGGCGGTGCCGCGAACTCGGATTTCCGCTCGACGAGATCCGGGCTTTGCTGGCGCTGGTCGACGGCGGCAGATACAGCTGCGCCGAGGTCCGCGATATGACGGTGCGTCAGCTGGATGCCGTGCGGCGGCGCATCGCCGACCTGCTTGTCATGGAACGCACGCTCGATACCATGGCGGCGGCCTGTGCGGGCGGGTCGGTGCCCGACTGCCCGATCGTCGATGCGCTGTTCGCCGGGCGGCAGTGAAGGATGCGCAATCGGTCGGCGTCCGAGGCCCGATGCCGGGGATACAGGCAGGCTTGAATCCGGCAGATTTCAGCGGGTTCCGAGCCCCGGCAGGGGGTGTATAACGGAAAGATACAGCCCCGAAGCCGCTCTAACGTATTGAAAATATTAGATTGCCGTCATATTAATCCGCCGGGGTGCATATAAATTATGTACTTCCGGCGCGAATTCGAAGGCCCGGACCCGGCATCAGATTCGCGATTATTGCACGCTAATCCATTGAAAATAAACAGAATTTATTTGCACGCGTCGTTTCCGGCCAGCGCTGGCACGGAAGTTGCGGATACCTGCCCTGAGAGCGCATACACGAACGAGGTGGCGAGATGAACGAAGCAGCCAACATCCTCATAGTAGATGACGAAGAAGTCGTGCGCCTTAGCCAACTCAGGATCCTGGCGGACGCGCACTGCAACGCGGCGGTGGCCTGGAACGGTACCGAGGCGCTGCAGGTGATGGAACAGCACCCGTTCGACGTCGTGCTGCTCGATCTTCGCATGCCAGGTCTCGACGGCATGACGGTTCTCAAGACGATCAAGGAGAGATGGCCGGAGAGTGAAGTGGTCATCATCACCGGTTACCCGTCGATCGAAACCGCCAAAGAGGCAGTCAGGCTCGGTGCCTACAACTATCTGGCCAAGCCTGTCAGCCCGGACGATGTCGTCAAAGTCGCGAACGGCGCAATGTTGAAGAAGAAGTGGGGCCTGCAAATGGACCGAACGAGCCCGAATTGACGCGCTCGGTTCCAGTGCCGGTTTTCGTCGAAGGACGAACGGCTCCACCCATCGAGGATAGGAGATAATGTCATGAAAGCCTTACACAAAGTATTAGTGGTTGACGACGATGCGATCGTTGGTCGGAGTTTCGATAGGGTCCTCGCGGACAAGGGCTATGACGTGAGCACCGCCCTCGATGGCGAGGAAGCCCTGAACAAATGCAACGGAGAAGCTTACGACGTCGTCTTCACCGACATCAGGATGCCGGGCATGGACGGCCTCGAGGTCGCCAAGCGGATCAAGGCGAAGTGCCCATGGACTCCGGTGGTCATCATCACGGGCTATGGCACCGAAGAGAACGAGGCCCAGGCCGAGGTGCTGGGGGTCAACGGTTTTGTCCGCAAGCCCCTGACGCCGGAGATGATCGAAGGCATCACGCTGAAGGCCCTCAAGGACGCAGAGGCGGCCCCGGCCGCGCAGCCCGAACTGGCGGCGGTCGCCGTGCCACAGACCGAAGCGGTCATCGCAGAGACCGCCGACGTCGCGGCGGAGCCGGGGATGCTGAAAGACGTCCTGCACTTCACCGGGAAGGTCGGCCTGTTCGTCGCGGCACCCTTCATCGGCCTGGCCTATGCCCTGTCCCTGCCCTTCATCGGCCTTGCCCTGCTGGCCTGGATGGGCGCGCGGGCATTGGTTCGGTACAACACTATGAAACGGCTCGCCCGTTTCGTGAAGAACGTCGCCCTGTTCGCCGCGGCGCCGTTCATCGGGCTGGCGTACGCCCTTCTCCTGCCCTTCGTCGGACTCGGCATGCTGGCCTGGATGGGTGCCCGTATGCTAATAAAGCAGCCTGAGCCGAAGTAGCCGCAAGGTTCTTGCACACCGGCCGGCCGCCGCCACATGATGGCGGCGGCCGCAACCGGTGGGAGGGGCCCTTCCGGCATGATCTGGCGACTGGGAAAGGAGCAGGACTCATGGCGCGCTCCAGGATCGAAGGCCACACCGCAGGCCGCCCATCTTACGCAGGCCTCATCACGGCCGCCGTCGCGGCGGTTCTTGCACTACTCGTCGCTGCACCCCTGACCGCGTCTGTCGCTGCCGGCGCTCTTTCCGGTGACGACGAGACATGTCTCTCGTGCCACGATTCGGAGGGAATGGAAAAGGATCTCGCCGACGGCGAAATCCTTTCGCTGCACATTCGCGGCGGCGCTTTCGCGAACTCGGTCCACGGCTGGGTCGGGTGCGCGGGCTGCCACGCAAACATCGACCTCGGGAGCCATCCCGAGGGTAAGGAGATCGAAAGCCGGCACGCTTATTCCGCCGAAGCGTCGCAAATCTGCTCGGACTGCCACTCCGGCGAGAGCCTGCAGGACGGCCCGGCACACCACGCGCTTGTTTCGACGGCCGCCGGCCCGGCATGCGCCGAATGCCACGATGCGCATGCCGTCACGCCGATCTCGGAATGGAAGGCGGGCATCGGGGAAACGGCGTACTGCCTTACCTGCCACGGGCAGTCCCTCAACGTACAGTTCAAGAGCGGCGAATCCTTCGCACTGTCGATCGATGAGGCGGTGCTCCGCAGCTCGGTGCATCTCGACCATGAATGCGCGGACTGCCATACCGGATTCTCGAAGGAAACCCACGAGACGGGAACCTTCGCGAGCACGCGCGAACAGGTCATTGGCCGGGCCGAGGTCTGCCGCGAATGCCATGACGAGAAATTCGAGCAATACGAGGGAAGCATCCATGCCACTCTGATCGATGGCGGCAACCTCGCGGCCCCGGTCTGCTCGGACTGCCACGGCTCTCATTCGGTCCGCCCCAAGGCCGTTTACGAGACGGTCACCGGCGTGCCCTGCAAGAAATGTCACGCCAACATCTTCGAGGCCTATGTGAGCAGCACGCACGGTAAGGCGCGGGGCATCCTGGGCCATTTCGAAGCGCCAATCTGCGCGGATTGCCATCGCGCCCACGAGGTCGACGCGGCCGCAACGGGCAACCAGTTGCGGGATGCATGCCTCGGGTGCCATGAGGGTGCCATGGACGCGCACCAGGATTGGCTCCCGAATGCGGCCCTTCATCTCGAGGCGGTATCGTGCGCGGCCTGCCATGCGCCGCTGGCGCAGCGCGGGGTCGAGCTCAGGCTTTTCGACACCAAGGCACAGATACCGTTTTCGGAGCCGGGGGAGGCGCGGAAATTCGAGAACCAGATCCGTGCCGCCGACACGGATGGCGACGGTCTGGATGCGTTCGAGTTGTGGAGCCTGATCCGAGACATCAACCGCGAAGGAGAGGCGCCGGAAATGACCCTGCAGGGCCGCATGGGTGTCCGCACCGGTGTCGACGCTCACCGGCTGTCCGGCAAGGCCGGCGCGGTGCGTGAATGCGGCAGCTGCCACCAGGAGGGCGCCGACCCATTCCAGAACGTCACGGTATCGATCGTTGGCCGCGACGGCAGGACGGTGCGCTACGCCGCCGACAAGGACGTGCTGAGTTCCGTGATGTCCGTGGATTCGGTGAGCGGGTTCTATGCCATTGGCGGAACGCGCATCAAGCTGCTGGACGTGCTGCTTGTCTTTGCGTTCCTCGGCGGGCTCTCGGTGCCGGTCGGGCACCTGACATTGAAATGGCTGTTCAGGACATACCGGAAGAGATCACAGGGGAAAGGCGCGTCGCCGGGCTCTTGATTTTCCCGGCCGCGGGCCCGGCCCCGCGGTGACCGCGACAACGGCGGTGCTCTCTTGCGGAAGGAGAAACAGAATGCAGAAGGTCTATATCCACCCGCTCCCGGTCAGAATTTGGCACTGGACCAACGCGTCGGGTTTCGTACTGCTGATCCTCACCGGCCTGCAGATCAGGTATGCCGGAACAATTGCCGTGGTGCCCTTCAAGGTCGCAGTCAATCTGCACAACTGGGTCGGGTTCATCCTCATCGGCAACTTCTTCATCTGGCTTCTGTTCTATCTGTTCACGGACAAGATCAGGGTGTATCACCCGGAACTCAGCCCGGCGAAGTATTTTCGCGAGAGTTTCCGCCAGCTCTGGTACTACGGGTACGGCATCTTCAGGGGCGATCCGAACCCGCACCATGTAAGCGCCTACCACAAGTTCAATCCGATGCAGAGCATGTCGTACCAGATCATCATGATGCTCATCGTTCCGGTCCAGTTCTACACCGGGTTGCTGCTCTGGGACGTGAATCGCTTCGCCGGGGCGGTCGCGTTCTTCGGCGGGGTGCGGGTGGTGGATACGGTGCACGTGCTGATTTTCATCTTCTTCGTGTTTTTCCTTTTCGTCCACGTCTATCTGGCGACGCTGGGCCACACCCGCACGGCGCACTTCAAGGCGATGTTCACCGGATATGAGGAGATCGAGGTCGAGGACGAGGCCGAGCCCGGTCCGGAAAAATAGCACGTTGTCCAAACTTAACCGGGATCGGCCCCGGCCCGCGTCACGGGGCTTCGGATGCGTCGCGGTCGGCTTCCATACCCCGGATGCGGATGTTGTATTTCTTCATGAGCGCCTGGAAATTGGCGCGCTGCATGCCGGTTTCCTCGGCACTCTTGGTGACGTTCCAGGCATTCCTCTTGAGCGCCTCGATGACGAACAGCTTTTCGATGTTCTCGACCGACTTTTCGCGCGCAGCCTTCTTGATGCGCTTGAGCTCGTCTCCGGTCTTCGGCACGTCGATATCGAACCGCGGCATCATATCGATGATGCTCACCAGATGCGCCTGGTGGATGGTCTTGCCGGTGGCCAGGATCACCGCGCGCTGAATGGTATTCTCAAGCTCCCGCACGTTCCCCGGCCAGTCATAGTTCGTCAGCAGGTTCATGGCTTCCGCTGAAATATCGGTCATTTTCTTTTCCAGATCGGCGCCGGAAACATTCAGGAAATGGAAGGCGAGAGACGGGATGTCGTCCCGGCGTTCCCGCAGCGGCGGTACCTGGATCGGGAAGATATTGATGCGGTAAAACAGATCCTCACGGAACGTCCCCTCGGCCACCATCGCCTTGAGATCCTTGTTCGTGGCGGTTATCAGCCGGAAATTGGCGGCCTGGGTCCGCGTGCCGCCGACCGCCTTGAACTCCCGTTCCTGGATCACCCGGAGGAGCTTGGCCTGGATGGACAGCGAGATGTTGCCGATCTCGTCCAGGAACAGCGTCCCGTTTTCCGCAACTTCGAACAACCCTTTCTTGTTGGCCATCGCGCCGGTGAACGCGCCCTTGACGTGCCCGAACATCTCGCTCTCCAGCAGGCCCTCGCTCAGCGCGTTGCAGTCGACAGGGACGAAGGGTTTGTCCTTGCGCAGGCTGTTGTAGTGGATGGCGCGGGCGACCAACTCCTTGCCGGTGCCGCTTTCGCCCTGAAGCAGGACGGTGCTGTTGGTCGGCGCACACTTCGCGATAAGGCGAAAGACGCTCTGCATCTGCGGGCTGGAGCCGATGATATTCTCGAAGCGGTATTTGGAACTGACCTCGGTCTTCAGATCGAGGTTCTCCTGCAGCAGTCGCCGTCTTTCCAGCGCCCGCGCCACGACGAGTTCGAGTTCGTCGGGGTCGAATGGTTTCGGCAGGTAGTCGAAGGCGCCAAGCTTCATGGAGCGCACGGCGGTCTCGATCTGGGAGTGCCCCGTCACCATGATGACGTCGACATCCGGATGCGCCTCCTTCACCCTCTGAAGCACTTCCATGCCGTCGATCTCCGGCATCATGATGTCCAGAATGACCAAGTCGTAATCGTTCTCGTCGATTTTCCTGAGGGCCTCCCAGCCGTCCTGCACGGCCTCCACGTCGTAGTCGCCGCCGCCGAGGATGCGAAGACAGCTCTTGATGACGATCTCCTCGTCGTCGACGATCAGTATCCGGGCGCTCATGGACCGCCCCCGCCGCCATCGTCGCCGCCGTCGCCGCCGTCGCCGCCGTCGCCTTCAGGTTCGCTGGCGGGCAATTTCAAAGGAAGGCATATGCGGAACGTCGTGCCCTGTCCAACCGCGCTCTCCACCTCGATACACCCGGCGTGAGCCCTGACGATGCCGTGGCTGACGGACAGGCCCAGCCCGGTTCCCTTGCCCACCTCCTTGGAGGAAAAGAACGGGTCGAAGATTCGCTGCAGGTCTTGCTCCGGGATTCCGCAGCCGGTATCGATGATCGAGATTTCCACCATGGGCACCGGCTCCGTGTCGACATCGCAAATCCGGGGCTCCGCCGACTGGCGGCACCGGATGGTGATGCTGCCGTCGTCCTCGATGGCATGCTGGGCGTTGACGAGCATGTTCATGATGACCTGCTCGATCAGGTCGGGCTCGACCCAGACCAGCGGCAGATCACGGTCGAGATCGAGGGTGATTTCGATATTGTGAAGATGCGCCGGCCGTTCGACGATGCGTACCGTGTTCTCGATGATCTGGTTGAGGTCGGCGAATTTCTTCTCCGGCGCCTTTTCACGGGAGAAATCAAGAAGCCTTCTGATGATCGCGGCGCAGCGCTTGGTCTCGCGGATCACCAGATCCAGATCCTCGGCTTCCGGGCTGTCGTCCGGCACCTTTTTGCGCATGAGGTGCGAGAACGTCAGGATCCCGGTCAGCGGATTGTTCAGTTCATGCGCAATTCCGGCGGCGAGCAGGCCGATCGAGGCGAGTTTTTCGCCCCGCGCAGCCTCGGCCTCGGCGATGCGGAGTTCCCGGGTTCGCTTTTCCACCTTCTGCTCGAGCGTGTGACCCCACTCGCGCAACTCCAGTTCAGACTTCTTGAGCGCCGATGTCATGGTATTGAACGAGGTCGCGAGCTGGCCGAACTCGTCGCCGCTGCGGACCGGAATCGGCTGTTCCAGATTTCCCGACGAGAGCCGCTTGGCCCCGCTTTCCAGATCGCGCAGGGGCACATACACCATGCGGTGCACGAGGAAACTCAACAACAGAGAGGCGACCACGATGAACCCCAGCGAGGTGCCGGCGACGGTAACGGAATTGGACTGAATGGTCTGGTCGATTTCATCGAGAGAGTAGAGAATATCCAGGACGCCGAGGATCGGCTGGGACTTGTCGTGCTGGTGACAGGCCGCCGTGTAGCACGACGGCTCATTACGGATCACCTCCATGCTGCCGAGCAGCCGCCGCCCGTCCGATGTCGGAAATATCCGCGGCCTCTTGCACGCGGGAACCTGTTCCAGAGGCATGCTGGTTTGGTGGCACCGACCGCATTCCTCGGCCGTTTCCTGCACTGTGGTGCCGATCTCGGGCTGGTAGGTCGAGTGGATGATCGTCCCGTCCTTGCTCAGTATCCGGACCTTTTCGATGTTCTTCTGGTTCCCGACATCCTGGATTATCTGGCCCACGTAAGCGGGCTGATTCTGCAGCATGGCGAACCGCGTGCTTCGCATGATCACTTCGGAGAGCTGATTGACGTGACCCGTCGCCTCCTGGAGGAGTTCCTGCCGGCTGTGCCGCACCACCAGCACGGTGAACAGCAGCATCGCCACCGTCAGGGTGATCGCCAAAAAAAAGCCGATCTTGAGCTTGAGGGATACCGGACGCATTCGCTCCTGGACCTCCCTTCAGGTTCCGGAAGCGAAATAACGTTGCTTTCGTGTCGGGCGAAGCCGTGACACGGTCAATCGTAAGACAAGAATTACCCAAGACTCCATGTAAATTAGCAATCTAGCAGCACGGCGGCTGTGATGAATTGATCCGAATCAATCCGTGTGCGTCCGGTTGTTCCTTCGCACGCGAAGGCCCCGATGCGGTTGTGTTGGCGCGGCGAACGGCCGGCACCGCTTAGGGAGACGGAGCGGGCGGCCGCACCCCTATTCGGTCAGCATCTGGGCGATCTCCCGCCGGAACGGGGGTTCGTCGAGGAGAATCTCGGTATCCAGTTCGCGCGCGTAGCGATGGCCGGCATAGACCGCGGCCGCGATCAGGCCGGGCGCGAACGCGTCGCCGATGGCCGTGACGCCCTTGATTCCGGCAGCGGGCCAGTCGCCGCGGCGGGATTTCAGGTCGAGATACAGTGCCTCGTCGGGCCGGCGGGCGGTCACCAGCACCACGGCACTGCAGGCGAGTTCGTCCGCACGGCCGGTGTAGACGCAGGCGGTTTCCACGCCGCCCGACAGGATCCTGCCGACCGCGCGGTGCGGGACGATGCGGACGCCCCGCTCCAGCAGGCACGTCTGGATGGCGGCCTGCTCCAGCGTATTCCGGGTCCAGTTGGCGGCTTCCGCCGCCGGTGTCACCAGTGATACCGAGCAGCCGCTGTCGGCAAGAAGCTCCGCCAGCACGCTGCCCATGTAGTAATGGTCGTCGTCGAAGACCACGACCGGCCCGGTGGGCCGTGCGCCGTCCATCAGGTCGTCGGGCGTCAGCACGGCCGGGCCGTCCTCAATCGGGATCGCGGCCTGGTGGAACCGTGCGATACCGTCGCGCCGCCAGCGCGCGCCGGTTGCCACAGCGACATGCTCGAAGCCGAATTCCAATACCTGGTCGGCGGCCAGCGCGCTGTCGTAGAACACCTCCACATTCGGCAGATCGTTGAGCTGCTGCAGCCGGTAGTCGCGCACCCGCGCCCAGGCGGCAAGGCCCGGCAGCCGGGATTCCCGGGTAACCCGGCCGCCCGGCTCCTGCCCGGCTTCGGCCAGGGTGACGGCATAGCCGCGCCTGCCCAGCGCCCGGGCGGCCTCCAGCCCGGCGGGACCGGCGCCGATCACCAGCACGCGGCTGTCAGACCCCTTCCTGGGGATGCGCTCCGGATGCCAGCCGCGCCGCCACTCCTCGCCCATCGTCGGGTTCTGGGTGCAGCGGATCGGCGACATCGTCATGTCGCCAGTGATGCAGATGTTGCAGCCGATGCACTCGCGGATCTCGTCGGTCCGCCCCTCGTCGATCTTGCGCGGCAGGAACGGATCGGCGATCGACGGCCGCGCCGCGCCGATCAAATCGAGCACACCCTTGCGCACCATGGCCGCCATCGCGTCCGGCGAGGTGAAGCGGCCGACGCCGACCACGGGCTTCGAGGTGATCGATTTCACGTTCGTAACGAACGGCTGCTGGGCGCCTTCCCCGGCGAAGCGGGACGTGCGGGAATCGTTGTCCCAGCCGCTGAGCGTCAGGTCCCACAGGTCCGGCAACTCGGCCATCAGCGCGATCACGTCCTCGACCTCTTCGCGGTGCAGGCCGGCCTCGCCCAGCATCTCATCCATGCTGATGCGCACGGCGACGGCGCAACCATCGCCCACCGCGTCCCCGGTGTCCTCGATCAGTTCGCGCAGCAGCCGGGCGCGGTTCTCGAGGCTGCCGCCATATTCGTCGGTGCGGCTGTTGTAGCGGCGCGACAGGAAATGCTGCGGCGCGCCGAAGCCGTGCGCCGCATAGACATAGACGATGTCGAATCCGGCCCGCTTCGCGCGCAGCGCCGCGTTGCGGTGCCAGCGGCGCAGGTTCCCGATATCCTCCTTGTCCATGGCGCGGGCCTGGACCGGGTCGTTGGTGAAGGTGACGATCGGCAGGTGCGATGGGCCCATCGGGATTTCGCGGGTCAGGAAATTCGGCCCGTTCATGCCGTTGTAGGCAAGCTCGATACCGGCCAGGGCGCCCTCCGCATGCACCGCCTCGCACATCGCCACGAGCGGCGGCAGGTCGCGGTCGTCCCACAGGCGGATTTCGATGAACGGCGTGATCTCGGAAGTGTGGTGGATTTCCGCCTGTTCGGTGCAGACCACGCCCCAGCCGCCTTCCGCCTTGATACGCCGCAATTCGACCATGCCCGACGGATCGCGGTACCCCATGCCATTGCAGTGCGGCACCTGGTAGAAGCGGTTCGGCGCCGTCACCGGGCCGATCTGCACCGGCTCGAAGAGAATGTCGTATTGCGGATCGCGGCCCATATGTCCTCCCTGCTGTCTTACCGTCTTTGCGCCGCACACGGCATTACGCCCGGCTCCGATATAGAGCCGGGCGCACGCCGTCTTGCCAAGGGAAAACGAATCTAGTCGCAGCAGCGTTTCTGCAGGTTCGCCGCGAGGCTCAGCAGGAACATCAAACTCTTCTGCGATTCCGGCTTCGACAATAGCGAGAAGGTTGAAAGTACGCCGCCCCTGGGTTTGGCATCCTTGGTTTCCCTGACGGCGTCCTCCATGGCGCTGGTGGCGCCTTCGGCGAGCCGGGAGAGATTGTCGCTGCCCAGCGTGTTCACCATTTGCTCGAAGAAAGCGAACAACCGGTCGACGATATTGTCGGTCGACGCCGATTTGGACGCGTGCATGATCGCCACGAGGTCGAACAGGGTATCCAGCGCCCCGATCCGGTGCAATTCCGTGAGCCGGTCCAGCGCGGTATGGATTGCGTCCCTGGTCGTCTCGTCATTGAGGCGATCTAGCACCTCCAGCGCGTTCGAACCGGTTTCGGCGATCCGCTCGACCATTGAATCGGTCATCGCCTCGCGGGCCGCGAGGATCAATCGTGCGGTCTCGTCCTCGGGCATGTTTACCACGACTTTTGGTTTGGCGGCCTGCACCTTTGGTTTGGCGGCCTGTGCTTGTTCTGCCATGCGACCGTCCCCCTACAGAAGTCCACGGGCGGACAGCCAGTACAACCGGTTGTACGCCAGCTTGAACCAGTGCAGCATCTGCGACGGCGGTCCCGGATTCGGCGGCGTGGTGTAGTTGAACCACACATAGGTTCCGGTGGTCATGCCGGTCTCGACGAAACAGAACACCTTGCCGTCGTAATTGCGGGCCCATTGACCTTCCGTCACCAGCGAGGCCAGATTGTCGATGATCGTGTCGGCCTCGAAATGGGCGGTGGAGCCGGCCTTCGAGATCGGGATGTTGGTGGTGTCGCCGACCACGAAGACATTTGTCGATCCTTCGCGCAGCAGCTTTTCCTTGTCGGTCGGCACCCAGCCGCCGGCCCCCAGGTCGGAGTCCAGGATGACCTGCGAGCCCGAATGCGGCGGGATCGTAACCAACAGGTCGTAGGGCAGGGTCGAGCCTTCCTCGGAGGTGATGGTCTTGGCCGCCGGGTCGACTTCCTTGGTGTTGAAGAAGGTCTCGGACTTGATGCCGTATTTGTCGAACTCCGGCACCGTCCAGTGGGCTACCGGCTCCAGCGCGTGCAATCGGCCGATCGGGTAGGTGTAGGTGATCTCGGTCTTGTCCTTCAGGCCCCGTTCCTTCAGGTAGTCGTGTAGCATGAAGGTAATTTCCAGCGGCGCCACCGGGCACTTGTGCGGCGCGTTGACATTGACCACGATCTTGCCGCCTTCGAAGTCGCGCAGTGCGTCGCGCATCTTGCGGGCGCCGTCCAGGTCGTAGAACCAGTGTGCGCCTTCCTCCATGCCCGGGATTGTTTCCGGCCGGATGCGCGAACCGGTGGCGATGACGACATAGTCGTAGTCGTAACTCTTGCCGGATTCGCATGTAACGCGGTTGTTCTCGACATCGATGTTGGTGGCGGCATCGATAACGAAGGTCACCCGGCGGTCCAGCACCTTGCGCTGGTCGCGGTACAGTTCGGCCTCGCGGAACCGGCCGAACGGCAGGTACAGCAGCCCCGGCTGATACAGGTGCTTGTCGGAATTGCCGATCATGGTGATGCGGACCTCGCCAGACCGCAACTCGTCGCCGAGTTGCCGGCACAAGCCGTTGCCCACGATGGTGCCGGCGAGACCCCCGCCGACGATCACGATATGTTTAGCCATTGTATTATTCCTCCCTGTTAAGGCCGGCGTTTGTTTTCCCACGCCCTCTCTTTCTCGCCGATTTACGCCTTATTTTGCTTTCCGGATGACAATGCTGTCGTAGCCTTCGCAGGACTCCACGCCGACCATCTCGTGACCGACCTTGGCAACCCATTCCGGGATGTCCTTGGCCGATCCCTTGTCGGAAGACCAGACTTCGATTTCATCGCCCACCTCTATAAGTTTGAGTCCGGCGATCAGCTCCATCAGCGGGCCGGGACAGAAGGCGCCCCGGGCATCGATCTTGGTGCGTTGGGCCATCTTTCCGTATTCTCCAGTTGCGGCGTCTAAAGCGTAACGAACTGTCCGCCCTCGGCGTCGGACAGAAACTTGGTCAGGCCGAGCGCGTCATCGAACAGACCGTCCACCAGACTGTCCTCGCTCCAGCCCGTGATATCGAGCGCCATCGAGCAGACGTACATCTTCAGGTCACCGAGCATCCGGCCCTGCTCGAAGAGCTGCATCGCATCGGGCGCCCCCTTCTCGAGGAGTTGGCGGGAAAATGCGCCACCGCTGTAGCGCTGGCCAGGCGGGGCGTCTTTCGCGAACGCAGAGAGCGCATTCATGCTGACGAACACATGGACCGTCCGGTCGGATACCGCGCCGACCGAAGCCATCATGGCCGCCATCTGTATCTTCTCGTGTTCTCCGGAACACAACAGAATGAACAGGGGTTGCGATGTCATTGGTTAACTCGCTCATTTGCAAGCGCTCATTTTACGCAAATTTCTGCGTAAAAAGGAAATAAAAAATTCCGCAGCCCTCCCGGGCCATACGCGAGGCTATTTTTTTCGTGCGGCTTTCGTCTTGCCGGCCGGCCGGCCGGTCGCCCGTGCCGCGACGTCGGCGAAGCCGTCACCCAGGGTCGGGCGCGTCTCGCTGAAGAACAGGCCCAGCGCCGGTGCGGCGGTGCGTGCGGCCTGCTCCATCGCCGCCATGCGGTCCGCCGGATCGTGGTCCGGCGGCAGGTCGCGCACCCGCACGTCCAGGTTGGAGTAGGTCATCTCCGTCTTGTCGAAGGTCACGCAGGGCGAGAGGATATGCAGGTAGGAGAAACCGCGATGGGCGATCGCCTCCACGATCATGTCGGCCAGATGGTGCGGCCGGCCCGCATAGGCCTGACCGACCCAGCCGGCCCCGTAGGACAGCAGCATCATCAGCGGGTTCAGCGGCTGGTCATGGCTTTCGTACGGCGTCGAAGGCGTCACGAACCCCTGGACCGAAGTCGGCGAGGTCTGGCCCTTGGTCAGCCCGTAGACGCCGTTGTCGAAGACCATATAGGTGATGTCCACATTGCGCCGCGCCGCGTGGGGGATATGGCCGCCTCCGATCGCGAAGGCGTCGCCGTCGCCTCCCACCGCGATTACCGTCAGCTTTTCGTTGGCTACCTTGACGCCGGTGGCGACCGGCAGGGTGCGGCCGTGCAGGGTGTGCAGGCCATAGGTGTCCATAAAGAAGGGGAAGCGCGACGCGCAGCCGATTCCCGAGACGATGACGGCGTCCTTGAGTGCGACCTCGAGGCGGTTCAATGCCGCCGCGACGCCTTCCGCGACGCTGAAATAACCGCATCCCGGGCACCAGGTCGGCAGCGAGCGCGAACGATACTGCAGATGCCCGTCGCCGCGGACCTGCTTGAGCTTGTCTTCGAGATAGACGGGTTTGAGCAGTTCGGTCATGGTCTCCCTCCCGCGCCTCAGGCGGCCTTGGCCTGGGCAAGCCGGCGGATTTCCGCCAGGATTTCTTCAACCTGCATCGGCGCCCCCGTGACCCTGTTGAGCCGCGTCACCGGCCGGCCGAGGGCGCCGGAGATCAGGTTCGCGAGTTGTCCCTCGTAATTGAGCTCGGGCACCAGCACGGCGCCGCAATCATCCATGAACGAGACGATCTGCTGTTCCGGCAGGGGCGACAGCATGACCACCTTCATTGCCGAACAGCGGATGCCGGCCGCCTGGGCCGCGAACATCGCCTCGAGGATTTCGCCGAATGTCGAACCCCATCCCAGTATACCGACATCGACGGGTCCCTCGTCGCCGAAGCGCTTGCAGATCGTGAAGTCGGGATGGGTCAGCGCGGCCTTGAGTTTCTCGTGGCGCTTGGCGCTCATCGCCATGTGGTTTTCCGGCAGGTCGCTGGGCTTGCCGAACTCGCTGTGTTCCAGCCCCGTCACCGTATGCATGCCACCCTCGTCGCCGGGAACGGCGCGCGGGCTGACATGGTCGTCCGTCTTCTGGTAGCGCTGGTAGGCGCCCTCGCCGCGCCACGCGTCCAGCCCCTTGTTCATACTGGGGGCAAAGGGGTTCTTGGCCGGCGGCACGACTGTTTCATAGCGGTTGGACAGGTACAGATCGAGCAGCACGACGACCGGCGTCTGGTATTTTTCCGCCATCTCGAAGGCCTTGCCGGCGGTACGATAGCAGCCGTCGACGTTGGTCGGCGCCAGCACGATCCGTTGCGCGTCCCCGGCGCCGCCGAACACCGCGATGTTGAGATCGGACTGTTCGGTCTTCGTCGGCAGACCGGTCGACGGGCCGCCGCGCTGGCTTACGAACACCACCGAAGGGATTTCCCCCATGACGCCGAGCCCCAGCATCTCGGCCATCAGCGCAAGGCCGGGGCCCGAGGTCGCCGTCGCCGCGCGCGCACCGGTGTAGCCGGCGCCGATGGTGGCCGAGATCGCCGAGATCTCGTCTTCGGTCTGCAGGACGCGGCCGCCATGCTTCGGCAGTTCCGCCGCGAGCCGCTCGAGGATCGTGGTGGCCGGCGTTATCGGATAGCCGAAGAACGTGTCGAGCCCGGCATCCATGCAGCCGCGCACGATGGCGCCGTTGCCGGTCATCATGGTCGCGGTCTCGCCTTCGCGCGCATGGACGGGTTCACCGAGGCTCCCCTGATCCAGTTTGAAGACGGTTTTGCCGACCTCGTATGCGGCGTCGAACGCGGCGGTGTTGCTGGTCGTCACGATCGCCGCCTTGCTGCGGAACTTGTCCGCGATCACGTCGCGGAAGGCCTGCGGGTCGATGTCGTAGAGTCCGGCGAGATAGCCCAGGACCACTATATTGCGCGAGCGGGCCGCGTTGGTCGCCCGTTCCGAAATCTCCCGCTGGTTCAGGCCGTAGGGCAGCTGGGTCGGCCGTATATGCGCCGTGATGTGGCCGCCTTCGGGCTGCCGCGCGATCGGCGACGCCTCGTAGATGACGGCGCCGAAGTCGCAGACTTCACCGACATGCGGGATCGCATAGCTGTCGTCGAGCGAAACCAGCACGTCCGAATGGCGCTTCAGGGAATACGCCTGTTCCGTGGTCACGCGCACCCGCGAGATGCATTTGCCGAAACCCCGGATTTCGGCGGGATAGATGTCGAAGGCGATGACCTTGTACCCGAGCCCCGCCATGGCGCGTTTCAGGATGTCGCCCGCAGCGATGGTGCCATCTCCCGCCGAGCCGATAACGGCGAACTGGATGTCCGTGCTCTCGCGTTGCTCCGCCATGGTCTAGTGCTCCCAGAACGGCGAAAGGATATGACCGTCCTTGCCGATATGAAGGCGCTCGTCGTCGACCCCTTCGAAGGGCTCGTTCGTGCCCGTCACATTGCGCGCCGCGACCTCGCCCATTTGGCGGACATTGGTCCAGCCGTAATAGAACCGGTACTCGTTGTCGGCGGCCGACCAGATCTGGCAGACATCGCCGGCCGCCCAGATGTGCGGGTCCGTCGTGTGCAGCTGCGGGTCAACCAGCAGTCCCCGCTCGATGTCGACCCCGGACCGCAGCATGAACTCCGCCGTGGGGACGAGGCCGTAGAACGGCATCACCACATCGCCGTCCAGCGAGCCGCCATCATCGAATACGACGCGGCGTGCCGGTGTGCCGGCCGCCCCCTCCTCGACCGCGACCGGCCGCATGCCGTCCACGACCTCGATGCCCATATGCTCCAGCGCCGCGATGAATCCGCCGCGCTCGTCGGCGTCGATGCGATGCGGCCAGAACGTGTACTCGTTGGCCAGCAGCGCGACCCGGTAACCGACATCGATCAGCGTGCGTGCGAGGTCCAGCCCGATCATGTCGCCGCCCAGCATGACGACCGTACCGCCCTCCGGCAGCGCGCGACGGGTGGTGATCGCCGCCTCGAAGGAATGGAAGCCGTGCATCAGGCCGTAATAGTCGCTCAATTCTTCGGGCAGATAGCCGCGACCACCGGCGCAAACCAGCAGTTGGTCGTAGTGCATCACCTCGTTATGGGCGAAGGTGATGCTGCGCGACCGTCCGTCCACATCGGTCACGCGGCTGTTGCGGCGAAGCGTGATGCGGTTGTCGTCGTAATACGCCAGCGGGTGGACGAGGATTTCCCGCCAGTCGTCGCAGCCGCGGAACACGCGGGGCAGGTCGTACCGATTGTAGAACGGCAGGCTGCCCATGGTGATGATCGTGATCCGGCTGTCCGGATCGCGCTCGCGCAGCGTGATCGCGGCGCCGTTGCCGGCGCTGCCGTTGCCGATGATGACGTTGTGGGTCGGTTCGGCCATTTCTCAGATATCCTGTGTCACGAATTCGTTCCGCGTGATGCTGATGCATTTCGTCGGGCAGACCATGAAACAGGCGCCGCAGCGTATGCACTCGTTGTTGTCGATCCAGATCGCACCGACCTCGTCCCACTCGCTGGTTTCCAACAGTTCGCCGTAGGTGCCGTCCTCGCGAATCTCCACCCCCTCGACCAGCTTGATGCAGTTCTTCGGCGCGACTTCGATGCAGGCGCGGCAGTAGATGCAGTTGTCGACATCGATCTGATATTTCAGATTGCAGAGATAGCAGCGCTTCGATTCCGTCGCGGCCAGCGCCTCGTCGTAGCCGGTCTCGACCTCTCTCGTCAGTTCCTTGTTGCGCCCGGCCAGGGGCGCCGTCGGCATGTGCTGCCGCTCGATGAAGTCGAAGCCGCGCTCCCGCAAAGGCCCGTCGACCGGTTCGATACGCACGACCTGGCGGCGGCGCTGGCGGCCCATCAGCCAGGTATCGATACCCGCCGCGACGCGGCGGCCATTGCCGACCGCCTCGATGATCGTCGTCGGGCCGCTCACGTAATCGCCGGCGGCGAAGACGCCTTTCTTCGACGTCTGTCCGCCCTCGTCGGCCTTTACGCTGCCCCAGCGGTCGAGTTCCAGCTTGATATCGAGATAGTCGTTCACGGTGCGCTGGCCGATGGCGATCAGCAGCGTGTCGCAAGGCTCGAAGAATTCCGAACCCTCGATGGGAATAGCCGCGCGGCGTCCGTTTTCGCGCCAGCCACCCAGCCGGTTCTGCACGAACTCGATGCCCCGCAGGCGGCCGCCGTCATCGACCGAAAGCTGCGCCGGCGACCGCAATCCCTTGATGCGGACGCCCTCGCGCTTGCATTCGAAGATTTCGTCCTTGGTGACCGGGATGTATTCCTCGGCCGTGCGGATATGGATTGTGACCTCTTCGGCGCCGAGACGTTTGGCGACGCGGGCGCAGTCGAGTGCGGTGAATCCCGCGCCGACCACGGCGACGCGCTTGCCGACGGTCTTCTTCTCGCCGCGGTGCATCTCCATCAGGAAATAGAGCCCGTATTCGACGCCCTCGATGGAGTCCGGATTGTCCTTGCCGACGCCCTCTTTCAGCGGCAACGTCACCGGGGCCATGCTGCCGGTGGACAGCAGGACCGCGTCGAAATCCTTGCCCAGCCTGGTCAGCGGGGTCTGCCCCTCGCCGCTGCCGACTTCGACCCCGGTGCGCAGCTCCACGCCAAGCCGCAGCGCGTTGTGCAGTTCCACGTGCAATACGTCGCGCGGCAGGCGGAATGCTGGAATCCCGTATCGAAGCATGCCGCCGGGGTCGGATTCGCGCTCGAAGATCGTCACGTCATGGCCGAGCAGCGACAGATCGTGCGCCGCCGCCACACCGGCGGGGCCCGCGCCGACGATGGCGACCTGCTTGCCGGACGGCGTATAGAGGCTTTCGGTGATGCGGTGGCCGACATGCTTCAGGTCGCTGGCGGTCCGCTTCAGATGGCAGATGTTGACCGTTTCGCCGTTACCCGGCTGGGCATGCCGGCAGACATCCTCGCAGGGACGCGAACAGATCCGGCCCAGGATGCCCGGCAGGACGTTGGCCTCGCGGTTGATCTCGTAGGCGCGGCCATATTCCTTTTCCATGATCGCCTGGATGTAGCCGGGGATGTTGGTGCCGGCCGGGCACGCCGACTGGCACGGGATGTTCTCGCGCACCCAGCCGATGTCCCGCGGATCATCGGAATACCAGACCCCGCCATCGCCGGAAGCCGGCGCCGGCCGGACCGTGCTCTCTTTCTCTCCGCGCCGCCGTCCAGACATTCACGCCCCCATCTTACAGTGTTGTGTGCGGCAGTGTCGTATGCGACCGATTCGGCCGTGCGGCGAGCCGATCATATCACGCCTCCCGGGCTATGACTGCAAGCCCGTCGATATTGGCGCGCAGCGCCCGGAACCGCTCGATGACCGCGTCGCTGAACAGCGGGTCGTCGCGATGCTCCAGCCGGGCGTCGATCCCGGCCCAGTCGTCCTCCGACAAGGCCTGCTCGGCCGCCGGAAATACCCGCCCCTCTTCGAGCGCGATGTGGTGCCGGTAGGCGCGGACGAATCTCTGCGTCAGATCGTGCACCGACTGCCGGTCGACCAGCTCCTCGGCCAGCACCCGCCGCATCGCCTCGGCCAGTTCGCGGGTCATGGCGCCGATCTGCCTGTGTTCCTCCTCGAGATCGCCGACGAGGCGCGCCAGTTCCGCATCCCGCGATTTCAGGATCCCGTAGATCAGATCCTCTTTCGGGTGATGCACCGCGTCCGGATAATCCATACAGTAGTCGATAACGGCACCGATGAGATCATAGTCCGGCCGTTCACCCGCTGCGAACACCGCCAGCTGTCGATCCAGCAGATCGAGCAGTTTGGCAAAATCCGCGTGCTCCTTGTTGAGCTGCCGCAGCGCCTTGGGCATCGCGTCCCCTTTCGCTCATACATTATTGGCGCGATGACTCTACGCCAAGAGTAGTTCGTGCAGAATTGACCTTCGTCAATCCCGGTCGACCGCGCCGCGCCGGCCGCGGTCCGCGGCGCCGGGCTTGATGATCTGCCACTATCGTGCGAAATTCGCGTCGTTTGTGCGACAGTCGCCGGCCACGGCGCGGACTTTCGGCAGAAAAGGAAGGGCATCATCATGGTCGACTATGCAGCAGCAGCGACCGATTTCCGGGCCGGCCGCGTTATGGCGCGGTCGTTTTCGACCCTGTTCCGGAATATCGTGCCGTTCGGATTGCTGGCGCTGGTACTGACGTCCCCGACCTATGTCTACCATATACTAACCGGCTCGGGGGACCCCCTGGCGGAAGAAGTGGGCCTGTCGGTCGAACCGTTCATCATTTTTGTCGCCGAAATTTTGCTCGGCTATATCGTGACCGCGGCGCTGGTATACGGGACGATCCAGGATCTGAGGAACGAACGGGCCAGCGTTGGTGACTGCCTCTCGAAGGGTCTCTCGCTGATGTTCCCCGTGCTGGGGGTCGCCATCGTATCGGGTCTCCTCACAGGACTGGCAACGCTGGCGTTCGTCATCCCGGGTATCATCGTTGCAATCATGTTGTGGGTCGTCATCCCCGTCGCCGTCGTCGAGCAGCGGGGCCTCGAGTCGCTGCCGCGAAGCGCCGAGCTGACCAAAGGATACCGGTGGCCGATATTCTTCCTGTTCCTTATGCTGTTCGTGATTCTCATCGGTGTCGGAATGGTCATGGGTGTGATAGCGACCGCCATAATGGCGGCCGGCATGGACAGCAGCGGAGGTTTCAGCACGCCGGCCCTGACCGGCCTGATCGCGACCGAGTGGATCATTTCAGCATTCATTAGCGCTCTCTCGGCGGTTCTCGCCGCGGTGACCTACCACGACCTTCGGGTGGCCAAGGAAGGCGCGGACACCAGCCAGATCGCCGCCGTGTTCGACTGACCGGACCGTCCGCTATTTCTTGCGGTCGTGCTTGCTTTCGCGGCGCTCGCCGAACAGCATCCGGTTTTCCAGGTGCGCCCGGAGCGCCGCGTAGAAAGCTTCGAGAAACCGCCTGGGTTGCAGCTCCTCTTCACCCTGCCAGCCGATCTTGCGCCGGATGCGCTCGCAGACCTCGACCTGGGTCTCGTGCGCCGTGGGACCCTCCTGGCGCAGCACCGTCTCCAGCGTCTGCAGCTCGTAGATCCCGTAGATCTCGAGCTGTTCGCGGGTGAACGCGTAGCCGGGCGCTTCCGGATCGGCCGCCTCCGACCCGGCTACGGCGGCCTGCACCATGTCGGGAAGCAGTCGGCTCCTCGGCGCCTTGATCACCCAGGTTCCGCCGACGATATCGCCGGCCCGCATGATGTCCTTGTTGAACAGCGGCATCAGCGTGAACAGGCTGGCCCACACCAGCGCGAACAGGATCGACCAGTTCCCGGTGCCGATGCTGCCGGCGCTCGCCACCAGGCTCAGCGGCAGGAACAGCTCCACCTCGCGCATCAGGTTCCGGGCGAACACCGATTCCGGCCTCAGCCGCCCGCCATAGCGGTCGATCACGCGCATCTGCAGGAGGCGCTTGCCGGGGGTCATGCCGTGCCAGCGCAGCTCGAAGAAGGTGAAATAGAAGTTCCGCAGGGCGAAAAACGCCAGCAGCGCGAAGGCGACCCCCCAGCCGGAGGCGCCGCCGAACCCGACGCCCAGCGCCGCCAGCAGCACCAGAACGATAATGGCCGCAAACAGGATCATCAGATCGATGATCAGCGCCGTTGCCCGTTCGCTGCGGCTGGCGAGCTCGAAGCGCAGCGGCACGCCTTCCGGCGTGATCACGTCGCGTGCTAGACCTTGCCGCGGCGCTTTGGCCGGATCGCGGGCTTCATTCGCCGCGGCCACGGCCACTCTCCCGCCCGGACAGCGTAAAATAGGCAAGCCAGAACGCAAGCGCCACGCTGCCGATCAGGTAGCGCAGCGACGCATCGTGGATAAGCTGGCGCCCGAACCCCTCCAGCAGGCCCGCGAGGAACAGCATGACGACCGCGCCGATGGCGATCACGCCGGCCTTCCTGCCCTGGCGCGCCAGGTTGTCGATACGGCTGTAGCGGCCGGGAAAGGCGAAGGCGCTGCCCAGCCACAGGCCGGCCCCGCCGCACAGCAGCACCGCAAGGAGCTCGGTGGTTCCGTGGATGCTGAGCCAGGCGACGAATTCGACGGTCAGGCCGCGCGACGAATAGAGCGCGACGAAGGCGCCGATGCCGAGGCCGTTATAGAAGATCAGCAGCACCACGGGCACGCCGAGGGCGAAGCCGAGGGCAAAGGCCAGCATGCCGATCTGGGCATTGTGCGTGAACAGGAAGGTCGCGAACAGGTAGAGCGACTCCAGAAGCCCGCCGCCATCGTCATACAGCACGTCGCGCAGGGATTCGGTCGTACTTGTCGGCGTCCGCCCGCCCGCCAGGCCGGTCCCGACGAACGTGTAGAACCAGTCGGCGTTGGACAGGGTCAGCAGGCAGCCGACGGCAATGCCGGCAAACAGCACGAAGGTGGCGGCCAGGATATGATACCGGGCTTCGCGCACAGCCTGCGGGAATTGCCTGCCGAAGAACCGCCTGATGCCGACCAGCAGGCTGCCGCGCGCGCCATAGACGAAGAAATACGCCCGCGCCGCAAGGCCCTCCAGATAGAGCAGTACGTTCCTGTCCAGGGTAATGCTGCGCGCGACCGACAGCGACGAGACGGTTGCACGATAGAGATTCGGCAGCTGAAAGAGTTCGCGCGGGGTGAGCGACTGGATCCCGCCGGACTCCGCCCGGGCAAGCAGATCCTCGAGCTCGCGCCAGCTCGCCTCGCGCTCGCGGCGGAATTCGTAGCTCTTTAGCCTGACGTCGGTCATGCGCCGCCGCCGCCCGCCGTCCCGGTCGGGGACATCAGATCAGCTCCTTGTTCTTGATCATGAGATAGCGGTCGACGATCTCCGTGCCGATTTTCTCGCTTGGCGCCTCCAGGCAGTGCACGCCGAGACGGCGCAGCCTCTCGAGCACGACCCGCCGCTCGCGCGCGAAGTCGTCGGCGATCACCGAGCGGGTGACATCCTCGAGTGTGTGGGGCGGCGCGTCGATCGTCCTGTCGAGTTCGGGATCCCGGAGCGTCACGAACAAGACGACGTGGCGCACGACGAGGCGCTCGAGATTCTCCACCATCAGCTCCGCGGTCGTCGTGTCGACGAACTCGGTCTGCAGGATGATCAGCGAGCGCTGCTTGAGGCGCATCGTCAGCTCCGCCAGGGCGAGCGTGAAATTCGTTTCGTCGGGCCGGTATTCGAGCTGCACCGACGTGCGCAGGAAATAATCGAAAAAATGCATGCCGCCGATCGGCTCGGTGTACAGCCGCGTCTGCGAATCGAAGCCGAATATGCCGACCCGGTCGCCGTGCCGCAGGCATGCATAGCCCAGCACCAGCGCATTGTTGATCGCATGGTCGAGCTTGGGAATGCCGTCCAGCCGCTCCGCCATCAGATGACCCGTATCGATGGCCATGACGATCTGGTGATTGCGCTCGGCGCGGAACTCCTTGCAGACCAGTTCGCGATGGCGCGCCGAGTGCTTCCAGTCGATCGACCGGTGGTCCAGCCCTGGCACGTAATCGCGCAGGGATTCGAACTCCGAACCGTCGCCCTGCTGGTTCTGGGGTTTGATCCCGGCGGCCGCATTCCAAGCTGTGAAGCGGATCGCGGCGTTGCGGACGGCGCGGATATTGGGCACGATCGGGATCTCGATGGAAAGCGTTTCGATCCTCTGCCGCTCCATCAGCCCCATGGGACCGCGCCAGCGCAGCCACAGCCGTTCGATGTGTGCCGAGCCGCGGCGGATCGGGGTCAGCGGGGCGGTCAGCTGCGCCGGCTCCCGCGGCGTCAGGGTCGTCCGCTGCGGCGGCGGCATGTCGAGGTTGGCGCTGACCTCGCACAGCATCTCGATGTCGGTCGGCAGCACGATCCGCGGCGCCGAAAGCGTCACGCGCAACCCATCGCTGCCGCCGGCATAAAGGATTCCGGGCGGCTTCGTGGCGATCTCCAGCACGCCGGGCGACAGCGCCCGCATCCCATCGATTCCGATCAGGAACATCGCCACAGCCAGCAGCGCAAGCCCGAACGGCCACAGGTTTTCGTTCACCAGCACGATCGCCAGCGATACCGGAATTCCGGCGGCAAAGAGAAGAATGGCGCGTGGCGTCGGGCGCATCAGCGGGGCGCGGGGGTGTTTTCGAGGATCTGCCCGACCACGCTGTCGACCCACAGGCCCTCGATCTCCGCGCCGGGCGCCATAACAACGCGGTGCCGCAGGGCCGGCAGCGCGATGAACTTGACGTCGTCGGGAATGACATAGTCGCGGCCGTTGATCGCTGCGTTGGCGCGCGACGCAGAGGCCAGCATGTTCGCGGCGCGCGGGGACGCCCCGAACTGCAGCGACGGGTTCTCGCGGGTCGCGCGTACCACCGAGACGATATAGTTGACCATGTCGTCGGAAAGCCTGATCCCGTCGACGAATCTGCGGAGCGCGATCAGCGTTTCCATATCCGCGACCGGCTGAATGCCGAAATCCCCGATCTTCGGCATCGCCGTGCTGTGGCCGTGCCGGGCAACGATGGCGCGTTCCTCGTCCTCAGACGGATAATCGAGGATGTGCTTGAACAGGAACCGGTCGAGCTGCGCTTCCGGCAGCGGGTACGTGCCCTGTTGTTCGATCGGGTTCTGCGTGGCGATGACCATGAACCCGTCGCCCAGGGCATGGGTTTCACCGTCGATCGTGACCGACCGCTCCTGCATCGCCTGCAACAGCGCCGCCTGGGTCTTCGGCGGCGTTCGGTTGATCTCGTCGGCCAGCAGCAGCTGCGTGAAGATCGGGCCCTTGGTCAGGTTGAACCGGTTGGTCTGGAAATTGAACAGGTTGGTGCCCAGCACGTCGCCGGGCATGAGGTCCGGCGTGAACTGGATACGGCCGAACGCCAGCGACAGCGCCGCCGCGAAGGACTGCACCAGCAACGTCTTGGCCGTGCCCGGGACGCCCTCGAGAATGAGGTGGCCCTCGGACAGAAGGCTGACCAGCAGCAGGTCGAGGGCGGTGTCCTGCCCGATGACCGTCTTCCTGACCTGTTCCCTCAACTGCGCACCGACCCGTGCGATGGCCTCAAGATCCATCGATGACCTCCCGTTTCCATTGGTAGAGTCTCCTGGCGAGCCGGGCCAGGCGGGGGCCGTCCCGCCGGGCATGCCCCCCGCGTTCGCTGGCCCTGTCGTACAGGTCTTTGAATTTCCGTTGCGCGCCGCGTCTCGTCCCGACCCGGTCGACCCATGCGATCAGGGCCGCGCCTTCCAGCTTGCGCGGTGCGTTGAGACGATCGGCGACATCCCTCAGCGTTGCGTCGGCATACCGTTTGAGGATCGCGGATCCGAAACCGCCGAAACGCAGCAGGCTGGCGGTATTTTCGATCAGCGTCGTCTTTCCGGAGATGAACGGCGGACGGGCCGGCAGCGGCGATCCGAACCGCGCCGTTGCGGCCCAGGCGACGATGAGGACCGTCGCAAGGGCCAGAAACACAGGCACGACGAAGGGAAGCTCCAGCAAGGCCCGCCAGAGGTTCGGTGGCTGCCAGTAGCCGTGCACGGCCTCATCGAAGATGACCGCCCCCCCGGCCGGCCGCAGCATATCGAACAGACGCAGGGTCAGCACCGCGTTGTCGCCCTGCCCCAGCCCGTGGTTAGACAGGATGTCGGGGTCCGACAGGATCCAGATCGTCTGTCCATCGTGGACCAGCACGCCGAGGAGGATACCCTGGTCGCTCCATATCACGGGCTCCAGGGCGTCGGAGTCCAGCAGCTGCGGATAGGCGATCGTAGGTTCGGCCCCGAGCGAACCCGTGGTCCAGTCCAGGGGCCCGGCGACCCGCAGCACCGCCCCGCCTCGATCGACCGAACGCAGGACCGATTCGACGTATTTGCGCGGCACCATACCGGCCAGCCGCAGCCAGTGAGGCCGCGCTTCATCCTTGAAGCCGTCCCATTTGGGCAGCACGAGCAGAATCGTCGCCGCGAAGGGCGCAGCGTCGAGGGTTTCCTCGTACCAGTTCTCCAGGCGCGGCTCCGCCACGACCAGCAGCGAGGAATCGCCGGCCTTCGCCGCCGAGCCGACACGGCTCACCAGAACCGGAATCTCCACTTCACGCAGGGTTTCCACCACCGCTTTGTGGCCGATCGCCGAATAGGAGAAGGCGTTCGCCTTGGCGGCTCCGACATCGCTTTCGGAATAGACCATGAAATAGGCGGCGCCCGCGAAGGAGAGCACGCCGACCGCCAGAAGCCAGTATACGGTCTTCGCGGAATAGGGCTGGGCCTGGCTCATCCGGTGCCCCCGGCGCCGCCCTGCGCGATCCGGCGGAAGAGATCGCGGCACTGCAGAAAGTCGGCCTCGGTCGCGCCCCGGCCGCCGAAATGGGTAACTTCGGTGACGCCGACCAGCGTCGACAACGCGTCCTTTTCATCGTTTTCCAGCGGCACCTGCCGCAGGATTTCCCGGCTGGTCAGGGCCGACGACAACGCGACGCCGCGGTCCCGGATCAGCGTTATGCTGCGCAGCAGAAGCGCGTGCACAGCCTCTGCGTACTCGCCGCTTTCCGCGAGGCGCTCGTAGTCCTCGAGCAGGGCGCCATCCCGGCCCGACGTCCCGCCCACGGCGGCGCCGCCCGGTTCACCGGGCTCCTGCCAGTCGCCCTTTTTCCAGCGGGAAAACAGCCGGGCCTCGTTCATCAGATAATACGCGACAAGCGCCCCGCCGGCGAGAAACACGACCCACATCAGCACCTTGAGCACCCTGGCGACCGCCGGCGGAAGATCGAAATCGAAACCGTCGCGATCCTTGGCACCGGGCCGGTAGAACTCCGGCGCCTGCGTATCGCCCTCATTCCGCCACCAGTCGGGATCGGACCACAACTCGCCGTTACCCTGGCCGGCGCCATCGGACGCGGTCGGCAGCGGCAGCTCGCGCTGATAGTCCCCGGACGCGAACACGCCGTCCGCGGCGCCGCGCATCTCCTCGGCGGAGGCGGCGGCAGCGGCCCGGTCCGGCGCATGAGTCGCCGCCAACAGGAAGAGCGCCGCCGCGGCGATTCGCGGCCATGCCCGCCGCGTCGCGCACGCGGAGCCCGCTGGACCGGCCGCGTCATGGGCTCTTGCGTCGCGAAACATCATTTCGGGGCCTGCGCGCTCCATTACCTCATGCGGATGGTCTGCCCGTTCCCGCCAGCCGCGGCGCGTCGATCGCTGCAGGGTGCAGGCGGGCCGGGTATGCTTTGGCCCGGATGTTAACCCAACGGTTTTCGGATGGATAGTCGGCTGGCCACACCCGGGACGGTTGACGCGACCGCCGGAGGGTGGCTCCATGCCTGTCCGGCCAAACGGACTCCGCCCGCGATGCAGAACCAGCGTCATACCCGCCACGACATCGCCTTCCGGCACGCGACGATCGTCGACGGGACGGGAGCGCCGCGCTTTGCCGGCGATGTCGCGGTCGGCGGCGAGCGGATCGTTGCGGTCGGCGACCTCGGCGGCGCGTCGGCGGCGCGCGAGATCGACTGCACCGGGCGGATTCTGGCGCCCGGCTTCATCGACGTGCACACCCATGACGACAACGCCCTGCTGCGGGACGGCGCCATGCTGCCCAAGCTGACCCAGGGCGTCACCACGGTCGTTACCGGCAACTGCGGCATCAGCCTGGCGCCGGTCACCTTGCGGGCGCCGCCGGTGCCGCCGCTCGACCTGTTGGGGCCGGCCGGGGACTTCCGTTATCCGGATTTCGCCAGCTACATGGCAACGCTGGAACGGTCGGGGCTGCCGGTCAATGCGGCGCCGATGGTCGGCCACACGACCCTGCGCGTCGCCGCCATGCCCCGCCTCGACCGGCCGGCCAGCGACCGCGAGATCGCCGCCATGCAGGGTCTGGTCGGCGAATGCATCGAAGCCGGCGCCGTGGGGCTGAGCACCGGCCTGTTCTACCCGCCGGCCAGCGACGCCCCGAAGGAGGAGATCGTGGCGCTGCTGGAGCCGCTGGCCGGGACCGGCGCCGTCTACACCACGCACATGCGCGACGAGGGCGACCATGTCACGGAGTCCCTGGCCGAATCCTTCGAGACGGCGGGTGAGGCCGGGGTGCCGCTGGTCGTCTCGCACCACAAATGCAGCGGGCGCGAGAATTTCGGCCGCAGCCGCGAAACGCTGGCGATGTTCGATGCCGCCCGCGCCGGCCAGGACGTGGCGCTGGATGCCTATCCGTACGCGGCCAGTTCCACCGTCCTGCTCGACGCGTACATGGCGAAGGCCGAGCGCATCATGATCGCGTGGTCGGAACCGTTTCCGGACATATCCGGACAATACCTGGACGATATCGCGGCGGAGTGGGGTTGCGGCGAGGCCGACGCCTTCCAGCGGCTCAAGCCGGGCGGGGCGATCTATTTCGTGATGGACGAGGCGGACGTACGGCGGATTCTGGCGTACCCGCACACCATGATCGGCTCCGACGGGCTGCCGCACGACCGGCACCCGCATCCGCGCCTGTGGGGCGCCTTCGCACGCGTACTTGGCCACTACGTACGCGAGGTCGGACTGTTCACGCTGGAGCAGGCGGTGCACAAGATGACCGGCCTTTCGGCGGCGCGCTTCGGGCTGGCCGGCCGCGGCATCATCCGTCCCGGCGCGTACGCCGACCTGGTGCTGTTCGACGCCGGCCGCATCGTCGATACCGGCACCTTCGAGGACCCGGCCCGGCCCGCCGCCGGCATCGAGATGGTGCTGGTCAACGGCCAGCCGGTGCTGGCGGACGGAACGCAGACGGGCGGCCGCCCCGGCCGGGCGCTGCGGCGCGCCGCGTGAGCGCAGGCACATGGCTGCCGAGTACCTTGCCGACCGTGTCCTCTACCGCGACGGGCTGATGCTCATCGTCGACAAGCCGGCGGGGG
The DNA here is from genome assembly GCA_947259105.1 of uncultured Alphaproteobacteria bacterium. Lineage (GTDB taxonomy): Bacteria > Pseudomonadota > Alphaproteobacteria > UBA8366 > JADFVY01. The sequence goes on from CAMYKU010000005.1 coordinate 102,539, forward strand.
TCCCGGTGCACGGGGGGCCGGGCGGCGGCCCGAATCTGGAGGCGGGGTTCGGCGCGCTGCGCTTCGGCCTGCCGAAGCCGCCGGCGCTGGCGCATAGGCTGGACCGCGACACCAGCGGCTGCCTGGTGCTCGGCCGCCACCTCAAGGCCCTGCGCCGGCTGGCCCGGCTGTTCTCCGAGGGGCGGGTCGGGAAGGTCTACTGGGCGATCGTCACCGGCGCGCCGGACAAGCCTTCGGGGACGATCGACCTTGCGCTGCGCAAGGTCTCAACGAAGCAGGGCGGCTGGCGCATGGTGGCCGACGCGGCGGATGGCAAGTCGGCCGTCACCACCTATCGCACGCTGGGCACATCGAGTGGCCTGAGCTGGCTGGAGCTGCGCCCCAGGACCGGACGTACGCATCAGGTACGCGTACACTGCGCCGCGCTCGGCTGCCCGGTGCTCGGCGACCCCGTATACGGGACAGGCCGCGAGTCCGCCGCGCCGCCCCTGCAACTGCATAGCCGCGCCGTCACCCTGCCGCTCTATCCGAAAAAGGACCCGGTCACCGTCACCGCCGCCCCGCCGCCGCATATGCGCGCGGCGCTGACGGCGTGCGGCTGGGACGGGTCCTGAACCCGACACCGCAGACACGGAGCCCGCCATGGCCAAGAAACGCTACCCCTTGCCGAAGCGGTTCGCCGCCGCGCTGTCCGACCCCGCCTATGCGCGGCTGCGGGCGCTGAACGCCGAATACGGGCTCAGCAACAACTACCTTCTGACCGTACTGCTGGAGAACCTTGACGAGATTGCCGACGACCAGGCATTGCGGCACGCGTTCGAGACGTTCATCTCAGAGTACGGCGCGCCGGAGGGCGGGATCACCAAGGGGGAACAATCATGATTCGCCTTCTCGTTTTCCTGAGTGTCTGTTCAACAGTGTTGGCTTTCGGCGCAGAGAGAGCCGCCGCGACAACATGCCTGGTCGGCTCCATCGATACGACCACGGCACCGATGGACGCAATCTTCACCGGCACCATCACCCATGTCAGGCGCATGCGTTTGCCCGGTCCCGAAAAGGCCTGCAGCCGATGGCCGGAATTGAAACTATGCCAGGCTGCGATCGCGATGGTCACCGTCGGAAAGATCTGGAAGGGTCAGCCCGGGAAGACCACCACGGTCTATTCGCACGACGCCGGTCAGGGCGATTATGGCCGTGACTTCAAGGTGGGTGAGACAATGCTGTTCATGCTGGTCCGGGACACGGGCGAGACCGGGGCCGAATATATTCCCTATTTCTGTGGCGACACGATGCCGGAAGAAGACGCCAGGAAGACGGGCAGACTGGACGAGCTGGACACGCTGCTCAATGACCCCGACGCGGCGAACTAGGGTTTTGCAAGATTGATCGGCGCCAGCACCGAGTGACCTCATACTTCGAGACGGCGCTACGCGCCTCCTCAGCATGAGGCTCCAAGATCTGTGTCCTAATGCTGAGGAGGGCCGCAAGGCCCGTCTCGAAGTATGAGGTCGCGCCGCCGGCCGGAACCGATTCCACCTGAACGGACAATGCTCTGGGACAACGCCGCCCGCCCCCCTTACTCCCCCGCCCGGGCGCGCCGCCCCCTCCGGGCGCCGCGCCGGATCGGCGTGACCGCGGCGCCGGGGAACTGGACGGCCTCGACGAAGATCTCCTGGAATTCCGGGTCGGTCGCCAGCGAGACGTGCTCGATGCTGCGCGCCAGTTCCGACGCCCGCAGCCGCTCGGTCTCCGAGAGCAGCGCCATCTGCGCGCCGAGCGCGGCGGCGTTGCCGAAATAGGTGATGCGGTCGAGCGGCAGCTCGGGCAGCAGGCGGATGCGCAGCGCGCTCTCGGTGTTGATGTAGTTGCCGAAGCCGCCGCACAGCATCAGCTCGCCGATCTTCTCGCCACGAATCCTCATGACCCGCTGCAACAGCATCACGCCGGAGCAGATCGCGCCCTTGGCGAGCTGGAGCTGGCGGATATCGTTCTGGGTCAGCGTGATGTCCTCGTCGATCCCCGAATTCCGCGCCCACGACAGCACGAAGGCGACGCCGGCATCGTCCCGGACCAGACGTGCGGCGAGCGCCGGCGGCAGGTCGGTGCGGTCCTCGCCGCGCAGCAGGCCCGAGGGCTCGAGCACACCGGCGTCCAGCATCTTGGCGATCGCATCGATCAACCCGGAGCCGCAGATGCCGACCGGCGGCGCCGCGCCGATCACGCCGAGGGCCACGTCGTCGCCGATCTCCACCCTCTCGATGGCGCCGACCGCGCCGCGCATGCCGTGCCGGATCTGGGCGCCTTCAAGGGCAGGGCCGGCCGGCGCCGAGCAGGCCATCAGCCGCTTGCGCGACCCCATCACCACCTCGCCGTTGGTTCCGATGTCGACCAGCGCCCGAATCTCCTCCGACTCGTCGAGCCGCGTTGCCAGCACCGCCGCCACCGTGTCCGCGCCGACGAACCCGGCGACGATCGGCAGCAGGCAGACCCGGGCATTGGGCGTCGATTTGAGCGGCACCTCCGCCGCCGGCAACACCATCGCGTCGCGGATCGCCGGCGCGTAGGGCGCAAGGCCGACATGGGTGGGGTCGATGCCGAGGAAGATATGGTGCATGCAGGTGTTGCCGACGACGACGACCTTGTGGATGTGGGCCGGGTCGACGCCGGCCCCGGCGCAGGCCTCGCCGACGAAAGAGTTGACCGCGCCCAGCACCTTCGCCCGCAGCGTCTGCAGCTTCTTCGCGTCGAACTGGGCATAGGCGATGCGCGACATCAGGTCGCCGCCGTGGACCGCCTGCGGATTGATGCCGCCGACCGAGGCCAGTTCCTCGCCGCTGGTAAGATCGAGCAGCGAGCCGACGATGCTGGTCGTCCCGATGTCGAAGGCCATGCCGTATTTGTGCGCCGTGGTGTCGCCCGGCTCGATCGCGACGACCTCGCCGTTGAAGGTGGTGACGGTCAGCGACCCGCTCTTCTCGCGCAGCAGGCCGGGCAGGCGGCGCAGGATTTCGACGGGGATGCCGCCGGCCAGGCCGTCGCCGAAAACGGCGCGGACTTCGTCCCAGTCCGAGGTCTGGTCGTTCTCGTCGTGGGGCGCCGCGGCCTGGAGGTGGCGTTTTTCGATGCCGGAATCGAGGCGCATGCCGGCAGCGAGTTCCCGGGCGGCAAGAATTTTGTGGCCGGTCTCGGCCCTCGGCGGCGCCAGCAGGATGGCGCCGTCGGCGATGATTCGGGTCTGGCAGGACAGCCGGAAGCGTTCATGCACCTCCTCGTGTCCGAGCTGGACCCGGTCGGTGATCCCCGGCGGCGGCGCGTCGCCCTCGAGGATCTTGATCCGGCAGCTGCGGCAGCGCCCGCGCCCGCCGCAGGTCGCGGCGACCTCGAACCCGGCGCGCTGCGCGACATCGAGATAGGTCTCGCCGGCCTCGGCTTTCGCCGCGACTCCGTCCGGCGCCGTTTCCGGGTCGACGATCCTGACAGAAAGAGACTTCGTCATCGCTCGGCTCCCTCTCCCGCGCCCGGCCGCCGGCGCGACCTCATACTTCGAGACGCCCCTTCGGGGCTCCTCAGCATGAGGCTCCAATGCCTGTGCCCTCATGCTGAGGAGGTTGCGAAGCAACCGTCTCGAAGTATGAGGTCGCTCGATGCCGGCTCCGAACAATACTCGAAATGCTCCTACATGCTTTTGCACGGTCCCGTCGAGGGATAGTTGCCCGGTGCGGCGCGATTGCAGGATTGCCGGCCTTCGCATATATCCCTCTGGCGGCTTGCGGCGCCGCCGAAACGGCGATTGGAGGGAAGCGCGTGATGGCGGATTACACGATATTGTACTGGCGGGACATTCCGTCGATGGTCGAGGCCAGGGAGGGTAGAGCGAAAAAGAAAATCCAGCTGAGCGACCGCTTCCAGGTGCTGATCGACGCCGTCGCCATGCGCAGGAACCTGGTCGGCACCGATGCCTATATCGAACAATGGAAACGCGGCGAGAGGCAGTCCCGGGACGGCACCGTCGAGGAGGTCGCGGCGGCGGTGGCCGCCGAGCTCGAGGCACGATACGAGTCGATCAAGACGGCGGCGATGGCGGACGGCTGACGAACATCAACGCGACGCTTCCCCTCGGCGCGTCCTGCTCCTAACATCGCGATGGCCGAAAAGGGAGAGCCGGAATGAGTACGATCGGAGGGGGAATCGGCGTCGCCTCGCGTCGCGTGGAGGATTCGCGCTTTCTGAAAGGGGACGGTGATTTCACCGACGATCTCGTGCCGGACAACGTGGCGCGCGGTTATGTCCTGCGGTCGCCGCACGCCAATGCGCGGATCCTCAAGGTCGACACCGGCGCGGCGCAATCCGCGCCGGGCGTGATCGCGGTCCTGACCGGCGCGGACGTGGCGGCGGACGGGCTGGGCGACATTCCCTGCGCGCGGCAGATGAAGCGGCGCGACGGCGCGCCGATGTTCCAGCCGCCGCGGCCGATCCTGAACCGCGAAGCCGTGCGCTATGTCGGCGACTATGTCGCCTTCGTCGTCGCGGAGACGCTGAACCAGGCGAAGGACGCGGCGGAGCTGATCGATGTCGCGTACGAGGCGCTGCCGGCGGTCACCTCGTTGCGGCAGGTGCTGGCGCCCGGCGCGCCGGCGATCCGCGACGACTGCCCGGACAATATCGGCTTCCATCACGAAGCCGGCGACCGCGCGGCGGTGGACGCCGCCTTCGGGCGGGCCGCCTACACGGTGCGCCTGGAAGTTCCGATCTCGCGCGTCCAGCCCGGCCCGATCGAGCCGCGCGCGACGATCGGGTCCTACGATCCGTCCGACGGCTCGTACCGGCTGACCACCGGAACGCAATCGCCGAACCGGGCCAGGGGGTTCCTCGCCGAGCCGATCCTGAAGATCGCGCCGGACAAGCTGCGCGTCGTCTGCCATGACATGGGCGGCGGGTTCGGCAACCGCAATTCGCCGTATCACGAACAGGCACTGGTGCTGTGGGCGTCGCGCCGGGTCGGGCGGCCGGTCAAATGGACCGGCGAGCGCAGCGAGAGCTTCCAGTCGGACGACCAGGGCCGCGACAATCTGACGACCGCCGAGCTGGCGCTCGACGGGGACGGGCAGTTCCTCGCCATCCGGGTCCGCACGGCGGCGGCGCTGGGGGCCTACCTTTCGGGCGGCGGACCGAACCCGATCGTCGGCAATATCGGGTGCCTCGCGGGGGTCTACCGGACGCCGGCGATCCACGTCGAAATCGACGCCTATTTCACCAATACCAACACCACGGCCGCCTATCGCGGCGCCGGCCGACCGGAGGCGATCTACGTGCTGGAGCGGCTGATCGATACGGCGGCGCGGCAGATCGGCATGGATCCGGCGGAGCTGCGCCGGCGCAATCTCATCCAGCCCGGAGCGTTTCCCTACCGGACCGCGCTGACGTTCACGTACGATTCCGGGGATTTTCCCGGCAATCTCGACAAGGCGCTCGAACTCATGGGCTATGCGGATTTCGCGGCAAGGCGGACGGACTCGCGGGCGCGCGGGAAACTGCGCGGGATCGGCATCGCCAACGCCATCGAAAGCGCCGGCAAGATGGAGCGGGGCGAGGAAGCGGAGCTCGGTTTCGGCGCCGACGGACGCGCGTTCCTCAAGGCCGGCACCTGCTCGCACGGGCAGGGACACGAAACCGCCTTCCGCCAGCTGCTGACCGAGTATCTCGGGCTCGATTTCGACGATGTCGATTTCGTCCAGGGCGATAGCGGGGTCCTGCCGACCGCCGGCGGCACGTTCGGGTCCCGGTCGATCACCATCGGCGGCGGGGCGGTGCGGATGGCGGCCCACGACGTGCTCGAGCAGGCGAAGACCGTCGCCGCCGACGCGCTGGAGGCGGCGGCGGCCGATATCGTCTTCGCCGACGGCGCCTTCACCGTCGCCGGCACCGACCGCACGATCGCCCTCAAAGAGGTCTGCAGCCGCGCCGTCGAATCCGGCCGTCCCCTGCAGGCCCACGCGGACTACGCGCCCGACGCCACCACCTATCCCAACGCGTGCCACATCTGCGAGGTCGAAATCGACCCGGAGACCGGCGCCATCGAACTCCTGCGCTACGGCGTGGTCGGCGATTTCGGCGTCGTGGTGAACCCGCTGATCGTCGAGGGGCAGCTGCATGGCGGCATCGCGCAGGGGGTCGGACAGATCATCATGGAAAACGTCGTGTGGGACGAGGAGTCGGGCCAGCTGCTGAGCGGATCGTTCATGGATTACGCGATGCCCCGGGCCGGCGATCTCCCGGATATCGAGGTCGCGATGAACCCGCAGCCGACCGCGATGAACGCACTCGGCGTCAAGGGCTGCGGCGAGGCCGGCTGCGTCGGCTCGCTTGCGGCGACGATGAATGCGGTCGTCGATGCGCTGGCGGAGCGCGGCGTGCGCAGCCTCGAGATGCCGGCGACGCCGGAGCGGGTGTGGCAGGCCCTGCAAGCAGCGTCCTGATCCACGGCGGCTGGCAATCCGCGGCGGGATCGGGTCTATTGTGCGGCATGGGAGACAGGAAACGGAGGTGCACGGGATGAGCACGGCCAACGTCACGGTCATCGACCACCCGCTGGTTCAGCACAAGCTGACATTGATGCGGCAGAAGGATGCGCCAACTGCCCTGTTCCGTGAGCTCCTGCGGGAAATCAGCCTGCTGCTTCTCTATGAGGTCGCACGGGACCTGCCGACGGTCATGAAGGAGATCGAAACGCCTCTGGAAAAAATGCAGTCACCGGTGCTCGGGGGCAAGAAACTCTGCCTGATCTCGATCCTGCGCGCGGGCGACGGGCTGCTGCAGGGCATGCTGGACCTCATCCCCTCTGCGCGGGTCGGGCATGTCGGACTGTATCGCGACCCCGAAACGCTGGAAGCGATCGAGTACTACTTCAAGGTCCCGCATTCGCTGGGCGAGCGGCTGTGCATCGTCGTCGACCCGATGCTGGCGACCGCCCATTCCTCGATCGCGGCCGTCGAGAGGGTCAAGGCGGCAGGCGCCCGGCGCCTGAAATTCGTCTGTCTGCTGGCAGCCCCCGAAGGCATCGAGGCGTTCAACGCGGCCCACCCGGACGTGCCGATGTATACCGCCGCCATCGACCGGGAGCTGAACGACCACGGCTACATCCTGCCCGGCCTGGGCGACGCCGGCGACCGGATCTTCGGCACGAAATAGGACTGGCAGGACAGGCCCCCTCGGCCGGAATTTCCGTCATTGCGAGGCGCGAAGCGCCGCGGCAATCCAGACTCGCCGAGAGCCTGGATTGCTTCGCCTGCGGCTCGCAATGACGACGCCTGCCCGTCACTGCGCCCAGACCGACAGGGCACCCTGTTTCTTGCCGCGCTGGTCGGGTTCCTTGTAGTCATGGCCGTAGGGTGCCGATTCCCAGGACCCGTATGACGGGTTGGGAAGCACGATCCACTTCGTTCCCCACATGGCGCCGGTCTTCTCCAAGATCGCCCGGCGCTCTTCGAGGCTGCCCTTGTAGGCGTCGACGAAGTCGCCGAAATTGTCGCCGAGGACCAGCAGCACCCGGTAGTCGTTGCCGACATGGATCCGCCGCGGGCTCTTCTTCGACGAGGCCCATTCCTCACGTTCTTTCTTCAGAAGTACGGTATCGACATTGCCGCCCATCGGGTAGCCGAATTTCTCGAGGTTCTTGCGCGTCGCGTCTTCCAGATCGCCGGTGCGGTTGGAGACATAGAACACCTTCACGCCCTTTCTGTCGGCGTATTTGGTAAACGCGAGCGATCCCGGAATCGGCATCGAATCCACCGAATTGACGAACTCGCCCCAGGTCTTCGGGTGGAAGGTCTTGTCGCCCATGACCATCCAGGCCTGGTACTTCGAATTGTCGAGAACGGTCTCGTCGACATCGAGGATCACCGCCGGCGGCTTGTCCGCGAAACTGCCCCCCTGCTCTCCG